>NZ_JCALCY010000002.1:0-633489 GCF_059812585.1 Mycobacterium sp. NGS48
TTGGCCGGCTAACCCACAACCGAGGATCGGGAGAACACCGTGGTACGCACTTCGAATCTGACCATTGGTTTGGCCGCCGCGGCCATCGCCTCAACCACGGCATTCGGGCTCTGCCCGAACGCCGCTGCGGACCCGGCGCCGGCGCCACCGGCGCCGTCTCAGCAGTTGCCCGGCCTGCCGGCGCTCGACCAGTTGAGCCCGATCATCCAGCAGGCTGCCAGCGACCCGCAGCAGGCGTCGCAGCTGCTGATGGCTGCCGCGTCGGCGTTTTCGCGCAATCCCACGGTGCCGGCCGAATCGAAAAACGTTGCATCGTCGGTGAATCAGTTCGTGCAGGATCCAGCGGCCCACATTCCGGCGGTCGGTGTGGAACCGGGTTTCCAAGCACATCTGCCCACCGGTATCGACCCTGCCCACGCCGCTGGCCCGGGCCCCGTTGCCGCGACGGCACCGGCCCCGGCTATCGCGCCCGTCGCCGCGCCGGTGCCCGCTCCGGCACCGTCCGCCGGTGCACCAGCGCCATCGGCAGGGGCGCCGGCGCCTGCCGACACAGCGGCACCAGCCGCCGCCCCGGCCTACAACCCCGACGCTCCGCCCACGCAGGACTTCATGTATCCGTCGATCGGCACCAACTGCCTGGCCGACGGAGGCAACGCCATTGCGACCGCCTTATCGGTCGCGGGGCCGGCCAAGATCCCGACACCGGGCCCCAGACCCGGCCAGACCGCCTACGTATTCACCGCGGTTGGCACACCTGGACCCGGCGAGGTGCAGAAGCTGCCGTTGAACGTCACCTGGGTCAACCTGACCACCGGCAAGTCGGGCAGCGCCACGCTCAAGCCGCAAGCAGACATCAACCCCGAGGGGCCCACGACGTTGACCGCGATCGCCGACACCGGGTCGGGCAGCATCATGTCGACGATCTTCGGACAGGTCACCACCAAGGACAAGCAGTGCCAGTTCATGCCCACCATCGGTTCGACGGTGGTGCCGTAACGCGGCTCAGCCGTCAGTAGGCCATGAACAGGATCGCATCGCGGTCATACTCGAGGCCGGGATGAACGCTGGCAAGGTGCGCCTGGGTCAGTTCGACCAATTCGTCTTCGTCCTTGCCGACGATGGCCTCTCCGCACGGACACGTCAGATGTGTCTTCACGTTGCCGCCTTTCCCTTCATCCGCTTCTTGTAGGACCGCACCTGGTCGAGTGACCGGGCGTCGACGATGTCGGCAACCGACATGTGCGTACCTGCCTTGCCGTACTCGCCGGCGGCCGCCCGCCAGCCGGACGGGGTGACGCCGTATTGCTTGCCGAGCAGCGCCAGAAAGATTCGTGCCTTCTGCTCGCCGAAACCTGGTAGGCCCTTGAGCCGGCGCAGCAACTCCGCCCCGTCCGGGTCGCCGGCCGTCCACAGCGCGGTGGCGTCACCCTGGTAGCGATCCACGACGATCTGCGCCAGGGCCTGGATCCGCTTGGCCATCGATCCTGGAAAGCGGTGGATTGCAGGTCTTTCCGAGCACAGGGCAGCGAACTTGTCCGGGTCGTAATCGGCGATCTCGGAGGCGTCGAGTCCACCGATCCGGTCGGCGATCTTCTTGGGGCCCGCGAACGCGGTTTCCATCGGCACCTGTTGGTCGAGCAGCATGCCGACGAGCAGAGCGAACGGGTTGGCCGCCAGCAACGCGTCGGCGGCCGGGTCTTGGGCAAGCTGCAGGTTGGGCACTTGCACAGTTTAAAGCCGGCCGCCAGCACCGCGTCGCGGGCATCGACAGTGCCGGCAAATAGCGACCGCGCAGCAGCGAAAAGCCTTGTAGTGCAGTAATTATCCGCTCTTGCGGCGGAATTCACGGCGGTTCTCCACCGGACCGTGTGTTCGCGACTGTTTGGCGCCGTTGTCCTTGTGCGCCGACCCGCCGGATGACTTAGCCTTCTTGCGGTCCAGGGCTTCGCGGAACTTGCGCTTGGTTTCGTCCTCCGAGGTGGAATCCGGTTCGGAGTTGGATGCTGCCATGACGGCAGCCTAGCGCGGTGACGATGCGGGCGGGTACCGCCCGATAAGCATGCGCGCCAAGCCTGCGCGGCTACCGCCTTCCGGGCGGCATGCCGTACACGTGGGCGATCGGCATCGTCAGCACCACACGCCGGTCGGTGACCATCGCCTGGCGATACTCTTCCCAGTCCGGGTGTTCGCCGGCGATGTTGCGGTACAAGGCGATCAACGCCGCCACGGTGTCGTCGTCGGGGGCGCCGGCCGGCGGGGTCAAATCCGCGGGGCCCTCGGCCACCGCATACGACCAGCCGTCGTCGGAGCTGACGAGAAGCGAAGCCCGCGGGTCACGCCGCAGGTTGCGCGTTTTTGCCCGTGGCTCGGTGATCGACACCTGAATGGCGTTGCGGCGGGCGTCGAAGTAGTACTGCACGTTGGACAGCTGCGGACGCCCGTCGCGCTTGATGGTGGCCAGCACGCCGAGGGAGTTGTCGGCGATCACCGCCAGCAACTTGTCGTCGAACACTTGGCGTCCCATGCGGGAAGCTTACTCGGTTACCATCACGACATGGTGGCCGTTCATCCTTGGGATCGCGGGCTTTTCGAGGCGGCCGGATGACCAGATATGCGGCATTCCTTCGCGGCGTGAACGTCGGTGGCGTCAACCTGAAGATGGCCGAGGTGGCCACTGCGCTGACCGACGCCGGATTGCACAATGTGCGCACCATCCTGGCCAGCGGCAACGTGCTGTTGGACTCAACCGCCGACGCCGACACCGTTCGGGCGACGGCCGAGCGCGTGCTGCGAAAGAGATTCGGCTACGACGCCTGGGTGCTGCTCTACGATGTCGACACCGTGCGCCACATCGTCGAGGCTTATCCGTTCGAGCCCGAATTGGAGGGATACCACTCCTACGTCACCTTCGTCACCGACGCCGCGGTGCTCGACGAACTCAGCGCGCTGGAACCCGGGCCCGACGACAAAGTCGCTCGCGGCGACGGCGTCGTCTATTGGCAGGTGCCCAAGGGCGAGACTCTGGGCAGCACTATCGGCAAGACGATGGGCAAGAAGCGCTACAAACCATCGACCACCACCCGCAACCTCCGCACCCTGGGCAAAGTACTGCGCTGAGCAGCGGCCGGTAGGGTTTCCCCGATGAGTCCCGACCGACAAACGGCCACCCTCACCGGGGTTTCCGAAACGGCCCTGCTAACGTTGCGGGCCCGCGCCCGGGAGGCCAGCCGCCCTGACGCGGTCATCGACGACCCGTTGGCGATCAATCTCGTTGACTCGATCGATTTCGATTTCGCAAAGTTCGGCGCGACTCGCCAGGACATGGCGCTGCGGGCGCTGGCGTTCGACAACCAGACCCGCCACTACCTGGCTCGCCACCCGTCGGCGACGGTGGTGGCGTTGGCCGAGGGTTTGCAGACCAGTTTCTGGCGTCTCGACGCCTCTCTGCCTAACGGTCAATTCCGTTGGCTGACAGTTGATCTCCCGCCCGTCGTCGATCTACGCCAACGATTGCTGCCGGGATCACCGCGGGTGTCGGCATGCGCGCAGTCCGCGCTGGATTACAGCTGGACCGAACGCGTCGAGCCCTCGCACGGAGTGTTCGTCACCGCCGAGGGCCTGTTGATGTATCTGCAACCTGAGGAGGCGCTCGGGCTGATCGCCGAGTGCGCCAAGCGGTTTCCCGGTGGGCAGATGCTCTTTGACCTGCCGCCGGCCTCGCTGGCCCGGTATACCCGGGGCGGGCATCGGATCTCACGGCGCTATAAATTCCCGCCGATGCCGTTCACCATGTCGGTGACCGAAGCTGCGGATCTGGTGCACACCGTGCCGGGTGTCCGCGCCGTGAGCGATGTACGGCTGCCGCCGGGCCGCGGCCTGGTGCTCAACTCCCTGCTGTCGGCCGTTAACCGGTTCCGTGCGCTGGACTCGCTGCGTCCGACGTTGACGCTGCTGGAATTCGGCTAGTCACCGAAGGCGTCGTCGAGGTAGCGCAACGCCTCCGCCTTGCCGATTCCCAACGCGCGCGCCGCGTCGGCGTATGCCAGGGCCGCGTCCGCCATCGCGCGATCCGACGGGTCGGCCCTGGCGACGAATGTGCCGAAGCGACCCCGCGTTTCGACGACACCGGCTGCCTCTAACTCCCGATATGCGCGGGCAACGGTATTGACTGCCATGCCGAGTTCACCCGCCAGTTCCCGGACAGTGGGCAGCCGGGCGCCGGGCGCGAGCGTGCCGGCGCGAATCGCGTCGATGATCTGCGTCCTGAGTTGGTCGAACAGCGGGCGACCCGCTTGGTCCTCGATACAAAGCCACTCCCCCAGTTGCACATGCCCAGTATCGCGCAGTCCAGCTACATTAGTAGGGTGCGTGTAACGGTGCTCAGTGGCGCGGGTATCTCCGCCGAGAGCGGCGTGCCGACGTTTCGCGACGACAAGAACGGGTTGTGGGCAAAGTTCGACCCCTATGAGTTGTCCAGCACGCAAGGGTGGCTGCAAAACCCCGAACGGGTATGGGGTTGGTATTTATGGCGGCACTACCTGGTGAGCCGCGTCGAGCCCAACGACGGCCATCGCGCAGTCGCGGCCTGGCAGCACCACGCCGAGGTCACCGTCGTCACCCAGAACGTCGACGATCTGCATGAGCGTGCCGGCAGTGCCCCGGTGCACCACTTACATGGCAGCCTATTCGAATTCCGTTGCGCCGCTTGTGAGGAACGCTTCGTCGGTGAACTGCCCGAGATGACCGAACCGGCGCTGGAAGTCGAGCCGCCGATCTGCGCCTGCGGCGGATTGATCCGGCCCGACATCGTCTGGTTCGGGGAACCGCTACCGGAGAAGACGTGGCAAAGCGCGGTCGAGGCCACCGCGGCGGCAGATGTGCTGGTCGTCGTCGGCACCTCCGGCATCGTCTACCCGGCCGCCGGCCTGCCCGATGTGGCGTTGGCCCGCGGCGCGGCGGTCATCGAGGTAAACCCCGAGCCGACGCCGCTGTCGGCCAGTGCCACGCTCACCGTCCGGGAAAGCGCCAGCAAGGCTCTCCCGTCACTGCTGCAACAACTGCCCGCCCTGCTCAACTAGGCGCGCTCACCGCAGTGTCGGCGCAAGAATCAAAGCGCGCGACGCGCGCGGCCCAATGCGAACTCCGAGACCGGTAACGGCACCCACACCGGCATCGTCGACTCCCGTCGAGCGTCCTCGACTTCGAAACCGGCGCCGACGATTGTTCGCTCGGTGTCCCGGTGGGTGTGGCAGTTACCCAACAGCCTCGGCCAGATCGTCGCGTCCGCCAGGCGCTGCAGCCGGCCCCGGAATCCGCCGCTGGCCACATGCTCGAGATACCGCAGCTCTCCGCCCGGCCGAAGCCGCGAATGCAGTTGGCGGAGCACGTTATCGGGGTCGCCCACCGAGCACAGCACGAGCGAGCACACCACAGCGTCAAACGGCTCATCGCTGGCGAAGTCTTCGACAGCGTCGTCCGTTACCCGGACCGGAACGGGGGCATCTGCTGCGGCCGCGCGGGCCCGCTCCGACAGCCGCCGCTCCG
The DNA here is from genome assembly GCF_059812585.1 of Mycobacterium sp. NGS48. NCBI lineage: Bacteria > Bacillati > Actinomycetota > Actinomycetes > Mycobacteriales > Mycobacteriaceae > Mycobacterium > Mycobacterium sp. NGS48. The sequence goes on from NZ_JCALCY010000002.1 coordinate 5,545, forward strand.
GCTCCACCGCCACCACCTGGTCGACGGAGTTGGGGTAGAAGGCAAAGTTGGTGCCGACACCGGCGCCGACTTCCAGGACCCGGCCGGATAGCCCGGACAAATTCTCCCGGCGCAGCGCGCGGATCTGCTCGGTTTCGTGTGCTGCGATAGTGGGCCAGATCCGGGCGAAGAACGGGTTGTCGACAGTGGATGCCGGTGTCATACGCGCGAGCCTTTCGACGATTGGTGCAATAGCAACCATTCCATCGTCTGCTCGGGCGTGGCATCCGCCCCGGCTAGTCCCGCCACGATATGTCCAAACGACACCGCGCACAGCACCTGGTCAGCGAATTCTTCTACATCACCAAACGGCAGGTGCGGCTTGGCGATCAGCATCGACGCTACGCCGTGCGCAGCGCTCCAAAGGTGCAGGGCGACCCCGGTCGGGTCACCAAGCGGGTAGATGCCCTCGTCCATGAGTGTCTGCACGGTGTCACACAAGTGCTTGAACGCCGAGCTGGCCAACGCGGCGTCGACATCGCTTCCCGAGCGCCATTCCCCCATGGTGGCGATCCGGTACAGCTCGGGAGACTGCGTCGCGAACCGCACGTAGGCCACGCCCTGAGCCCGTAGCACCTCCGCGGTCGATGACAGACCCACGGCTACCCGCTGCATTTCCTGGTCAAGCTTCTCTAAATAGCGTGCGGATACCGCGTCCAGCAGCGTTTCTTTGTCCTCGAAATGCAGGTAGATCGACGGCGGCGTCACACCGACGCGTTGGGCCACCGACCGGATCGAAACCGCCTTGGCCTGGCCGACTTCCAGTAGCAGCTCAGTGGCGGCGTCCAAGATCTCGTCGCGAAGCAGATCGCCCGACCCGCGGGGTGCCCGCCGACGACGACAATTCTCCGCTGGCACCCTATCGACCGTCCGTGATCGACGCGGCGGCCTGTTCCGCGTGGTGGTCGTGCTCGCCCCGGGTAGGCAGTGCCACGGGTGCGCGTGCGGCCGGCGTCGCGGCGCTGCCCTCGCTGATGCCGAACCGCGCGTGCAGCCACGTCAACGGTGTGGGCGCCCACCAGTTCCACCGACCCAGCACGTGCATGAACGCGGGCACCAGCACCATGCGCACCAGGGTGGCATCCACCAGCACGGCGAGGGTCAAGCCGATGCCCAACATCCGCATGAACGACACGTGCGCGGGGATCAGTGCGGCGAACGTGATCGACATGATCAGCGCCGCCGCGGTGATGACCCTGCCGGTCCGCGCCAGGCCGAGCGCCACACTGTCGTCGTTGGCGGCACGCGCCTGGGCCGCGGTCGGTCGCGCAGGCCGGGCGGCTCCGGACGCCAGCCAGTACTCCCGGATCCGCGACACCAGGAACACTTCGTAATCCATCGACAACCCGAACGCGATGCAGAACAGCAGCACCGGCATGTTGGCCTCCAACGTTCCGCTCGGAGTGGTGCCCAGCGCGCCGAGATGGCCATCCTGGAAGATCCACACCAGCGCGCCGAACGCCGCCGTCAGCGACAACACGTTGAGCACCAGCGCTTTGAGCGGCAACACCACACTGCCGGTGAGCAGGAACAGCAGCACGAACGTGATGACGGCGATCAACCCCAGCACGAGCGGCAGCCGCGTCACGATCGCGTGCACACTGTCGCGGTTGATTTGCGCCAACCCCGCCATTTCCACGTCGCGGCCGGCCGGGCCGGACACGTCATTTAACCGGTCGAGTTGGGTGCCGGAGGCTTGGGAGAACAGCGGCGCGGTACTGGCGACGGTCAGAAACGCGCTGCCGTCGGACCAACCGGTGGCCGCGGCCGGTGGACCCACCCGATTACCCGCCACGAAGGTGCCGCTCGGGGCGGTGACCGCCGACACGTCGGGCACCCGCGACAAGTCGGCGGCGTAGCGCTCGAGGTCTCCCGGGCTCAGGCCGCGGACGTCGGGGACGACGACGGACACCGCCGTCGTCGAATCATCGGTGAAGTCGTTACGCAGCTGGTCACCGACCTGATGCGGCGATGCTGACGGCGGTAGCACCCGATCATCGGGGAACCCCCACCGCACTGAGAGGAACGGAGCCCCGAGCAGCAGCAGCAAGGCGACGACCGCCAATCCGACCGGCACGGCCCGGCGCGTCACGAACTTCGTTGAGCGATACCAGAACAGCTGCTCCACCGGCTTACGCAGCGGATCCGAACGCCGCAGCACCCGACGCGCAAGCCGCCGCACGTCCAGCGAGTCCAGCCGCGACCCCAGCAGCACGATCGCCGCCGGGGTCACGACGACGGCTGCGATCGCCACGAACGCCACGGTGGCCACGCCGGCGTAGGCGAACGACTTCAAGAAATACATCGGGAACAGCACCATGACTGCCATCGACAACGCAACCGTGGTCGCTGAGAACAGCACGGTGCGCCCTGCAGTGGCCATGGTCCGGATCAGCGCCTCGTCGCGCGGTGTGCCGTCAGCCAGCTCGTCGCGGTAGCGGCTGATAATCAGCAGCGTGTAATCGATGGCCAACGCCAGCCCCAACGCAGTGCTCAGATTGAGCGCGAAGATCGACACCTCGGTACTGAAGCTGACGAACCGCAATACCGACATCGTGCCCACGATGGCCAGCCCACCCAGCATCATCGGCAACGCCGCCGCCAGCAGACCGCCGAAAACCCATACCAGCACCACGAAACTCAGCGGAATCGCGATCGACTCCATCAGCAGCAGATCACGCTCATTCTGATCAGTGATCTGGGCATAGACCATCGCCACTCCGCCGGCCTTGACCGTGACCCCGTCGCGGTCGTGGCCCACCTCGTCCGACAGCGTCCGGGCGTACTTCTGCGCGTTGTTCTCGCCGCCCTTGAGGTTGGCCACGATCAACCCGGACTTGCCGTCCGTACTCACCAACTCGCTGGCCTGCGGCGAGGTCCACGCCGAGGAGACGTTGAAGACCATCGGAGACTGCTGCAGGTGCGCGACGATGCCGGTGCCGACTTCGCGGGCCTGCTGGCTAGCGACGCCGGCCGGCGCCGTGACCACGACCAGCATCTTCTGATCGCTCTCGCCGAATTTGTCGGTCAACAACTGGATGGCCCGCGCCGACTCCGACGTCGGATCCTGGAATCCGCCCGCGGACAGGCTTTTGGCCACAGGTATGCCGAAGACGACGGCCGCCACCAGCACCGCGACGGCCGCCGCGATGATCTTCCCGGGCGCGACCAGCGCCAGTCCAGCGATTCGCTGCAGCATGCGCGTCCTTCCGCCGCCATACCAACGATAACTTATCAGCGATAAGTTACGCGCAATTCGAGGCAATGGCCTCGAAGTCCTAGCAGTTAGGACGTTGTGGGTATCCGGGATGGTTCACCGCAACGCCGACCGTCAAAACATGCGTTCCCGAGCGTATGACTTTAGACATCTGACAAATAGTCAGTTTCCGACAACCCGGACCTTTAGTCCCATGCTTCTGTGCGGGCCGAGCGGCCAGGGCGCCGTGGCGGAGCGACCCTACCCGGCGGTAAGAATTGCCATCATTTTCCGAATCGTGACTCAACGATTCCTTAATGGTGACCCATACGCTCATAGACATGTGGATCGACGACTCGAGTGCCGACGTCATCAAGGCCGACTTCGAGGCTCTCTACCACGGCGACATGCTGGTAGAGGGCGTGACCGCGGAGCAGGTCGACGACTGGCACCCGCTACCTACCGCGAGCTGACTGTCGCGAAAGGCGTGGCCCCTGCGGCCGCTGCGCTGATGAGGTGATTGTGCCCTCGATGTTGGTCCTGCTTTTGTTCTGAAGCCCCCCGCTGGGCCCCGCCCCGATTGCCTTCCTTCTCCGCAGCCGCCACGCGGCTGCATCGTTGTCAGGCGGAAATCTTCTCGTCTTCGCCGCTGCTGACCATGTCACCCAGCCGGTCGGTGATCAGTTCTTCGGCCTCCGCGACGATCCGCGACACCAACTCTTCGACTGAGGGAATGTCGTTGATCAGTCCCATCGCGGTGCCCACCGACCAGATGCCGGCCTCCACGTCGCCGTCGTCGAACACCGTGCGGCCGCGCGCTCCGGCCACTAATTCCTGCACATCGGGGAATTGGCCGCCGCTGTCCAGGATTTCGACGACCTCACGTGAGACGGTGTTGGACGCCACCCGCGCGGTGTTGCGCAGCGGACGGAAGATCAACTCGGTGCCCCGCTCGTCGCCGGCGACGATGGCTTCCTTGACGTTCTGGTGGATGCACGACTCGGCCGTGCACATGAATCGCGAACCCATGTTGATACCGTCGGCGCCCAACGCCAGCGCGGCGACCAGCCCGCGGGCGTCGGCGAACCCGCCGGAGGCGATCATCGGGATGTCGATTTTGGCTGCGGCCGCCGGGATCAGCACCAGGCCCGGGATGTCGTCCTCGCCGGGATGGCCGGCGCACTCGAACCCGTCGATGCTGATGCCGTCGACCCCCAGGCTCTGCGCCTTGACCGCGTGGCGCACCGACGTGCACTTGTGCAGCACCTTGATCCCGTTGTCGTGGAACATCGGCAGATGCGGCGCCGGGTTCGAGCCGGCAGTTTCGACGATCTTGATGCCGGCGTCGACGATGACTTGGCGGTATTCATCGTAGGGCGGCGGGTTGATCGTCGGCAGGATTGTCAGGTTGACCCCGAACGGCTTGTCGGTGAGGTCCCGCGTCTTGGCGATTTCATGGGCCAGATCGGCCGGGGTCGGCTGGGTCAGCGCGGTCAAAAAACCCAGCGCGCCCGAGTTGGCGACCGCGGCCACCAACTCGGCACGACCCACCCACTGCATGCCGCCCTGCACAATCGGGTGCTCGACCCCGAACGTCTCGGTGAACTTCGTCGTCAGCATCGGCTTTTCTGTTCTCCTACCTGGGCGCCATCCGGATCGCGCCGTCCAGACGGATGACCTCGCCGTTGAGCATCGGGTTTTCGACAATATGCACGGCCAGCGCGCCGTACTCGTCGGGCTTGCCCAGCCGGCTCGGGTGCGGCACCTGCTGGCCCAGCGACTCCTTGGCCGGCTCGGGCAGACCGGCCAGCAGCGGGGTGTCGAACAGACCGGGGGCAATCGTCATCACCCGGATACCTTTGCCGGCCAGGTCGCGGGCAATCGGCAGGGTCATACCAACCACGCCGCCCTTGGACGCCGAGTACGCGGCCTGACCGATCTGGCCGTCGAAGGCCGCGACCGAGGCGGTGTTGATGATGACGCCGCGTTCTTCGCCGATCAGGTCGGTCTTGGCGATCCGCTCAGCACCCAGCCGCAACACGTTGAACGTCCCGATCAAGTTGATGTCGACCACTTTGCGGAACGCCGCCAGCGGGAAGACGCCGTCCTTGCCCAGCACTCGAATGGCGTTGCCGGTGCCGGCGCAGTTGACCACGATCCGCAGTGGGCCCAGCGTCTCTGCCAGATCGAGCGCGGAGGTGACGGCGTCTTCGTCGGTGACATCGGCCGGGGCGAATCGGGCACGGTCGCCGAGCTCGCGAACCACCTCTTCGCCTTTGAGGTCGAGCACGACTACCTGTGCGCCCGCGTCAAGCAGCCGCTTGGTGGTGGCCAGGCCCAGGCCGGACGCACCGCCGGTGACCAGTGCTGCGGCGTCTTTGATCTCCACGCGAAAATTTCCTTTCCGGCCGACCGCGGGCGCCGACCTACTGGTTGGTCGGGACTATACCCAGTCGTCGAGGATGGCTTCGACGTTGCCTCCGGGCTGTACCGGCGGCCGCGGCACGTCCGGAACACTTCGCGAGAACCGCGGCGCCGGCAACGGCTGCAGCCCGCCGTCGGCCTGGTAGAAGGTGTTGCGCTCGGTGACGTGCCGCTCGATCTCCACCTCGCCGAAGGCCAGTACCGGCGTCACACAGGCATCGGAATCGGCGAACACCCCAGCCCAGTGATCGCGGTCTTTGGCGGCGAACGCCTCGGTGAGCCGGGCCCGCAGCTCCGGCCAGCGCGTGACGTCGTTTTGCCCTGGCAAGTCGGCGCTGTCCAGCCCGAGACCGGCCAGCAGCGCCGCGTAGAACTGCGGCTCGATGGCGCCTACCGCGACATAGCGGCCGTCGGAGCACTCGTAGGTGTCGTAGTAGGGCGCGCCGCCGTCGAGCATGTTGGTGCCGCGCTCGTCGGACCAGACGCCCGACGCCCGCATCCCCCACATCATCTGCACCAACACCGACGACCCGTCGATCATGGCGGCGTCGACGACCTGGCCCTTGCCCGAGGTCTGCCGCTCCCAGAGCGCAGACAGGATGCCGACCAACAGGAACATCGACCCGCCGCCGAAGTCGCCGACCAGATTCAGAGGCGGCACCGGCCGCTCGCCCGCTCGGCCGATAGCGTGCAGGACGCCGTTGAGCGAGATGTAGTTGATGTCATGTCCGGCTTGCTGGCTGCGGGAACCGGTTTGGCCCCAGCCGGTCATCCGGGCATACACCAGCCGGTCGTTGACCTTCGCGCAGTCCTGCGGGCCCAAGCCGAGCCGCTCGGTGACGCCGGGGCGGTAGCCCTCGATCAGCACGTCGGCCTTGGCGGCCAACTTCAGTACCAGGTCGCGTCCCTCGTCGGATTTGAGGTCGGCGGTCACCAGCCGTCGGTTGCGCAGCGTGGACTGCGGAGTCCCCGCGCCGGGCGAGCCCGGCCGTTCGATGCGCACCACGTCGGCGCCGAGGTCTCCGAGGATCATTGCAGCATGCGGGCCCGGCCCGATGCCTGCCAGTTCGACCACCCGCAGCCCTGTCAGCGGTCCCGCCATCTACCGACCTCCTTGTCGAGACACCGTGGCGATCGCCGGCGCGGCGAACCCAGTGGCATCTTCGCAGCCGGGCCCGACTGCCATGCAGCCCGGTCACTTAAGGTAATCCGCATGGTGAATTCAACCGTCCTTACACCCGTTGAGGGCCTGTCCGTCGCGCTGGCCGACGGGGTGCTGTCGGTGACGATCGATCGGCCCGACAGCCTCAATTCGCTGACGACCCCGGTGTTAGCCGGCATCGCTGAGGCGATGGAGCGCGCAGCTGCCGATCCGCGCGTCAAGCTGGTGCGGCTGGGCGGTGCCGGCCGGGGCTTCAGCTCCGGCGCCGGGATGAGCGCCGACGACGTCACCGGCCGAGGCCCGGCGACGGACATCATCGTGGAAGCCAACCGCGCAGTGCAGGCGATCACTGCGGTGCCGCGACCGGTCGTCGCCGTTGTGCAGGGACCGTGCGCCGGTGTCGGTGTATCACTGGCCTTGGCCTGTGACCTCGTATTGGCTTCGGACGCAGCATTTTTCATGCTCGCGTTCACCAAGGTGGGCTTGATGCCCGACGGCGGCGCGTCGGCGTTGGTCGCCGCCGCGATCGGCCGCACCCGGGCTATGCGGATGGCGTTGCTAGCCGAACGCCTACCCGCCGCCGACGCACTGGCCAGTGGGCTGATCAGCGCGGTGTACCCCGCAGCCGACTTCGAAGCGGAGGTCGACAAGGTGGTGTCCGGGCTGCTGTCCGGACCGGCAGTGGCCTTCGCCAAGACCAAGGAGGCCATCAACGCAGCCACGCTCACCGAGTTGGAGCCGGCGCTGCACCGCGAGCTGCAGGGTCAGGCGAGGCTGCTGAAATCCCACGATTTCATCGAGGGCGCAACGGCTTTCCAGCAACGCCGCACCCCAAACTTCACCGACCGCTGAGTGTCGGGGCGGGTCACACTGGCCGACGGCTAGAACCCGAACAACGGCGGCAGCGCGAGTATCACGACCAGGCTCCACACGAAGTGGGTCAGTATCGGCGCCAGTACCCCGCCGGTCGCGCGGCGCTCCAACGCACACACCGCACCGAGAATGATCGCCGCGAATCCCAGCATCAGATTTTGGCTGGCCAGCGTGGCGACGACGTAGATGACCGTCGAGATGACTACCGGATGATGTCGACTCAACGCGGTGTACAGCGCCCCGCGGTAGAACAATTCCTCGGCGATAGCACCGAGCAGCGCGATGGCCAAAGTCAGCCGCCACGAGCCCTGTTCGGCGAATTGAAAGACCCTGGTGATCAGATCCGAAACGGCCGGAATCTGTTTGGCGATAACCCCTCCGAGCACGAACACACCGCCGAGCACCAAGCCGGTGGTGCTGCCGGTGATCACCGGGCGCTGGTTGCGGCCGCGCCAGCAGATGCCGCCCAGATGGAGCGGTCCGGAGGCAAACGCGCCGACCAGCCACACCGCGCTCAACGCCAGCGTCAGCCAGTAGAAACTCGCTTCGCCGGGACGCCGGGTCATGGAGAGTCCCAGCACCACCGCACCGAGTACCAGCACGATCGCGACCACGATGCGCCGCCTGCGCACCACCGACGGCGGTTCATGGTGCGGTACCGCGACATTGGTGATCGCGCCGCGGATCTCCTGCAACGCGCTGGTGTGCGGGCGAGTACTGAGGTCGGTCATGCAAGATGCCCCTTCGGGGTCAGAGTGATCAGTATGTCGAGGCCGGTTCGCAGCGCTCCGGCGATCGGGCCGGGGACCGCGTTCACCAGCCCAAGACCAGACCGTGCTATCGGCGGTGTCACAGCTTTGGCGAGCCGCCGGATGCGCAACGTGTCACCGCCGGCCCACACCGGATCGCTGTCGGCGAGGTGATGCGGGTCGGCCAGCGCGTTGACCGGGCGCGGTCGGCGCTTGGACAACGCTCGGGTGATGGCTTCGTCGACACCGATCAGTCCGCCGGGCGGGTCGGGCACCAGATCCCGCAGGCCGGCGCCAGAGGCCCGCATCGGGTGATCCAGCGATTCGACCAGATCGGCAGCCAACCCGTCGGGCACCGGCAATGCGATCGCCGTGACGCGGGACGCCACTGCGGTGTCCAAACCCCACACCGGCAGACCGGTGTGCCATTTGCCGGAAATGCGCGCATAGGTTTTCAGCAGTTCCCGGTACGACGTGGTGTCGGGGCCGGCGATGTCGTAGGCGCCCGCGGGTACTCGCCCCGGGTCAGCGGCGGCGACGAGGTAGTGCAGCACGTCCCGGATGGAGATCGGGTCCACCGGGTTATCCATCCAGGGCGGTATCGGCATGAGCGGAAACCGGTCGCCGACATAGCGCAGCATCTCGAACGACGTCGAACCGGCGCCCATGATCAGCGCCGCTCCCAGCCACACCACTTCCGGTCCACCGTCGGTGGTGAGCGCTGCGGCCACCTCGGCTCTGCTGGTCAAGTGCTCGGACAAATTGTCGTCATCGGGTACGAAGCCGCCCAGGTAAACGATCCGCTGCACCCCAGCGTCCTTGGCGGCGGCCGCAACATTGGCAGCCGCGCTCTGGTCGACGTCGCGGAAGCCGGGTTGACCGATGGCGTGCACCAGGTAGTAGATGACGTCGATTGGGCCGGCGACAGCCAGCGCCGCGCGCGTCGAGGCGGGATCGGAGGCATCCAGAGCAACCGCTGTGATGTCGTCGACCCAGCCGAACTGGCCCAGGCGCGCCGGGTCACGGGTCGCGGCGAATACATGGTGGCCTTCCGCGAGCAGCGCCGTAACCAGGCGCGATCCGATGTAGCCAGTGGCACCTGTCACAAGAATCCGCACAACCCCCAACCTAGCGATGATGGCGGTGCCGGTGGGGTGGAAACGTGCGCCGAGTAATCGGCTGGTGGCCGCCGCGATATTTTTGCGCAGACTGTTGTGCCGTCGGATACAGCTGAGTTCCGCTGCGAGACAACGACTTGACCGTCGTCGCATTACACACATGTGCAATTGTTTGGCTGAACTAACAATGCGCCAGTAACGTACTGCCCTACATGGATAATGACATGATGCGCCCCGAGACCTCTGGGCTGCGCGTACCGACGGCCAATACGCCGGCAGCCCCATCTCTCACGGCAGTGGCAATCCAATTTCCGCCGCACTTCAGCAGTCAGGACGACATAGCCTCCGCGGTGACCGGCTTCGGCGGTGCTGAGTTCGCCCGGTTCACCGCCAGCAGCGGAGTCGCGTCGCGCCACCACGCGCTGCCACTGTCGCGCTACGCCGAACTGAGCGGCTTCACCGAGGCCAACGACGCCTTTCTCGAGGTCGCCCTGGATCTCGGCGAGCAGGCGCTGCTGTCGGCGTTCGATGCCGCCAAAGTCAGACCTTCCGAGGTCGATATCGTCTTGTCGACGACGGTGACCGGGCTTGCGGTGCCCACCCTGGAGGCGCGATTGGCCACCCGGGTCGGCCTTCGCCCTGACGTCAAACGGCTGCCACTGTTCGGGCTGGGTTGTGTGGCCGGCGCCGCCGGGATCGCCCGGATCTCCGACTATCTGCGCGCCTACCCCGATCAGGTGGCGGCGCTGCTGGCCGTCGAACTCTGCTCGCTGACCATCCAGCGAGATGACCATTCGATGGCCAATCTGGTCGCCTCCAGCCTCTTTGGCGACGCCGCAGGCGTCGTCATCGCCAAAGGGTCCGATCGGCCGGCTGCTGGGCCACGGGTACTGGCCACCCGCAGCCGCATCTACCCCGACACCGAGGACGTGATGGGCTGGAACATCGGCGCCGAGGGGTTCAAGATCGTTTTGTCCGTCGAGGTCGCCACCGTCGCGGAGAAGTACCTGGGCGAAGACGTCCGCCAGTTCCTCAGCGACAACGGACTGACCACCTCCGACATCTCGACCTGGGTTTGTCACCCGGGCGGTCCACGGGTGATCGATGCCGTCGAAAATGTCCTGGACCTGCCCGCCGATGCCCTGGATCACACCCGGAATTCGTTGCGCACCAACGGCAACCTCTCCTCGGTATCCGTGCTCGACGTGCTTCGGGCCAACATGGCCGATCCGCCGCCGCAGGGATCGCTGGGGCTGATGATCGCCATGGGCCCGGCCTTCTGCTCTGAACTCGTGCTGCTCGGCTGGTAGATCGTGTACTACCTGCTGATCCTGGCGATCGGCATCGAGCGACTGGTCGAGCTGGTCATCTCCAAGCGCAACGCGCGCTGGGCTTTCGCACACGGCGGTAAAGAGTTCGGCCGCAAGCACTACCCGGTGATGGTCACCGTCCACGCCGCCCTGCTGCTCGGCTGTGTCCTCGAGGTGTGGGCACTGCATCGGCCGTTCGTCGGCTGGCTCGGCTGGCCGATGCTGGCGGTGGTGGCAACCAGCCAGGTCTTGCGCTGGTGGTGCGTGGCAACGCTGGGCCGTCGCTGGAATACCTTGGTCATCGTCGTGCCGCACGCGCCATTGGTGCGACGAGGGCCCTACCGATGGCTGCACCATCCGAACTATCTGGCTGTGGTCGCCGAGGGCGTGGCCCTGCCGTTGGTGCATTCGGCGTGGCTGACCGCAGCCGCATTCACACTCGCCAACGCAGCGCTGCTGAGTGTGCGAATCCGGGTGGAAAACCAGGCGCTGGGTTACGCATCGTGACGCGCGCCGGCGACGATGCAGAGCGCAGCGATGAGGAGGAGCGGCGCACATGACGTACGACGCTGATGTGCTGATTGTCGGCGGCGGCCCGGCGGGTCTCGCTACGGCGTTACATGCTCGCAGACAAGGACTTTCGGTGGTGGTGGCTGAGCCGCGAGCGGACCCGATAGATAAGGCCTGCGGTGAGGGTTTGATGCCCGGCGGTCTGGCCGAACTCAAATCACTTGGCGTAGATCCCGCGGGTCTGCCGTTCCGCGGCATCGCGTATGTGAGCGAACACCGGCGGGCCGAGGCACGCTTTCGCGACGGTCCCGGCCGCGGCGTGCGACGCACCACCCTCCATTCGGCGTTAACGGCCCGCGCCAAAGAGCAAGATACCGAATGGATTTCGACCCGGGTCGACAGCGTCGAGCAGGACGCCACCGGCGTGATCGCAGCCGGAGTGCGCGCAAAGTGGTTGGTGGCAGCCGACGGCCTGCATTCAGCGGTGCGTCGCGCCGTCGGGATCACGGCGGTTGCCGGTCGGCCGCGACGGTACGGCGTGCGCCGGCACTACGCGGTGCCGGCATGGTCGGAATTCGTCGAGGTGTACTGGTCGCGGTGGGGCGAGGCGTACGTGACGCCGGTCGAGCCGGATCTGGTCGGTGTCGCGATCCTGTGCAATCGCCAACCGGAGCTGGAGTGGTTCCCCCGACTGGCAGGCCGACTACGCGGCGCCCAGCCCGGACGAGCCCGCGGCTGTGGTCCGCTGCGTCAGGTGGTCTCCCGACGGGTTGCCGGACGAGTGTTATTGGTAGGCGACGCAGCCGGTTACGAGGACGCCCTGACCGGTGAAGGCATCAGCCTGGCGGTCAAGCAGGCCGCCGCAGCGATCAGCGCCATCGTCGACGAGACTCCGTCGTCGTATGAGCAGGCGTGGCGGCGGATCACCCGCGACTACCGCCTGCTCACCCGCGCACTGATATTGAGCACCGTCGTGCGTCCGGCCCGGCGTGCCATCGTCCCGGCTGCCAAAGCCCTGCCCGGCGTTTTCCGGCAGGCGGTGAACACGCTGGCGCAGTAGTTCGCGGTCCGCTAGCGAGCCTTCCAGACCGGTGGGCGCTTCTGGGCGAACGCCAGCGGCCCTTCTTTGGCGTCTTCTGATTTCAGCAGCGTGCCGAATTCACGCGTGGTTCGGGCCCAGGCCGGTTCCTCCCCGGGTATGACACCGTCGTCGGCACCATAAGCGATCCGCTTGCTGGCCTGCACCGACAGCGGCGCGTTCACGGTGACCCGCTCAGCCAACGCCAGCGCGGCCTCCAGCACGGTGCCGTCCGGCACAACTTGGTTGATCAGGCCCCACTTGGCGGCCTGGGCCGCAGTGATCGGCTCACCGGTCAGCAGCATCTCGAGGCCGACTTTGCGGGGCAGCTGGTCGACGATCCGAAACACTCCGCCGGCGCCGGCGATCAGACCCACCTTCACCTCGGGCAGCCCGAACTGCGCGCGCTCCTCGGCGACCACCAAGTCGCTGGCCAGCGCCAGCTCGGTGCCACCGCCAAGGGCGGTGCCGTTGACCGCGGCGATCGTGGGCTTGTCGATGAAGTGGTGCACGTAGCCGGCGAATCCCCACTCACCGTGGTCGGGGTGATAGAGGTTCTCCCGACGCGCGATCGCCTTGAGATCGGCTCCGGCGCAAAACGATTTGTCGCCGGCGCCGGTAATGACGACCGCACGCACCTCGGCGTCGTTTTGCGCCTGTTCCAGCGCGTCGCCGACTGCGGTACTCACTGCGCCGTTGACGCAGTTGCGGGCCTCAGGCCGGTTGATCGTGATGACCAAGACGTTGCCGCGGCGCTCGGAGAGCGCCGCCGCATCCGTCACAGCAATTCCAGAATGGTGGCGTTGGCCTGTCCGCCGCCCTCGCACATCGTCTGGAGTCCGTAGCGAATTCCGTTGTCCCGCATGTGGTACAGCAGCGTCGTCATCAGCCGCGCCCCGGATCCGCCGAGTGGATGGCCGAGTGCGATCGCCCCGCCCTTGGGATTGAGCTTCTTCTCGTCGGCGCCGATGTCTTTCAGCCAAGCCAACGGCACCGGCGCGAACGCCTCGTTGACCTCGTAAGCACCGATTTCGTCCAGGTTCAGCCCGGAGCGCTTCAGCGCTTTCTGGGTCGCCGGGATCGGACCGGTCAGCATGATCACCGGGTTGGAGCCGGCCAGCGTCGCGGTGTGCACCTTGGCGATCGGCTTGAGCCCCAACGACTTCGCCTTCTCCGCCGACATGAACAGCAGCGCAGCCGAACCGTCGGAGATCTGGCTGGAATTACCGGCGTGGATCACGCCGTCCTCTTTGAAGGCCGGCTTGAGCTGGGCCATCTTCTCCATCGGTGTGCCGCGGCGGATACCTTCGTCTTTAAGAACCGTGTTGCCATCCTGGTCCTTGATGGCAACGATCTCATCGTCGAATGCCCCGGAATCTTGTGCAGCAGCGGCCTTTTCGTGGGAGTCGAGGGAGAACTGGTCGAGCGTGGCGCGGTCGAATCCCCACTGCTCGGCGATCATCTCGGCGCCGATGCCCTGGTTCGGGACCGCGCCATCGTAGCGGTCCAGGAAGCTCTGCGGGAACGGCCTGCCGCCGCCGGCGAGCGACGAACCCATCGGCACCCGCGACATCGACTCCACACCGCCGGCCACGACGACGTCGTAGTGACCGGCGACCACGCCCGCGGCGGCGAAGTGCACCGACTGCTGGCTGGACCCACATTGGCGATCGACGGTGACACCCGGCACACTCTCGGGCCAGCCGGCCGTCAGCAACGCGGTGCGACCGATGTCGAGGGCTTGCTCACCGGCCTGCATGACACATCCCCAGATCACGTCGTCGACGAGCTCGGGGTCGACGCCGGCCTTCCCGACGAGCCCGTTGAGCACCTGGGCGGACAGGTCGGCGGGATGCACCCCGGACAGACCACCGTTGCGTTTGCCGATCGGTGAGCGCACCGCTTCGACGATGACGGCTTCAGCCATGACGTTCTCCTTTGACTCGTGTGCCTCGATTGTTGACCACGGCGCCGGGCGGGGCGGGAGCGGGGTTGCCGGGTAGCGTCGGCGGCATGGCACGCATCGTCGTCATCGGCGGCCACGGCAAGGTCGCCTCGCATCTGGCCCGAATCCTGACCGAGCGCGGCGACGCGCTGACGTCGGTTTTCCGCAATCCCGACCACGCCGAGGAAGTGGCCCGTACCGGCGCCACACCCGTCGTCGCCGACATCGAGCAGCTCGACACCGACGCCCTGGCCGACCTGGTGGCCGGGCATGACGCGGTGGTCTTCTCCGCCGGTGCCGGCGGCGGCAATCCGGCCCGCACCTACGCCGTCGACCGCGACGCCGCCGTCCGGGTCATCGACGCCGCCGCCAAGGCCGGAGTTCGGCGCTTTGTGATGGTGTCGTACTTCGGGGCCGGCCCCGACCACGGTGTGCCGCAAGACGATCCGTTCTTTCCCTATGCCGAGGCCAAGGCAGCCGCCGACGCCCATCTGCGCAGCAGTGATCTCGACTGGACCATACTGGGACCCGGTCGGCTCACCCTCGATCCCGCGACGGGGCGCATCGCCGTCGGTGCCGCGCCGCATGGCCGGAAAGTCACCCGGGAAGACGTCGCGCTGGTGGCGGCGGCTGTGCTGCACGACGACGCGACGATCGGGCGAACCATCGAGTTCAACAACGGCGACGTGCCCATCGTCGAAGCGCTGGCCGCCGACGCGGCGATCGCAAGCGCGGCGAAGCCGGGCGCGGCGGGTCGCCGCCATCAGACCTAGTAGGCTCGATTGCGCAGCTGGTCTGCCGTCGCCGCAAGGTGCCGGCATCGAGCGAGGCATGTTGGCTATGCGTCGCGAGAGGGAACCCGGTGAGAATCCGGGACTGTCCCGCAGCGGTATGCAGGAACGACCGCCGTCTAGAAGCACTGGTCTTGACAATCTGAGACCGGGAAGCGACGGCCATTAGGAGCACCACGCGGGTGCGTGCCTGCGAGTCCGAAGACCTGCCGGCTGTGCCGGACGCGCCGCGTCCGGCGGCTCACCGCCTCGTGGGATGGGCGTTGGCCGTACCGGTTGCCGTGTCCACGGGCGCAGTGCACCCGATCGGCTGTGCGTCCGCTGGCGGTGACCACCACGTCGAGTGAAGGACGAACACGTGACCGCTCAACCGTTTACCGCCACCATCACCGGGTCCCCGCGCATCGGTCCGCGCCGCGAACTCAAACGCGCGACCGAAGGCTACTGGGCCGGCCGGACCAGCCGATCCGACCTGGAGTCCGTCGCCGCCACCCTGCGCCGCGACACGTGGGCGGAACTGGCGGCGGCCGGGCTGGACTCCGTCCCGGTGAACACGTTCTCCTACTACGACCAGATGCTCGACACCTCGGTACTGCTCGGCGCGCTGCCGGCCAGGGTCGCGAACGTGGCCGACGAGATGGACCGTTACTTTGCGGCGGCCCGTGGCAACGACAACGTCGCGCCACTGGAGATGACCAAGTGGTTCGACACCAACTACCACTACCTGGTTCCCGAGATCGCGCCCGGCTCCCGATTCGAGCTGCATCCCGACAAGGTGCTCGCCGAGCTGAAAGAGGCCCGCGACCAAGGGATTCCAGCCCGGCCGGTAGTCATCGGCCCGATCACGTTCCTGCTGCTGAGCAAGCCGGTGGATGGTGCCGGCGCACCGATCGAACGCCTCGACGAACTGATCCCGGTGTACACCGAGTTGCTGTCGCTGCTGGCCGACAACGGCGCGCAGTGGGTGCAGTTGGACGAGCCGGCGCTGGTGACCGATGCCGCGGCCGACGCGGCCGCGCTGGCCGAACGGGTCTACACCGCGTTGGGCTCGGTGGGCAGGCGGCCGGCGATCCATGTCGCCACCTACTTCGGCGATCCCGGCGCTGCGCTGCCTGCACTGGCGCGCACGCCGGTCGAGGCCATCGGCGTGGACCTGGTCCGCGGCGCCGATGCGGAGCTGGCATCGATTCCCGAGCTGGCCGGTAAGACGCTGGTCGCCGGAATCGTCAACGGCCGCAACATCTGGCGCACCGACCTGGAGTCCGCGCTGAGCCGGCTGGCGACGCTGCTGGGGTCGGCGCAGTCAGTTGCGGTGTCGACGTCGTGCTCGACCCTGCATGTCCCCTACTCGCTGGCCTTGGAAGAGGGTGCCACCGATCTGGACGACAACCTGCGCAGCTGGCTGGCGTTTGGCACCGAGAAGGTGCACGAGGTCGTCACGCTGGCACGTGCGCTGCGCGACGGCCGCGAGGCGGTGGCCGACGAGATCGCGGCGTCGGCCGCCGCGGTGGCCTCGCGCCGTTCGGATCCGCGGCTGCACAACGGCCAGATCCGTGCCCGCATCGACTCGATCGTCGCATCGGGCAATCAACGTGGACCCGCTGCCGAGCGTCGCAGCAGCCAACAGGAACGGCTGCAGCTGCCGCTGTTGCCCACGACGACGATCGGCTCCTACCCGCAGACCTCGGCGATTCGCAAGGCCCGGGCGGCCTTGCGGGCCGGCGAGATCGACCAGAGCGAGTACGTCACGCGGATGAAGTCCGAGATCGCCGACGTCATCGCCCTGCAGGAGCAACTCGGCCTCGACGTGCTGGTGCACGGCGAGCCGGAACGCAACGACATGGTGCAGTACTTTGCCGAACAGCTCGACGGATTCTTCGCCACCCAGAACGGCTGGGTGCAGTCCTACGGCAGCCGCTGCGTGCGCCCGCCGATCCTCTACGGCGACGTGGCCCGTCCGCAGCCGATGACGGTCGACTGGATCACGTACGCGCAGTCGCTGACCGAGAAACCGATCAAGGGCATGCTGACCGGCCCGGTGACCATCCTGGCGTGGTCGTTCGTCCGCGACGACCAGCCGCTGGCCGACACCGCCAAACAGGTTGCGCTGGCGATCCGTGACGAGACGGTGGATCTGCAGTCGGCGGGCATCGGGGTCATCCAGGTCGACGAACCCGCGCTGCGGGAGTTGTTGCCGCTGCGGCGCGCCGATCAGGACGCCTACCTGCAGTGGGCGGTCGGCGCGTTCCGGTTGGCGACGTCCGGCGTCGCCGACTCGACGCAGATCCACACTCATCTGTGCTATTCGGAGTTCGGTGAAGTGATCGGGGCGATCGCCGATCTGGACGCCGATGTGACGTCCATCGAGGCGGCCCGCTCGCACATGGAGGTGCTCGACGACCTCAACGCGGTCGGCTTCGCCAACAGCGTGGGCCCGGGCGTCTACGACATCCACTCGCCGCGAGTGCCGGCCGAGTCGGAGATCGCGACATCACTGCAAGCAGCGCTGAAAGCCGTTCCCGCGGAGCGGCTGTGGGTCAATCCCGACTGTGGCCTGAAGACGCGCAGTATCGACGAGGTGAAGGCATCGCTGCAACACATGGTGAGCGCAGCGGAAGAAGTCCGAGCGGGCACCTAGCCCGCGCGAGCGTAACGCCACGGCGAGATTTCGGTGCGCATTTCGCCGTGGCGTTACGCTCGGTGCAGTTCGCCGGAGATTACCTGCACCGGGATGTCGTCATCCCACGGCTGGCGGGTCACCATATCGGCGACGCACACGTAGCCGCGCTCGAACTCGCCGGTGGCGGCGTCGACCAGTCGATACTGCTGGGTCTGGCGGTGGATCGGCTGGGCGTCGAGCATCACGATGCGCACCTCGCCGGCTTTGAAGTGGCAACGCTTGTGCAGCGCCGCGACCAGCTGCTCGTTGCTGAAGTGCCCGTCGCCGAAGTTCCAGCCGATGGCGGTGCTGGTGATCCGCTCACCGTCGGTGAGGACGTAGTCGTCCTCGTTCTGGCCGGCCATGGCGCGGTGCGCCAAGGTGAACAGGGCCCGGCCGTGAGTGTTGAACGCGCGGAACGCATATCCCATGTACATCGGGATCTGGGCGGCTTCTTTGCTGCCGTAGAACTTCTCCAGTTGGGCGGCGGGCATGCTGGCGATCGCCACGATGCCCTTGCCGATTTTCTCGTCGGCGGAGGGCTTGACGCACCACAGCGTGGTGTCCCAGTTGCCGGCGTAATAGCGCATGCCCGGCAGGAAGGACACCTTGCGGGGGAACAGGTTTCCGAGCGCCACGGTCCCTGCGACGACGGCGAACAGCAGTATCGGCAGCGGGGTGCTCAGGTCGCTCAGCCCGACTGAGGGGTGGCCGACGAACAGCGC
The DNA here is from genome assembly GCF_059812585.1 of Mycobacterium sp. NGS48. NCBI lineage: Bacteria > Bacillati > Actinomycetota > Actinomycetes > Mycobacteriales > Mycobacteriaceae > Mycobacterium > Mycobacterium sp. NGS48. The sequence goes on from NZ_JCALCY010000002.1 coordinate 24,124, forward strand.
CAGCACGCAATACATCATGAAGACGTTCCACTCCAACGGCACGCCCATCGGAATCGCCGACAGGATGCCCCAGTGGAAGCACAGCATGACGAACGCGGCGATTGCCGTGGGCCAGCCGCCGTGGCTGAAGAACAGCACCAACGGCACCAGTCCCTCGATCACCGTGGAAAAATGCGCGAGCCAGCGCGACCGCCGGCCCGGGCGCAAATCGTCCGGAAAGTGTTCGAAGAACTTCCGTTTCATCGACCGCGAGCGAAACAAGGGGTTGTTGCTCATCATCGTCGAGATGACGAACGGGAAGTGCTTGTTGAGTTTCGACGTCGCGGCGCCCAGCCAGATGACCAGGCACACCAGTTTGGCGCCCAGGATCATGTCCACGCCGTAGCCGGTGAACAGGAAGGCGACGGTGAACGAGGCATACACCTCGCCGCGGGCGGCCAGGAAGATGACTTTGTCGCGCAGGCCGAGCACTGCCAGCACGCCCAGCACCGCCCAGATCTGCCAGGCAGGCAGCACGCCGACCGTCGTCCCCAGCGCCGGGGCCGGGCCGGTGCCGTCAGAGAAGAGTGCGATGAGAAGGAGCACCAGTAGCGCGCCGTAGAGCAGTGCGTCGAATGGGGTGCGCCCGTCGCCTTTGGTCAGCGGTATTCGATCCGGCCACGGCGGCAGCCGGATCGTGCCGGGCCGCAGCCAGTACAGGATCGAGCCCATCGGCGGAAAGAATCGGTTGTTCAGCGGCCCGAACCCGCAGCCCAGGCCGACCACCTCGAACAGCATCGTGTACAGCACGACCTTCTCGAACACGATCGGCTCGGCGTACCAGTGCGCGACGTTGGTGAACCCGTCGATGCCGCTGGTGGTCAACGCGATTAGCCAGGCCGCCAGGATGTAGAGCCCGATCTTGACGACGTAGAACAGGTGCAGCAGCACCGGCGTGCCGAAGCCGACCTCGGCCCAATGCCGGGCCATCGGGATGATCTTCTCAGCGCGGGTGCCCTTGCTCCACTCCGCGAGGTCGATTTGCGGGGTGTCCTGTTTGAGAAATCCCATGACGCCTAAGACTAGAACGTGTTCTAGGCCGATGGGTAAAGTTCTTGACTACTACCGTCCGTAGTAGTAGAACGGAGGGAAGGTTGGCCGACGGGCGGTGATCGTGACGATCGAACAGATCCAGCAGCAACGGGACGACGCGGTTCGGTACCTGCCTTGCGCCGCACTCGCATTCGCGCTCGGCTTTTCGATACACGGCGTCGACCATGTGCTCCGCGGCATGTCCGCTTCACCGCCGTTCATCATGGCCGCCGGCATGGTCCAGGGGTTATTCGTCGTGCTGGCGATCGCGATGGTGGCAATGAATCGCCCTCGTGCACCGCTGGCGGCAATCGCGGTCGGGTTCGGAAGCGCAGTGGGATTTACCTATGCGCACTTGTTGCCGACCTTTCTGCCGGGTTACCAGGACAGCTTCGTCTCGGCGCCGCACCTCAACGTAACGTGGTTTTCGTGGTTCAGTGCTTTGGCCGAGATCGGCACGGGCATCGTCGTCGGGATCGTCGGCGTGCGGGAGGTGAACAATGCCAGGGACCCTCTTCTTCGACGGTAAATGCGGAATGTGCACCAGGGCGGTGGATTGGATCCTGAAGCTCAATCGGACGGGAGGCCTGCGGACCGAACCACTGCAGGGCCCGGGGGTCGCTGAGCGACTGGGCATTCCGCCGTCACAGCTGCTGGATTCGGCCCGGTGGCAAGGCGAGTCGGGAACGATTTACTCCGGCGCGGAGGCGATGAATGCGGCGGTGTCGACTGGGCTTGGCAACAGGCTGCCGCTACTGCTCTATCGCTTGCCTGGTATTCGCCACCTCGAAGACGCTATCTATCGATGGGTCGTTGCGCACCGCTACCGATTTCCCGGCACAACGCCGTATTGCGAATCACACCCCGCCGGTTGCTGACTCGCTCAACGCAGGACCACCAGCAGATCCCCGCCTTCGACTTGGGTGGTGGCCGATACGACGACGCGTTCGACGGTTCCGGCCTCGGGTGCCGTGATAGCGGCCTCCATTTTCATGGCTTCGATGGTGGCGATGGTCTGCCCGGAATCGACCTTTGCGCCGGCAGTCACGATTACCGTGACGACCCCGGCGAAGGGCGCGGCAATGTGCTTCGGGTTGCCGCGATCGGCTTTCTCGGCCACCGCCACATCAACGGCAACACTGCGGTCACGCACCAGTACGGGCCGCAGTTGTCCGTTGAGGATGCACATCACTGTGCGCATGCCACGCTCGTCGGCGTCCGAGATCGCTTCCAAGCCGATGAGCAACTCGACGCCCTTTTCCAGTCGCACCCGGTGTTCCTCGCCGTAGCGCAGACCGTAGAAGAACTGGTTGGCGCTCAATTGTGACGTGTCGCCGAATTCCTCGCGGTGAGTGAGAAATTCGCGGGTGGGTCCGGGAAACAGCAGCCTGTTCAGGGTTGCCTGACGCGCGGCGCCCGGCAGCGACAGTCCGGCTGCGTCGTCGGCCGTCAGCTCTTCTTCGTCCTTTTTCTCGCGGCGCCCTTCAAGAGCCTTGCTGCGCAACGGTTCCGGCCAGCCGGCGGCGGGCTCACCGAGATCGCCGCGTAGGAACCCGATCACCGAATCGGGGACATCATGGCGTGCCGGAGTTGCCGCAAAATCGTCGGCCGACACACCGGCACCCACCAATGCCAACGCCAGATCGCCGACCACCTTGCTCGACGGCGTGACCTTGACCAGTCGCCCCAACAACCGATCCGCCGCGGCATAGTTGGCCTCGATCTCCTCGAACCGGTCGCCCAGCCCAAGTGCGATCGCCTGCTGGCGCAGGTTCGACAATTGCCCGCCGGGGATCTCATGGGTGTAGACACGTCCGGTTGGGGCGGCCAGACCCGATTCAAACGGGCGGTACACCCTGCGCAGGGCCTCCCAGTACGGCTCCAGATCGCAGACGGCCGGCAAGGACAAGCCGGTGTCGTAGTCGGTGTGCGCCGCCGCGGCCACGATCGAACTCAATGCGGGCTGGCTGGTGGTCCCGGCCAAAGGTGCAGCAGCACCATCGACGGCATCGGCGCCGGCATGCCAGGCCGCTACGTAGGTGGCCAGCTGACCGCCTGGGGTGTCGTGCGTGTGCACGTGCACGGGCAGGTCAAAGCGCGACTTCAGTGCGGACACCAGGGTGGCCGCGGCGGGCGCCCGCAGCAGACCGGCCATGTCCTTGACCGCCAGCACATGCGCACCCGCCTCGACAATCTGCTCGGCCAGCTTCAGGTAATAGTCCAGCGTGTACAGGTTCTCCGCCGGATCGCTTAGGTCAGCGGTGTAGGACAACGCGACCTCGGCGACGGCCGACCCGGTCTCGCGGACAGCGTCGATGGCCGGACGCATCGAGTCGACATTGTTCAGCGCGTCGAAGATCCGGAAGATGTCGACACCGGTAGCCGCCGCCTCATCCACAAACGCGGCCGTCACGCTCGCTGGGTAGGGCGTATACCCGACCGTGTTGCGTCCCCGCAACAGCATCTGCAAACAGATATTGGGGAGGGCTTCACGCAGCGCTGCCAGCCGCTCCCACGGGTCTTCCTTCAAGAACCGCAGTGCGACATCGTAAGTCGCCCCGCCCCAGCACTCGACCGACAGCAGCTGCGGCATCGAGCGCGCGATATAAGGCGCTACCTTCAACAGGCCGGTCGTACGTACCCGGGTGGCCAGCAACGACTGGTGCGCGTCACGGAAGGTGGTGTCGGTGACCGCGACAGCGCGAGAGTCGCGCAGCCACGCCGCGAATCGTTCCGGTCCGAGGTCGTCCAGACGCTGCTTGGATCCCGACGGCGGGGGAACCGAGATATCGGTATCGGGCAGCTTGTCGTGCGGGTATACCGCCGACGGCCGCTCGCCGTGCGGCCGGTTGACCGTCACATCGGCCAGGTAGTTGAGGATCCTGGTGCCGCGGTCAGCCGACGTGCGCGAAGTCAGCAGCTGTGATCGTTCGTCGATGAATGAGGTGGTGATGTCACCGGCCTGGAAGTCCGGATCGTCCAGAACGGCTTGCAGGAACGGGATGTTCGTCGAGACCCCGCGGATGCGGAACTCGGCCACGGCCCGGCGCGCGCGGTCCACGGCGGTGTCGAAATCGCGGCCGCGACAGGTGAGCTTGATCAGCATAGAGTCGAAGTGAGCGCCGATCTCCGCGCCCAGCGACGTGCCGCCATCCAGCCGGATCCCGGCGCCGCCCGGGGTGCGATAGGTCGTGATGCGGCCGGTGTCCGGCCGGAAATGGTTCGCCGGGTCTTCGGTGGTGATCCGGCATTGTAAGGCGGCGCCGTGCGGGGTGATCGAATGCTGTTCTAGCCCAAGCTCTGCCAGAGTCCGACCGGTGGCGATCTGCAGCTGGGCGGACACCAGGTCGACGTCGGTGATCTCTTCGGTGACGGTGTGCTCCACCTGGATGCGTGGGTTCATCTCGATGAACACGTGCCGCCCATTGCGGTCGAGCAGGAACTCCACGGTGCCGGCGCAGCTGTAGCCGATCTGCTCGGCGAAAGTGACTGCGTCAGCGCAGATCCGATCGCGCACCGTGGGATCCAGGTTCGGTGCGGGCGCAAGCTCGATGACTTTCTGATGGCGCCGCTGCAGACTGCAGTCCCGCTCATGCAGGTGAATGACGTTGCCGTGGTTGTCGGCCAGGATCTGCACTTCGATGTGGCGCGGATGCACCACCGCCTGCTCGAGGAACACCGCGGCATCGCCGAACGCCGACTGGGCCTCCCGGCTGGCGGCTTGGATCGCCTCCGGCAGCGCGCCGGCTTCGAGGACGCGGCGCATGCCGCGGCCGCCGCCGCCGGCCACGGCCTTGACGAACAATGGAAACTGCATTGACTCGGCGGCAGCCACCAGTTCGTCCACCGATACCGAGGGTTTCGAGGACGCCAGGACCGGTAGCCCGGCGGTGCGCGCCGACGCGATCGCCCGGGACTTGTTTCCGGTGAGTTCCAGGACCTTGGCGGTCGGCCCGATGAAGGTGATGTCCGCGGACGCGCAGGCGACCGCCAGTTCCGGATTCTCCGACAGGAAGCCGTAACCGGGATAGATCGCGTCTGCGCCGCACTCCACGGCGGTCGCCACGATCTCGTCGACCGACAGGTACGCCCGAACGGGATGGCCGCGCTGCCCGATTTGGTAGGACTCGTCAGCCTTCAACCGGTGCACCGAGTTACGGTCTTCGTACGGGTAGATCGCGACGGTCGCCACGCCCAACTCGTAGGCCGCGCGGAACGCGCGGATCGCGATCTCCCCGCGATTGGCGACGAGAACCTTGGCGAACACAGCCTTAGGACAGACTGCGCTGCGGCAAGCCCGAATATTGCGACAGCGGCCGGATGAGCGCGTTAGCACCGGCCTGCTCGATGATATGGGCGGTCCAACCGGTGATGCGGCTCATCACGAACAACGGGGTGAAGCTGGGGATGTCGAATCCCATCAGGTAGTAGGCGGGGCCGGTCGGAAAGTCGAGATTGGGCTTGATCCCAGTCGCCTGGAACATCTCGGTTTCCAAAATGGAGTAGATATCCAACCAGCGCTGGCCGTCGCGCACGGCCGCGACACGTGCCAATGCCTCTTTCATCGTCGGCACCCGCGAGTCCCCGTTTTTGTAGACGCGGTGCCCGAACCCCATGACTTTGTCTTTGCGTGACAGCTTGCCCTTAATCCACTCCGAAGCCTTTGCAGGATCACTGATCTCAATCATATCGTGCATCACCGCCTCGTTGGCGCCGCCGTGCAGCGGACCCTTGAGGGCACCGATCGCCGCGGTGACCGCGCTGTAGATGTCCGACTGAGTCGAGGTCACCACCCGCGCGGCGAACGTTGATGCGTTGAAGCTGTGCTCGGCGTAGAGAATCATCGATTGCTCGAACGCGGACACGACGACCGGTTCGGGAACCTGGCCGAAGCACATGTTCAAGAAATTCTCGGCGTAACCGAGGTGACTGTGTGGTGCGATCGGGTCCAGGCCGCGGCGGCGGCGCATGTCGGCGGCGACGATGGTGGGCAGCACGGCGAACATCCGCAGCGACTTGGCGAAGTTCGCCGATTCGGCGCTGTCATCCTCTTGCGGATCCTCTGCACCGAGGTAGCTGATCGCAGTGCGCACCACGTCCATCGGGTGGCAGGTGTCGGGCAGCTTGGTCAGCAGCGAGAGCATGGAGCGGTCCAGCCGCCGACTGGCACGCTCACGCTGGCTGAACAACGTCAGCTGGGCATCCGTCGGCAGTTCTCCGTGCCATAGCAGGTAGGCCACTTGCTCGAAACTGCAGTGGCTGGCCAGATCCTGGACCGGGTAGCCACGGTAGGTCAGCGAGTTGGTCTCCGGCACCACCTTGGAGATGGCGGTGGTGTCCACGACGACACCGGCCAGGCCCTTGTGAATCTTCGGCTCGGCGGGGGCAACTGAGGTCATTGATCCGCTCCTTTCACGGCGAAGTTGAAGATGTCGTCGTCGTACTGGTTGTAGTCGGCGTAGCGCAGTAAGTCGTAAAGCCTGCTGCGGTGCTGCATGTGGGCCAGCAGGTCGGATTGGGTTCCGGCGGAATCGATTTCGCGGAGGCCGGCTTCAACGGCGAACATGGCCAGCCGCAGCGTCGTGACCGGGTAGATCACGACGTTGTAGCCGATGTCAGAAAGCTGCCGCACGCTCAGCAGCTCCGACTTTCCGAACTCCGTCATGTTGGCCAGCAGCGGCGTGTCCACCGCGGCGCGAAAGCGCTCGAAGTCCGCGGCGTCGGCCAGCGCCTCGGTGAAGATCAGATCGGCGCCGGCGTCGGCGTAGGCGCGGGCACGGTCGATCGCGGCGGACACCCCCTCGATACCCGCGGCGTCGGTGCGGGCGCAGATGACGAAGTTCGGGTCACGTCGTGCCGTCACCGCCGCGCGGATCCGCTTGACCATCTCACTCGTCGGCACAACAGCTTTGCCGTCGAGGTGCCCGCAGCGCTTGGGGTTGACTTGGTCCTCGAGATGGCACCCGGCCAAACCGGCGTCCTCCAGGACGGTGACGGTGCGCGCTGCGTTCATCGGCTCACCGAAACCGGTGTCGGCGTCGATCAGGGTCGGCAGATCCGTGACCGCCGCGATCTGCGCGCCGCGTGCGGTGACTTCGGTCAACGTGGTCAACCCGATGTCGGGCAACCCGAGGTCAGCCGACAGCACCGCGCCGGAAACATAGACGCCCTCGAAGCCGACCTCGGCGACGAGCTTGGCAACCAGTGGTGAAAATGCGCCTGGGAAGCGTTGCAGCTGACCAGATTTGAGTCCGGCGCGCAGCGCCGCGCGTTTGTCGGCGGCACTCGAGGCCGCTCCCAGCAGGCCCGTCATCGAAAGATCCCGGACGGGATAGTCGGCGCCTTATCCAGCACTTCGGGCAGCACCCGCACGTTCAGCGCGCCCAGCTCACCACGCTTCAGGTCAGCGACACTCTCCACGGCGTTCAGGAACCGTTGCCGCTCAGAGGCTTCCACCGCCCCATCGGCAAGCTTGGTGAATTTGCCCACGTACTGTTCGCGCCCGAACGGCCGCGCGCCCAACGGATGCGCATCGGCGACCGCCAGCTCGTCGCTGATCACCTCGCCACTTTTCAGCGTGACTTCCGCTCGTGCCCCGAAGGCCTTCTCGGCAGGGTCGGTCGAGTGATAGCGGCGCGTCCACTCGGGATCTTCGACGGTGGAGATTTTGCGCCACAACTCGATGGTGTCCGGCCGGTGGGCACGCTCGGGCGCATAGGACTGTTCGTGGTCCCAGCTGCCGTCCTGCAACGCGACCGCGAAGATGTACGGCAGCGAGTGGTCAAGGGTTTCCCGCGAGGCGTCCGGGTCGAACTTCTGCGGGTCGCCGGAGCCGGTGCCGATCACGACGTGGGTGTGGTGGCTGGTGTGCAGCACGACCGATGCCACCTGGCTGAGATCACCGATGCGGTCGCGCAGCCGCCTGGCCAGGTCGATCGGCGCCTGGCTCTGATACTCGGCGGAGTGCTCCTTGGTGTAGCTGTCCAGAATCGCCCGTTTGGGTTCGCCGGGGGCCGGCAGCGGCACCTCGTAGACGTGCTCCGGCCCGGACAGCAACCAAGCGATGACGCCGTCCTCGCCCTCCCAGATCGGTGCCGGCGAACCCTCACCGCGCATCGCCCGGTCGACCGCCTCGATCGCCACCTTGGCGGCGTGCGCAGGCGCGAACGCCTTCCAGCTGGAGATCGATCCCTTGCGGGATTGACGGGTCGCCGTTGTCAGGTGCAGCGCCTGCCCGATCGCCTGGTAGATGGTGTCGACGTCGAGCCGCAGCATGGTGCCCAGCCCGGCGGCCACCGACGGGCCCAGGTGCGCGACGTGGTCGATCTTGTGCTCGTGCAAGCAGATTCCGCGGACCAAATCGATCTGGATCTCGTAGGCGGTGGCCAGGCCGCGAATCAGGTCTGCACCGCGCACGCCGAGTTGTTGCGCCACCGCCACCATCGGCGGGATGTTGTCGCCGGGATGCGAGTATTCGACGGCCAGAAATGTGTCGTGGAAATCGAGTTCGCGCACCGCGACACCGTTGGCCCAGGCCGCCCACTCCGCCGAATAGTTGCCGTCGACCCCGAACACGGTGGCACCCGGCCGGGCCCGGTGCACGATGGCCTGCTGGCGAGCTGTGGTGACCGGTCGCCGCAGCACCGACGCGGCGCTGACCGCCGCGTTGTCGATCATGCGGTTGATGACCATCGCCGCGGTCTCGGCAGGCACCGGCACCGGATCGGCGGCGATCTGCGCGATTGTGTAGGCAAGGTGCTCGGTACGCGGAAAATCGTCAGCGCTGCGGCGGGTCCGAACGGGGTAGTTCAACATATTTGCAGCCTACGCACAGATTGCGGCGGGATAAAGATCCTGTAAATGCGTAATTCTGCGTCCTTATTCTGACTATTTTGCGAAGGTTGCGAATAATGATGGGAGTAGAGTGTCGGCGGTGGCAAAGATGTTCTCCGGCGCCCGGTTGCGGCGGTTGCGCGAAGAACGAGGGCTCACGCAAGCGGCGTTGGCCCGCGCCCTGGATTTGTCCACCAGCTATGTCAACCAGCTGGAAAATGACCAGCGGCCGATCACCGTGCCGGTGCTGCTCGCGCTCACCGAGCGCTTCGATCTGCCGGCGAACTATTTCTCCTCTGAGACGGACGCGCGGCTGGTTGCCGACCTGTCGGAGGTCTTCACCGCGACGGCCGCGGAGAACGTCAGCCGCGCCCAGGTCGAGGAACTGGTCTCGCGAATGCCCGAGGTCGGCCGCAGTCTGGTGGCCGTACACCGCCGGTTGCGCGACGCCACCAACGAAGTGGAGGCCTATCGCTCGCGGGCAACCACCGAGACATCGCTGCCACCCGAGCAGCCGATGCCGTTCGAGGAAGTGCGTGATTTCTTCTACGACCGCAACAACTACATCGGTGATCTCGACGTCGCGGCCGAGCAGATGTTTGTCGACAACCAGATGCGTGTCGGTGGGCTGGACATTGCGCTGTCGAAGCTGATGACCGAAAAATTCGGCATCACCGTTGTCGTCGATGGTGACCTGTCCGAAACCACCAAGCGCTCCTTCGATCCGGTGACCCGGGTGCTTCGGGTCGCCCACGGTCTACTGCCGGGCCAGCGTGCGTTCCAGATCGCCACTCAGCTGGCGCTGGTCAGCCAGTCAGAGCTGATTTCGAGCGTCGTGGCCACCGACGACCAGCTCAGCGTCGAGGCGCGCGGTGTCGCCCGGATAGGGCTGGCCAATTACTTCGCCGGCGCATTTCTCCTGCCGTACCGCGAATTCCAAAGCGCTGCCGAAGAACTGGGTTACGACATCGACTTGCTGGGCCGGCGCTTCGAGGTGGGCTTTGAGACCGTCTGCCATCGGCTCTCGACGTTGCAGCGCCCGGCGTGTCGCGGGGTGCCGTTCATCTTCGTCCGTACCGACAAGGCCGGCAACATCTCGAAGCGCCAGTCGGCCACCGCTTTTCACTTCAGCCGCGTCGGCGGCAGCTGTCCGCTGTGGGTGGTGCACGACGCGTTTGCTCAGCCGGGCCGGATCGTCACCCAGGTGGCGCAGATGCCCGATGGCCGCTCGTACTTCTGGATCGCCAAGACCACCGCCCCGGAAGGCCGCGGTTATCTCGCCCAGCACACCAGTTTCGCGATCGGTTTGGGCTGCGATCTCGCCCATGCCGACAAGCTGGTCTACTCCACCGGCGTCGCTCTCGACGACCCGGGCACCGCGATACCCATCGGGGGAGGTTGCAAGATCTGCAATCGCGCCGCATGCGCGCAGCGCGCGTTCCCCTACCTCGGTGGCCAGGTTGCGGTCGACGAGAACACCGGCAGCAGCCTGCCGTATTCGCCGAGTGTTTGACCGGTTCGGCTCCAAGGCGGGCTCACCCGTCGGCTACCACGAGCAGAACTGGACCATCCAGCGCTGTTCCGGCGGCGGCATGATCAGCCACGCACCTACCGGCGTGTTGACCGAATTCGGTCCGGCGCTGCGCGAGCCCTGCGGCCGCATCCATTGGGCCGGAACGGAGAGCTCCGCCGTCATGTGCGGCTGCGTTGACGGAGCGGTTCGTTCCGGTGAGCGCGCCGCGAGCGAGGTGCTGGCACTCGAGGCGACGGCTGCTACTGCTCCTGCTTGACCGGCGGCCGATAGAAGATCAACAGCTGGCCGATGGCCCCGCCCAGTCCCAGCAGCACCGAGATCAGCAGGCCGGTCCAGCCGTAGAACGGTTTGTCGAGGAGCAGCGAGTCCAGGCTGTAATGGCCGGGACCCACGGTGGCCACCGTGACGGCGCCGACCGCCAGCACCATGACGTACTCCCAGCCTTCGTTGATGATGAAGAAGCCGTGCGGCCGGTGTACGGTCCAGGCGGCGACGAACATCAGCGCCACGAAGCCGGCAGCCGGGATGGGAGTGAGCAACCCGGCGGCCAGTCCCAGGCCGGCGGCCATCTCGGTGCTGGCCGCGACCAGGGCCTGGAATCTGCCGGCCTTCATGCCGATGCTCGAGAACCAGCGCGCGGTTCCCGGGATGCGGCCGCCGCCGAAGAACTTGTTGTAACCATGGGCGGCCAGCGTCAGCCCCAGCACCAGCCGCAGAATCAGTAAACCGACATCGTAGGCAGTCATAGACGCCAACCTAGATCATCGGGTAGGCAGAAGTATCCTGCCACCCGCCAACAACGCAAGGAGCTGACATCAAGATCGCGATCATTGGCGCCGGCAACGTCGGACGCGCCCTGGGTACGGCGTGGCGGAACCGCGGCCACGACGTCACATTCGGAGTGCGCGACCCCGACGATCCCAAGTACGAGTCGCTCGGCGCGGTCATGGGCAACGAATCCGCTGCAGCCGCAGCCGATGTCGTGGTGCTGTGCACGCCATGGCAGGGCACTCAGCTGGCCGTACAGAGCTGCGGCGACCTGGGCGGCAAGGTCCTCATTGATTGCACGAATCCGCTCAGCCCCGACTTCACCGCGCTCGAGGTCGGCCTGACCAGCTCCGGTGCCGAACAGGTCGCATTCTGGGCGCCCGGCGCGCGGGTCTGCAAAGCGATGAATCAGATCGGCGCGGCGCTGATGGACGGGCCGCAACTATCCGGTCAACCGGTGATGTTCATTTGCGGCGACGAGGACCAGGCCAAGTCGATGGCCGCCGGGCTGGTCGTCGAGCTGGGCTTTGAGGCCGTCGACGCCGGAGACTTGCGGGTGGCGCGGCTGCTGGAACCCTACGCGCTGCTGTGGATCCACTTGGCGCTGCGCCGGGGATTCGGCGCGAACTTCGGCTTCGGTCTGTTGCGCGGCCAGTCCTGACGATGTCGCGCGACGCGGTACTGCCCCTCGACGGCAACGGGACCCGTCCGCCCGAACTCTTGGGCCACAAGGGTTTTGGCATCGACACCATGCGCCGGCACGGCTTGCCGGTACCGCAGGCGTTCTGCATCACCACCGAGGTGGGCGCCCGGTACCTGGCGGCGCCTGAGACGACGATGGCCGCAATTTGGGACGACGTGCTCGCGGCGCTGCGCGAGCTGGAGACCGCAACCTCGCGCACATTCGGACGGGGTCCGCGTCCGCTGCTGGTCAGCGTGCGTTCCGGTGCGGCCATGTCGATGCCGGGAATGATGGACACGGTGCTGGATGTGGGCATGTGCGTCACCACCGAAGAGGCGCTGGCCAAGCAGGGCGGTGCCGCGTTCGCTCGCGATACGAGGCTCCGGTTCACCCGCTGGTATCAGCGCATCGTCGCCGATGCGGTGCCCGAAGACCCGTATTCGCAGTTGCGTGCGGCGATCGAGGCGGTGTTTGCGTCATGGAACTCACCGCGCGCCGTGGCCTACCGTGCTCACCACGGCTTGGACAACCAGGGCGGCACCGCGGCGGTTGTGCAGGCGATGGTGTTCGGCAACCTGGACACTGATTCCGGTGCCGGCGTGATGTTTTCGCGCAACCCGATGACTGGCGCCAACGAAGAGTTCGGCGAGTGGCTGGTCGGCGGCCAAGGCGACGATGTGGTGTCGGGCACCGTCGACGTCCAACCGATCACCGAATTGCGCGAGCAGCAACCGGTCATCTATGCCGAGCTGACCGCCGCTGCCGGCACGCTGGAGCGGTTCACGGCCGACGTGCAGGAGATCGAATTCACCGTCGAGAGCGGGAAGTTATGGCTGCTGCAGACCCGGGCCGCGAAGCGATCCGCACAGGCCGCGGTGCGCCTGGCACTGCACCTGCGGGCCGACGGCCTCATCGACGACGCCGAGACCCTGCGCCGCGTCACCCCGACCCATGTCGAGGCACTGCTCCGGCCGTCACTGCAGCCCGAAACCCGCTTGGCTGCATCGCTTCTAGCCAACGGTCTGCCTGCCTGCCCGGGTGTGGCAACCGGCCGGGCCTACACAGACGTCGACGAGGCAGTAGATGCCGCCGAGCGAGGCGAAGACGTCATTCTGGTTCGCAGCCACACCAGCCCCGATGATGTGCACGGCATCCTGGTCGCTCGCGGGGTCGTCACCGAAACCGGCGGGGCCACCAGCCACGCAGCAGTGGTCAGCCGTGAACTCGGTCGGGTCGCGGTAGTCGGATGTGGCGACGGAACCTCCGAATCGTTGGCGGGCAAACTGATCACCGTCGACGGCACTGAAGGCGAGGTGCGCGACGGCACCCTCGAACTCGCGGCCTGGTCGGAGAACGACACGCCGGAGCTGCGCGAGTTGGCCGAGATCGCACGGCGTTTCACTTCCCTGCGCGGACATGCCAGCGGCGAGAGCCCACTGATCGCGATGCTGACCGAACTGCGACGGAGCGACGGTAATCAGACATGAGCGAATTGGCTGTGCTGCAAGCGGTTCGCCTGAAAGGCCGGGTCAGCCTCGCGGACCTGGCCGCGACATTGAGTGCAGATCCAGCCGATCTCGCCGATACCGTCGAGCAGCTGACCCAATCCGGCCTGTTGATCGCCGGGACGACCGTGCGGGTCAGTCCCGACGGACGCGCCCGGCTTGGCGAACTGTTGGCCGAGGAGCGTGCGGGTATCGATGCTGCCGCGCTGGCGGCCACCTACGACGAATTCCGGACGGTCAACGCCGAATTCAAGGCGCTGGTCACCGATTGGCAAGTCAGAGACGGAGAGCCCAATACTCACGACGATGCCGCCTATGACACGGCGATCGTGGAACGGCTGGATCGTGTGCATCAACAGGTGCTGCCGGTCATTGCGGCGGCCGCGGCCCAGCTGCCGCGGCTGAGCCGCTATTCGACCAAGTTGCAGGCGGCGCTGGACAAAGTCCAAGCCGGGGAGAACATCTGGCTTTCTCGACCGCTCATCGACTCCTACCACACCGTGTGGTTCGAGCTGCACGAGGAGTTGATCGTCGCGGTCGGTCGGACCCGCGATGCGGAAGCTAAATCCGGTGATGCTCAGTGAGTTACAACGCGGCATCCAATCGCGCCAGATAGGCATCGATGTCGCCGATCGCCGATTCTGCCGCGTGGACGCTGATCGCGATGGTGTCGCCGATACCGTGCACACCGTGGGTGAGACCCATCGCCGGTGACAGCGCCGGATACCCGGCAGTCAACAACACGGGTGCAGCTCCCAAGCGCAGGTCAGCACGTCCACGGTAGACGCTGGACACCACGGTATTGCCGGATACCTCGGTCGGCCGCGCATCGGCGTCGAACTGGGCCACGCCCCAGCGCAACAGCGGTGCGGGAACCGCCGCGAATGCCCGATCGGCGGCGAGTGCCGCCGGATGCTCGGCGCGACGGCGCGCATCGGCCAACTCGGCAACGATCCGCTCGGCTCGAACCTCCCGCGGCAGTCCTGGGTACAGCCCGATCGAGACGTTACGAAAATGGTTGTGCGCGTGCCGCGCACCAGGTTTGGCCATCGGCACCTCGGCGCCCAGCACGTCGGCCGCCGCACCCAGATGGTCGGAAAGCGCAGTGGCCACCGCGGACAACACCGCGACCGTGACCGTGGGACCGGGCAAGTGGGAACGGTCGCGCACCAGTGTTCGTACCGTGCGGGATCCCGCCGGGCGGGCGTTGGTGCTCAGCGCCGGCCGTGATCCGACAGGCGGGTCAAGAAGTCCGGCCTGCCTGTCCTGGTTCAGCTTGCGGTGGGCACGCGCCGCCACCAAGGCACGCCACGGCAGGAAACCCGGCGAAGCTGCGGCGACGTCAGGCACAGCGGCGTCACGGCCGAACAGCCAGCCGGCCAGCGCCGCGGTGCGGGCACCGTCGGCCAGCGCATGCGCCACCTGCAGCACCGCCACGGCGCCCGGGCCGGTGCTGCCCGGAATATCGCGTACTGGCGTGAAAAGGTGAAGCCGCCAGGGTGTTCGGCGAGGAGCCAGCTGCTCGTCGGCGAGCCGCACCACCGCGTCCAGACAACCGTGCCAGCTGTTGTCGTGCGGTTTGTGGCAGAGCGTGTGGGTAGGCTCGACGGTCATCGGCACCCACTGCGGGTAGGTGAGCACAGATCCGTCCTCGACGCGCATCGCCAAGGCCGGACAGGCTTGGGCGCGATGGCGCAGCTCGTCGGCGAGGCACTCGACATCAGCCGGTTGGCCGTCGAACGCGTAGAGCAGAAACTGGTCGTTGGGGATCTTGGCCGACATCCAGTAGAACTGCGCGTCGACTGCCGCCATCCGGGTCGACATGGAAATAAGCCTAGGGCGGCGTGGTTTCTCCACAGTTGGCGCCTTGTCCACAGGCCGACAACCTGACTTGGCTCCCGATTCGGGTTCGCCGTGTCGCAGCGACTTGACCTGTGTCTTTTCGGTTTTGGGGGCCGCGGGTGTTGGCGCACTAAATTCGGGACGAGCCGCCGGCAAGCAGATCCGGGGCAGACGTTGAGGGCACAGTCTCGGCGCGGATCGCGCAGCCGAGACTTGTCGTACCCGGCTGCGATGATGAACCCATGTCCTCGATCGCGACCGCAGTCAGCGCCGATGCGCATCCTGGCAGGCGTCTCGAGGGGCTCTTCGAGGAACTGTCGGAGTTGACCGGTCAGCGCAACGCGATCGATGGACGCATCGTGGAGATCGTCGCCGAGATCGAACGCGACGAACTGTGGGGTAATACCGGCGTACGCTCGATCGCGGCGCTGGTGGCCTGGAAGACCGGTGTGTCACCGGGAAACGCCCACACCATCAGCGCCGTCGCACACCGGCTCGAGGAGTTCCCCCGCTGCGCCCAGGGGATGCGCGAGGGCCGCTTCTCACTAGACCAAGTCGGCGTGATCGCCCAGCGAGCCGGCCAGGGATCTGACGAGCACTATGCGCAGCTGGTCGGCGTTGCCACGGTCAGCCAACTGCGCACCGCGGTCAAGCTCGAACCGCGGCCCAAACCCGGTCCACGGCCCGAACCGCAGCCAACGATCACCAAGACCACCGATGCCGAGTTCGACTTCTGGCGCATCGCCCTTCCGCACACCGACTCGGCCACGTTCGAGGCGGCGCTGCAGTCGCATCGTGATGCGCTGATGGCCGAGTGGACACGCGACCGCGACAGCAGCGGCACAAACCCTGATCAGCACCCCCCGATGCCGACACATATCGACGCGTTCATGCGCCTGGTCGAAACCGGATGGGATGCTGAGGTGCAACGCCGCCCGCACGGACAGCGCACCACGGTGGTGGTGCACGTAGATGTCACACAGCAGATCGGCGCCCTGCATCTGGGCCCATTGCTGTCGCAATCCGAGCGGCAGTACCTGACATGCGACACCACCGCTGAAGTGTGGTTCGAACGCCACGGCGAAGTGATCGGTTGTGGTCGATCGACCCGCACGATCAGCCGCCGGCTGCGCCGCGCACTCGAGCACCGCCACCCCACGTGCGCCGTTCCCGGCTGCGCAGCCACCCGCGGCCTGCACGCCCATCACATCCGACACTGGGAAGACGGCGGCCCCACCGAGCTGAACAACCTGGTGCTGCTGTGCCCCTACCACCACCGGCTGCACCACCGAGGCATCATCACCATCACCGGACCGGCCAGCCACCTCGGCGTGACCGACAGCGACGGCAAGCAACTCCACCCAGGATCGCTGGCCCGTCCCCCCAGCAGCCCACCGCCCGCGGTCGCACCCTGCCCCGGACCGACCGGGGAGCGAGCCGACTGGTGGTGGTACGAACCATTCCAACCACAACCACCACCGACAACGAACTGGGTTGGCCGCGGCGCGCGGTCTTTGTCAGCACAATATCGAAGCTCAAACAGGCTGGGGCATCAAGATCCGCGCTGACGTGCGCATTAAGTTGTGACGACTCGGGTCATAGTGCCCCATGCGTCCGTCAGGATGCATGGTTA
The DNA here is from genome assembly GCF_059812585.1 of Mycobacterium sp. NGS48. NCBI lineage: Bacteria > Bacillati > Actinomycetota > Actinomycetes > Mycobacteriales > Mycobacteriaceae > Mycobacterium > Mycobacterium sp. NGS48. Next base: position 40,992 of record NZ_JCALCY010000002.1, read on the forward strand.
CGCGATGTCACCAGTGAACAGTCTCGCCGTCGCTACGGCAACGCTGTCGCTACGCCGACCCGATGAAGGCCAGCACCAAGTCGGCAACGTTCTCCGGTTGTTCGAGCTGTAGGAAATGGCCGGCGTGTTCGACAATCGCCACATCGCTTCCGGCAGGAAGCACCTTCTCCGTCCAGTGTGCGAAAGCCGGTGTGGCGCAGCCGTCATCGCGACCGTGCAGGTACAAGCTCGGCAATACCGGTGCCGACGTCCAGTGCCGGTGCAATTCGGCATACCGCGCCGGTGGCCGAGTGTTGCGGATCGTCGCCCGGTACGGGCCCAATGCGGCGCGCCAACCCTCCGGCGTCCCGATCGCGGCGTCGACGTGCCGCAGATCCTCCTCGGCGTCATAACCGGGCGACCACCGCCGCCACAGCCGCGGCACCACCGAGGCAGCGGAACGTTCTGGTAACCAAGGTAACTGGAAGTACATGATGTACCAGCTGCGCAACAGCTGATGCGGGAGTTCGCCGAGCAGCCGGCCCCGGTCGGGCACCCGTCCCAGCGGACGGAACGCCGCCGCTGGCGGCACCGACATGATCACCGCCTTGGCAAACGGGCTGTCCGGCATTGCGGCCAATCCAGTCGCGGCGATAGCGCCCCAGTCGTGGCCGATCACCACATCGCGGTCGGAGCCGCCGATCGCCTCCCGCACCTGCAGTGCATCATGCATCAGCGCGCCGATGTGATAACTGCCGTCGGCCGGTATCGACGACGGCGCGTAGCCACGCATGAAGGGGGCCACCACCCGCCACCCCGAGTCGGCCAACCGCGGAGCGAACTTCCGCCAGCCGTAGGCAGTGTCGGGAAAACCATGAAGGCACAGCGCAATCGGGCCGTCGGGCGGGCCCCAGGTCAGTGACTTCAGCCCGACCTCAGGGGCGTGCGTGTCGATCCAGCGCGGTCCAGTCATCACCGATCCTTCTCGTGTCGACTGCGGCTCGTGCGGCAGTTCCCGCCTGACGAGTATCGCTCACACCCCGACAGAATGCCGATCAGGTCGCGTCAGATGGTGTCCCATCCGGAGATCAGCCAGCGCTCGCCGACTTTGTCCAGGGTGGCCCGGATACCCGTCGCGGCGTCGGACGGCGGCGAGCTGCCGACAGTGACGGTCTGGTCGACGAACACCAAAACCACCGCATGGTCCTCGGTCGCCGATACCGATGCCGCAGCGGGCACACTGGCAGTCGCCGACACTCGTTGTTCTTTCGCGTTGGGGACGAGCACCTCCCGCGTCACCTGCAGGTAGGTCTCAAGAAAGGGGCCGGTCAGGCGACTCCGCGCGGCCTCCACGTCGTTCTCGACCGTGTCGGGCCGAAACGACAGCAGGGCGACCGCAGATTCCTTTGCGGTCCGAACTGATTGGATGCGGGCGAGATCAATATCGCGGGTCGACGAGTCCTGCCATTTCAGCAGCGCCGCCGCTACTGCGAGCAGCAATGCCAAACCCGGAAGCACGCCGTAAACCAGTACATGCGCTGTGGTGCTGATAGCGGTCTGCCGGCCGTCGGTCCGACCGGATTTCGGTCGGGTCATGACACGAATGCGACGTTGGACAGCTTGGCCTCGTCGCCCATCTTCTGCACGATGATCCGCAGTCGCCAGAGCTGCGCCTCGTGCTGGCTAACTCCAGGCGTCGTCGACTTCACTTCCACCGCCACCAGCACCTGACCTGCGTCGCCGGTCTGCGACTCCAGGCCGGCTTCGGTCACGGTGCCCGCCAACGTCGCCCGGTTTTGCTTGACGAAGTCGAGGAATGGCCGCCACCGCTGCGGGAAATTGGCGTAGAAGCTGCCGGTCGCCGATCCCAGGATCCGCTGCGTCTCGGCGTCGGCGTGCTCGTAGTCGAGCGTGGTGAGGTTGACCGCGCCCTGCCGTGCCACTTGTACGAACAGGTCGCGGTGTACGTCGGCTTCGTGCGACTCGTAAGCGCGGAACCCCAGCCAGCCCACCAGCGCCGCCAACACCGCCACTCCGATCAACCCGGCGACCAGCGCTGTCCGCTGCACCGCGATCGGACTCGCCGTCGGCGGTGCTTGCTGGGCACCTAATTCTTCGTCGGGCTTCTCGTCAGAGGTGGCAGCATCGGGCCAGGCCATACTGTCCAACCTACGTGCCGGCGTCGAGGCGATCACGTCGAGCAGTGCCGCCGCTCAGGCCTGTGCGACAGCCTTTTCCACGTCGGCAACGATGATTTTGCGCATGCCGAGCATCGCCTTGGTCGCCGCGGCAGCACGCACGGGGTCGGGATCACAGATCAACTCCGGGAGCCGCCGGGGGACGATCTGCCAACTCAGCCCGTAGCGGTCCTTGAGCCAGCCGCACTGCGACTCTTCGCCGCCATCGGTCAGCCGACCCCAGTAGTAGTCGACCTCCTCCTGGTCGCTGCACTCGACGGTGAACGACACCGCTTCGGTGAACCGAAAATGCGGGCCACCGTTGATGGCAATGAAGCGGGTGCCGTCCAGCACGAAGATGCCCGTCATCACCGCGCCAGACTCGCCTGGGCCTGCTTCGGTGTACCGGGTGAACTCCTCGATGTGCGAGTTCGGAAAGATCGAGGTGTAGAACTCGGCGGCCTCCTCGAGGTCGTCGTCGAACCACAGCGACGGCGTGATCGCCGGCATGGTGCCTCCCTTATCGTCGATTCCCTCCTGTCTGACCCGGGCGGCGCCCGAAACTCATCGGACAATCCGGCCTGCGTAACGTCAGCACGGTGAGCAGCACACCGCGCACTGTCAAATACTCCGGCGTCGGCGGCATCACTCTGGTGGCCGACGAATGGAATCGGGACGCGCCAACCGACCGGCCGACGATTCTGATGCTGCACGGCGGCGGCCAGAATCGGTTTTCCTGGAAGAGCACCGGTCAAGTCCTTGCCGACGAGGGATTTCACGTCGTCGCGATCGATAGCCGCGGGCACGGCGACAGCGATCGGTCTCCCGACGCCGACTACGACGTCGACACCCTGGCAGCGGACGTCATGCAGGTTCTCGATGCCATCGGCCGTCCGGTGGCGCTGATCGGCGCGAGTATGGGCGGGCTGACCGGCATCCTGGTCGCGGATCAAGCCGGAGCGCACCGGGTCACGGGGCTGGTGCTGGTCGACGTCGTGCCGCGGTTCGAGAAGAACGGCAGCGCACGCATCCGGGACTTCATGTTCAGCGGCCTCGACGGGTTCGGCTCCCTCGAAGAGGCCGCAGACGCCGTCGCCGCGTATCTGCCGCATCGGACCAAGCCGCGCAGTCCGGAGGGCTTGAAGAAGAACCTGCGGCTGCGTGATGGCCGTTGGTACTGGCACTGGGATCCGGCGTTCATGACCAAACCCGGCGACGATCCGCAATTGCGCACCGAGAAGTTCGAGCATGCCGCCGCATCCTTGACGATCCCGGTGTTGCTGATCCGCGGAAAGCTGTCCGATGTGGTCAGTCCGGAAGGGGTGCAGCACTTCCTGGCGACAGTGCCCAGCGCGGAGTTTGTCGAACTGACCGGGGCCGGCCATACCGCAGCCGGCGACGACAACGACGCGTTCAGCGACGTCGTGGTGCGGTTCGCCAAACGCTAGGCGCCGGGCTTCTCGTCGTGCCCGCCGAACTGCTTGCGCATCGCCGACAGCGCCTTATCGGCGAACTCGTCAAGGCGTCGAGAGGCGAAGCGGGAATACAGCGCCGAGGTCAGCACCGGCGCGGGAACCCCTTCGTCGATCGCCGCGATAGAGGTCCAACGGCCCTCCCCGGAGTCGGAGACGTGACCAGCGAACTCTTTGAGGTCGGGAGCCTCGTGCAGCGCAATCGCGGTCAAATCCAGCAGCCATGATTCGATCACGCTGCCGCGCCGCCAAAGTTCGGTGACCTCGGGGATGTCGATGTCGTATTGGTAGAACTCGGGATTGGTCAGCGGTGCGGTCTCCGCGTCGCCCTCGCCCTTCTTCATGCGGGTACCGATGTCGGCGTTGCGCAGGATGTTCAGCCCTTCGGCAAGCGAAGCCATCATTCCGTACTCGATGCCGTTGTGCACCATCTTGACGAAGTGCCCCGCACCCGACGGCCCGCAGTGCAAGTACCCCTTCTCGGCTTGCGCGACTTCACCGTCGCGGCCCGACGTGCGCGGGGCCGCCTCCACCCCGGGCGCCACGCTGGCGAAGATCGGCTCGGCGTGCGCGACCGCATCGGCGTCGCCGCCGATCATCAGACAGTAGCCGCGATCGCGGCCCCACACACCGCCGCTGGTGCCGCAGTCCAACAGGCGTATGCCTTTCTCCGACAAGGCTTTTGCGTGCCGCATGTCGTCGCGGTAATAGGAGTTGCCGCCGTCGATGACGATGTCGCCATCGGCGAGGGTATTGGCCAGGTCGATGATCACCCCGGTGGTGATATCGCCGGCCGGCACCATCACCCAGACCACGCGCGGTGCAGCGAGCTTCTCGGCCAACTCGGACAACGACGACACCCCGGTGACGTTGTCTGCGCCGGCCATCGCTTTGACCGCATCGGGATTGTGGTCGTAGACCACGCATTCGTGTCCGTCTTTGACCAGGCGGCGGACGATATTGGCGCCCATTCGGCCCAGGCCGATCATTCCTAGCTGCATTTTCGTCCGTTCTCCTTACTTCGACGCCTGGTTGGCGGCCGGCATCCACGGCTCTTCCCAACCGTGGTGACCGCGCAGCAGCGACCGCGCGGCTTCTGGGCCCCACGAGCCCGGCTCGTAGGGATGAACTTCGCCTGCAGTGTCGAGCAGCGGCTGCACAATCCGCCACGTTTCCTCGATGCTGTCTTCGCGGGCGAACAGCTGGCGGTCGCCGGTCAGCCCGGCATGCAACAGGCGCTCATAGGGCCGTATCGGTTCACCCAGATCCGCCGCGAAGGAGGAGTCCAAGTGGACGTCGCGCCACGAGTCTCCGTCCAGCGCCACCAACTGCAGGCGCAATCCCGGATCGGGGTCGACCCGCAAGACGATCTGGTTGCGTTCGGCGCGTTCGCGTTTGGGCAGAAACGCCAATGCGGGAACGCGGCGGGTGAACAACCGCACCTCGGTTACCTTCTCCGGCAGCGCCTTACCTGCCCGCAGGAAAATCGGCACGCCGGACCAGCGCCAGTTGTCGATCTCGGTGCGCAGCGCGACAAAGGTCTCGGTCTGCGAGCCGTCGGCCACCCCGTCGATGTCGGTGTAGCCCGCGTACTGACCGCGCACGTAATGCGCAGGATCCAGGGCGGGCATCGCGCGGAACACCTCGTACCGTTTGTCGTTCAGGTCGTCGGCGCTCGGGCCGACCGGCGGCTCCATCGCCACCAGCGCAAGCACCTGCAGCAGATGGTTTTGCACGACGTCGCGCAGCGTCCCGACCGCGTCGTAGAACTTGCCCCGGTCCTCGACGCCGAAATTCTCGGCCATGGTGATGTGGATCTCGGAGATACTGCGACGGTCCCACAGCTCGGCCAGCGTCGTGTTGGCGAACCGCAGGTATTCCAGTTCGACGACCGGCTGTTTGCCCAAGAAGTGGTCCACCCGCAGGATCTGCTCTTCGTCGAGCACCGCGCGTAACTGCGCGTTGAGTTCCTGTGCTGACTTCAGGTCGTGGCCGAACGGCTTTTCCACCGCGACGCGCGATCGCTCCAGCAGCCCGACCTTTCCGAGATTTTCGACGATCGGCGCGAACAGCGACGGCGGCATCTCCAGGTAGTAGAGGCAAGTGCGGTCGGTGCCGATGTGCTCGGCCAGCTCTTTGTACAGCCCCGCGTCGGTGACGTCGCCGTGCAGGTAGGACAACCGGTCGGCCAGCCGGTCGAACACCGCGTCGTCGATCTTCTCGCCAGTGTCGCCGATCGCCTTGCGGGCCCGCTTGACCAACTCGTCTTTCGCGATGTCGTCGCTGGCAACGCCCAAGATCGGACACTGCAGCAGCTTGCGGCGTTCCAGACGGTACAGGGCTCGGAAGGTCATCTTGCGGGCCAGATCGCCGGTGATGCCGAAGATCACCAGCAGATCAGAGGGACTACCACCGCATTCGGCCAATCCGGGACCTCCACCCACAATCGACTAGTCAGCTCTGCGTTTTGATACTTGTATCTTGCCCCCGGCGGCCAACTTCAACCCTAGACATTGCGGATGCGCCCCGACAACCCACGGGCCTAGTCGGGAAGCACGTCGGCAGTTGCACTTTCGTGGCCTCCTGTCCACAGCCGAGCTCGATAGGTAAAGATGCGTGTCATGATCGCGGTCTACGTCCTGGCTGGAGTCGCGGTGCTGGAAGCCGCGGCGCTGGCCGTCTTGGGAGTGCTATATACCCGCAGCCGACGCGAAGTCGACGAACTCCGGCAGCGACTCGACAGCCGCAATTGGCTGCTATCGGGCGGCCGTGAGGCGGTCAAGACGGTGTGGCAAACAGCCAACCTCGTTCGCAAAGAGGGGTTCGGCGCCGCGGTACGCAGCTCGATCGAAGACCTCGCCGATTGGGCGGAGGTGGAACGCCCCGACCTCGCTCGGATCACCCCGGACGGCCGGGTGGTCATTTTGTTTTCCGATATCGAGGAGTCCACCGCGCTCAACGAGCGGATCGGCGACCGCGCCTGGGTCAAGTTGATCGGTTCGCACGACAAGCTGGTCCGGCGCCTGGTCCAGAGCCACTCAGGACACGTGGTGAAGAGTCAGGGCGACGGGTTCATGATTGCGTTCGCACATGCCGAAGACGCAGTGCGATGCGGTCTGGATGTCCAACACGAATTGCACAGAGACGCTAAGCGCAACCGGCGCAACGGTATTCGAGTCCGGATCGGCATCCACATGGGTCGCTCGGTGCGCCGCGGCGACGACCTGTTCGGCCGCAACGTCGCGATGGCGGCTCGAGTCGCCGGGCAGGCTGCCGGGGGTGAAATCCTGGTCAGCGACGCGGTATACGACGCACTGCACGAGTGCGACGACATCGCATTCGACGACGGCCGTGACGTTGAATTGAAGGGTTTCAGCGGATCCCAGCGCCTCTACGCGGTCACCCGCTAGCGCTGGTCCGACTCGGCCAGGCGTTGATGCAGGCGGGCCCGGACCTCGTCGGGTGTGTAGGCCTTTCGCCGTCGCTGGTCGCGGGCGACCAGCACTCCCCCCGCCGCGACGCCGACGAGACCGGCCAGCCCAAGCCACTTCCATACGTTGCGCATGGGACAAGTCTGCATAAGCTGCGGGGGTGGATGCGAACACGGTGACGTTACATCGGGCGCTGAACGAGACCCGCACCGGCGACATCTGGCTCTTTCGCGGCCGGTCGGGGCCGGACCGGGCCATCCAAACGCTGTCGAACAGCCCGGTGAACCACGTCGGCATGACGGTGGCGATTGACGACCTCCCGCCGCTGATCTGGCACGCCGAACTCAGCGACAAGCTGACCGACGTCTGGACCGGCACCAACCACCGCGGCGTGCAACTCCACGACGCTCGGCAAGTCGTCGAGCGGTGGGTGCAGCACTACCACCAGCGCTGCTGGCTGCGACAGCTGACGCCCTACGCCAACCGCGAACAGGAGGACCGCATGTTGCGGGTCATCGCCCGCCTGGACGGCACTCCGTTCCCCACGGCCGCACGACTAACCGGGCGCTGGTTTCGGGGCCGGATCCCGACCGCGTATGACTGGGTACGTGGAATACCATTGGTGGACAAGAAAGTTCGCGAATCCACCCGGCGGCGCAAGACGCAGCGGCGCAACGAGGTCGGTTTGGAGACGGCCTATTGCGCCGAGACGGTGGCCATCACGTACGAAGAGATGGGGCTGCTGGTTACCGACAAGGATGCCAACTGGTTTGACCCCGGCTCGTTTTGGAGCGGTGACTCCTTACCGCTGGCTCCGGGATATCGATTGAGCGACGAAATAGCCGTCGTGACGGGCTAATCCGAGCTGATTGCCTAGGCAAGTTCCAGGCTGGTCTGCACCGGAGTTGCGTTGCGGGTCAGGTCGAGCACTGGGCAGTGCGCATCGACGGCGTCTTGCAGTTGCCGGTAGCGCTCCGGGGTTTCCGGCCCCGTCACTGTGACCACTACTCGCACGGCGCCGAAGCCCGCGCGCACGTCATCGTCGAACCCGAAAAAGCCGCGCACGTCCAAGTCACCCTCAGCCCGGGCGGAGATGTCGTCGACGGCAATGCCGAGCTTCTCGGCCCAGAACCGCCACGTCACGATCTGGCATGACAGCAGCGACCCGAGGTAGTACTCGACGGGATTCGGCGCCGTGCCCTCCCCGCCCAGCGCCGGTGGCTCGTCGACCTCGACCCGGTACTTGCCCAGGGTGACGGTGCTGGCGACCGCATCATGGGACTGCGCCGCGGCTTCGAACACCACGTGGGCAGCGGCCTCGTCGGCCGCTATCGCGTCATCGGTGGCGGCGATCAGGCCGCCAAGATGGTTGGTTGAGGTCGTCACGGCACACGCTCCTTCAGTCTGGGTCGAGACTAATCAGCGTCCGGCCGAAGGCAAGGTGGCGTCGCGGCACGGTTGCCGCTGAACTGGGCGTTTCAGCACGTTCACGATGAGCCGAATCGGCCGCGCGAGACCGCGCCATCTCCGCCAGCCAGATGATCGTGCCGACGGCAGGGAAGACGGCGCCGAGGATGCACACCGCGCCCCAGCCGTAGCTGCCGTAGACAATGGCAGAGAGCATGCTGCCCAGCGAGCCGGCGGCGAAGTAGCTGGTCATGTAGGCGGTGTTGAGCCGACTGCGGGCCTCCGGGCGCAGCGGATAGAACACGCTTTGGTTGGTGATGTGCGTGCCCTGGATGCCCAGATCCAGCAGCGCCACTCCGAGCGCCAACGCCGCCACCCGGGTCTGCCCGACCCACAGCAGCACGAAGCTCAGCGCGGTCAACACGATGAAGGCGCCGGTCTGCGCGCGGGCGTAGCCGCGGTCGGCCAACCCGCCCGCGAACTTCGCCGCCAGCGCACCCGCGACGCCGAACAGCGTGAACAGCCCGATCTGGCCGTCGGACCAGTGATAGATGCCGCCGGCGAGCAGGAAACCGACGCTGGTCCAGAACACGCCGAAGCAGGCGTAGGTCAACATGCCGTACCACATGCGCAGCCGCAGGACCGGCTCCTCACGCACGATCTGCACGACCGAGGCCAGCAATCGCCGGTAGCTCATCCGGACGTCGGGCGCCCGCACCGGTAAGGAGCGCACCAGGACGCAACTGACCAGCATCAGCGCCGCAGCGACGACGAACACCGCGCGCCAGCCTGCGACGGCTGCGATCAGTCCGGCCACGACCCGGGACAGCAGAATGCCCAGCAGCAGGCCGGTCATCACGCTGCCGATGACGCGCCCGCGCTCGTCCTCGTAGGCCAGCGATGCGGCAAACGGCACCAGCACCTGTCCGACCACTGAGCCGATACCCACCAAAATCGCCGCCGCAGCCAGGACTGGCCAACTCGGCGCGACAGCCATGCCCAGCAGGCAGACACAGGTCGCAATCAGCATGCCGGTGAGCAGCTTTCGTCGCTCGGTCAGGTCGCCCAGCGGCACCAGCAGCGCGAGGCCGATCGCGTAGCCGACCTGGCTGGCCGTGACGATGAGGCCGACGCTGGTGGTCGACGCGTGAAAGTAGTCGGCGATGGTGCCGACCAGCGGCTGAGCGTAATAGCTGTTGGCCACCACCAGGCCAGAAGTGAGCGCCATGACGAACACCAGCCGACGGTCCATCCGCGGCTGGGCTGACTCGGCGTGGCTCATGGCCCCATGGTGCCTGCCCGGTTTCCAGTTGTAAAATAACTAGCTTTTCTTAGATTAAGAACTAGTATCGATATGTGGAGTTGAGGCAGCTGCGGCACTTCGTGGCGGTGGCCGAAATTGGGCAGTTCACCCAGGCGGCAGCCGAACTGGGCATCTCCCAGTCGGGGCTGAGCGCGTCGATACGCACGCTCGAGAACGACCTGCGCACGCCGTTGTTCGAACGCAGCACCCGCTCGGTGGTGCTCACGACCGCGGGTCGCGCGTTGTCGGAGCACGCTCAGCGCATCCTGCGTGAGGTGCAGGCTGCCGAGAAGGCGATCACTGCGGTCCGCGACGCCGGCGCGGGGCAGCTGGCACTCGGTGTGGTGCAGACGTTCACCGCCGTCGACCTGCCCGCATGCATCGCCGCTCTACACGCGCGGCACCCCGGCGTGGAGATCGTGCTGCGCGAGGCACCGACCGTCGACCTGTTGGCGGCCGTCGAGGACGGCGAGTTGGACTTGGCTTTTGTCGCGCTGGACGCCACACCGCTGCCGGAGCGGCTTGTCGCGCTACGGGACTATCCCGAGATGCTGGTGCTGGTGGTCGGGCAAAAGCATCAGTTGGCCGAGCGCGAGGCGGTGCGACTGGCCGACGTGGCGGAGCAGCCGTTCGTCGACTTCCAGGCTGGCCTGGGACTGCAAACGGTCGTCGAAGCGCTCTTTCGCGCCGCCGGCGTTGAGCGACGGATTGCCTTCCGCACCAGCCAAATGGAGCAGGCGCTGAGTTTGGTCCACCACGGGCTCGGGATTGCCGTGGTGCCCGAACCGGTCGCGCGCCGCAGCGGGCTGCCCATCATTCGGCTGCGCCGGGTCGGCGGCGATACCCACCCGCCAGCTCGAAGACTTGCGCTCGTTGGTCGAACACGGGTACCGACCAATCCGGCCGCCCGCGTCTTCCTCGAACTGCTGTCGTAATCGATTGGCGCTGAAGCTCGTCGAGATCGGATTGGCGACGAACTGCTCCGGCCGATGACAGGCAGCCATGCGGCGGATAACGCAAAACGGCAATTTCACTACTGGCCCGGCGGCAGCGTTTTTGAATGGCTGCCTCGCGATCGCCGTTGAGATTGTGCCCAGGGCTGTTGATTCGCGAATATCACGACCCTGTGTGCAATTTCAACGGAGAGCCGCTTGGCGGCGGCTTTCGAGCATTTCCGGCTTGCGAACACGATGGCGGGACCATCAGCCTCACTCCATCGGGCGAGGGGTGCACACGTCCAGTGGATTAGCGCTCACACGATTCCAACGCGTGGAGGCGGCACGCTGATAGAGGGCATCGCTGCCCCTGTGTTCCGATCATCCGACCGATTCTTGCGGGCTGTCCAAAGGCGCTGGACCGCTAATGTCACCGGGTGGTTGAACGACACCTTGGAGTCGGCAGCGATTAGGCCGCGAACCTCAGCCGGCTTCGCGGATCGTCCCTCAGCGCCGAGGCAAGGAATCGAACATACATTGGAAATCCTTTGGCGGACAGCCATACTGGGTAGGATCCGGGACGCCCGCGCATCCTGTTCCGTCTGTTGTTGGGAATTGTCCCTGCGGACATTGTTGGGGTTCTTCTCCGCTCGCGATCGGGGTGGTAAGCAGCCCGACCGCTACTATTCCTGCCGCCGCGGCGAGGATCGCCGGGATCTTGGTACCCATGTCAATTGTTCTCCGGGTCATCGCTGACCCCCCCTTTTTTCGGTGCCGGAACCCGTTGTCCCGGATCCACGGACCATAACCACATACCCGCCGTCAAGATTATGCTTTTGACAATGATTTAGGGAGCCGGCTTTGCCGACTACCGGCGCGGCAGAGTTCGCCTGGCCTGCAAAGTGACGCCGGGCACCGTGTTTGCCAAGTCTGGCCGACTCTTGGCGAAACCACGAAGCGCGCGGTAAAACGACCAAACTTGGCGGGGGGTAGGAACTTTTGGTATCCACGCCAGTTCCCAATGAATGCCGTTTCTCGGGTCATCGAAGAACACCGCGTAATAGCCGGGCCAGTACTGCGGGTACTCCTGCGGCTCGTCAGTGACGGGAATGCCACGCTTGACCAAGAACTCGCGATGAAAGCGGTCAACCTCTCCTCTGTTGCGGGCCCACACGGCAATGTGGTTGATCCCGACCGTCTGGTCGCTGTGCGTCAACTTCTCTCCAGTATGGGCCGGCTGAATACCAATGTAGCTGTGTGGGTTGACATATCGCGTCATGTAATACGTCGACTGGTACTCCATGTTCAGCGACGAGAAGCTGCTGTATCCGAGCCAGCCGAACATTGTGTCGTAGAACGCGATGGACTCGTCATAGTCCAACACCGCGAATTCAACGTGACTAACGCCGCGCCACCGCATTGCGCCTCCTCAGAAATTACTCGTACTCCGCACCGGACCCGGATCTAGTCATAGATGATTGCCAGCCCACGCCGCCGAAGGTCCGCTAGGCGATCGCACATGGATTGAAGCTGATCGGGTGAATGGCCCTCCCAGTCGGTGAGCTCGCCAATTATTCGCACGGGGTCGCGGGTGCGGAAGGAGCGAGTCGGATTTCCAGGATGCCGTTTGTCCGTCACGTTCGGGTCGTCTTCCAGTGTCCCGGTCGGTTCCACGACGTATATGCGACAACGACCGTCGCCGACAGCCAGCTCCGCTCCCCACACTGCCGCGTCTAGCGTCTGGGTCACATAGACGTGGTTTGAGAGGCGCCCTGTCTCGTAGTTCGACTGACGTCCGGGCACCAGAAGATCACCCACCGAGAGGCCGGCTTTGGTCCCGTGCAGCAGTGCACCCGACTCGTGCACTTCAAAGGGTTTCGGCGTGCTCGGCACCGCAATCCTCCATCCGTTGCATTTCGTGGTCGGAAGATTCTGCAGCGCCTCAGGGGCCTTGCCGCAAGCCCCCCTCCCTGTCATATCGTGAGAGGGGGAGGACGCGGACCGTTTCGCCGGCAGTCAAAATCCGAACTTGGCGCGTGCCTCTTCGGTAACCGGGGTGAACCGGTTGACGAGGTTTCCATCTGGATCCCGAAACAGCAGCGCACGATTGCCCCAAGGCATGGTTGTTGGTTCTGTCACGACCTCGCCTATGCGTCCACGCAGCCGCTCGTACTCGGCGTCCACGTCCTCGACAATGAACTCCATGATCGCGCTGCGGTTGGCCGCCGGCTCGGCGGATCCTTCGCCAAACAGCGGGACGGTCTTGTCACTGCCGATGGCCAGCGTGCCGATCGGCGTCGGAATCTCGGCGAATAACTCGTTTCCCCATACCGCCGAGACGCCGGTGACCATCTCATAGAAATCGACCAGACGATTCACGTCTGCTGTGATGATGCGGGTCGAAATGAACTTCATGCAGCCCTCCCTGCGGGTTGTTGTGGCGTGCAGTGCCTGACCGCCGGCGTGCTAAGCATCGCCTCCGACAACCAGGCCGCAGCGCTGGTCAGGGGAGCCGACGGTGCTCAGCCTCCGGCTTCACATGTTGAAGCGGAACTCTAGTCACCACGTCAGCTCGGCAACTCGCACACCAGAAGATGGAAGGCGCCTTGGCCACTACCGACGCGCCTGTCCTCAATCTGACCGAAACCCGCCTCGCGGATAACCGGCACAAGTTCGTCGATGGGGCGCAACCGGAATCCATGGCGGGTGAAGGGCATTTTGGACATCTGATTCGGATCACCAACCCCGAGTACCAGTCGCCCGCCCGGCCGCAGCACTCTCACTAGCTCACTCAGAGCCGCGGCGAGGTCCGGTACAAAATAAATCGTGTTCGTCGAGATGATCGCGTCTAGTGCGGAATCTTCGAGAGGCAGGCTCTCCATCCGACCGGAATAGAGACGTAACCGCCCGCGAGCAATGTAGTCAGAGAACCGGCGCTTTGCTTCAGTGAGCATTGTCTCCGACATCTCGACGCCGTGAACAACCGTGCCCTCGCAATCGAGCAAGAGGTCGAGTCCAACTCCTCCTCCAAATCCGATGTCGGCGACTTCGGCCGCTGGTCCGCAACCCGTGGCGGCGACCGCAGCGACGACAATTGACCGATTGCCACGGTTGAGTAGCCGTCCGACGACCCGGCCTGCGAACCCGGTTGGTTCACCGAGCTGGCGAGCCAGCGCGGTAAGCGCACGTTCAACAAGCGGCATGGCGATCATTAGACCAGCTGCCGAAACCCGTGTCGCCGAATCTCAATTCCGCGCGATGCCTACTTGCTCACGTTGAACTGGAACTCGACTACACGTTGAAGCGGAATTCCACCCAATTCCGCCGCCGATAAATGTCATGGCGGCGGGGCCGCCGGGATGTGGGCGCAGACTGCCCTTCCCAATTCGGACGGCTCGGGGGACCATCTGGCTGGATTCCGACCAAAGAATGGAGACGCCGTGCCCGATCTCAAGGGGCTGTCGCACATCGACTTGACCGTGTCCGACTGCGAACGGTCCGGTTCGTGGTGGGAGGACGTGCTCGGCTTCGTCACCGTGGCCAATTCACGTGGAGCGACCTTCGAGACGCGATCCATGATTCATCCGTCCGGCGTCGTCGTGACACTGATGCGTCATGACGGAACAATCGGCGGCTCGACATTCGATGAACGGCGAATCGGCCTGGATCACCTCAGTTTTCAAGTCGAGAACCTAGACGAGCTAAATCGTTGGACGGAACACCTCAACCAGCACGACGTCGAGCATTCGAAAGTTATCGACATCGGGTGGGGCCCAACGGTGGTGTTTCGCGACCCAGACAACATCCAACTAGAACTCTTCGTCCACCCGGATTCCACTGACTAGGTCGATTTCAGACTCAGGTTCAGGCCGCGGCGTCGCCAGACGTTGAACCGGAACTAGACGTTGAACCTAAATTCCACGACATCGCCGTCGGCCATCACGTAATCCTTGCCCTCCATGCGGACCTTGCCGGCGGCCTTGGCCGCGGCCATCGACCCGGCGTCGATCAAGTCGTCGTAGGACACGATTTCGGCCTTGATGAAACCTTTTTCAAAGTCGGTGTGGATCACCCCGGCGGCCTTCGGCGCGGTGTCGCCCTGGTGAATGACCCAGGCCCGCGCCTCCTTTGGCCCAGCCGTCAGGAAGGTCTGCAGTTTCAACGTGTGAAATCCAGCGCGGGCCAACGCATCCAAGCCCCGCTCGTGCTGGCCGATGGACTCCAACAGCTCGGTGGCCGACTCGTCATCGAGCTCGGCCAATTCCGCCTCGATCTTGGCGTCCAGGAAAACCGCGTCTGCGGGCGCGACGAGCTCGCGCAGCGCGGCGACTCGGTCGGCGTCGGTCAGCACCGCCTCGTCGGCGTTGAAGGCATACAGGAATGGTTTGGTGGTCAACAGGTTCAGCTCTCGCAGCGGCGAAGTGTCCAGCCCGGCAGCGAACAGGGTCGTCCCACCGTCGAGCACCCGCTGGGCGGTCAGTGCAGCCTCGTGAACGGGTTTGCGATCCTTGTTGTTACGGGCTTCCTTCTCCAATCGAGGCACCGCGCGTTCGAGTGTTTGCATGTCGGCCAGGATCAACTCGGTCTCGATGACCTCGATGTCGGATTTTGGGTCGACCTGTCCGGCGACGTGAGCGACGTCGTCATCGGAGAACACCCGCACCACTTGGCAAATCGCGTCGCACTCCCGAATGTTGGCCAGGAACTTGTTGCCCAGCCCGGCCCCCTCCGACGCGCCGGCGACCAGCCCGGCGATGTCGACGAAGGTCACCGGCGCCGGCACGTTCCGCTCGGAATCGAACATCGCGGCCAGCTTGGCCAACCGTGGATCGGGCAGCGGCACCACGCCTTCATTGGGTTCGATTGTCGCGAACGGGTAGTTGGCAGCCACCACGTCGTTCTTGGTCAACGCGTTGAACAGCGTCGACTTGCCGACATTCGGCAAACCCACAATTCCCAGGCTCAAGCTCACAGGGAGCCAAGTGTAGGGGCGATCGCAAGCGCGGCGGAGCCGGGCGCGGCGGGTCGGCCCCGTTGACCCCGGCGATCGCAAGCGCGGCGGAGCCGGGCGCGGCGGGTCGGCCCCGTTGACCCCGGCGATCGCAAGCGCGGCGGAGCCGGGCGCGGCGGGTCGGACCTCTACAAGCCGGGCAGGTCTTTACGGGCCTTTGGGCGCTGAGCCGGTACGGTCGACATGTGTCAGCACAGCGGGCGAGGTCGGCAGTGACGGCAGGTCATCGCTCGATCCACCCCAATTTTCCTGGTGTGCCGTGGTGGGCAGCGATCGTCATCGCAGCGACCGCGACCGCCGTCGGGTTCGCTTTCGACGCTGGCTCGGGCAACAAAGAGTTGACCGACGTTTTCTCCGCGCTCTACGTGCTGGGCTGCGTGGCTGCGGTGTTGGCGGTCCGGCAATCAGCTGTCTTCACCGCGGCCATCCAACCTCCGCTGATCCTGTTCTGCGCAGTTCCCGGCGCCTACTGGCTGTTCCACGGCGCCAGATTCACCGGGCTGAAGGACCTGCTGATCAACTGCGGCTATCCGCTGATCGAGCGTTTCCCGCTGATGCTGTTCACCTCGGCCGGGGTGCTGCTGATCGGAATGATCCGCTGGTATCTGGGAATGGCGGTACGAACAACCGTCAACACCGAACCCGAGACCGAGGAAACCGGCGGGGTTCTCAGCGCCGTCATCGCGAAGCTCGCCGCGATGATCGGTGGCGACGCAGCCGAACCCGAACACAGCAGGAAACCCGCCAAAGCGCCAGCCCGCGCCCGGCGCACCGACACTGCCGGCCGCCGCACCAAATCAGCCCAAGCCACCGGAGCCCGGGCCGCCAAGCGTCCCGCACCAACCCGGTCCCGGCACATTCGGCCGCCGTTGGAGGAGCCGCTCGACCCTGCGATCGAACGCACCCGGCGCCGACGCCCGACCCGTAACCGCGACATCGATGCACCAGAACCGCCCCGCCGCGGCCGAGTGCCCCGCGATCCCGACCTGCGCGGCCGACCACCGCGGGAGATCCGGCGCGACCCGCATCTGCGTCGCGGCAGGCCGGCGGCCCGCAGCAGCCGCTTCGACCCGTACGAGTCCACCGAGGGTTACGAACCCGTCAATCCTGTTGAACCGCGTCGCCGCTCCGCACCCAGCGGTGCGACCGCGACGCATCACCCCATTTCACAGGTGCGCTACCGGCGGTCAGCCGGGAACGACGACTCACGCAAACCGCGCAAGTTCAAGGCCGACTCCTGGGAATACGACGTCTGACTGGCCCCGCGCGAGCAGGATCAGGAACGGCTGGGGCGAATCTCTCGCGGTAGCGCGAACACCAGCGTCTCATTGGCAGTCGTCACCGGCTGCACCACGTCGTAGCCGGATTCGGCCAGCCGCTCCAGCACGCCACGCACCAGCACCTCGGGCACCGACGCTCCGGAGGTGACACCGACCGTGGTGACGCCGTCCAGCCAGGCCGGGTCGATGTCGTCGGCGCAGTCCACCAGGTGCGCGGCCCGCGAGCCGGCGCCCAGCGCCACCTCGACCAGTCGCACCGAGTTCGACGAGTTGGCCGACCCGACCACGATGACCAGCTCACATTCGGGCGCCATCGCCTTGACCGCGACCTGCCGGTTCTGGGTGGCATAGCAGATGTCGTCGCTGGGCGGATCCTGCAGCTTCGGGAAGCGCTCGCGCAGCCGCTGCACGGTTTGCATGGTCTCGTCGACGCTCAACGTGGTTTGGGACAGCCAGATGACCTTGTTCTCGTCACGGACCGTGACCTGCTCGACGGCGTCGGGTCCGTCGACCAGCTGCACGTGGTCGGGGGCTTCACCGGCGGTACCGATGACTTCCTCATGGCCCTGATGACCGATCAGCAGGATGTCGTAGTCGTCGCGGGCGAAACGCTTGGCTTCGTTGTGCACCTTGGCGACCAGCGGGCAGGTGGCGTCGATGACCTGCAGATCCCGCTCGGCGGCCGAGGTGTGGACGCTCGGCGCGACGCCGTGCGCGGAGAACACCACGATCGCGCCTTCGGGCACCTCGTCGGTTTCGTCGACGAAGATTGCCCCGGCTTTGGCCAGCGTGTCCACCACATGCCGGTTGTGCACGATCTCGTGGCGGACGTAGACGGGCGGGCCGTGCTTCTCCAACGCGCGTTCGACCGTCTCAACGGCGCGATCCACGCCGGCGCAGTATCCGCGGGGCTCGGCCAGCAACACCCGCTTACCGGTCGCGGACTCGACGACCGTGCTGGACGCACCGGGAATCCCCATGTTGATGGTAGGAGACATGACAACCAGGGTACGGTCCGGCGACCCGGCTACGCCATTTCCCGGCCAGCTTGGAGTTGACCGGCCGGGTAAGGCAGTCTTGGACCCATGCCTACTGCACCGTATGGGGTTCGGCTGCTGGTCGGTGCGGCGACGCTCGCCGTCGAGGAGACGATAAAGCTGCCGAAGACCATCCTGATGTACCCCATGACCCTGGCCAGCCAGGCCGCGCACGTCGTGATGCGATTCCAGCAGAACATGGCCGAACTGGTGATCAAGGGTGACGCCACGCTCGATAGCTTCTTCCCACCGAAGGACGAACAGCCCGAATGGGCAACCTTCGACGAGGACGCAGACGACGGCGAGCTGGAAGCCGGGCCCGAGCCGGGCGATGCCGAACGCCGCGCCGAAGGACGGTTCGCCCTGTACTCGACCTCGGATGGCGGTGCACCGACCGATCCCCCGACCACGCCCGTGCCCACCAAACGCGCCAAGAAGCCGGCCACGGCTACGGTGTCGATGCCGGCCGTGGCCGACGAGCTCGACTACGAAACGCTGACTCTGGCCCAGCTGCGTGCCCGGCTGAACACGCTGGACGTCGACGAGCTCGAGGCATTGCTGGCCTACGAAGAGGCCACCAAGGCGCGGGCGCCGTTCCAGACGTTGCTGGCCAACAGGATCACCCGCGCGACCGCCAAGTGACCGAAGCCGCGCAGCCGAACTCGGCCGAGAACCCGTTCCCGGTTCGCGCGGTGGCCATCCGGGTGGCCAGCTGGATCGACAAGCTGGGCACCGTGTGGGTGGAGGGCCAACTGACGCAGATCAAGGTGCGCCCAGACGCCAAGACGGCGTTCATGGTGTTGCGCGATCCCGCCGCCGACATGTCGCTGACCGTGACCGCTCCGCGCGATCTCGTGTTGAGCGCGCCCGTCAAACTCGCCGAAGGCGTCCAAGTCGTGGTGTGCGGCAAACCGAATTTCTACACTGGCCGAGGCACATTCTCGTTGCGGCTCAGCGAGATTCGCGCGGTCGGCATCGGCGATTTGCTGGCCCGCATCGAGCGGCTGCGTCGACTGCTGGACGCTGAGGGGTTGTTCGACCCGCGGCTCAAACGGCCGATCCCGTTCCTGCCGTGCACAGTTGGGCTGATCACTGGCCGGGCCAGCGCCGCCGAGCATGACGTGACGTCGGTGGCCGCTGCGCGCTGGCCCGCGGTGCGCTTCGCCGTGCGAAACACCGCCGTGCAGGGCCCGAATGCCGTCTCGCAGATCGTCGAGGCGTTGTCTGGGCTGGACGCCGACCCGGAGGTCGACGTGATCGTGCTGGCCCGCGGCGGCGGCAGTGTCGAGGATCTGCTGCCGTTTTCCGACGAGACGTTGTGCCGCGCGATTGCGGCATGCCGCACGCCGGTCGTCAGCGCGGTCGGCCATGAGCCGGACAACCCGCTGTGCGATCTGGTCGCCGACCTGCGCGCGGCCACACCCACCGACGCGGCGAAGAAGATCGTGCCGGACACCGCCGCCGAGCAGCGTCTGGTCGACGATTTGCGCCGGCGCAGTGCGCAGGCGCTGCGCAATTGGGTGTCCCGGGAGGAACGGGCCTTGGCCCAGTTGCGTAGTCGTCCGGTGCTGGCCGAGCCGCTGGCCGCGCTGCGGGTGCGTGCCGAGGAAATCCATCGTGCGCGGTCCGCGGGCCGCCGGGACATCACCCGGCGGGTCGCCGCGGAGACCGATCGGGTCGGCCATCTGGCCGCCCGGCTGGCCACCCTGGGACCGGCGGCGACGCTGGCCCGCGGCTATGCGGTGGTGCAGACGGTTCCGGCCTCGGGGCCGGCCGCGGTGCTGCGCTCGGTCGACGACGCCCCTTCCGGCACCAAGCTGCGGGTGCGAGTCGGCGATGGCGCGGTCGCGGCAGTCAGCGAAGGATCTACGGATGGCGAGTGACGAAGCTAAGCCCATTAGTCGCCTCGGCTATGAAGAATGCCGCGACGAACTGGTCGAAGTCGTGCGAGCCCTGGAGCAGGGCGGCTTGGACCTCGATGCGTCGCTGAAACTATGGGAAAGAGGCGAACAACTGGCTAAACGGTGCGAAGAGCACTTAGCTGGAGCTCGCAAACGCATCGAGGACGCGTTGGCTGCCGACAGGCCCAACGCCATCGATGAATAGTTGAAATCGGAACCAGTTTGACACGTTCCACTCGGAATTGGAACACGTTTCAGTTATCCTCGTCGGATGGGTGATGCATCGTTGACGACTGAACTCGGCCACATCCTGGTCACCGGCGGCTCCGGCTTCGTGGGCGCCAACCTGGTGACCACACTGCTCGAGCGCGGATATCACGTGCGCTCCTTCGACCGGGCGGCGTCGCCGCAGCCGGACCATCCCAAGCTGGACGTCGTCGAGGGCGATATCTGCGACGCTGACACGGTCGCCGCGGCGGTGGCCGGAATCGACACGATCATCCACACCGCGGCCATCATCGAGCTGATGGGCGGAGCATCGGTGACCGATGAGTACCGCAAACGCAGCTTCGCGGTCAACGTCGGCGGCACCGAAAACCTCGTGCGCGCCGGGCAGGCCGCCGGGGTGAAACGCTTCGTCTACACCGCGTCCAACAGCGTGGTGATGGGCGGTCAGCGCATTGCCAGCGGCGACGAAACACTCCCCTACACCGACCGGTTCAACGACCTCTACACCGAGACCAAGGTTGCTGCCGAGAAATATGTCTTGTCCCAGAACGGTGTCGGCGGCATGCTGACGTGTTCTATTCGGCCATCCGGGATCTGGGGTCGCGGTGACCAGACCATGTTTCGCAAGATGTTCGAAAGCGTCGTCGCCGGCCACGTCAAGGTGCTCGTCGGCAGCAAGAACGCCAAGTTGGACAACTCGTACGTGCACAACCTGATTCACGGCTTCATCCTGGCCGCAGAACACTTGGTGCCTGGCGGCACCGCACCGGGCCAGGCATACTTCGTCAACGACGCCGAGCCGATCAACATGTTCGAGTTCGCCCGGCCGGTGATCGAAGCCTGTGGGCAGCACTGGCCCCGGCTGCGGGTAAACGGTCCGCTGGTCCGCTGGGTGATGACGATCTGGCAGCGGCTGCACTTCCGGTTCGGGCTTCCCAAGCCGCCGCTGGAACCCCTTGCGGTGGAACGGCTTTACCTCGACAACTACTTCTCCATCGCCAAGGCAGAGCGTGACTTGGGTTACCGGCCGCTGTTCACCACCGAGCAGGCCATGGCCGACTGTCAGTCTTATTACTGTGAGTTGTTCGAGCAGATCAAGGCCACCACTGCGCCGCGTCCGGCGGCAGTCGTTGCTGCGCCGCCACCCGAATAGTCGTTACAACTGCGATCACATTTCGAGTCGGCGTGTAGCGTAATGCGCCATGGCTGAGACTGTGCTGGTCACCGGAGCGTTCGGAATGGTCGGCTCGGCGACGGTGCGACGGTTGCGTGCCGACGGCCACCGGATGATCGCCACCGACCTCGACGTGCCGGCCAACCGTAAAGGCGCGGCCAAGCTGCCGGGCGCCGTCGAAGTGCGCTGGGCCGATCTGACCGACGCGGAAGCGGTCGACACGCTGATGCGGTCGGTTCGTCCAACGGTCATCATCCATCTGGCGGCATTCATTCCGCCGCTGTGCTACGCCCGCCCGGCGCTGGCGCACAAGGTCAATGTCGACGCCACCGGCCTAGTCATCAACTCGGCCAGGGCATTACCGGAACCACCGCGACTCATCCTGGCGTCGAGCATCGGCGCTTACGGGGCCCGTAACCCGCATCGCATTACCGACTTGCTCACCGCGGAGACCCCGTTGCGCCCATCCGACAATTACGGCGCACACAAAGTGGCATCGGAGCACCTGGTGCGCGACTCCGGGCTGGAGGCAGTTGTACTCCGGCTCGGTGGCGTGCTGACCGCAGAGCCGCAACTCGATGTGGACCTCGACACCCTGTACTTCGCCGCATCGCTACCCCTCGACGGCCGCATTCAGACCGTCGACGTGCGCGACGTCGCCCGCGCATTCGCCGCGGCCACCACGGCGCCCGTCGCCGGTAAAACACTGCTGATCGGCGGCGACAGTTCGCACCGGCAACTGCAGGGTGATATCGCCGCGGCCACGGCAGCCGCGATGGGGCTGGTCGGTGGAATACCCGCGGGCCGGATGGGCGACCCCGATGATGACGACGGCTGGTACCACACCGACTGGATGGACACCACCGAAGCGCAGGAATTGCTTGATTTCCAACGAGTTTCGTGGCCACAGATGCTGGCCGAGACTGCCGATCGGGCGGGTTGGCGACGCTACCCGGCCCGGCTGGTCGCCCCGCTCGCGCATATGTTCCTCACGCGTCATTCGCCCTACTTTCGCTATCCGGGCCGCTACGCCGACCCGTGGGCCGTGATCGACGCCAAGTGGGGTAATTCCCGACCCGATAGGAGCACCGCATGAGCAGGCGCAGCGCGGTCGTCGTCGGAGGAGCCTCCGGCATCGGACGAGCGGTCGCCCATGCGCTGGCCGCCGATGACTGCCGCGTCACGGTCGCCGACCGCAACACCGACGGCGCCGAAGCGGTGGCCGCCGAACTCGGCGGTTCGCACGAAGCCGCGACCGTCGAAGTCACCGACGAAGATTCAGTTCAACGGTTATTCGCAGAGTCGGGTCCGCTCGACGTCGTCGTCAACACCGCGGGATTCAGCGGCGTCGGACTGATCACCGATCTGCCGGTCGAGGAATTCCGCTCGGTTGTCGATGTCTGCCTCACCGGCGCCTTCCTGGTGATCAAGCATGCCGCGCCGCAGCTACGCGATGGTGGCGCACTGGTGTCGTTGAGTTCGCTCAATGCCCGCCAGCCCGCGGCGGCGATGAGCGCCTACTGCGCGGCCAAAGCCGGGCTATCGATGCTGACCCAGGTTGCCGCACTGGAATTGGCGCCGCGCGGGGTCCGGGTCAATGCCGTCGCGCCCGGTTTCGTGCATACTCCGCTGACCGAACCGGCCACGCTCATTCCCGGGGTGCTCGACGACTATCTGGAAAACACCCCGCTCGGCCGGGCCGGCACGCCCGAGGACGTCGCCGATGCAGTGGTGTTTGCGACCAAGGCGTCGTGGCTGACCGGCGAAGTGCTCGACCTCAACGGCGGCGCGCACCTGATGCGATACCCCGACGTGTACGGGCATGTGATGAGACTGGCAGGTGGGCAATGACTTTCACCAGAAAGCAGGCGATCGTCACCGGCGGCGGCTCGGGAATCGGCGCCGCACTGTGCCGGGCGCTCGTGGCTGCCGGCGCCGACGTCGTGTGCACCGACGTCGACGGCGCCGCTGCGGCACGGACGGCCGATGCCATCACGGGTCCCGGCACCGCGCGCTCGGCCGTCCTCGACGTCACCGACGCTGCTGCGGTGCAAGCCTTGGTCGACCAGGTCGTGGAGCAGGCCGGTCGGTTGGATTTGATGTTCAACAACGCCGGGATCGCCTGGGGCGGCGACACCGAACTGCTGACGTTGGACCAGTGGAACGCGATCATCGACGTCAACATCCGCGGCGTGGTGCACGGCGTGGCCGCCGCTTATCCGGTGATGCTGCGGCAGGGCCACGGCCACATCGTCAACACCGCGTCGATGGCCGGACTCGCCGCGGCCGGGCAGATCACCAGCTACGTGATGACCAAGCACGCGGTGGTCGGGTTGTCGCTGGCGTTACGGTCCGAGGCGGTTTCGCGCGGGGTGGGCGTACTCGCGATCTGCCCGGCTGCCGTCGAGACGCCGATCCTGGATAAGGGTGCGGTCGGCGGCTTTGCCGGCCGCGACTACTACCTTCGCGGCCAGGGCATGAAGACCGCCTACGACCCCGACCGGCTCGCCCGCGACACGCTCAAAGCGATCCAGCGCAACAAGGCGTTATTGGTAGTGCCCAAACGCGCACACGCCTCCTGGCTGTTCGCCCGGCTGGCACCCGGGCTTCTGCAACGGTTTTCGGTCGGATTCATCACCCAGCAGCGCGCGCGGCAAGCCGCTCGATCGACTGCTGCACCATGAACACCGAATTCACCCGCACCCAGAAGCGGGCGCTGGCCGTGTTCACCCTCGTTGCCCTGCTGTTCACGGCGTATTTCCTGCGCAGCTACTTCGTGCTCATTGTGGTAGCGGCCGTCGGGGCGTATTTGTTCACACCACTTTTCACCTGGTTCGACCGACGGCTGCCTACCGGACTGGCGGCGACCTGCACGCTGCTGTCGGCGCTGGTAGCCGTCATCGTGCCGATCGGACTGCTGGTGCTGCTGGCGATCGTGCAGATCTCGCGGATGGTCACCCACGTCGCCGAATGGGTCGAGCGGACCGATCTCAGCCAGCTCGGCGACAAGGGCTTACGCCTCGCCAACGACCTGCTCGCGCGGGTGCCGTTCGTGCACACCACGATTACCGGCGAGTCGCTGCGGAAAGCGATGGTGACCGTTGCACAGAAGGCCGGCGAATGGTTCCTGCACGTATTGCAGGACACCGCCGGAAGCGTCTTCGGCGCCGTCACGTCGGCCATCATCTTCCTGTATGTGTTCGTCGCGATGCTCACGCATCGCGAGAAACTGTTGACGCTGATCCGCCAGCTCAATCCGCTCGGCGAAGAGGTCACCGATCTGTACCTGCGCAAGATGGGCTCGATGGTGCGCGGCACCGTCAGCGGCCAGTTCGTCATCGCGCTGTGCCAAGGTGTAGCCGGAGCCGCGTCGATCTACATCGCCGGATTTCACCATGGCTTCTTCATCTTTGCGATTCTGCTGACCGCGTTGTCCATCATCCCGTTAGGCGGTGGAATTGTCACAATCCCGTTCGGGATCGGGATGATCTTCTTCGGCAACATCTTTGGCGGCGTGTTCGTGGTGCTCTGGCATCTGATCGTGGTCACCAACCTGGATAACTTCTTGCGTCCGGTTCTGGTGCCGCGGGATGCTCGGCTCAATTCCGCGCTGATGCTGCTGTCGGTGTTCGCGGGTATCGCGATGTTCGGGCCGTGGGGCATTGTCATCGGCCCGGTGCTGATGATCGTCGTCGTCACCACGATCGAGGTCTACCTCGCGGTGTACAAGGACGTCGAGCTCGAAAATGGCGAGGACGCCGAAGAATCGGCTAAGCCAGCCGCGCAGTGAGAAACTCGACAACTCGCTTGCGGGCCTCGTAGGCCGGGTGGCCGTCGACCTCACGCACCTCGTCGGTCAGCACCGAGTGCGCCATCTTGGTGAAGCCGTACTCATTGCCTGCGCCGGACGGGATTTCGATCACCTCGAACGCGTCGCCGAGCCGCTTCTTGAGCGTCGCGAAGCGGTCGCCGGGGGACATCTTGTCCTCGCTGAAGCGCAATCCCATCGCACACAGCCCCTCATTGGCGGCGCGGTCCGCGACCACGTCCAGCTCGATGCGTGAAACGCCGGCGTCGCGGCGCTGCGCAGGCGTCAACGGCAACGGCAGCGACGGCTGGCTGAGCACCGGTGCCAGCACACTGTCGTCGACGGCGGCGGCCAGTGCGAAACCGCCAGTGAAGCACTGGCCGATCACCCCGACGCCCTTGCCGGGTGTCGATGCGTTGAGGTCACGGGCCAGCGCACGCAAAAACGACGCCACCGGCCGCTGTTTATCGGTCGCGAATGCCGCGAACTCCCTTGCCACACAGGCACGTGCCAACGTCGACACCGCGGCCACAACGTCGTCGCGGGGCGCTCCAGGGGTGCCGAACAATGACGGCATCGCAACCGTGAACCCGTTGTCCACCAGGTGATTCCCCAAAGCCAGCACGCCGGGATGGATGCCGGGTATCTCGGGGATCAGCACCACGCCGGGCCCCTCGCCCTTGCGGTAGACGTCGTGGGTATAGCCGCCACCGGTGAACGGTGACACCGACCAGCCGGTCAGATCGGCTTCGGGTGCGCTCATTGACGGTCCCTTCTAGCGCGGCAGCGGTGGTTGTGACTGGGTGGCCGCCGCCAGCGTACGGAACTGGTCGACGTTTCCCGCACCCGTGATCGCAATCTGGGTGGCACCGGCCGAACTGTCCAGCCGGGTGGTCCACACGTCCTCGGTTTTCCCGTCACCCCGGTAGACGATCCAGCCGGTGCCGTCGACGTCGACGGTGCCGGTGGGGTACATCGGGGACCCATCGTGGATCGAGCCGACCAGCTTGTCCTCGTCGGCGTTGCTCTGCGCCAGACTCAAGTACATGCCGGTGGGACTGATGTATCCCACCGTGGACGTCACCGCCCGCATCTTATGACCGGTCGACGGGTCGATCCGGCCGTCCGGGATGTCGCCGCGACTGCCGGAGTTGGGCTGCCAACCTTGCGGCAGCCGGGGCAGCCGGACCGGGAATCCCATCATCTGGGCATCTGCGTGCAGCGCGGCCGCCGCGTCGTAGGACGGCACCTGTCCCCGGTTGTTCGTGCCGGGCGCGAAGGTGCACATTCCGACCAGGCCGGCCAGCACGATGCAGGCGGCCACCAGCGGGACCAGCGACCAGAACATGTCCCGGCCGTCCTGCAGCAACCGTGGCTTGGCCGGTTTGGCCGTCGGCTGCGGCTGAGTCGTCACACCACAAGTATCCCAGCTCCAAACCGCCGACCTTCTTCTGGGACAATCGGCGCCATGACTGACCCCGGCGCCCCAGGCCAGCCGTCACGCCGCGAAGCTCCCGATCGCAACCTGGCCATGGAGCTGGTCCGGGTCACCGAGGCCGGGGCGATGGCCGCCGGCCGCTGGGTGGGCCGCGGCGACAAGGAGGGCGGTGACGGCGCGGCCGTCGACGCCATGCGCGAGCTGGTCAACTCGGTGTCGATGCGCGGTGTGGTCGTCATCGGCGAGGGCGAGAAGGACCACGCGCCGATGCTCTACAACGGCGAAGAAGTCGGCAACGGCGACGGACCGGACTGCGACTTCGCCGTCGACCCCATCGACGGCACCACCTTGATGAGCAAAGGCATGACCAACGCCATCTCGGTGCTGGCGGTGGCCGAACGCGGCGCGATGTTCGACCCGTCGGCGGTGTACTACATGAACAAGATCGCCACGGGCCCCGACGCCGCCCACGTCTTGGACATCACCGCGCCGATCGCCGACAACATCCGCGCGGTCGCCAAGGTCAAGGGCCTGTCGGTGCGGGATATGACGGTATGCATTCTCGACCGGCCCAGACACAGGCAGCTGATCAACGACGTACGCACCACTGGGGCGCGGATCCGGCTGATCACCGACGGCGACGTCGCCGGCGCGATCTCGGCATGCCGTCCGGAATCCGGCACCGACATGCTGGCCGGGATCGGCGGGACTCCGGAGGGCATCATCACTGCCGCGGCGCTCCGCTGCATGGGCGGCGAGATCCAGGCCCAGCTCGCACCGACCGACGACGCCGAACGGCAGAAGGCGATCGACGCCGGCTACGACCTCGCCCGAGTACTGACCACCGAGGACCTGGTGTCGGGCGACAACGTGTTCTTCTGCGCCACCGGCGTCACCGACGGCGATCTGCTCAAGGGGGTGCGCTACTACCCCGGCGGCTGCACCACCCAGTCGATCGTGATGCGCTCCAAGTCCGGCACGGTGCGGATGATCGAGGCTTACCACCGGCTCTCGAAACTCAACGAATACTCCGCGATCGACTTCACCGGCGACTCCACCGCTCAATATCCCCTGCCGTAACCGACAACCCTAGCGAGGATCACCCCCTATGGCCGATAGCGCCGAATACCGCATTGAACACGACACCATGGGCGAGGTCCGGGTACCGGTAAAAGCGTTGTGGCGTGCCCAGACTCAGCGCGCGGTAGAGAATTTCCCGATCTCCGGACGGGGCCTGGAGCGCACCCAGATCCGAGCGTTGGGTCTACTCAAAGGCGCGTGCGCGCAAGTCAATAAGGACCTCGGGTTGCTGGCGCCGGAGAAGGCCGACGCGATCATCGCCGCCGCCAACGAGATCGCCGACGGCCAGCACGACGATCAATTCCCCATCGACGTGTTCCAAACCGGGTCGGGCACCAGTTCCAACATGAACACCAACGAGGTGATCGCATCGATCGCGGGGGCCAACGGTGTCACGGTGCACCCCAACGACGACGTCAACATGTCGCAGTCGTCCAATGACACTTTCCCCACCGCCACCCACATCGCGGCCACCGAAGCCGCGGTGCGCCACCTGATTCCGGCGCTGCAGGTGCTGCACGACGCGCTGTCCGCCAAGGCCCGCGAGTGGCGCACGGTGGTGAAGTCGGGCCGCACGCATTTGATGGATGCGGTGCCGGTGACACTGGGCCAGGAGTTCTCGGGATACGCCCGCCAGATCGAGGCGGGTATCGAGCGGGTGCAGGCGACCCTGCCGCGGCTAGGAGAGCTGGCAATCGGCGGTACCGCGGTCGGTACCGGCCTCAACGCGCCCGACGGGTTCGGCACCAAGGTGGTCGAGGTGCTGGTCGACAGCACCGGTTTGGCTGAATTGCGTTCGGCGTCCAATTCATTCGAGGCGCAAGCCGCCCGCGACGGACTGGTCGAAGCGTCCGGCGCGCTGCGGACGATCGCCGTGTCGCTGACCAAGATCGCCAACGACATCCGCTGGATGGGATCGGGCCCGCTGACCGGGTTGGGCGAAATTCAGCTGCCCGATCTGCAGCCGGGCAGCTCGATCATGCCCGGTAAAGTGAATCCGGTACTGCCGGAAGCTGTTACGCAGGTTGCCGCCCAGGTGATCGGCAATGACGCGGCGATCGCCTGGGGCGGGGCCAACGGCGCGTTCGAGCTCAACGTCTACATCCCGATGATGGCGCGCAACATGCTGGAGTCGTTCAAACTGCTGACCAATGTGTCGCGGCTGTTCGCCGAGCGGTGCATCACCGGGCTGGCGGCCAATGTCGAGCGGCTGCGCGAGCTGGCCGAGTCGTCGCCGTCGATCGTGACGCCGCTGAACTCGGCGATCGGCTACGAAGAGGCCGCCGCGGTGGCCAAAGAAGCACTCAAGGAGCGCAAGACCATCCGCCAGACCGTGATCGACCGCGGGCTGATCGGCGACAAGCTTTCCGAGGAAGAGCTCGACCGTCGCCTCGACGTGCTGGCGATGTCCAGGGTGGCCGACGAGTCGCGATGATCAGCGCCGAGCTTCGGCGGCGCCGGCTGGCGACCATCGAAGAGCACATGAACACCGAGGTGACCAAGGAGTTCGACCGCACCCTGGCAACGTTCAACGGCCACCCGCGCTACGAGATCATGGCCACCGGCCAGATCTTCGACGGCGACGACGAGGTAATGGGGTACCACCGGACCACACGGACCGCGTTCCCCGACCAACGCCACGACAACGTCCGATACCACTTCGCCGACGACGCGGTCATCACCGAATTCGACCTGCTGGGCACCAATCTCGGTGAGTTCTACGGCCTGCCGCCGACCGGCAAGGCGTTTCGGGTTCCGATTATTGCGGTGTTCTTCTTTGACGGCGATCGAATCATTAACGAGCGCATCTACTTCGACTCGGCCAGTCTGCTCAGCCAAATCGGCCGCAGTGAACTGCTGACGCTCGCTGCTGCCGGCGAGTTGCCGGATCCGGGCAGATAGTCCTCAGCTGCCGTTGTTGGGCCCGCCCGAATTGGCGCCGGGAATGTCGGCGATCGGAAAGTTGGGCATCGGCTGGGGCGACGGCGTGTTGGGCAGCGACGGGATCTCGGCGGCCGGGATGTCGTGCAGGTCGTTGGCGGGCGGACCGTTCTCTCGGCTGCCGTAGACACTGCCCGGCGCTCGCGGTCCCAGCAGCTGACTGACCGTCACCAGGTGGTAACCGTTGGCCTTGAGCACTGGAATGAACTGGTAGACCAGGTCGACAGTGGACGAGTAGGTGTCGTGAAACAACACCACCGAGCCCGGCTTGATCTGCGTCATCAACACCGAGCGAGTGGCCGCAGTGTCGGAGTCGTTGATCCAGTCATACGGGATGACATCCCAGAGAATGGCGGCCTGACCGAGTTTGGCGGCGTCCTGGTTCACCGCCGCGTTGGTCAGCCCGCCCGGGGGCCGCCACAGCGTAGGCGTCACGCCGGTGGCCGCGCGGATCGCGTCGTTGGCCTTCGACAGCTGGCCCGGGACATCGGCGGGCGGGATCGTCGTCATGTTGGGGTGTTCCCAAGTGTGGCTGCCGATCTCCATGCCCGCCTCGGCGATACGCTTGGCGCCCGTCGGGTTGGCGGCGACCTTGTTGCCGATCAGGAAGAACGTGGCTTCGGCGTTGTTCTGCTGCAGGGTTTCCAACAGCCGACCGGTAAACGGGCTGGGGCCGTCGTCGAATGTCAGCGCCACACACTTGAGTTGCGTGCAATCGACGTTATCGGCGTCGGCACGTCGCACATGACCCGTACACGCCCCGATCACCAGCACACCTGTGGCCGCGACAACACCGAGAACCGTACGCCAGTACCGCCAGGCATGGCTGTCGCAGAGTCTCGGCACGCTGGCAGCCTACCGTCAGACCGCCACTTATCATCTCGGAGTCGATTCAACCGGCATGATTCGTGGACTGCCGTCCAGATAAGCGACGAGGCCCGACGGCCGGTAGGACGGAATCCGCTGGTATCGCTCAACCGCGGCGGAAGCGGCGTACTCGCGCATCTCATCACTGATACCGAGTTGTCGAACGAACGGCCGGATCAGACGGTAGAAGCCGGTGTACGAATCATGCTCCTGAGCCAAGGGGTCCGGCTCGACAGTTGTCAGGGAGCAAAGGATTCCGTCATTGCCGGGCGTCAGGGCAGCACTAGACGTTTGGATGAACGCCTCGGGCTCGAAGGACAAACCACACTCATGCGCGCGCTTCACCATCCACAGGAGCGGTATATCGCTCAACTCATGCTCCTGGTAGCCGCCGCCCACGTCGCAGTGAACGCCAACGAACCACACCTGCTCAATTCGCTGATCCCTAGGAGCGTCTCCCTGCGGCTTCCACAGCGTGGGCCGAAACGGACCTCTCTTCTCGTCGATCGCCAGCGCCTGGAAAGCTGCCTGGACGGTGGTGCTCAAGCTCGTGTCGTGAAATTCCCAGCGCCGGTTGAACCAGCGCAACCCGTTGATCGGAATGCCAAGAGCACCGACCGTGTCCCAAACACCGATGAAGCGGATCCCGGTTTCGTGCGAGTAGGACCGTCTGAACAGGGTCGCTTCGACGTTACGTGGGTGTGTTGTACTGCTTCGGCTGCGGTAAAGCGCGTACGCCTCGTCCACCCGGTCAATGTGCTCGCGGCGCAGGATTCCCGAATTTCGGACGAAGCCGGCGGTGCTGCGGGCGGTGAAGGCGCCGCGGCTGAAGCCGAAGAAGAACAGTTCGTCTCCCGGGTCGAAATTCTGCACGAGGAAGCGATAGGTCTCGCGGACATCGCGCGACAGCCCGAAGCCGAATGCACCTCCGCGGACGCGCTCCCAGCGGTTGGTTCCGACCCCACGGTGGTAGAAGGTTCGTTGCTCGCGCCCGTCGAGACCCTTCGGGGAAACTGCCAGTGCGACTTTGCTGACGTTCGTCGGCGTGGGGCTGCCACTGCTCTGCTGATCCGGGGTGTTCCACGTGCCATCGCAGCACACGATCAGCTGCTTCGACATCCGCGCTCCTTCACGGTCCGGCGTCCATCGGTCATGGAGCAGCGCTCAACCGGTTCGAAATTACGGCAGCGGCCCCTGGCTGATCTCCTCCAGCATCTCGGTGACCAGCGCGGCGATCGGCGACCGCTCGCTCCGCAGCAACGTGATGTGAGCGAACAGAGGATGGCCTTTGAGCTTCTCGATCACGGCCGCGACGCCGTCGTGACGGCCCACTCGCAGGTTGTCGCGCTGAGCGACGTCGTGGGTCAGGACGACTCGCGATCCTGCGCCCAGCCGGGACAGCACCGTCAGCAGCACGTTGCGTTCCAGCGATTGCGCCTCGTCGACGATGACGAACGAGTCGTGCAACGAGCGGCCCCGGATGTGGGTCAGCGGCAGCACTTCGAGCATGCCCCGGGACAGCACCTCCTCGAGCACCGCTGGACTGGCCAGACCCTCGAGGGTGTCGAAGACCGCCTGCGCCCACGGGCCCATCTTGTCGCTCTCGCTGCCGGGAAGGTAGCCCAACTCCTGGCCGCCAACCGCGTACAGCGGGCGGAAGACCACCACTTTGCGGTGAGTTCGCCGTTCCAGCACCGCTTCCAGGCCCGCGCACAGCGCCAGCGCCGACTTCCCGGTGCCGGCTTTGCCGCCCAGCGACACAATGCCCACCGACTCGTCGAGCAACAGGTCCAGCGCCACTCGTTGCTCGGCGGAGCGACCGCGCAGCCCGAACACCTCGCGGTCGCCGCGTACCAGTTGGACTCGCTTGTGCACGTTGATTCGCCCGAGCGCATGCGAACTGCCGCCCAGCAACCGGATCCCGGTGTGGCACGGCAGGTCTCGGGCAGCCGCCAGATCGATTTCGCCGTCGGCGAAGAGAGCGTCGATGTCCTCGGCCGCGGCTTCGACCTCGGTCATCCCGGTCCACCCGGAGATGACGACATCCTGTGCGTGATATTCGTCGGCGGCCAAGCCGACTGCACCGGCCTTGACCCGCAGCGGAATGTCCTTGCTCACCAACGTGACTTGCTTGCCTTCGGCGGCAAGGTTGGCCGCACAACTGAGGATCCGCGAGTCATTGCTGTCGGTGCGGAAACCCACCGGCAACACCGCCGGGTCCGTGTGGTTGAGCTCGACGTGCACCGTACCGCCTTGCGCACCAACGGGAATGGGCTGATCCAGCCGCCCATGCTCCAGCCGAAGGTCGTCGAACAAGCGCAGTGCCTGACGGGCGAACCAACCGAGCTCGTGGTGATGGCGTTTGGCCTCGAGTTCGCTGATCACCACCAGCGGCACCACTACGTGGTGTTCGGCGAACCGGGTACACGCCCACGGATCCGACAACAGCACCGAGGTGTCCAGCACATACGTCCGGATATCAGTCACGGAGCGCTCCTTGCGCGAACCGCGCGGCCCCCGCGCGGATGTGTCGGCGGGGATGCGGCACCAGGACCGGGGGCGGTCGTGGCGATGTCGTGACAAGAGGTGCCGTCGGGACAGCAGAGCACGTCGCTAGCCATCGAATGCGACGCTACTCCGGTCGGCACATACCCGCCGTGCAGGCGCGCCGTGGGCTAACGCGCCCGGCTATCAGCCTTGGATGAACTGCTGCAGCTCGGGCTGGTCCGCCAGCCCCCATGCCGTGATGCGGCCGGAAATCACCTGCTGCAGTTGCGAGTCGCCGAAAATCCCGGCGTCGGCCATGCTCTGCACCTTGTCCTGGTAGGCATCGATGTCGCCGCCGACGACACCGAGCTCGGCGGCGCGGGCGGCGATCGCGGCCAGCGTCTCGTCGCGGGTGTACTCCAGGCAGTGCGCCACGATGTTCGCGAAGAACTCCTCATGGCGCTCTTCGTCTTTGGCGATCCGGGTGATCAGCCCGGCCAGCACGGGCTCTTCGATCTGCGCCGCCAGGTTACGGCAGAACACCGCATGGGCACGCTCGAAGAAGGCCATGAACACCAGGGTCTCGACCTGGCTGAAGCGATCGGCGCGGTAGCCCTTCATCACGTGTTCCACCCGGACCTGCTCGTTGGCGGTCGGGTCCACTTCTCGGGTCACCACCAAGTACTCACGCAATGCGATGGCGTGCAGATGCTCCTCGGCGGTCCACCGGCCCAGCCAGCGGCCCCACCAGTCCTCGAGGATGAAGTGCTCGACGAGCTCGCGGTGGTAGCCGGCCAGGTTGTCCTTGGTGATGAGCAGGATCTCGCAGGCGTCGGTGATCAGCCGCGGCAGCGACGCCTGCGACGGGTCCCAGTCACGTCCACCGAGAAAGGCGAAGTTCTCGCCCTGTTCGAACGGCACGTAGTCGTGCGCGAACCAGATGTCCTCGGTCGTGAGATGGCGGTCCAGATTTGCCTCGACCACCGGATCGAGCTCCAGGATCAGTGCATTAGCTACAGGTTTCTGTGCCATAAAGTAACTGTAACCCAGGTTTACAGGTTTCGTGAAATCATCCGGGACGTGTCGTCAGGAGCCGACCAGCTTCCAGTCCTCGAGCCCGTCATAGAGCGGAAAAGCCCTGGCCAGCCGGGTCACACGGTCCCGCAGCCCCGGCACGTCGGCCGCCTCGCCGCCGGCCAGCGCGGTGCCGATGATGTCGGCAACCTCGCTGAACTCGGTGTCGCCGAAACCGCGGGTGGCCAGCGCCGGCGTACCGATCCGCAGCCCGGAGGTCACCATCGGCGGCCGGGGGTCGTTCGGCACCGCGTTCCGATTGACGGTGATGCCGATCTGGTGCAACAGATCCTCGGCCATCTGCCCGTCCAGCGGAGAGTTCCGCAGGTCGACGAGCACCAGGTGGACATCGGTGCCGCCACTGACCACCGACACTCCGGCCTTGGTGACGTCAGCCGCCAGCAACCGCTCGGCGAGGATGCGCGCCCCGGTCAGCGTGCGTTGTTGGCGCTCGGCGAACTCCGGCGAGCCGGCGATCTTGAGGGCCACCGCCTTGGCCGCGATCACGTGCATCAGCGGCCCGCCCTGCTGCCCGGGGAACACCGCGGAGTTGACCGCCTTGGCATATTCCTGCTTACCGACGATCAGCCCCGACCGCGGCCCGCCCAGCGTCTTGTGCACGGTGGTGGACACCAGCTGCGCATGCGGCACCGGCGACGGGTGCAGGCCGGCAGCGACCAGACCGGCGAAGTGGGCCATGTCCACCCACAACGTGGCGTCGACCTCGTCGGCGATCGAGCGGAACGCCGCGAAGTCGAGAATTCGCGGATAGGCCGACCAGCCGGCGATGATCACCTTCGGACGGAACTCGCGGGCCTTGGCCCGTACGGCGTCCATGTCGATCAGATGCGTCGCCGGGTCGACACCGTAGAAGCCGACGTCGTAGAGCTTGCCGGAGAAGTTGAGCCGCATGCCGTGAGTCAGATGGCCACCATTGGCCAGATCCAGGCCCAGCAGCCGCTCCCCCGGCGTCATCAGCGCGTGCAGCACCGCGGCGTTGGCCTGGGCGCCCGAATGTGGCTGCACATTGGCGAATTCGGCGCCGAACAGCGCCGTGGCGCGGTCGCGGGCGATGTTCTCCACCACGTCGACGTGTTCACACCCGCCGTAGTAGCGCCGGCCCGGCAGTCCCTCGGCGTATTTGTTGGTCAGCACGCTGCCCTGGGCCTGCAGCACCGAGCGCGGCACGAAGTTCTCCGAGGCGATCATCTCCAACGTGTCACGCTGCCGGCCGAGCTCTTTGCCCAGCAGGTCGGCGACATCGGGGTCGACCTCGGTGAGCGGGGCGGACATCACGGACGTAGCGGTGTCGGGAGCAGCAGTCACGTCGGCCAGTCTGGCATGTAAGGCCTATAGGGTCAGCCCCGGATAGAGCGGGTTGGCGGCCAGCAGCTCGGCTGCCGCGGCGTGCACCCGGCCGGCCGTGCCGTCGGCCAAGGTGTATTTGGCTTTCGAGGTGCCCTGCGGTGCGGTGTTGGTCAGCACGTCGACCACCAACTCGGCCACCCGGTCGAAGTCGTCGGTGCCGAACCCGCGGGTGGTCAGCGCCGGGGTGCCGAATCGGATCCCGCTGGTGTACCAGGCACCGTTGGGGTCGGCGGGGATGGAGTTGCGGTTGGTGACGACCCCGGAATCCAGCAGCGCGGATTCGGCCTGCCGCCCGGTCAGCCCAAACGACGTGACGTCGAGCAGCACGATGTGGTTGTCGGTGCCACCGGTGACCAACCGCGCTTCCCGCTTGAGGAACCCTTCGGCCAGCGCCTGCGCGTTGTCGGCGACCTGCTGGGCGTAGTCCTGGAACGCCGGGCGGCGAGCCTCGGCAAGGGCGACCGCCTTGGCGGCCATGACGTGTGCCAGCGGGCCGCCCAGCACCATCGGGCAGCCTTTGTCGACGGCATCGGCGTACTCCGGTTGGGCCAGGATCAACCCGCCGCGCGGTCCGCGCAGCGACTTGTGCGTAGTGGTGGTGGTGACGTGAGCGTGCGGAACCGGATCCTCGTCGCCGGTGAACACCTTGCCGGCCACCAGCCCCGCGAAGTGCGCCATGTCCACCATCAGCGTGGCGCCCACCTCGTCGGCGATCTGGCGCATGGTGGCGAAGTTGATCCGCCGCGGGTAGGCCGAATATCCGGCGACCAGAACCAGCGGCTTGAATTCCCGCGCCGCCGCGGCGAGGGCGTCGTAATCCAGCAGCCCGGTTTCGGGGTCGGTGCCATAGCTGCGCTGGTGGAACATCTTGCCGGAGATGTTGGGCCGAAACCCGTGGGTCAGATGCCCGCCGGCATCCAGCGACATGCCCAGCAGCCGCTGGTTGCCGAGCTTGTGCCGCAGCGCTTCCCAGTCCTCCTCGGACAAATCGTTGACGTGCTTGACGCCGGCCTCGGCCAGGCCGGGCGCCTCGACCCGGGTGGCCAGGATAGCCCAGTAGGCAACGAGATTGGCGTCGATACCCGAATGCGGCTGCACGTAAGCGTATGGCGCGCCGAACAGCTCGCGGGCGTGCTCGGCGGCCACGGTCTCGACGGTGTCCACGTTCTGGCAGCCGGCGTAAAAGCGGTGCCCGATGGTGCCCTCGGCGTATTTGTCCGACAACCAACTACCCATGGTGAGCAGCACCGCCGGTGACGCGTAGTTCTCGCTGGCGATCAGCTTGAGCGAATCACGTTGGTCGGCAAGCTCTTTGCGTGTTGCGGCGGCGATGCGAGGTTCGACGGCTTCGACGACCTGCAGTGCCGCACGGTAGGCGGCGCTCGCGGTGTCCGCGTATTCGGCGTCCATACTGTCAGCCTAAGCGCAGGGCTGACGGGATCAGCGGCTCGTCGAGCAGCCGGCCGAATCGCTCGATGAGACTGACCCCGGCCGGCCGATCATCCAGCCAGCCGCGCAGCAAGCGATATCCCTCGACGTAGGTGCTGGTGTAGGCGCGCCACAGCGGCGAGGACAGGAAGCGCAGCATCTGCCGGGCGCGGGTGTCGTTGACCAGCAGCCAGCGCCGCAGGAAGTCGGTCACCTCGTCGACGTCGCGGTGTTCGTCGTGCAGCATCAATGCCGCGTCCTGACGGACACCGGCCAGCGCCGCCGAGGCCTCCGACACCGCATCGGCCCGGTCGCCGTCGAAGCGCAGCCCCAAGTCGGCGTAGATCTCGGCGGCCCAGCTGCCCCAGCCGGCACCGACCGCGACGTGCAGGGCCAGATCGGCCAGGCCCTCGGCGATCAGGCACTGCGGAGTGTTGACCACAAAGATGGTCTGCTCGACCTGGCCCAGCCGGTTGACCAGCCCGGCTTCTTTGCGGCAGTGCTCGGTGTGGTGTCCCGGGTAGGACTCGTGGGCGACCAGCCGCGGCAGGTTGGACATCAGTTGTTTGAGGTCGGCGTTGACGGCCACCGTCGACCGGTAGTCGCCCAGGTAGTAGTTGAATCCGGACCACGGCTTGTCGCTGACGACCTGATAGTCGACGGTTTCGTTGTCGGGCAGCGGATACTCGCTGCGCACCCGGTCGCGCAGTGCGCTGGAGAACGCCTCGATGCACTCGGCCAGCCGCTGCGGCGGGATCTCTTCGGCGCTGCGATGGGCGGCCATCCGGTCGGCCAGTGGGCCGCTGCCGCCCAGCACCTCGTCGAGCCGGGTGTGCGCCTGCCGATAGCTGTCGGGATCACCTTTGGCGATGTCGACGTCGAAGTAGTCGCGCACCTCCTGCACGAAGCCGACATTCTCGCCGGCGAACTTCCGCCCGGCACAGGCCAGCGCACGCAGGTGAGCACCGAGGTAGTCGGCGCGAGTCTCGTCAAATCCGTTGCGGCGCGGCATGTCTGGCAGAACTGCGGTCAGCCGTTCGGCTTGCCGGACAAGGTCGGCCGGATCCGGCGCCGGTTCGTTGGCCACCTCCCGGCGCAGCGCGGGATCGCCGGTGAACGCGTCGACGTAGCCGGTCTCGACCCGGTCGAAGCGCAAACCCAGCAGCAAGTACTCACGGATCAGTGTGGCGGGCTCCATACCGGTTAACGCTATCCGCGTCGCCCCTGCAAGACTGACGCTATGCCGCGGCTGAGCGAGCCGAGCCCCTATGTGGAGTTCGACCGAAGTCAGTGGCGTGCGTTGCGCATGTCCACGCCGCTGCCGCTGACCGAAGAAGAAGTGGTCGCGCTGCGTGGTCTCGGCGAGCAGGTCGACCTGCTGGAAGTCGAAGAGGTCTACCTGCCGCTGGCCCGGTTGTTGCACCTGCAGGTCGCCGCCCGTCAGCGGCTGTTCGCCGCGACCGCCGAATTCCTCGGCGAGCCGCAGCAAAACCCGGACCGACCGGTGCCCTTCATCATCGGGGTGGCCGGCAGTGTGGCGGTCGGCAAGTCGACCACCGCCCGGCTGCTGCAGGCGCTGTTGGCCCGCTGGGACCACCACCCGCGGGTCGACCTGGTCACCACCGACGGCTTCCTCTACCCCAACGCCGAGCTCGAGCGGCGGAACCTCATGCACCGCAAGGGCTTCCCGGAAAGCTACGACAGGCGCGCGCTGATGCGTTTCGTCACCTCGGTGAAGTCGGGTTCGGAGTACGCATGCGCGCCGGTCTATTCACACCTGCACTACGACATCGTGCGCGGCGCCAAACACGTGGTGCGCCACCCCGACATCCTGATCCTCGAGGGTCTCAACGTGCTGCAGACCGGGCCGACGTTGATGGTGTCGGACCTGTTCGACTTCTCGCTGTATGTCGACGCGCGCATCGAGGACATCGAGCAGTGGTACGTGTCGCGGTTCTTGGCGATGCGCTCCACGGCCTTCGCCAACCCGGCCTCGCACTTCCACCACTACGCCGGGTTGAACGACCCGCAGGCCGTCGTCGCCGCCCGAGACATCTGGCGCTCCATCAACCGGCCCAACCTGGTCGAAAACATTCTGCCCACCCGGCCGAGGGCCACCTTGGTGCTGCGCAAAGACGCCGACCACTCCATCAACCGGCTGCGTCTGCGCAAGCTGTAATCCCCTTGAGCGCCGAACGTCTAGTTGTCGGGCGAAAATCCTAGATTTTCCACAACAACTCGACGCTCGGCACGGTTCAGACGTGAGCCGGTGCGGGGCCGCGCACCGTAAACCTCGAACGGCGGCGCCCCGCACCGACACCGGAGGGAGTCACGCCGGCAGTCGACGCACTCCGAGGTATTGCAGATAACCGAACAACGCGGTGTAGACCCCGCTGGCCAACGTTGCGGCAACACCGGTTGCGGTCAACGGCAGCGAGTCGGCCGCCACGACAGCAACCGCCGCCAGCGTGTACACGATGTTGGCGATAGCGACGCCGATTCCGGCTCGGCGCAGGTTTGGCAATGCGGCCACACTGAACACCGCCAGCCCGTAGAGCACGAAGAAGGCGCCCAGCGCATACTCCTGCACGGAGCTCAGTCCGGTCAGCGACGAGATCGGGTCGGCGGCAACAGCGACGGCCAGGCCCGCCAGTCCGGTCAACGTGGCGTCGGCGCGCATGGCGAACCGCAACAGCGAGTCGGTCGAGTCGGCCAAGGGGCGGGTAGGTATTCCGGTAACGGCGGTCATGTCAGGACTCCTTGGGGTGGTGGGTCGAACACCTCTGAGCGTGCCGTTCGGCGACTGCCAGATCGACGCGAGACACTGCCAAGTGATGCCATGCGCAGGTCAACCGGGTGACGATCGCGGACTATTCCCGGACTTAGGAGACCGGCAGCCGCCCACGCAGATCGGCAGCGATCAGCCGTGCGGCGGCGTTCTGCCAGTTGTGCAGTGACCGCTGCGGTACTTCGGTGACCAACCACTGCCAGGCTTGCCGGGCCGTCGGATCCAGTCCGGCGGCCGTGGCGTTCTGCGCGTAGGCGCGCACGCCGACGACATACGGGAAATACAGCGCGTTGTAGTAGCGCCATTGCTCGCTAGTGCCGAAGTCGCCGGCATCCCGCGGTTTGAGCGCCGTGATGCGATCGGCCAGCAGCGCCTTGAGTTCGATGGCCCGCTCCAGCGGCTGGTCGGGCGCCCCGCGGGCGGCCAGTCGCTGGTCGATGGTGGGCAGCGCGGTCAGCGGGCTGGCGACCAGCTTGGACAGGTCGCCGTAATGACCCAGCGCGCGCCGGGTGAGCCGGACGAATGTGTCGTCGTCGAAGCGGTCGAGCGGATCGTCCGATCGCAGCGGCAGCGCTGATTCGGTGCGGCGCAACGTCGCCCGGTCGGCGCGCAGCGCCGGCGAACGCGAGAAAGCCAGCCGGTCCAGCAGCCCCGCCAGCGGGTCGGCAAGGACCTGCACGTCGATCGCGATCGCCAAACTGGTGAATAGCAGCACCATCAGCGCGGGTTGCTGGCTTGTCAACGCGATCCCGATCAGCACCTGACCGCCGAACAGCGCCGCCACCGCGACGCTGCCCCAAAACGAGCGCAGCATGTCGGCCCGCAGCGCCTGACCTTCGTCGAAGGCGTCCCACAACGCCACCGCCACACCGAGCGCCAGCACGTCGCATCCCGTCGACGCCAGGGCCAGCCAGCTGGGCAACAAGCCCAGCGGAATGATCAGGATGGCGTTGCTCAGCGCGAAGAACAGCGTCGCGACGACGACCAGCCCGGCGACCGGGACCGGTTGGGCGGGCCGGACCAACGCCTTGGCCATTGCGCCGAGTGTGGAAAGCGAGATCACCGCAAACATCACCCAGTGGCCTGACCGCACCGGGCCGTCGACGCTGCCGGCCATCGTCGCGCCGACCAGGACGGCGGCCGCGACCCCGCCGGCCAGGAGCAGCTCGCGGGCGCGGCTAGACCAGTGATCGCACGGTCGCGCCAACTCCAGCAGCACCGCGAACCACGCCACGCCGGGAACAGCCGCCAAGTAAATCTCAATCTGGCTGAGCAAGCCGCTGTGCGCCGTCAGCCGCACCGCGTCCAGCGCCACGACGCCCGCGAAGCCACACAGGCCCGTCGCGGCCAACACCAGCACGGGCTTGCGCGGGTCACGGGCCAGCAGATACGCGCCCAGCCACCAGCTCAGCGCGAACACCACCGCAGACAGCGCAGCCATGGATCAAGTGTGGCACGCGCAACACGCGGTCACCGCGCGTATTCAGCGCGACGTGTTCAACTGCCAACCGCCGAGCACAACCGCGATCCCGCCGGCGGCGACGAGCGCCCAGTTACCCGATTCACTGAGCGACAACCAGCCAGACAATGCCGTCACCCACACGACCGGGGCGAAGATGAGGTTGAACACCCCGAATCCCCGCACCAGGCGTCGCGGAATCGGGCGCATCCGGTTCAGCCCGAACAGTAGGCCGATACCGCCAACGACAAACGCCAGCCCACCGGCAAGCAACGCCGGGTGCGGCACGCTCCACCAGTCACCGAGCGGCCCAGATAACGCGGCGACGATCGCGCCCGCGAGGCTCCAGAAGGCCAGGTCGGCAGAGATCGATTGCCAGCGTCCGCGGTCACCTCCCAGCAGGGGGTGGTTGTGACTACCTGAAATTATTTCGCGGGTCATGTGCCGATGGTGCGGCCGTCAGCAGTGCCAACGCCAGGCACGGCGCTGCCAAACGCTGCCAGCTACAGTGCGCTATCCGCCATAACGGCGGTGGCGCTGGCTGTAGTCGCGCAGCGCGCGGAGGAAGTCGACCCGACGGAACGCCGGCCAGTGCGCCTCGGTGAACCACATCTCCGAGTAGGCGCTCTGCCAGAGCAGGAAGCCCGATAGCCGCTGCTCCCCCGATGTCCGGATGACCAGATCGGGGTCGGGCTGCCCGGAGGTGTACAGGTTTTCCGAGATCGCGTCGACGGTGACCGCCTCGACGAGTTCCTCGGCACTGGCTCCGTTGGCGAGTTCCTTGTTCAACAGGCCGCGCACCGCGTCGGCGATTTCCTGGCGGCCGCCATAACCGACCGCCACATTGACGTGGAAGCCGCCGTTCTTCTCGCGGGTCGACTCGACGGCCGAGCGGAGCCGCCGCGCGGGCTCCTCGCCGACCAGCTCCAAATCTCCGACCGTGCGCACACTCCAGTGGTTCACCGGGGCACAGAGCTCCTCGACCACGTCGGTGATGATCTCGATGAGCGCGGCCAGTTCGTCGGGATCGCGTTGCAGGTTCTCGGTGGACAGCAGGTAGACGGTGGCCATTTCGATGCCGGCTTCTTGGCACCAGCGCAGCATTTCCGCGATCTTGACCGCGCCCATCCGGTAGCCGTAGCTGACATCGTCGTAGCCGGCGCTGCGCGCCCAACGTCGGTTCCCGTCGCACAGCACGGCGATGTGGCGGGGCAGTGCGGACCGGGAAGCAGCCAGGCCCTGCCGCAGCCGCAATTCATAGATGCGATACAGCGGTTCCTTGAGCCGTGGCGGGATGATGTCCACGAAGAACCAGATTACTGTGAGGGGCAATGGTTACCGGCAATCCCGGAGAGTTCCGGAAGGGCAAATCGAGCCAGACCGACGGCGCTTCGCGATCTGATCAGTCTGGACCGATGGCTGCTGTCCGGGAAGTGACCGACGACATCGTCGAGGGCGCCGCCCAAGTCCTGGTTAAGCCGCGAATGCGCGGCTGGATCCACTTCCACTCCGCCTGGTTGGCGCTCATCTGCGGCGCAGCGCTGGTATCCGTCTCATGGGCGGCCGAATCGCGCCGCGCCGGCCACGCGACGCTGATCTACGCCGCGGCCACGGTGGCGATGTTCGCCGTCAGCGCCACCTATCACCGGGTCCAGTGGAAATCGCTGACTGCCCGCAAGCGAATGAAGCGGCTTGACCACTCGATGATTTTCGTGTTCATCGCCGGAAGTTACACGCCGTTCGCACGGCTGGCCATGCCGCATGACACCGGCCTGCTGGTGCTGTGGATCGTGTGGGGCGGTGCACTGGCGGGGATCTTGCTGAAGATGTGCTGGCCTACGGCGCCACGCTGGGTCGGTGTACCGCTTTACCTGCTGCTGGGTTGGGTCGCGGTGTGGTTCGCCCCGACGATCGTGCACACCGCCGGGGTTGCCGCAATGGTGTTGCTGGCGGTCGGCGGTGTGCTGTACAGCATCGGCGGCGTGTTGTATGGACTGCGCTGGCCCGATCCGTGGCCGGCAACGTTCGGCTACCACGAGTTCTTCCACGGACTCACCGCGCTGGCCGCGGTCTGCCACTACATCGCCATGTGGTTTGCGGTGTTTTACGTCGGCCACCCGCTATAACTGCGTGGCGCTATAGCTGCGTGACGTTCTCCGGCGACCAGTAGGCCTTCATCCCGGCCACCTTGCCGTCGTCGTCGAAGACCATCACGTCGATCGGCTCGATCACCATCCGGCTGTCGCCGTATGCCACTGTCAGCCTGAAGTGGAAGGCCGCCTCGTTACCGGCGACCCGCAGTGTCACCAGCTCGCATTCCCGTTCGCCGGATTCCAGAGCCGCGTAGAAGCCGCGGATAGCCTGCCGACCGATGTGTACCTCGCCGCCGACCGGATCCTCGACGGTGGCGTCGTCGGCGTAGAGCTCGACGATGTCGTCGGCGCTGCCCTTGGCGACCAGGCTGATGTAGCGGTTGACGGTATCGGCGATGGTTTCAGCACTCGGCATGTCAGGCACGCTACCGCGACAGGGCGGCAGCCAGGTCCTCGGTAGTGGTGACCGGCATGTCGCACACCCGCCCACGGCATACGT
This sequence comes from Mycobacterium sp. NGS48, assembly GCF_059812585.1. NCBI lineage: Bacteria > Bacillati > Actinomycetota > Actinomycetes > Mycobacteriales > Mycobacteriaceae > Mycobacterium > Mycobacterium sp. NGS48. The sequence goes on from NZ_JCALCY010000002.1 coordinate 84,657, forward strand.
AGGCGGCGTCGGCGCCGTCGACTCGATCGCGTCCGGCCAGTAGTTCCGACGAGTCGACCGCCCCGCCAACCACGATGGCTCCGCCCGGTGCGAGTCTGCGCGCATCAGCCAGCAACGACGATCCCGGCGCATCAGTAGCGACCGCGATCTGCAGCGGCCCACGGACGGCGGCTTCGGCGACCGCCAGCCAATGGCCGGCTGAGCGCGGCGCCCCGGCCAGTAACGGTGAATGCGCCAACAGGGCGTCGGCCGCCGCCTCTCGGTAACGATCAGCACGGTCAGCGCCCACCAAGTGCGCGGCGGTCAGCAGCGCCTCGGCGATCGTGGAGGCGCCCGACGGCGTCGCCCCGTCGACCGGATCGGCGGGCCGGTACATCAGTTCCTCGGCGTCGTCGGCGGTGTCGAACCAGCGGCCCGGGCGGTCCGGGTCGGCGAAGCGCGCCAGCGCGATGTCGAGCAGTTCAGTGGCAGTAGCCAGCCAGGTGTCCTCGGCGGTCAGCTGGTAGAGCGCCAACAACCCGGTGGCCAGCGCCGCATGGTCTTCCAGGATGGCCGCGGTGTCGCCGACTTCCCCGCGCAGACTGGCGCGACGCAGTCGACCGTCGACCATGTGCAGTTCCCCCAGCGCCGCGGCGCAGCGTCGGGCAGCAGCCAGCAGTTCCGAATCATCGAGGGCAACACTGGCTTCCGCCAACGCGGTGATCGCCAACCCGTTCCACGCTGTGACGATTTTGTCGTCGCGGTCGGGCTGCACCCGGGTCGACCGCGCGGCCAGCAGCACGGTGCGGACCCGGTCGAAGCGGTCGACGTCGCCGGGGTCGCTGCGCAACTGCAGCACCGACGTGCCCTCCTCGAACGTTCCGGTGTCGGTTACGCCGAATAGTGAAGCGGCCCAACGCCCGTCGTCGTCACCTAACACTTCACGCAATTGTGCGGGAGTCCACACGTAGGTCGAGCCTTCGCGGCCCGCGGCATCGGCGTCCAGCGACGAGGTGAACATGTCGGCGGCACCCAGGTCGTCGATGATGAACCGTGCGGTCTGGCCGGCGACGCGGCGCGCCAACGGGTCTCCGTTGCGACGAGCCAGGTGCGCATAAGCTCGCAGCAGCAGCGCATTGTCGTAGAGCATTTTCTCGAAATGCGGTACCACCCAGGCATCATCGACGCTGTAACGGGCGAACCCGCCCGCCAGCTGGTCATAGATTCCGCCCCGGGCCATCGCGGTGGCCGCGCGCTCCACCACGCCGAGCGCCTCAGCCGACCCGGTGCGCTCGTGGTCCCGCAGCAGCGCCTCCAGCAGGGCCGACGGCGGGAACTTCGGCGCTCGACCGAATCCGCCACGCACTGGGTCCTCCTCGCTCAGCACGGCGGCTACGGCCTGATCGCAAAGCGATGGCTTGACGTCTGGCCCGCCTCCCGGCATCCCAGAGGCCATCGATCGCAGCTCGCCGGCGATGTGGTCGGACGCCTGCTCGACTTCGTCACGGCGTGTCCGCCAGGTGTTGACGACGGCCGAAAGTAGTTCCAAGAACGCCGGTTTCGGATAGTAGGTGCCGCAGAAGAATGGCCGCCCGTCCGGCGTGAGGAAGCATGTCATCGGCCAGCCGCCGTGCCCGGTGAGCGCAACGGTGGCATTCATGTAGACGGCGTCGATGTCGGGCCGTTCCTCGCGGTCCACCTTCACGCACACGAATCCCGCGTTCATCGCCGCGGCAACGTCCTCGTCCTCGAAGGACTCGTGGGCCATGACATGACACCAGTGGCACGCGGCGTAGCCGACCGAGAGCAGGATCGGCACGTCGCGTTCGGCGGCCTCGGCCAGCGCCTGCGGCGTCCACTGCTGCCAGTGCACCGGGTTGTCGGCATGCTGGCGCAGATATGGGCTGGCGGCCCCGGCGAGGGTGTTGCTATTCGTCGGGTTCACGCGGCAATCCGTTGCGATCCGCCGGCTGATCGACGCCGACGGTACCTTCGTCGGCGGCCTGGTCCGGCTCCGGGTGCTGCGGGTCGAAAGACTCGGGGACCTTCTTCAGTTGCCGGTTCATCGACCGCACCAGCAGGAAGGTCCCGAGCAGCAGCAACACGATCACGAGCAGTCCGAACGGGCTGGCCTTGCCGAAATCCGGTCCGGTGTTGCGGGGAGCGTCGTCGGCAAGCAACGTCACCACATCGAAAAGCTCAATCACTGGTCGGTCTCGATTCCTGCGAACAGATCGGTCTCGGGTAGGCGCGGCGGCACCCGTGAGCGGGCCAGCTCGAATTCCTCGGTCGGCCAGAGTCGCTGCTGCCATTCGATCGGTGCGGCGAAGAAATCGCCGTCGGGATCGATCTGGGTGGCGTGGGCGCGCAAGGCGTCGTCACGCTGGCTGAAATACGCCGAGCACTCAACTCGGGTCGTCACCCGGTCGGCGAAGATGTCGTGCTTGGGATCCCAGTGCGCCAGCCACTTTCCGAACGGGCCCTCCTGGCCGTACTTGGCGAACTCGTCTTGCAGCAACTGCATCCGCTCGCGCAGGAAGCCGTGGTTGTAGTAGAGCTTGGGCACCGTCCACACGTCACCGGCCGCCGGGAAGCGGCGGTAATCGCCGGCCGCTTCGAACGCCGCCAGCGAAACCTGATGACAGCGGATGTGGTCGGGGTGCGGGTAGCCCCCGTTTTCGTCGTAGGTCGTCATGACATGCGGCCGAAACTCGCGCACGACCCGCACCAGCGCCTCGGTGCACGCCTCCAGCGGGGCCAGCGCGAAGCAATCCTGCGGTAGCGGTGGCGGTGGGTCGCCCTTGGGCAGGCCGGAGTCGATGAACCCGAGCCAGGTGTGCTCGACACCGAGAATCTCGGCGGCCTTGGCCATCTCGTCGCGGCGGATGTCGGCAATACGTCCGTGCACTTCCGGCAGGTCCATGGCGGGGTTGAGGATGTCGCCGCGTTCGCCGCCGGTCAACGTCACCACCAGCACGCGATGACCCTCGTCGGCGTAGCGGGCAAGGGTGGCGGCGCCCTTACTGGACTCGTCGTCCGGGTGGGCGTGCACCGCCATCAACCGCAGTTCGCTCACGTGCTCCCTGTCCGTGCGTTGTCGGGTCGATACCCTAATAGTTCCATCCTGGCGGTCCGGGTCCGAAACCGACTGAAGAGATGCGCATATGAGTGAAGCACTGCTGCCTCCGGAGAGCCGCTACGGCCGTGCCGCGCTGTCCGTCGCGTCGCGCCGCCGCGTCGTCATCGCGCTGGGATTGTTGGTGGTCGCCGCGGGCATCATCGTCGCGGTCGTCGCCTACCAGCGGCTGGGCACCGGTGAGGTGAAGGGCACGCTGGGCGGCTACCGGCTGATCGACGACGAGACGGTGTCGGTGACGATCAGCGTGACGCGGTCGGATCCGTCGCGTCCGGTCGACTGCATCGTGCGGGTCCGCGCCAAAGACGGCAGCGAGACAGGCCGGCGCGAAGTTCTGATCCCGCCGTCGCAGGCAGCGACGGTGCAGGTGACGACGATCGTGAAGTCCAGCAAGCCACCCGTGATGGGCGACGTCTACGGCTGCGGCACCAATGTGCCCGGCTACCTGCGCAGTTCCTGATCGCGCGGCCGCTCAAACGAATGCCGAACTGCGAAAATGTGCCCGACCGGCGGCTGCGCGGTGCTACCATGTTTTTGTGCACGGTTCCTGCTGGAACCGTGTATTGCTGCATTAGCGGGTATACGCAGCTATCAAGCCGTAGTACACGCGGGGGAACCGCAGGTGCGCAGGCACGCGATTTATCGCGCAACCGACGCCACGAGGAGCACGACGAGATGACGGACACCCAGGTGACCTGGTTGACCCAAGAGTCACACGACCGACTCAAGGCCGAACTCGACCAGTTGATCGCAAACCGTCCGGTCATCGCCGCGGAAATCAACGACCGCCGCGAGGAGGGCGACCTGCGGGAAAACGGCGGCTATCACGCAGCGCGCGAGGAACAGGGCCAACAGGAGGCACGGATCCGGCAGCTGCAGGATCTGCTGAACAACGCCAAGGTCGGCGAAGCGCCCACGCAGTCGGGTGTGGCACTGCCCGGTTCGGTGGTCACGGTCTACTACGGCGAGGACAAGTCGGAGACGGAGACGTTTCTGATCGCCACCCGCGGCGAGGGCGTCAACGACGGCGACCTGGAGGTGTACTCGCCGAACTCACCGCTGGGCGGCGCGCTGATCGACGCCAAGGAAGGCGAGAGCCGCAGCTACACCGTGCCCAACGGCAACACCGTCAAAGTGACGCTGGTCAGCGCCAAGCCTTACCACTCCTAGTCACCGCACCGGTCGGGGGATAAAGCCCGCTCAAGCCTGCTGATGGCGCGGATCGCCGAAGATCTACTTCTGTTGCTGCTCGACAATGCGTCGGCGCAGCCAGGGCTGGACCGAGCTTGCCGCGAACGCGTGCTGACCGCGGCGACGCTGCTGGATTTGGCGCATGCCTGCCGTATTCGTCCGGCAGTCGACAGTGAGCCGGTCGAAGCGGGACGACTGGTCGTGTTGAGCGGACCCGATCCTGCCGATCCGGTGCTGGCACCCGCGTTGCAGCTGCTGGGGCGTCGGCCGATGAGCCCGGCCGCCGCGATCACCAAGCTGCGTCCCGTTACGCCCGGCGCGCTACTGGCACAGCTCGAGTACCTCGGTCAGATCCGCCAGGTTCGGCTGCAGGGCAAAGGATTCAAGCACTCCTACGCCTGGCCGTTGAATGACCGGACCCGGGTGTCGCAGGCCCGTGCAGCGCTGATCGGCGCACTGTTCGACGACGACAACCCGGACCCGGCGACGGCGACGATCATCTCGCTGCTGCACACGGTCGACGGCCTGGGCGCGGTGTTCAGCCTCAATGACCGGGGTTGGGGATGGGTGCGCACCCGAGCCGGTGACATCGCCAGCGGCGGGTGGGTCGGCGGGTCGGAACCCGAACTCGCCGAAGTCAACCTGGCGGTGACGACGGCGGCGATCCGCCACGCGTTGAAGTAGCGCCTGGCCCGGTTGGAGGCGCCGTGACCGTGCGGATTCATCCGCCTCCCGCGGCGCGTCGCGGATGAAACCGCACAGTCGGCAACGGGTTTCAGCCGAGGCGCAGCTACTCGGCCAGCGCCTGCTCGAGGTCGGCCAGCAGGTCGGCGAGGTCCTCGATACCCACCGACAGACGCACCAGATCCTCGGGAACCTCCAACTGCGAGCCGGCCGTCGACGCGTGGGTCATCGCGCCCGGATGCTCGATCAGCGATTCGACCCCGCCGAGCGACTCCGCCAGGATGAACACTTCGGTGTTGGCGCACAGGCTTTCGGCGGCCGCCCGGCCGCCCCGCATCCGTACCGACACCATCCCGCCGAAACCGCTCATCTGCTTCGCCGCGACATCATGGCCGGGATGGGTGGGCAGGCCGGGATACAGCACATCGCCGACGGCCGGATGGCCACAGAGGAATTCGGCAACCTCGACGGCGTTTTCGCTGTGCCGCTGCATCCGCAGTACCAGCGTCTTGAGGCCGCGGATCGTCAGGTAGGCGTCGAACGGCCCCGGTACCGCGCCGGCGCTGTTCTGCAGGAAGCCGAACACGGCGTCGAACTCCTCGTCGTCGGTGACCAGCGCCCCGCCCACCACGTCGGAGTGCCCACCGATGTACTTGGTGGTCGAATGCAGCACGACGTCGGCGCCGAGTGTCAGCGGCTGCTGCAGTGCCGGTGATGCAAAGGTGTTGTCCACCAATAGTTTCACAGATCGGCTGCGGGCCAGCTCACCGATCGCGGCGATGTCGACGATCGACAACAGCGGATTGGTGGGTGTTTCCACCCAGATCAACCGAGTCTGTGGCGTGATCGCGGCGCGCACCGCGTCGAGGTCGGACAACCCCACCGGCGTGTACGCGACGCCCCATTGGGTGAACACCTTGTCGATCAACCGGAATGTGCCGCCGTAGGCGTCGTCGGGAATGACGACGTGATCGCCCGGGCGCAGCAGCGCGCGCAGGGCGCAGTCGGTGGCGGCCATGCCGGAACTGAACGCCCGGCCGAACCGGCCCTCTTCAACGGCGGCCAGCGAGGCTTCCAGCGCAGCCCGAGTCGGGTTGCCTGAGCGTGCGTATTCGAACCCGGCGCGCAGCTTGCCGACGCCGTCTTGGGCGAATGTGCTGGCCGTGTAGATCGGCGGATTGACCGCGCCGGTCGACGGGTCGGTGTGGTAGCCGGCGTGGATGGCCTTGGTCGCAAGTCCGGTGCGGCGCTGTTGATTCATCGACGACCAGCCTAACGAGACCGGGCCGTCACACCCGAAGCGCGGGGAACGGGCCGAACGGAAGGTTGCGCACCACGAACCAAGCCGACACCAACACCAGCATCACCGTCGCCGCCCAGCGATGGCGCTGCCAACTCCAGACCCGGCGTCCGGTGAGGCGCCGATAGGTCCATGCCGCGTACGCCCAACCCAATAAGACCGTCGCCGCCAGGGCCACCGCGTTGAATTTCGCGGCCGCCAGCAGGTCGCCGTGCAGCAGCGAGTACACCATCCGCAACGTGCCGCATCCGGGACAGTCGATGCCGAGCATCAGTCTGGTCGGGCACACCGGCAGCAGGCCGCCGGGGGTAGTCGGATCAGCCCACCACACCGCCGCGCATGCCAGCATCGCCGCTGCGGCCACCGCGACGGGCGCGCCGAGGCGATGCAGAGTCGACCTGCGCCGACTCTGCTGCAGCTGGGTCAAGAGGTGCCGGCTGAGAACGACACGACGTTGAACACCAGCGCGATGATGATGACGATCACGCCGGCGATCGCCGACCAGATCGCCCACTTCTTGGCGTCCTCGGACGCCTGGTGCGCTTCGGCGTATCTGCCCTGCGCCCACAACCCCGAGACCTGGCTGGATTTCACGATCGACACAATCCCCAGCGGCAAACAGCAGAGCACAGTGGTCAAAATGGCCCAGACGAGATAGCTGTCGGGTTGTGACGAGTAACCGGGCGGCCCCTGCGGCGGGTAGCCGCCGGCACCGGGTGGCGGTGGCGGCGGGTATCCCCCGGGAGGGGGCGGTGGGTAATTGCCCGACGGCGGACCAGGCGGTTGTTCGGTCATCGGCGCCTTCCTCGGTAGGGACTGGGTGTGGCGGTGCAGTACCCTACCCGAGCTGCTACCTGCGTCGTGGTCCCTCGGAGAGAAAGCCCAGCAAGTCGTGCCGCGTGATCACGCCCACCGGTTTGCCTTCTTCCACCACCATCACCGCGTCAAAGTCCCGCAGCGCCTTGGCAACAGCGCTCACCAATTCACCGGCTCCGATCATCGGCAGCGCGGCACTCATGTGCAGACCGACGGCATCGGCCAGCTTGGCCCGGCCCTCGAAGACAGCCGAGAGCAGTTCGCGTTCCGATACGCTGCCGGCCACCTCTCCGGCCATTACCGGTGGTTCGGCGCCGACGACGGGCATCTGAGACACCCCGTACTCGCGCAGGATGCCGATGGCGTCGCGCACCGTCTCCGACGGGTGGGTGTGCACCAGGTCGGGCAGTGCTCCGGATTTCCGGCGCAGCACGTCCCCGACGGTGGGCTGTTCGACCGAGCCGTCGAGCCGGGTGCGCAGGAACCCGTACGACGACATCCAGCCGTCGTTGAAGATCTTCGACAGGTAGCCACGGCCGCCGTCGGGGAGCAGCACCACGACCAGCGCGTCCGACCCGGCTTGCTCGGCCACCTTCCGCGCAGCCACCACCGCCATCCCGCAGGATCCGCCGACCAGCATCGCCTCTTCGCGGGCCAGCCGCCGCGTCATGTCGAACGAGTCGGAATCGGATACCGCGATGATCTCGTCGGGCACGCGCGGGTCGTAAGCCTCCGGCCAGAAGTCCTCGCCGACGCCCTCCACCAAGTAGGGACGGCCGGTGCCGCCGGAGTACACCGAGCCTTCCGGATCGGCACCGATGACGCGCACCGCCCCGCCGGAGACCTCCTTGAGGTAGCGGCCGGCGCCGCTGATCGTGCCGCCGGTCCCGATGCCGGCGACGAAATGAGTGACCTTGCCGTCGGTGTCGGCCCAGATCTCCGGGCCGGTGGTTTGGTAGTGACTGGCCGGCCCCTCGGGATTTGAGTACTGGTCGGGCTTCCAGGCGCCCTCGATGTCGTGGGCCAACCGGTTGGAGACGCTGTAGTAGCTGTCCGGGTGATCCGGCGGTACGGCCGTCGGGCAGACCACGACCTCAGCGCCGTAGGCGCGCAGCACATTCTGCTTGTCCTCGCTGACCTTGTCGGGGCAGACGAACACGCACTTGTACCCGCGCGGCTGCGCGACCAGCGCCAACCCGACGCCGGTGTTGCCCGAGGTGGGCTCGACGATGGTGCCGCCGGGCTTCAGCTGCCCGTTGGCCTCGGCGGCGTCGATCATCTTCGCCGCGATCCGGTCTTTGCTGCTCAGGCCGGGGTTGAGGTATTCCACCTTGGCGACCAGGCGCCCCGCCCCCGGCGGCACGACCGAGTTCAGCTGAACCAGTGGGGTATTGCCTATGAGTTCACTGATGTGCCGCGCGATCCGCATGCCTTCATGGTCTCAGGTGCGTTCCACGGCATCGCGACGAGCTATCCAGTGGCCTCGCGGATGTACTCGCCGATCTGGCGCAGCGAACGTGTCGCCTCCGGAATCACCGGCGCGGCGAGCTGGAAATCGTGAATCTGGCCGGGCCAGATCCGTACCTCGGCCGGGACGCCCACGGCCGCGAGCCGTCGGGCCGCCAACTGGGCGTCGTGCAGCAGCACTTCGGACCCCGATACGTGGATCAAGGTCCGAGGTAGCCCCGGCTCGACGTGGTCGAGCGGCTCATAGAGCGTCTCCGGCTCTCCGTTGACGATGTTCTTGGCGGCGGCCTTGGCGACCAGCGCGATCAGCGCGTCGAAGGCCCTGGCCGGGAACATCGTGTCGACCTTGATGTTGGGGTGCGCCTGCTTGGGCTCCTTGGCCAGCTGCAGCAACGGCGAGATCGCCACCAGCGCCGCGGGCTCCTCGTGCTCTTCCTGCAGTCGCTGCGCCAGCGCCAACGCCAGGTAGCCCCCGGCCGAGTCACCGGCCAGCACGATCTGCTCCGGGTCGTATCCCCGCAGCCGCAGCCAGCGGTAGGCGTCCATGCAATCGTCGAGGGCCATGCCCACCGAGTGCTTGGGGATGAGCCGGTAGTTGACCACCAGCACCGGCGAGTCGGCGTATCGGGACAACGCATTGACGACCCGGCTGTGCGAGTTCACGCCGCAGGTCAGGAAGGCGCCGCCGTGCAAGTAGAGCACCACCCGCCGGTTTCCGTCGGCCGGCAGCACACCGGGAGCGCGCACCAGTTGCGCGGTGGCATGCGGCAGACCGATGGTGGCGCGGATCGTGCCGGGAGCGGGCAGTAACACCCGCGATGCGAAGTCGACGATGCCGAACGGCCACGGCATATGCGGAACGCGGCTGCCGATGGCCAGCGTCGGGCGGACCGTCAGATACGTTGCCAGCGAAACCAATCGGGCGGAAATACTGGGACCGGTCTCGACGACCTCGACAGGCGCGCCGTCGCTGCTGGGAAATTTTCGCGCCCGGAGCGAATCCCGGGCGCGCAGATGATGTGTTGAAGAGCTGGGAATTTCAGTCGCTGCGGTCATGCTCCCACTTCCTACGTCGGTGTAGTCAGTCGACGAAGTAGCAGAGCATCCGGTTCAGCTAGCTACTAATTGCGGTGTACCCGCGACGGCGCTCAGCCAACCTCGCTAACTTAGCTTGACACCTGTAGAAGTTTCAACAATCAAAGAGTCTTATTCGATACCACATTTGGTCCAGTCCGTAATCGAGCCGTGTCGGCGATTTCAGACTGCCTTCATCTGGCGGCCTAAACTGATCATGTGGATATTCGCGCGCCGCGGCGATCGATGGTTGCTTTGGCCGCGGCAGGCGCGCTGGCGTCAACGGGCACGGCCTATCTGGGCGCTCGCAACCTGCTGATCGGCCAAGCTGCGCGCGCACGCCGGGTGATCCCCAAAGCTTGGGACGTCCCCCCGCGGGCCGACGGTGTGTATACCAGCGGCGGCGGCCCGGCGGAGCGATGGCAGCGCGGAACGCCGGTGGACTTCCATCTGATGATCTTCGGTGACTCGACGGCCACCGGCTACGGCTGCAGCAGTGCCGACGAGGTGCCGGGTGTGTTGGTTGCCAGGGGGCTGGCCGAGCAAACCGACAAACGCATCCGGCTGAGCACCAAAGCGATCGTCGGGGCGACATCGAAGGGCTTGTCCGGACAGGTCGATGCGATGTTCGTGGCCGGGCCGCCGCCGGACGCGGCGGTGATCATGATCGGCGCCAACGACGTCACGGCGCTCAACGGCATCGCGCCCTCGGCACGGCGACTGGGCGCGGCGGTACGGCGGCTGTGCGCCAGCGGCGCGGTGGTCGTCGTCGCAACCTGCCCCGATTTCGGCGTGATCACCGCGATCCCGCAGCCGCTGCGGTGGGCCGCGCACACTCGCGGTTTGCGACTGGCCCGGGCCCAGGCCCTCGAGGTCAAGGCTGCGGGCGGGGTGCCGGTCCCGTTGGCCGACCTGCTGGCGTCGAATTTCCTGCACTCGCCGGCGCTGCTGTTGTCCGAGGACCAGTACCACCCGTCGGCGGCCGGCTATGCGTTGTTAGCCGATCAGTTGCTGCCCGCACTGTGCGACGCGCTGGGGGTCGCCAGCGGCGACCTGACACCTGCGTTGCCGTCGGTGACCGAGGAACTGGCTCCCAGCCCCGCCAGGGGCCGCGCGATCGTGTCTCGGCTGCTGCGCCGGCACACCACCGGCGTGCCGGCGCCGGTCGTCGTGCCGGCGGTGAGGTAACGGCTCGATCCGCTTGCCCGCCTTGCCCGCTACGCGGGTGGGGCGCTCCACGGCTCGCGCCGCCACAAGGCTAGATTTGACGTAGCCAAACCACCCGGGCGCTGCCCAGATGTCCCAGGAGGGAATCGATCGTGCCGGAAGCCGTCATCGTCTCAACTGCCCGCTCGCCGATCGGCCGCGCCGTCAAGGGGTCACTGGCCACCATGCGGCCCGACGACCTCGCCACCCAGATGGTGCGCGCCGCGCTGGACAAGGTGCCGGCGCTGAACCCGCACCAGATCGAGGACCTGATGATGGGTTGCGGCCAGCCGGGCGGCGAGTCCGGTTACAACATCGCGCGCGTGGTCGCCGTCGCACTCGGCTATGACTTCCTGCCCGGCACCACCGTCAACCGGTATTGCTCGTCGTCGTTGCAGACCACCCGGATGGCCTTCCACGCGATCAAGGCCGGCGAGGGTGATGCGTTCATCTCCGCCGGCGTGGAGACCGTGTCGCGATTCGGCAAGGGCAGCGCCGACGGCATGCCGGACACCAAGAACCCGGTGTTCGCCGAGGCCCAGGAACGCACCGAGGCAGCGGCAGCCGGCGCCGAGGAATGGCATGACCCGCGAAGCGATCAGGCCCTGCCGGACGTCTACATCGCGATGGGCCAGACCGCCGAGAACGTGGCGCTGATGACCGGGATCAGCCGCGAAGACCAGGACCATTGGGGCGTACGTAGCCAGAACCTTGCCGAAGAGGCGATCAAGAGCGGCCACTTCGAGCGCGAGATCGAACCGGTCACCCTGCCGGACGGCACCACCGTCAGCGTCGACGACGGCCCGCGGCCGGGCACGACCTACGAGAAGGTCAGCCAACTCAAGCCGGTGTTTCGGCCCAACGGCACCGTGACGGCAGGCAACGCATGTCCGCTCAACGACGGCGCCGCGGCAGTGGTGATCACCAGCGACACCAAAGCCAAGGAACTCGGACTGACCCCGCTGGCCCGGATCGTGTCGACCGGAGTGACCGGGCTGTCCCCGGAGATCATGGGCCTGGGCCCCATCGAAGCGACCAAAAAAGCACTGATGAACGCGGGCATGTCGATCGGTGACATCGACTTGTTCGAGATCAACGAAGCCTTTGCGGTGCAGGTCCTCGGCTCGGCACGCGAGTTGGGGATCGACGAGGACAGGCTGAACGTCTCCGGCGGCGCGATCGCGCTGGGACACCCGTTCGGCATGACCGGCGCCCGCATCACCGCCACCTTGCTGAACAACCTGCAGACCCACGACAAGACGTTCGGTCTGGAAACCATGTGTGTCGGCGGCGGGCAGGGCATGGCGATGGTGGTCGAGCGGCTGTCTTAGTTTCGCGTCGACTCTGCGCGTACCAGGCAAAAGTGCGAGTAGCTTGCTTGGTCAGCGCAGAGTCAATGCATCCCAGGCGCGCCGCACCCGGTGCACGACGTCGCAGCCGCGGTGCTCGGCCAGTACTTTGATGTGCGTCCAGCCGACCCGTTGGATGTACTCCAGCCGGTCGACGTCCCAGACGTACTGCGGCCGGCTGGAGCGATGTTGGTCGCCGTCGTATTCGACCGTGAGCATGATGTCCTCCCACCCCATATCCAGGTAGTACAGCGGGTAGCCGTCCGGGCTTAGCACCGGGATCTGGGTCTGCGGCCGGGGGAAGCCAGCCTGCATCAGCAGTAGCCGCAGCCACGTCTCCTTCGGAGATTGCGCGCCGGAGTCGACGAGGTCGAGTGCCCGCTCCAGTTGACGCAGACCGCGGGTATGCGGATGGCGGCCAGCGAGTTCCGCGACATCGCCAACCTTGAAACCGGTGGCCCGTGCTAGCGCGTCGAGCCTGGCGACAGCCTGCCCGACGGTTCCGCGCCTAGCCAGATCAAAGGCGGTGCGCTCGGGCGTTGTTACGCGAAGCCCACCAAGCTGCTGGCTTTCCTCATCCCACAACAGCTCGTGACGGGTCTTCACACCCGCGGGCGCCCTGGCGTTGCGCCAAATCAACTCGACAATAGTGTCGTCATCCACCCACTTCGCGCCGTGCAGGGCTGACGCGGCAACGCCGGCGATGACGGCGCCGCGCTGCGACCACAGCCACGCCGCAAGAACGCGTTGCTGCAACGAGGGCGGCAGTCGCTTGTCCAGGTAGACGTTCGGCATGATCGCCGTGAAGTATCTGTCCAGCTCATGCCAGCTGACCACGCCCGCGGCAAGCGCCTCGGAACCGATGAACGGCTGCTTTCCCAACTCGCCCATGCGGGCATGCTGCCAACCTGCACCGACATGCTCGTTGACTCTGCGCGTACCAGGCAAAAGTGCGAGTAGCTTGCCGGGTCACCGCAGAGTCAATGCAAGTGCCGACAAGTAAAAGGCCGGCACGCTGAGCGTGCCGGCCTCCGACCCCCTTGGCGAAAGTTAGTCGCTTTGCAGGTAGCTGAGTAGACGCAGAATCTCGATGTAGAGCCAGACCAGAGTGACGGTCAGCCCCAGCGCCACACCCCAGGCCGCCTTCTCGGGTGCTCCGGCGCGGATCATCTGGTCGGCCCGGTCGAAGTCGATGAGGAAGCTGAATGCGGCAATGCCGATGCAGACCAGCGAGAAGATGATCGCCAGCGGGCCGCCGCTACGCAGTCCCAAACCCTCGCCGCCGTTGACGCCGAACATCGCCAGCACCAGGTTGCCGATCATCAGTGCCAGCACACCGAACAGGCCGGCGACGATCATCCGGGTGAACTTCGGGGTGACGCGGATGGCGCCGGTCTTGTACACGACGAGCATCCCGAAGAACACACCAAACGTGCCCAGAATCGCCTGTCCGATCAACACCCCGGCATTGGTGCTCGATACCGCGATGTTGGCCACAACAAACGAGATGGCGCCGAGAAACAGCCCCTCGAGCGCGGCATAGGACAACACGATCGCCGGGTTGTCCTGCTTGCGCCCGAACATGGCGACCAGCACCAACGCCAAGCCGCCAAAGGCACCGACGAAGGTGAACGGCATGGCCAACGCCATGTTGCCGGCCACCAAGAAATAGGAGACCACCGCGACAGCGGATAGCACAGCCAGCGTGATCCCCGTCTTGGTGACGACGTCGTCGATGGTCAGCGGACGGGAAACGGCTGCCCGCTGGTCGACATACGGAGCCGCATACGGGTCCGTCTGATGCCCATACTGGGTCGCGGCGGTAGCCGCTCCCGTGCCGAATTGCGCGTACCCACCCTGCTGTTTGGGCAGCGAGCGAAATACCGGGTTGCTAGTCTCCCGCACCGTCGGATCCTCTCTTGTGCTGTGACTCGAGCTGTGCGAACACCTGCTCAACGAACGGTGGTCCGGCCGAGTTCCCAGCTACCAGGTGGGCTTTGCAGCTATGGTCCGGACCTTCTCCAGCTAAACCTTACCCGCGGGCGCGCAGATCCGGGTAACGATCTAGATTGCTCGTCAAAGCTTGGCCATTGGAAGCCGCTTCCACCGAGGGGAGACCACGCGCGTGACTGGCGAATCCGATGAGATCTTGACCCGCGTCGACGACGGCATCGGCTTCGTGACCCTCAACCGCCCTAAGGCGATCAACTCGCTGAACCAGAATATGGTCACTGTGCTGCGCGCGGTGCTGACCGAGTGGGAGCGCGACGACGCGGTGCGGACGGTGGTGCTGTCCGGGGCCGGCGAACGCGGGTTGTGCGCGGGCGGCGATGTGGTGGCGATCTATCACAGTGCGCGCTCCGACGGCGTCGCAGCGCGGCGGTTCTGGTACGACGAATATTTGCTGAACGCCCAGATCGGTCGGTTCGCCAAACCGTATGTGTCGCTGATGGACGGCATCGTGATGGGCGGCGGTGTGGGCGTCGGCTGCCATGCCAACACCCGGGTCGTCACCGATACCACCAAAATGGCGATGCCTGAGGTGGGCATCGGGTTCATTCCCGACGTCGGCGGCACCTACCTACTGTCGCGCGCCCCAGGCTCGCTGGGTCTGCATGCGGCCTTGACCGGGGCGCCGTTCACCGGCGCCGATGCCATCGCGCTGGGCTTCGCCGACCACTACGTGCCACACGGCGAGCTGGACACGTTCAGCCGGTCGATCGTCACCGAGGGCGTCGAACGTGCGGTCGCCGAGCATGCCGTCGCGCCGCCACCGAGTGACCTTGCCGCACAACGGGAATGGATCGACGAATGCTACGGCGGTGACACCGTCGCCGATATCGTCGCCGCGCTGCGCGGTCATGACGCCGGGCCGGCTAACGATGCCGCCAACGTGATCGCCACCCGCTCCCCCGTCGCGCTATCGGTGACGTTGGAGTCGGTGCGTCGTGCCGCGAAGCTGGACGCCTTGGAAGACGTTCTGACGCAGGAATATCGGGTGTCCTGCGGTTCGCTGCGCTCACACGACTTGGTGGAGGGCATCCGCGCCCAACTGGTCGACAAGGACCGAAACCCGCAGTGGAATCCGTCGTCGCTGCCCGAGGTCAGCGCGACCGACGTCGAAGCGTATTTCCAACCCGCAGAACCTGATCTGACTTTCGAGGAGGAGCGGCGCTGATGACTTACGAAACCATCCTGGTCGAGCGAGACGGGCGCGTCGGCACGATCACGTTGAACCGGCCGCAGGCGCTCAACGCACTCAACAGCCAGGTGATGAACGAACTCACCGCTGCCGCAGCCGAATTGGATAGCGATCCGGGGATCGGGGCGATCATCATCACCGGTTCGGCCAAGGCGTTCGCCGCCGGCGCCGACATCAAGGAGATGTCGGAGCTGTCTTTCGCCGATGTCTTCAGCGCCGACTTCTTCGCTGCCTGGGGCAGGCTCGCGGCGGTGCGCACGCCGACGATCGCCGCGGTGGCCGGCCATGCGCTAGGGGGAGGATGCGAACTGGCGATGATGTGCGATCTGCTGATCGCCGCCGACACAGCGAAATTCGGTCAGCCGGAGATCAAACTCGGCGTGCTGCCGGGCATGGGCGGTTCGCAGCGGTTGACCCGGGCGGTCGGGAAGGCCAAGGCGATGGACCTGATCCTGACCGGCCGCACCATCGATGCCGCCGAGGCCGAACGCAGCGGACTGGTGTCGCGGGTGGTGCCCGCCGACGACCTGCTCACCGAGGCCAAGGCCGTCGCCACCACCATTGCAGGGATGTCGCTGTCGGCGGCGCGGATGGCCAAGGAGGCCGTCAACCGGTCCTTCGAATCCACCCTGGCCGAGGGGCTGCTCTACGAACGTCGGCTATTCCATTCGGCTTTCGCAACGGACGACCAATCCGAGGGGATGACCGCGTTCATCGAGAAGCGGCCGCCGAACTTCACCCACCGCTGACGAGCACACCTGCGGCGGCCAGCGCGTGATAGCCGCCGACGACGTCGGTGGCGCGGTGCAGACCCAAGTCTTGCAGCGCGGCCGCGGCCAGGCTGGAGGTGTAGCCCTCCGAGCAGAGAATCACCCACTCGACGTCGTCGCCGACGGCGTGCGGCAGCCGGGCGTCGCTGGTGGGGTCACACCGCCACTCCAGCACGTTGCGTTCGATCACCAACGCCCCCGGCACGTCGCCCTCGTGCGCGCGCTGGGCCTGCGGCCGGATGTCGACCAGCACGGCGCCCCGGCGCAGCGCGCCCGGCAACTCATCGGCAGTCAGCCGGCGCAGCCTGGCGCGAGCCGCGTCCAGCACGCGGTCGACGCGGCTCATGAAGCCTCCGGCTGGTCGGTCAGCTCGGTGCGCTCGCGACGCAACGTATTGCGGCCGGTGACCTGGTAGTACGACATCACGGTCAGCGGCGGGGAATACGCATGCACGCTCAGCGTCGGCTCCGCCGCGATGTCGTTCGGCGCCCAGACCACGTCATGCACCCAACCCAGCGGGAAGCCGGCCTGATCTCCGGCGTCGAGCCGCCGGCGGCGCAACTGTTCGCCGTCCCAGCGGAATTCGTCCAGGGAGCCGGACAGCAGCGTCAACGCGCCCAGCGACCCGCCGTGGTCGTGCAGCTCGGTGGCATGGCCGGGGACCCAGCTGATCAGCCAGATGTCGATGTCGTCGTCGCCGTGCAGGCGGGCAAACCAGCGGCCATCGACGGGTACGCCGCCCGGCGGGAGCACGTGGTCGTAGCGGCCGCTGAGCACATCGTCGGCGGTGCGGTCGGTGGCGTGCAGCAGATCGGGCAGCCGAAGCCGGGTGGCTCCGGTGCCGGCCGGTCGCGCCAACACAGGGTCAGCAACGGAGGAAAGCATGGAAAAACACTCCAGAATGGATGGGCGGACAGGGGCCAGGGGCGGTCAGCCCCGACAACACTCCCGAAACGCGATTCGCTCCATCACGGCACAGAGTCTTGCATAGATTGGCGGCGTGCATCGGTGCCCGTATCGCCTCCTGGCGTGGGGCGCTGTCGTCGTCACAGCGGCTGCCGGTTGCTCGGCACACCACGGCACCAAAGCCCCGGCGCCGTCCGGTGCGCCCGGCAGCGCGGCGTCGTTGCCGGCCGGGACGATCGCGGTGTCACCCGCCGGAGTGACCACCGCCGTCAACGTCCCGGCGGCATCCAGCGAAGAAGAGTATTTCCAGGCCTGCCATGCCGCAAAGACCTGGATGCAGGACCGGCCGGGCGATCGGCAGACCCTGATCGAGCCGTATCTCGCCGCCGTTCAGGCGCCCGGAGCCAGCGGGTCGGGCACCTGGGACACGGCATGGGCGCAACTGCGCCCGGCCCAGCAAGCCGCGGTGATCGTCGCGGTACGCGCGGCCGCCAACGACGAGTGTGGTTGATTCGGATCACGCTGTAATAAAAGGGCCGCGGGCGGCAGGACAATGAGGGAATGGCGCACACCGATGCACTGCGCGCCCCGGGTTTCGGGGCTGCCGACGTTCACCGGGCGAGCGGCTCGCCGCCGACCCGGGTGGCGCTGGCTCTGGGTAGCGGCGGCGCGCGCGGCTACGCCCATATCGGGGTGATCGACGAGCTGCGCGAGCGCGGTTATGAGATCGTCGGCGTTGCCGGTTCCTCGATGGGCGCGCTGGTCGGCGGCTTGCAGGCGGCCGGGCGGCTCGACGACTTCTCCGACTGGGCCAGGGCGCTGACCCAGCGTGCGGTGTTGCGGTTGCTCGACCCGTCTATCACCGCTGCGGGAGTGCTGCGGGCCGAGAAGATCCTCGCCGCGGTGCGGGACATCCTCGGTGCGGTCGTCATCGAGGAATTGCCGATCCCGTACACCGCGGTCACCACCGATCTGATCGCCGGGAAGTCGGTGTGGCTTCAGCGCGGCCCGGTCGACGAAGCCATCCGGGCGTCGATCGCAATCCCCGGCGTGATTGCACCACACGTGGTGGACGGACGCCTGCTTGCCGACGGTGGAATCCTCGACCCGCTGCCGATGGCGCCGATCGCCGCGGTCAATGCCGATCTGACGATCGCGGTCAGTGTGAGCGGCAGCGAGACCGAGGGCGAGCGCGAGGCCGAATCGCGTTCGGCGGCCGACTGGCTGAACCGCATGGTGCACAGCACGTCTGCGCTGCTCGAATTTCCGGCAGCGCGGGCGGTGCTCAGCCGGTTCGGCGGGTCCAATCCCGAAGCCGAGGACGAAACCGAGGCTGTCGAGCCGTCTTTCGGCGACGACGACGAGCTGCCCGAGGCGCCTAAACTCGGCGGCCGGTTCGAGGTGATGAACCGCACCATCGACATCGCACAGGCTGCGCTGGCCCGTCATGTCCTGGCGGCTTATCCACCAGACCTGCTGATCGAGGTGCCGCGTTCGGTCTGCCGCAGTCTCGAATTCCATCGTGCGGCCGAGGTGATCGACATCGGCCGCATGCTGGCCGCCCGCACGCTGGATTCAGGCGAGTCCCCGCCACATCCGATGGAATGCTGAGTCGGTGATCAGCCGAGTCCGTCGAGAAACGCCGCGACGCAAGCAGCCTCGCGGCGGCCCTGCGCACGACCGGCCCGCGCCGACGCGGTCCGGCAGCGTGGATCCAGCGGGTTGGAGCCGAACGCCGCCAGCGACTCGTCGTCGGCGAACACACCTAGCGCCGCACCGCTGAACGCCGCGATCTCGGCGGCCGGTCCCGGGCCGAACGACGACGGCGCCGACGCACCGGCGGGTACCAGTACCACCGCCGCTGCGCAGTCGTCGGCCACATCCAGGTTGATCGTGCTGCCGATCCCGCCGTCCATGTAGCGGCGGTCGGCGATCGTCACCGGCGGCCAGGCTCCCGGCACCGCGCAACTGGCCGCCACCGCGTCAACCAGTTCGACGCCGCAGTCTCGATGGAGCAGGACGAGTTCGCCGGTCGCGACGTCGATGGCGGTGATCCGCAAGGGGCGGCCGGGCCAGTCGTGTGACGGCAGCCGGTGAGCGATCACCTCGCGGCGCACCGGTTCGGCAACGGTTTCAGTCGCCAACGCGACCGCCCCGATGCGTTGCCGCTTCTGCGCGACCGTTGTTCCCGGGTCGGCCATCGCGGTCAGAAAAAGGTCGGCGATGTCATCGATCTCGACGCCGGGGTCGATCTCCGCAGAGCTCTCGTGCACCTGCCGCGCAAACAGCTCGTCGAGGGAGAGCCCGCTGCTGATCTGTGCCGCGACCGCTGAACCGGCCGAGGTTCCCACTAACACATCGGAATCCAGCAGTGTCTGCGCCAGATCCGGCGACTCGTCGGCGATACCTCGCAGAATCCCTGTCTCCCAGGCAATTCCCACGACTCCCCCACCGGCGAGCACCAACGCTCGTTTGGCTGTCACGGTCATGCAGTGTGCCAGGCCGACTTACGCCGAGGTGTGCTGGGCTGCCTGAACCACCGGGCTCAGATCCTCGCGGCGCAGTTGGTGCTGCGGCGGGTCGGGAAGCACCACCTCCCGACTTATCTGCAGTTCGGCGTCGACGTGGATCAGCTCCCCGGGACTGATCAACTGCCACCGCGGGTCCTCGTCCATCGGCTCGCTGGCGAACACGACCGCCGGCCTGCCGCACAGCTGCTCGGAGTCCGCCCGAATCCGATTGGTGCGCAGGTGAAGTCCATGTGCGGGTGCTCCGTCGCGGCGGTCCAACATGTACAACTCATGCGACTCCGGATAGCGCAGCGCCCACACGTCGGTGGCGGTGCTCAGTAACACGTTGACCGCGTAGATCGGCACGTTTGCCGCCAGCCAACGCATCGCGTCGACCACACCCGCCGACACATCACCGCGGGTTGCGCGGATCGAGACGGTGATCAACGCGAACACTCGCTCGGAGTCGGTCTGCCCCAGCACCAGGTCAGCGACGCCGAGCTCGGTCAGCCGCTCGTCGAGCACATCCAACCCCTCCAACACACCGTTGTGCGCAAAGATCCGGTCATCCTGCAGAAACGGGTGGGTGTTGACCACGTCGTGTGACCCGGAGGTCGCATAGCGCACATGCGCAACGAAGGTGGTGCCGGTCATGTCTTTTGCTTCGGCGGCGAAATCGGTGTCCTGCCACGCCGCGATCGGCTGCTTACGCAACTCCGGCTGTCCCTGCCCATCGAACACACCCAAGCCGGTGCCGTCCGGGTTGCGCCGACTCTGCGCGGCCAGGTTATCCGGCGCGTCCAGCAGCCAAAACGTGGCAGTGACAACGTTGGTTCCGGCGTGCAGCCCAAAGAGTCGACACATGGGCCCGAGGTTAGCGACTACCCGTCAACTGCGCCGAGAGCTCCTCGAGCGCCTGTCGCGCGTAGCCCTTCCACAGCAGGCCGAACACCGGCAGCAGTCCAGCGGTCAGCACCGACCGCGGGTGGATGATCCAACGCCAGGTGACGGTCGATCCGGTACCCGCGGGCGCGAAGAGCCATTCGCCGTCCACGTTGCTGACCAGGGGCGCCATCGGGCCGGTGATGTCGGTCAGCGTGTAACCGAACGACCGTGGCGGGTCGACACTGGTCAGTTGCTCGCGCATGCTGCCGCCGCCAGTCAGCAACACGACGCGAGTCTGACCGGCAGCGGCCCAGTCGCCGGTCTGATCGCGGACTTGCTTGATCGGCGGGATAGGGCCATACCAGCGACGAAACAGCACCGGCAGCGGAAGCGGCAACGTGCCGGCGAACGCGTCGTCAACGGCCACCGGTATTGTCCGTGACTGCTCGACGACCTTCGGCGTTGCCATCAGCGGCTCAGTCCGGGGGCGGCCCGGCCGGTAATCAGCGGCAGGTCGAAGAAGCTCTGAATACCGGCTGGCGCAGCACATGTCGCGGGAACGGCGTTGACGCAGTGTGCAGCGGTCGCGACCACACCGGGGTTACTTTTCAGTCCGGCCTCGACGCTCTCCGGCTGCCAGCCCTTGATGGTGACGAAGGTATCGGGGTTGCCGCGGACCTCCATCTCGTAGCGTTCCCGCGCGGGTCCGAAAGACCATGGGGGGTCAAGGTTTTCCTCGCCCATCAGCCAGTTCACCGTGATCCGGACCACCACGGTGTCGCCGACCATCGCCTCCCAGTGGAAGCGGCGTCCGGCGACCTGACCGGGCTCGATCACCCCGATCGGCGAGTCGATCGGCGCGGTCGCGACGGCCACCTCCTGCGATGCGCGGATCTCTGGGTCGGCGGCGAAGCCCAACCTGTCGACACACAACCGCGCCGACTGGATGAAGCCGCTGTTGAGCATCTTTTGCATCGGCCCGGTCAATGCGTTGTCCGGTGTACCGCCGAAACCCATCACGTAGCGCAGCACGTCAGGCGCGCCGTAGGTTCGAAGGTCGGAAAACTCTTCGCAGCGAACGAAAGTGACACCGGTGGACATCACCGAGAGCAGCAGCGGGAACAACTCGCTGACGGCACCGGGCGCGATGCCGACGCCGTGCAGTGTCGCATTGCCGGCTTGCGCGGCCACTTCCAGCGGGGCGGCCGCTCGTTCACTGGGGTAGACCCAGCCAACCGGAGTGACGACGTTCTTGCCTGAGTGCAGCAGCGCAGCGACTTCCTCCACGTTGCCCATCAGCGGCGCGTAGATCACCGCGTCGGCGTCCAGCGCGAGAATGTCGTCGATGCTGTCGGTCGCGGTCACGCCCAGCGGCGGCGTACCGATGATCTCGCCGACGTCCTTGCCGCTCTTGGCTTCCGAGTGGACCCAGCAGCCGGCGAGGTCGAGTTCGGGATGCTCGAGCACACCCTTGATGGCGGCCACCCCTACCGACCCGGTTGCCCATTGGACGACCCGCAGGCTCATCTCACTCCATTCTGGCGGATGCCACTAATCGTGTACCTCGGTGACCTCGTAGGCGTCCTCTGCGTGCCGGGACCGGATCGTCTTCTTGTCGTACTTGCCAACGCTGGTGCGCGGAATCTCGTCGACGAACGTCCATCGTTCGGGCAGCCACCATCGAACCACCTTGTCGGACAGAAACTTCCGTAACTCACCGGCGTCCACCGAGGCGCTTTCTTTGCGAACGATGACAGCAAGCGGCCGTTCCTGCCAGCGCTCGTCGGGAACACCGACGACAGCGGCCTCGACCACGTCGGGATGCGCGATCAGCGCATTCTCCAGTTCCACCGAAGAGATCCATTCCCCGCCGGATTTGATCACGTCCTTCGTGCGGTCGGTCAGCGTGATGAACCCACGTTCGTCGACGCGGCCCACATCGCCGGTGCGCAGCCACCCGGATTCGAACTTGGAGTCGTCGGCGCCGCGGTAGTAGGAACCGGTGATCCACGGTCCGCGGACTTCCAGTTCACCGACCGCTTCGCCGTCGTTAGGGAGCACGTTGTCGTCGTCGTCGACGATGCGGGCTTCCACACCGCACACCGGTTGACCCTGGGTGCCCCGCAGCGGCCAATGCTGGTCGTCGGGGGTACCCGGTGGCGGCCACGCCATGGTGGCCAGCGGCGACGTTTCCGTCATGCCCCACAGCTGGCGGATCTGCACGCCGTGGCGGTCTTCGAAGGTGCGCATCAACGACACCGGCACCGCCGAACCGCCGCAGGCCACCAGCCGCAACGACGACACGTCGTGGTCCGGTGCCTTCTCCAGGAAGTGCATGACGTCGTTCCAGATGGTCGGGACCGCGCCCGCTACGGTGGGCCGCAGCTTCTCGACCATGTCGACCAGCGATGTGGCGTCCATGTGGCGGTCGGGCAGCACTAAGTCAGCGCCGGCCATCAGCGCCGCATACGGCAATCCCCATGCGTTGGCGTGAAACATCGGCACGATCGGCAGCACCCGATCGCTGGAACCGATTCCGATCCCGTTGGTGGTGCAGGCGGCCATCGTGTGCAAAAAGCTCGAACGATGGCTGTAGACAACACCTTTCGGGTTGCCGGTGGTGCCGCTGGTGTAGCACATCGCGGCCGCGGCGTTCTCGTCGATGTCCGGCCAATCGAACTCGCTCGACTCGCCGTCCAGCAACTCGGCATAGCGCAACACCGTCTTGCCCGACTCCTCCAGCAACGCCGTGTCGCCTTCTCCGACGCCAATCACGGTGTGCACGGTGTCCAGGCGGTCCAGCACCGGCGCCAGCAGTTTGGCGAGTGACAGGTCCACCAAGACGACCTGATCTTCGGCTTCGTTGGCGACATAGATGATCTGTTCGGCGAACAGCCGGATATTGAGCGTGTGTAGCACGGCACCCATCGCCGGTATGGCCAGGTAGGCCGCCACATGCTCGGCGTTGTTCCACATGAAGGTGGCCACCCGCTGATCGCCGGTGACACCGAGGCGGCGTAACGCGTTGGCCAACTGCGCCACCTGGGCGCCCAACTCTGCGTAGCTGCACTGCCGGTAACCGTCGCCGGTCGCAGTCGTCACGGTGCGTGCGCCGTGAACGCCGGTGGCGTGCCGAAGGATGGCGGTGATTGTCAACGGGTAGTTCTGCATGGTGCTGTACATCGAGGTACAGCTTATGGTTCTCGGCGCGATGTCGCGCTGTGTTCAGCGTGCCCCGTCAGCTCATTGCCGGCTCGAGCTGCAGCAGCTCGGGCAAAGCCCACGCGTGCGGAGCGGTGGGCTCGTCGTCCGCCGACATGAGTAGGGCGGCGGCGGTCGAGGCGATCGTGAACACCGTGACCGTCCCGGCGTAGTCGGCGACGTAAAGGTGGTGACCGTCCGGGCTTTCCACCGCGCATGACGGCGCGCCGGCCACGGTGATGCTGCCGACGATGTCGTGGGTATGCGTGCTCACGACAGTCACGCGCTCGTCGTCGACGAGGTAGGCGCGTTCACCGTCGCGGCTGAGCGCCAGCTGCACGAGCAGACCGTTGATCTCGGCGATCTTGCTGGTGGCGGCGATCATGTTGGTGCGGGTGTCGACGACGTCGAGAACCGCGCCGAAGTCAGGACCGCAACTGGCGACATAGACCCTCGACCCGTCCCAACTGGGCGCGACATCGCGGATCGGCGAGCCGATCTCCACGGTGTCGACGACACGCTTCTCGTAAGTATCGATGACAGCGAGTTTTCCGCTCGACGCTCCGTTGGTCGCGACGTACACCCGGCGTCCGTCCGGGCTGACCCGGACGCATTCGGTGCTGGTGCCCGCGGCAGCCGCGATGCCGATCTCATCGACGCTACCGGTCCTGGT
The DNA here is from genome assembly GCF_059812585.1 of Mycobacterium sp. NGS48. Taxonomy (NCBI): domain Bacteria; kingdom Bacillati; phylum Actinomycetota; class Actinomycetes; order Mycobacteriales; family Mycobacteriaceae; genus Mycobacterium; species Mycobacterium sp. NGS48. The sequence goes on from NZ_JCALCY010000002.1 coordinate 109,006, forward strand.
GTCCAGCACTGCCAGGTCGGCGCCGCCGGCTGCCGTTCGTCCGGCATAAACGCGCTCCCCGTTTGCGCTCACCGCGAGGTCGCGGACGCTACACGCGACAGGGTGGACTCCGACGACTCGGTTGGTGTCGATGTCGACGGCAACAATCGCGTCATATGCCGCCGTTACCGTGCTGATGTAGGCTCGCCGGCCGGCGATGGCTATGGCGAACGGTTCATTGAGTCCGGTCAGGGACCGCACCGCAGCACCGGAACCCGCGTCGATCGACGAGACGCTGTCGGCGCCGTAATTCGTCACCATCAGCCGGCCCTCCCGGCTGACGGCGATACCGCTGATCGGGCCGCGCGGTACGCGGATTTCGCCGACCTTCGCGAAACTCAGTGCAGTGCCGACGTCCATCGACGACTTGCCGCTGACCGCATCCTGGTCGTTGGCATAGCTGAGATCGCCCACGGTGGCACCTGCCTTTGCTTGTTCGCCCGACGTGTCTCGGACGGTGACACCTGGGTGGCCCGGCCGGCCGTTTTGGGTTTGCGGCCCCGATGTCATCTGGATTCGCGCCTTCCGGCGCTGCTTCCGAGCGAGTCTAGTGGCCGAATTCGGCCGCAAAAGTGTGCGTTTCGACGCACTGTCGCATGTGTCACGCCGTTAACTCAGACTCTGCTTAGACAATAATTCGCGGCTTATTGCGAAGGTCGAATAGAGCGAACGCGGCGGCGGCTTTGGCCAGGCTGTTTTACCCGAGAAGCTAACGGCGGTCTGGTTATGACGCTTGGTTGTCCGCGACTAAGATTCTCTTAATCTTTATGCCGCAAGAGCGGTCAACATCACATACTCCCGATGTCGACGCGCCCGGGATCGCCCGCGGCGGGCACGAACCACCGGCTCAACGCGCCGCTTAACCGATCGATGTCGTCATTTCCGCAGTTGTCGCTCGCCCAGGCCACGTAGCCGTCGGGGCGAATCAGCATTGCAGCAGGTGACTCCGGTCCCTCCGCGACGACGACGTGGACTGGGTCGGGGCAGCGCACGCCCGATTCCGCGACTGCGCCGCCGGCGAGGTCGAGCAGCACCGGGCGTCCGGAACGCATGAATTCAGCGACCCGTTGCCCGTTCGCCAATCTCAGGTCGGGAATCAATCGTCCCGACAGCGCGTGGCCGTCGCCGACGTCGTAACGCACATCCGAGCCGGCCAGCAGGTGTGCGATATGCGCAGCGGTGTCCGGCTTGGCCAACAATTCGGCGAATAGCGTGCGCAGCGCACCAACCTCGGGGCCGGGCGCCATCAGGGCAGTTTGCGACATCGACTGCATCATGACCCGCTGGCCCACCGGGTAGCGTTCGGAATGGTAGGTGTCGAGCAATCCCTGTGGCGCCCAACCATTCACCGCAGCCGCAAGTTTCCATCCCAGATTAACCGCGTCCTGCAGACCAAGGTTGAGGCCGGGGCCGCCCATCGCGGAGTGCACGTGCGCAGCGTCACCGACAAGAAAGACATTGCCGTCACGATAACGCTCGGCCTGCCTGGTGTTTTGACCGTCGATCCGGCGCAAGGCGTGCGGACCCGGTCCTAGCGGCGGTGCGATCGGTAGGTCGACTCCGAGCACCCGGCGCAGGCTCGCACGCATTTCCTGCACCGTCATCGGCGTCTCGACGGCTACCGGATCGGCTTCGGATTCCATGGTGCCGATCAGTGGGCGGCCCGGCTCGAATTCGGCGAAGATGAATATCCCGCCGTCCATCCGGTTGTGCGGCAGGGTAATTGGGCCGATACCCGGGATGTCGAGACCGCCATGGACGGTGCGGAATTCGTCGGGTATCGACACGTGGGCCAGGCGGCCTACCACCGGGGCGGTGCTGCCGGGAAACTCGATACCCACGTTCTTGCGCACCAAGCTGCGGCCGCCGTCGGCACCCACCAGGAATCTCGTCGCAAGTTCGTAAGAGCCCTGCGGCGCGGCGATATCGAGATCGACCCTGTCTTCCTGCTGGGCTAAGTCGACCAGCTCGTGGCCCCACCGGATATCGACCCCGAGGTCCCGAGCGTGCTGTTCGAGCAGCCGGACCAGCCGCGGCTGCTGAATCCCCAGCGCATACATCGGGTTGTCGGCTACCTCGGCGAAAGAAACCGGCATGCCGCTGAACATGTAGCCGGGAATCGGCTCCGGAGCATCTGGCGTTCCGGGGACCATCGTGTAGAGGCCGCGCATGTCGAGTATTCGAATCACCTGGCCGACAAGGCCGTTGGCTTTTGGCTCAGCACTGGGCTCCGGAAGAGCGTCAAGGACGACCGGTCGCACGCCGGCGAGTGCCAACTCGCATGCCACCATGAGGCCGGTCGGTCCGGCGCCCGATATCACTACGTCGGCCGGGTTTTTCTGCACGGCAGAGCCTTTCAGTTCATCTCGCCACGGTCACCGGGCAGTCGACATTGGGAACCCGGCAACAACGCTGGAAAACCCGTTGTGCAGCAGGGTGACGATATTCACCGGTGGATCCGCATGGACATAGGTATCGAGTGCGGCTTCGACGACGGCTCGGACTACGCCGGCAACCAAGCGCGGGTACATGTCTCGCAGCGGGTCGGTGCCGGTACGCTCGGCGATCACCTCAACCCAGTCGGCGAAGACCTCGTTGGAGATCGCCATCCGGGCCTCGGGCGCCAATAACAGCTTGCGCAACTCGGTCAGGTGTGCGGTGCTCGGCAGAAAATCGTCGGCGCCGTCGGCCTCCAGGGGTTCGCTCACCGCCGCGCTGATCGCTGTCCAGATCGGCTCGCCGGCGGGCCGGCCCCGTAACGCGACCAAACTTCGCCGCACCCGCTCGACCTGTCGATACGCCAGCACGTCGTACTTTCCGGCGAAGTAATTGCCGAAGGTGCGTACCGACACGCCGGCCCTGGCGGCAATGTCTTCGCGGGTGACATTGTCCAAGCCGCGCTCGAAAACCAAGCTCAGCGCAGCGTCGCTCAGCGCTTTGCGGGTATCGAGCTTTTTGCGGTCCCGCAGCCCTGACGACTGGCTCACCGGATTAGCCTAGAGCAATTTTTGCCCACTAGGCAATATTGCCTAGTGGGCAGCGGGTTAGTCAGGAAACCAGCGCTTCAGTAGCGCCGATCAGAGGTGTTCGGGGCAGTAGGCGCTCGCCGCATCCACCGCAAAGATTGCAGCGTGTTGGGGGGTGAAGCCGGGGTTGGTGGTACGCACCGCGTTGACGGTGTCCATCGGCGTCAAGCCGCCGTCCATCAGCTCGCAGACCGCCCTGCCAGCGGCAATGGCCTGGCCGTTGCCGCGGTGGGAGATTCCGTGTTGGTTGAGCGCCGCGAGGAAGCTCGCATCGCCACCGCCACCGGACTCATCGGCGTATGCAGGCGCGGCGAGCCCGACGAGGGCGGCGGCGCTGGCCAGCAGCAGGACTGTGCGTTTCATAGGTCGAAGTCTGCCGAGCAGCCGTTACAGGAGTGTTACCGATCCTTTAGGGTGCCTTGCCGAACTGTTAAATCGGCGTTACACCCTCTCGGGGTCTCGACGGCGGTGCCCCCAGTCGGACTCGAACCGACACTGGACGGATTTTAAGTCCGCTGCCTCTGCCAATTGGGCTATGGGGGCCCGGCGGCGAATGTAGCGCGAAGCCGGGCTCGCCGGCTCGGCGGTCCTGCCCCACGCCGATCCCACCGCGGGAGGGCGTCAGATGACAACGATGTGTCCTGCGACGTCACGGTGTTAAGAGTTGCGGCTCAGCGGTTACGAAGCAGTTAACCAGCTACCACTCAGGCTTGTTTTTGGGCAACTGTGGAGCCGTGAAATCGGTAGTGCGACAGCACCGTAGTGGCCGCACCCGCTGTGCGGGGCGGCTCGCTTCCCTTAAGGAGAAGTCATGTCTTTCGTGACCACGCAGCCCGAGGCGTTGATGGCCGCAGCCGGCAACTTGCAGGGGATCGGCGCGGCGATGGCTGCCCAAAACGCGGCCGTGGCAGCTCCGACCACTGGTGTGATCCCCGCTGCCGCCGATGAGGTTTCGGCGTTGACGGCCACCCAGTTCGCCGCGCACGCCACGCTGTATCAAACGGTCAGCGCTCAGGCCGCGGCGATCCACGAAATGTTCGTCAACACGCTGGGCACCAGTGCCGGGTCGTATGCGGCGACCGAGGCCGCCAACGCGATCGCGGCCGGGTAGGAGGCACTCCCGTGTTCGATTTCGGAGCGCTCCCGCCGGAGGTCAACTCCGCGCGGATCTACGCCGGCCCCGGCCCGGGGCCAATGATGGCTGCCGCCTCGGCCTGGAACGCTTTGGCCGCCGAGTTGAGCACCACGGCAGCCTCCTATGAGTCGGTGATCTCGGGACTGGCCAGCCAAGAGTGGATTGGCCCGGCCTCGGCGTCGATGGCGACTGCGGCCACGCCGTACGTGGCATGGATGAGTCACAGTGCCGCCCAAGCTCAAAAGGCCGCCGGCCAAGCCCAGGCGGCCGCGGCCGCCTACGAGGCGGCGTTTGCGATGACGGTGCCGCCACCGGTCGTCGCAGCCAACCGGACGCAGTTGGCCACGCTGGTGGCCACCAACTTCCTGGGGCAAAACACCCCCGCCATTGCGGCCACCGAAGCTCACTACGGCGAAATGTGGGCCCAAGATGCCGCAGCGATGTACGGCTACGCGGCCACTTCGGCGGTGGCCGCCCAATTGACGCCGTTCAACCCACCGACCAACAACACGAATCCGGCCGGTGTCGGCAACCAGGCCGCCGCAGTGACTCAAGCGACCGCCAGCGCGGCAGGCACGCACACCCAAATCAGTCAACTGATGAGCACGCTGCCCAACGCGTTGCAATCGATGTCCTCGCCACTGCAGTCGACGTCCGCGGCGTCGGGACTGCTCAGCGCGGCCCCGAGTGCGCTCTCGTCGTCGGACGCGCTGAACGTGATCTTGAACGGGATCTCGTCCGGAGGCGCAACGGCCGTGATGTATATCCCTTCGACGTTGATTCCCAGCATGGTTGGTTACTTCGCCGGCCCGGGTTTCAACGCCGCGGGAGGTGGCGCAGTGGGCAGCGGCCTGGGGTCACTCCTGGCTCCTGGTGGCGCGCTGGGGAACCTGGGCGCGCTCGGTGGCGGCGTCGGCAGCGGGATCAGTGGCGCAGGCGCGGCCAGCTCGGCGGTATCCGCGGGTGTGGGGCAGGCTACGACCGTCGGATCGCTGTCGGTTCCCCCGACGTGGGCTGCGGCCACGCCGACCGGTGCCGCCGCTCCGACAGTGCAGGGCACCGGCTGGGCTGCCGCCCCCGAAACCAACTCGGTGGCGGCCGTGCCCCCTGGGATGACCGGGGCCGGCATGGGCAACCGTGGTTATGGCTTTGGTGCGCCGCGGTATGGGTTCAAGCCGACGGTGATGGGCCGGCCGGTGGTGGCGGGATAAGGGGGAAACGGAAAACAACATGTCACGCGTTTGAAGCCGCCCGTTCAACCCCAGGTCGTACCCTGAGAAATAGCACGGGCCAGCACCCTCGCACCGAAACTGACTTCACCTGAAGGAGACCGTTATGACTACCCGGTTTATGACCGACCCGCACGCCATGCGCGACATGGCCGGCCGTTTTGATGTGCACGCCCAAACCGTCGAAGACGAGGCCCGCAAAATGTGGGCGTCGAGCCAAAACATCGCCGGAGCCGGCTGGAGCGGAACCGCCCAGCTGACCTCTCACGACACCATGGGCCAGATGAACACCGCATTTCGCAACATCGTCAACATGCTCCACGGCGTGCGCGACGGGCTGATCCGCGACGCCAACAACTACGAATCCCAAGAACAAGCGTCCCAGCAGATCCTGAGCAGCTAGGAGAACCCGCCATGACCATCAACTACCAATTCGGTGACGTCGATGCCCACGGCGCGCTGATCCGCGCCCAGGCCGCCTCCCTAGAAGCCGAACACCAGGCCATCGTCCGCGATGTGCTTGCCGCCGGCGACTTTTGGGGCGGCGCGGGCTCGGTGGCCTGCCAGGAGTTCATCACCCAACTGGGCCGCAACTTCCAGGTCATCTACGAACAGGCCAACGCCCACGGCCAAAAAGTCCAAACGGCCGGCAACAACATGGCCTCCACCGACTCGGCCGTCGGCTCCAGCTGGGCCTAACCCACCACACAAACGTGGCCCGCACACCCCCCTCGGTGTGCGGGCCACAACCTTTTCCGGCTACCCCGCCATCGGCGAGTGCGGGACCACGCTGGACCGAAACCCGATGGCCCGGACAGCACCGTCGACCTCACGCCCGGACACCCCCGGCATCACCAGCTTGGGAACGGCAGTCCCGCCCGGCGCTACCGCCGGGGCGGCACCGAGATTGGTGGCCGGCAACGGCATGGCACTGGCCGGGTGGATCGCTCCTAACGGGGCGGACCCGAACCAGTTCTGCGGCACCGACATCCCACTCAGCGAGGCCGCCTGCCCGACGCCCGCTGACGCTCCGGCACCGCCCAAGCCACCGCCTAAGCCACCAAGGCCGTGCAGTGGTCCTAAACTTCCTAGACCTCCGAAGCTCCCCAACGGTCCGAAGCCCCCACCCTCGGTCAGCGTGTCCGCGCCCAGGAAGTCGAGACCCAGGCCGCCGAAATCGACACCTAAGCCGCCGCCGTCCAAGGCGACCAGACCAACCCCGTCCTCCGCAAAGCCGGCCGTGTCCAGAGCCAGGCCAATGCCGCCCGCACCGCCTTCGGCCGGCAGAGCGGCAGGAAGGGCAGCCGCCGTCGCGCCCAGGCCGGCACCCTTGCCGGCGCCCTTGAGGGCCCCTTTGCCCGACGCACCGGTCATTCCCGTGAGCATGCTGGCCGGCGTGGTGGCCGCCGATGTCGCGGCGGACGTCCCGGTGCCCAGCGCCATCTGCGACATTCCCGCCGTGGACGACGTTGACTGCACCGGCTGGGCGAGCCCCTGCAGAGTTTGGGGCACATTCGACAGCGACGACGCCATGGTTTGTGCATGGGTGCCGGCAGATGTGCCGGCGGTATGCGCGACGGCGGCGGTTTGGCCGGCCAGCGCGCTCGGGTTGGTGTTCTGCGGCGGCGGGGTGAACGGTGTCAACGTCGAGGCAGCTCCCGCGCTGCCCGCATAGCCGTACATTGCCGCTGCATCCTGGGCCCACATCTCGCCGTAGTGAGCCTCGGTGGCCATGATCGCCGGGGTGTTCTGGCCCAAAAGGTTGGTGGCGATCAGGGTCATTAGCTGAGTGCGGTTGGCGGCGATCACCGGAGGCGGCACCGTCATCGCAAACGCCGCCTCGTAGGCGCTTGCCGCCGCTTTGGCCTGAGTAGCGGTCTGTTCAGCCTGCGTGGCGGTTGCACTCATCCAGGTCACATACGGTGCGGCCGCGGCCGCCATCGACACCGACGCGGGCCCCTGCCACGGCCCGGCGGTCAACCCCGTGACCACCGATTGATAGGCGGCGGCCGCGGAATGCAGGTCGGCGGCCAGCCCGTCCCAGGCGGCCGACGCGGCCAGCAGCGGCCCCGGGCCCGCGCCGGCGTACATGCGCGCGGAGTTGATTTCCGGCGGCAATGCGCCAAAATCCATCGCCTCTATCCTTTCGTTGCGTTAGCTGGCCTGCTCAAATTCGGGCTGCATTGGCGGCCTCGGTGGCCGCATACGAAGCGGCGCTGGTCTGCAGCGTGGTCACGAACATTTCGTGGACCGCGGCCGCTTGGGCACCGATGGCTTGATAGTTCCCGGCATGCGCGACGAACTGCGCCGCGGTCAGCGCCGACACCACGTCGGCGGCCGCCGGTACGACCGCGCCGGTCGGGCCGGCCGCCGCTGCATTCCCTGCGGCCATCTCCGAACCGATGCCATGCAGGTGGCCGGCCGCGGCTGCCAGCGCCTCCGGGTGCGTGTTGACAAATGGTGCGAAAGACATTGATGTCTCCTAACTTTCTCCAAAACCGAAGCTGGCCACTGCTCGACACTTGCCGTGCACAAACTCCGCGGCGACGGGCAATGGCCGCTCGCGGCCGCCTCAAATCGCGGCGTCAATGTCAAAGCTGTTTGCGCTCAGGCGATTAGAACGGCGCACTGCGCTGTGCGTCATCTCGTGGCTCAACGGCTGTGCACCACGGTATTTTTCGTATAGAAGCCATATCAAGTAGGCTCATGGGATACATAGAAAACGCATATCTGTCACTACAGGCACCCAGCCGGGCAGGTGGCCGCTACATTTGAGAACTCTATGAACTCCGTGACAACCTCATGTGTGCCAGGGAGAATGTAGGAACATGACCGCAATGTCCGGTTACGCACGCGAACAGCGGCCACGCCAGGCCATCCTCGGGCAGCTGCCCCGGATCAACCGGGCCGACGGATCGCCAATCCGGGTTTTGCTGGTCGACGACGAGCCGGCGCTGACCAATCTGGTCAAGATGGCCCTGCATTACGAAGGCTGGGTTGTCGACGTCGCACACAACGGCCGCGAGGCCGTCGCCAAGTTCGACAAGGTCGGCCCGGACGTGTTGGTGCTCGACATCATGCTTCCGGATATGGACGGACTACAGATCCTGCAGCGGGTGCGTGAATCAGACGCCTACACCCCGACGCTGTTCCTGACCGCCCGTGATTCGGTGATGGACCGGGTCACCGGCTTGACCGCTGGCGCCGACGATTACATGACCAAACCGTTCAGCCTCGAGGAGCTCGTCGCCAGGCTGCGCGGACTGCTTCGGCGGTCCAATCACCTGGCCCCGCCGGCCGAGGAGGTCCTGAGCGTCGGTGACCTCACCTTGGACGGCGCCAGCCGTGAGGTCACCCGCGGTGGAACACTGATCTCGCTGACGTCGACCGAGTTCGAACTGCTGCGATTCCTGATGCGCAATCCGCGTCGCGCGTTGACCCGCACCGAAATTCTGGACCGGGTTTGGAACTATGATTTCGCGGGGCGGACCAGCATCGTCGATTTGTACATCTCTTACCTGCGGAAGAAGCTCGACTCCGGCAGAGATCCGATGATCCACACCGTTCGCGGTGTCGGATACATGCTGCGATCGCCGGAATGATCCGACGTCGGGTCAGGCCGTGGTGGCGGACGCGATCCGTGCGCAGGCAGTTAGTGTTGAGCGTATCCGCCGTTGTCTGTGTGGTTTTGGTGGCAGTCGACATTGTCTCGGTGTTGAGCCTGCGCGCATACGTCACGACGATGAACGATGCCGAGGTTGTCGAATCGCTGGACGCACTGAGCCACTCGGTCACCCGCTACCGCAGCGGAGAGGGAGCGCACGGCGGCATACCCATCGAGGCGGCGATGCTGGGTTTCACCGGCCAGACGCCCGAAAATCTGATCGCGATACTGCATGACGGCACGGTGGTCGGCTCTGCCGTCTTCTCCGAAGACGAGCCGCACCCGGCGCCCCCCGACGTAGTTCGCGCCATCGAGTCACATACCTGGGCCGACGGCCCGCCGCGTACCGAACAGCTGGGCAGCTTGGGCTCCTACCGAGTCGACAGCCGCGCCGACGGCCCGGACCGTCTGCTGGTCGGGGTATCGCTGAACCTGGCCAACCGTACGATCGAACGCCGAACGGTTACCGCCACAGCGCTTTTGGCCGGAGCCCTGTTGGTCACAGCGATCCTGACGATTTGGGTGGTCGGCTACGCGCTGCGGCCGCTACGCCGAGTGGCCGCAACTGCCGCCGAGGTCGCGGCCATGCCACTCATCGGCGATGAGCACCGCATCACCACGCGGGTACGCCCCGACGACACCGACCCGAACAACGAAGTCGGCATCGTCGGGCACACATTGAATCGCCTGCTGGACAACGTCGATGGCGCATTGGCCCACCGCGTCGAATCCGACCGCCGGATGCGGCAGTTCATCACCGACGCCAGCCACGAACTGCGCACCCCGTTGGCGGCGATTCAGGGCTACGCCGAACTCACCCGCCAGGACAGCTCGGCATTGCCGCCGACCACTGAGTATGCGCTGGCCCGTATCGAGTCCGAGGCACTGCGGATGACATCGCTTGTCGACGAGTTGCTACTGCTGTCCCGGTTGGGCGAAGGCGAGGACCTGGACACCGAAGAGGTCGATCTGGGCGACGTCGTCATCAACGCGGTGAACGACTCGGCAGTGGCGGCGCCGACCCACCGTTGGGTCAAAGACTTACCCGAGGAACCGGTATGGGTGCGCGGAGACCGCCACCGTCTGCACCAACTGGTGAGCAACCTGCTGAGTAACGCGCACGTGCACACACCAGCCGGAGTCACCGTGACGACAGCGATTGCACGCCATCCCTCGGCCGCGGACGGGCCCTACGCCGAGTTGACCGTCACCGACAACGGGCCCGATATCGAGCCCGCTCTGCTGCCGCACCTGTTCGAGCGGTTCGTGCGCGGCGACGCGTCGCGGTCCAACGGGTCCGGCAACGGATTGGGACTGCCGATCGTCGCATCGATCGTCAAGGCGCACCATGGAACTGTCACCGCCGAATCCGCAGACGGTCAAACAGTCTTCCGAATCCGGCTTCCGATGAGCGCGCCGCCGACCGGTTAGCGCGCGGCACCGTAAACGTCACGGTTGCACCCGTAAAGAAAGCGTCAACGACACCGTCGCTCGATGCGGCGCGGCGTTAGCGTCATTGCAGCCCTGGTCACCGAGGGTGAATTGATGCTGGGTGAACGGAGACGACATGTCTGTTGTGCTCTACCTGCTGTTGAGCGCCACGGTGTTCGCCCTACTCGGCCTGGTCGTGAAGCTGGTCGACGGCCGATGAGCTTCGCCAACGCTGTCGGCCTGGTGCTTGCCGTGCTCGTTGCGGCTTTCCTCGTTGCGGCCCTGGCCTTTCCGGAGAAGTTCTAGTGAATAGCGCAACGGCCGGCCTGCTGTTCCTCGCGCTGCTGATCATGGCGCTGGTCGCAGTCCACCTGCCGCTCGGCGACTACATGTATCGGGTCTACAGCTCCGAGAGCCATTCGCGTGCAGAACGGTTCGTCTACCGGGTGATCGGCGCCGACCCGACCACCGAACAAGGCTGGGCGACCTATGCCCGTAGCCTGCTGGCATTCTCGGCTGTCAGCCTCGGGTTCCTTTTCATCCTCCAACTCGTCCAAGGCAAGCTCCCGCTACATCTTCTCAACACGGCGACAACCATGACTCCGGCGCTGGCGTGGAACACCGCAGTAAGTTTCGTCACCAACACGAACTGGCAGGCCTATGCGGGCGAATCAACGCAGGGGCATCTGGTGCAGATGTCCGGTCTGGCGGTTCAGAACTTTGTGTCGGCTGCGGTCGGTATGGCGGTCGCCATCGCGTTCGTTCGCGGCTTTGCTCGACGGAACGCCGCTGAACTCGGCAATTTTTGGGTGGATCTGGTGCGCGGCACGCTGCGCATCCTGTTGCCGATCGCAATCATTGGCGCGGTAGTACTCGTCGCGGGCGGCGTCGTGCAGAACTTCCATCTGCACGACCAGGTGGTCGCCACGCTGGCCGGATCGCCGCAGACCATCACCGGCGGCCCGGTGGCCAGTCAAGAGGTGATCAAGGCACTCGGCACCAACGGCGGCGGCTTCTACAACGCCAACTCGTCGCATCCCTTCGAGAATCCGACCACCTGGACGAACTGGGTCGAAATCTGTCTGCTGTCGATGATCAGCTTCTCGTTGCCACGCACCTTCGGCCGCCTGGTCGGCAACACCAAGCAGGGCTACGCGATCGCCGCGGTCATGGCGATCATCGCCGGGGCCAGCCTCACCCTGGCGATGCTGTTGCAGCTGCAACACCACGGCACCGTCCCCACCGCAGTGGGTGCCGCGACAGAAGGTGTCGAGCAGCGTTTCGGCGTCGCCGACTCCGCGGTGTACGCCGGCACGACCACCCTGACATCGACTGGCGCGGTCGATTCCGCGCACGACTCTTACACCAGCCTGGGTGGGATGGTGCCGCTGTTCAACATGCAGTTGGGTGAGGTGGCGCCCGGCGGCGTCGGCTCCGGCCTGTACGGAATGCTCATCCTGGCCGTGATCACGGTGTTCGTCGCCGGACTGATGGTCGGGCGAACTCCGGAATACTTGGGCAAGAAGATCACGCCGCGCGAGATCAAGCTTGCAGCAGGCTATTTCCTGATTACTCCGCTGATCGTGCTGCTCGGCACCGCGATCGCGCTAACCCTGCCCGGCCAGCGCGCCGGCATGGCGAACACCGAACCGCACGGCCTTTCGGAAGTGCTGTATGCGTTCACCTCGGCGGCGAACAACAACGGTTCGGCGTTCGCCGGACTCGCTGCCGACACCGTCTGGTACAACACCACACTCGGTCTGGCGATGCTTATCGGACGGTTCCTGCCGATGATTGTGGTGCTTGCGCTGGCCGGTTCGCTGGCTCGTCAGGGCACCACGCCGGCGTCGATCGGCACCCTGCCCACCCACAAACCGCAATTCGTCGGACTGGTCGTCGGTGTGACGATCATCCTGGTCGCGCTGACCTTTCTGCCAGCACTGGCCGTTGGCCCCCTTGCCGAAGGGCTGCACTGAAATGCGCAGTCCGACAAGAAATTCAGCGGGCGGGCTGCTCGACCCGCAGATGCTGCTGAAGTCGCTACCCGGCGCGCTACGCAAACTCGATCCTCGCACGCTGTGGCGCAACCCCGTGATGTTCGTCGTGGAGATCGGCGCCGTGTGGTCAACGGTGCTGGCGATCGGCGAGCCGAGCTGGTTCGGCTGGCTGGTGGTGGTCTGGTTGTGGCTGACGGTGGTATTCGCCAACCTGGCCGAGGCGGTGGCCGAAGGGCGCGGCAAGGCGCAGGCCGACACGTTACGCAAGTCAAGAGCCGGAACCCAGGCGCGCCGGCTGGTCGACTGGTCACCGGCCGCCGGCGGTATCGAAGAGCAGATTCCCGCGGTGCTGCTGCAACAGGGCGACGTCGTCGTCGTCGAAGCCGGCCAGGTTATCCCCGGCGATGGTGACGTCGTGGAAGGCATTGCGTCGGTGGACGAGTCGGCCATCACCGGCGAATCGGCGCCGGTGATCCGTGAGTCCGGTGGAGATCGCTCCGCGGTGACCGCCGGGACCACCGTGCTCTCCGACCGCATCGTCGTCAAGGTCACTCAACAGCCCGGTCACAGCTTCGTGGACAGGATGATCGCGCTGGTGGAAGGCGCCAACCGGCAAAAGACACCCAGTGAGATCGCGTTGAACATCCTGCTCGCCGCCGTCACGATCATCTTCGTGTTCGCGGTGGCCACCCTGCAGCCGCTGGCGATCTATTCGAAGACCAATAACCCCGGAGTGTCGGATACCGCTGCCCTCGACGAAAATGGCATCACCGGAATCGTTTTAGTGGCGCTGCTGGTGTGTCTGATCCCCACCACGATCGGTGCGTTGCTGTCGGCCATCGGCATCGCCGGGATGGACCGGTTGGTGCAGCGCAACGTGCTGGCGATGTCCGGGCGCGCGGTCGAGGCAGCCGGCGACGTCAACACCTTGCTATTGGACAAGACCGGAACGATCACGCTCGGCAACCGAGAGGCCTCGGAGTTCATCCCGGTCGACGGTGTGACCTTCGAGGAACTTGCCGACGCCGCTCAGTTGGCCAGCCTGGCTGACGAAACCCCGGAGGGCCGCTCGATCGTCGTCTACGCCAAAGATGCCTACGGGCTGCGGGCACGGTTGCCCGGTGAGCTCGATAACGCCAACTGGGTGGAATTCACCGCGGTGACGCGGATGTCGGGCGTCGACACCAACGGACGGCAGCTGCGCAAGGGTGCGGCCAGTTCCGTCGCGGAATGGGTGCGTGGTCATGGCGGCACGGTTTCGGCGCACGTCGGGCAGGTCGTCGACGGCATCTCGGCTGCCGGCGGAACCCCGCTGGTGGTGGGCCAGGTAGGCGGCGCCACCGCGCGGGTGCTTGGCGTCATTTACCTCAAAGACGTGGTGAAGCAGGGCATGCGCGACCGGTTCGACGCGATGCGCCGAATGGGCATTCGCACCGTGATGATCACCGGCGACAATCCATTGACCGCCAGGGCGATTGCTGACGAAGCCGGCGTCGACGACTTTCTGGCCGAGGCCACACCGGAAGACAAGCTGGTACTGATCAAGAGTGAGCAGCAAGGCGGCCGACTGGTTGCGATGACCGGCGACGGCACCAACGACGCTCCGGCGTTGGCCCAGGCCGACGTCGGGGTGGCGATGAACACCGGCACCAGTGCGGCCAAAGAAGCCGGCAACATGGTGGACCTGGACTCAGACCCCACCAAGCTGATCGAGATCGTCGAGATCGGCAAGCAATTGCTCATCACCCGCGGTGCGCTCACCACGTTTTCGATCGCCAACGACATCGCCAAGTATTTCGCGGTCATCCCGGCGCTGTTTGTGGTGCTCTTCCCCGGCCTGGACCTGCTCAACGTGATGCGGTTGCACAGCGCGGAGTCGGCGATCCTCTCGGCGGTGATCTTCAACGCGCTGGTGATCGTCGGCCTGATTCCGCTGGCGCTACGCGGAGTGCGATATACCCCGAGCCATGCATCAAAACTGTTGAGCCGCAACCTCGCAATCTACGGGCTGGGCGGAATTGTGACCCCGTTCATCGGTATCAAGATCATCGACCTGGTGGTTCGACTGCTTCCCGGGATGACCTGACAATGAGCAATTCGACCGTGGTTCGCCAGCATTGGGCAGCGCTGCGAGCGCTGCTCGTCTTCACCGTGATCCTGGGAATCGGCTACCCGCTGTTCGTTTGGCTGGTCGCGCAGTGTCCCGGTCTGCGCCCGCAGGCAGAGGGCTCGATCATCCGGATCGACGGAAAGCCGATTGGCAGCGCGCTGATCGGCCAGTCGTTCACCGACGCCGCCGGTCGGCCGCTGCCACAGTACTTTCAGTCGCGGCCTTCGGCGGCCGGTGACGATTACGACACGTTGAACAGCGGTGCAAGCAATCTGGGACCCGAAGACGTGGTGGATACGCCGACGCGGCCGAGCCTGCTCACCGTGGTGTGCTCACGCAGCAAGGCAATCGGTGATCAGGACGCGGTGGACGGATCGCGCCCGTTCTGCACGGCCGGCGGTGTCGGCGCCGTCCTGTCGGTGGTCGGTCCACGCAATGCGCGGGGCAATGTCATCCGGCCCACCCGAGTTGTCAGCGTCAACGAACCGTGCACAACCGTGACCCGTCCATTCGTGACCAGCTACGCCGGGGTGCCCGTGCAGTGCGCACAGGCCGGGCAGGACTACTCGGCCGGCCAGATTGTGCCGGTCCGTGGTGTCGCACCCGGCGATCCGCGAGTGCCCGCCGACGCGGTCACCGCAAGTGGCAGCGGTCTGGACCCGGACATCTCGCCGGCCTACGCCGAGATTCAAATCGCTCGGGTGGCTGCGGCTCGGCGTGTCGCCCCGGACCGAATCCGCGATGTGGTTCGGGCCAACAGCAGCGGCCGCGATCTCGGCATATTCGGTGAGCCCCGGGTCAACGTGCTGCGACTCAACCTCGCACTGGACCGGTCGTACCCCGGTCCTGGTGGATGATGGTTGGGTGAGTGTCGAGCACCGTCGCAAACGCGGGGAGCTGCGCATCTATCTCGGCGCGGCCCCGGGTGTCGGTAAGACGTATGCGATGCTCGGCGAAGCGCACCGGCGCCTGGAACGCGGCACCGACCTGGTGGGGGCAGTGGTCGAGGCGCACGGCCGCCGAAAAACCGCGGAACTGATCGCGGGGATCGAGATGATCCCGCCCCGTTTCCTCGACTACCGCGGCAAGCGCTTTCCCGAACTCGACGTACCGGCGGTGCTGGCCAGACAGCCGGAGGTGGTCCTGGTCGACGAGCTCGCGCATACCAACGCGCCCGGCAGCAAGAACCTTAAGCGATGGCAGGATGTCGAAGAGCTGCTCGATGCCGGCATCACCGTGATCTCCACGGTCAACATTCAGCATCTGGAAAGCCTCAACGATGTCGTCGCCCAGATCACCGGAATCGTCCAGCAGGAAACGATACCGGATTCGGTGGTGCGGCAAGCCTCCCAGGTCGAATTGATCGACGTCGCACCAGAAGCACTGCGGCGCAGGCTATCTCATGGAAATGTGTATGCTCCGGAGAAGGTCGACGCGGCGCTGTCCAACTACTTCCGCAGCGGAAACCTCACCGCGCTGCGAGAGCTGGCGTTACTGTGGCTGGCCGACCAAGTCGATGCGGCGTTGACCAAATACCGTGCGGACAAAAGGATCACCGATACCTGGGAGGCGCGTGAACGCGTGGTCGTCGCGGTCACCGGCGGACCCGAATCGGAAACATTGGTCCGGCGGGCATCGCGGATAGCAACGAAGTCCACCGCCGAGCTGCTGGTGGTCCACGTCTTGCGCGGCGACGGGCTCTCCGGCGCGTCGGCCCCGCGGATCAGCAAGATCCGTGAACTGGCCATCAGCCTCGACGCGTCGATGCACATCGTCGCCGGTGACGACGTGCCCACCGCGCTCCTGGATTTCGCCCGCCAGCTCAACGCCACTCAGCTGGTGATCGGGACGTCGCGCCGCTCGCGCTGGGCGCGCATCGTCGAAGAGGGCATCGGCGCCAGGGTGATCCAGCTGTCGGACAAGATCGACGTGCACATCGTCACCCACGAGGAGTCCAAACTCGGCATTCGACGGGCGGCGGTCTCCCCTCGGCAGCGACGAGCCGCATCATGGCTGGCGGCGATCGTTGTGCCGTCGGCGATTTGCGCGGTCACCGTGGCCTGGCTGGACCCCTTCCTGGGCACCAGCGGGGAAAGCGCGATGTTCTTCGTCGGCGTGCTGGTAGTGGCCCTGTTGGGCGGGGTCGCCCCGGCTGCGCTTTCTGCGGTGCTGTCGGGTCTGCTGTTGAACTACTACCTGACGACGCCGCGGCACAGCTTCACCATCGCCGAACCCGACGCGGCCGTAACCGAGTTGGTTCTGCTGGTTATCGCCGTTGCGATCGCGGTTCTGGTCGACGGCGCGGCCAAACGGGCCCGCGAAGCCGGCCGCGCATCCCAGGAGGCAGAGCTGCTGACGCTGTTCGCGGGATCGGTGCTGGGCGGCGCCGACCTGGAAACACTTCTCGAACGGGTACGGGAAACCTACTCACAGCGCGCCGTGAGCATGGTACGAACCGACAGCAGCGTCATTGCCTCGGTGGGTATGAACCCGTGTAGCACAGCGGATTCCGCCGACACTGCAATCGAGGTCGGCGACAACGAATTCTGGATGCTGATGGCCGGCAGGAAGCTGGCCGCCCGCGACCGCCGGGTGCTTTCGGCGGTGGCCACACAGGCCGCGGGCCTGATACGGCAGCGCGAATTGACGTTGGAGGCCGGCCGGGCCGCGGCGATCGAGCAAGCAGATGAGTTGCGGAGATCGCTGTTGTCGGCGGTCAGCCACGACCTGCGCACTCCGCTGGCAGGGGCCAAGGCCGCGGTGTCGAGCCTGCGCGCCGGTGATGTCGACTTCTCTCCCGAGGACACCGCCGAATTACTGGCCACCATCGAGGAATCGATCGACCAGCTCACCGCATTGGTGGGCAACCTGCTCGACTCGTCGCGGTTGGCCGCCGGGGTGATTCGGCCTGAGTTGCGCCGGGTGTATCTGGAGGAAACCGTGCAACGGGCGCTGGTCGGTATCGGCACGGGCGCTACCGGGTTCCTGCGGTCCGGCATCGACCGCGTCAAAGTCGACGTCGGCGGCACACAGGTGATGGCCGATGCCGGGCTGCTGGAGCGGGTGCTGGCCAACCTGATCGACAACGCGCTGCGCTACGCGCCCAATTGCGTCGTGCGCGTCAATGCCGGCCAGGTGGGCCAGCGCGTGTTGATCAATGTCATCGACGAGGGGCCGGGCGTCCCGGCGGGCAGCGGGGAAGGCCTTTTTGCGGCGTTTCAGCGGTTGGGCGATCACGACAACACCACCGGCGTCGGGCTGGGGTTGTCGGTGGCGCGCGGTTTCGTCGAGGCGATGGGTGGCACCATCCAAGCGACCGACACTCCGGGCGGTGGCCTGACCGTCGTCGTGGAACTGGCGGCACCCGGAGAGCGGCGCCAGTGACTCGAGTACTGGTGATCGACGACGAGCCGCACATCCTGCGCGCGCTGAAGATCAACTTGTCGGTTCGGGGTTATGAGGTGATCACCGCCTCCACCGGTGCCGGCGCGTTGCGCGCGGCCGCCGAACACCGTCCCGAAGTGGTGATCCTGGATCTGGGCCTGCCGGACATCTCGGGCATCGAGGTGCTGGCCGGACTGCGGGGCTGGCTCAGCGCCCCGGTCATCGTGCTCTCCGCGCGCACCGATTCGTCGGACAAGGTCGAGGCGCTGGACGCCGGCGCCGACGATTACGTCACCAAACCGTTCGGGATGGACGAGTTCCTCGCCCGGCTGCGCGCCGCGGTGCGCCGCAACGCCGCCGCGTCCGAAACCGATCAGCCGGTCATCGAAACTACGGCGTTCACTGTCGATTTGGCGGCGAAGAAGGTCATCAAGAACGGCACTGAAGTGCACCTGACGCCGACCGAATGGGGCATGCTCGAGGTGCTGGTCCGCAACCGGGGCAAGCTGGTCGGCCGCGAAGAACTCCTCAAAGAGGTATGGGGCCCGGCATACGCTACCGAAACACATTACCTGCGTGTCTATCTGGCGCAGCTGCGGCGAAAACTCGAGGACGACCCGTCCAGACCGCAGCACCTGCTGACTGAACCCGGCATGGGCTATCGCTTCGAGGCGTGAACTTCGGCGGACGGCCCAACGTCGAGTTGTTGGGCCGACGCGCGGCGTCGACGTTCACCGTCAACACAGTGAGAGCGCGATGCCGTCCAAGATGTCGTGTTCGCTGACGACCAACTCCTGTATGCCGGCGCGTTCGCGCAACGCCAATGCCAACTCCTCCACCACGATCGCACCGGCACCGATCACGTCGGCGCGGCCCGCGTGCATCGGCCCCAGCGCCGCGCGCTGCGCGCGCGTCATGCCGATCAGCCCATCGCATACCTGCAATAGCCGCCCGATGCCGACGCGCGAAAGATGAATGGCCGCAGCGTCATACACCGTCATATCCTGGGCCAAGGCCGCCAGTGTCGTCATCGTTCCGGCCACCCCCACCCAGGTATGGGCGCGCTGCACGGGGACGGCGCGTAGCGCCTCGTCGAGCCGGTCACGGACCAGCTCGCGGGCAGCCGCCACCTCGTCCGGAGTGGGCGGGTCCGAGTGCAGACAGCGCTCGGTGACCCGCACGCAGCCGATGTCGGCCGAGAAGCTGGCCACCACGGCATCGTCTCCGAGCACGATCTCGGTCGAGCCGCCCCCTAAGTCGACCACCACGAAAGGTGCTTCGGCAGGGTTCAATTCGTCGACCGCACCGGTGAACGACAACTCGGCTTCTTCTGCGCCGGTGACCACTTCGGCCCTCACCCCGAGCACGTCGGTCGTCATCGCGAAGAAGATGTCGCGATTGGCGACGTCCCGGGCCGCCGAGGTGGCCACCATCCGGATGCGGTCGACATCGCGGGCAGCGCACAATGCGGCATAGTCGACAAGCGCGGCGCGGGTGCGCGCCAACGCATCCGGCGCGAATTCACCTGTCGCGTCGACACCTTGCCCCAACCGCACAATGCGCATTTCGCGGTGCACGTCGCGCAGATGACCGTCGACCGGATCGGCGATCAGCAGACGAATCGAGTTGGTACCGCAGTCGATTGCCGCGACGCGCGTCACGTCCACTGCTCCTTGTCGAGAATCCCGGCCATCGCCGGCTCGGCGGCCAGCACCCCCAGTGCCTGATCGCCCAACGGGTTCAGTCCGCGGCCTTTGGCCAGTGCGTGCGCGATCAACACATGCAGGCATTTGACCCGGTCGGGCATACCGCCGCCGGAGAACGTGGTGCCCAACGGCTCGATCGCATCCCGCTCCGCTAGATAGGACTGGTGTGCGCGCCGGTAGGCGGCGGCCAAATCGGGGTCATGGTTGAGCCGTTCGGTCATCTCACGCATCATTCCTGACGACTCCAGCCGGCTCGCAGCAGCGGTCAGCACCGGATGCGTCAAGTAGTACAACGTCGGAAACGGCGTCCCATCCGGCAGTTTCGGTGCTGTTTTCACGACGGCGGGCTCACCGTTGGGACAGCGATAAGCGACCTCGAGCACCCCGCGCGGCTGACGACCGAGTTGCCGCGCCACCGCGTCGAGGTCCGCGCGCTCAACCACCGGCCGGCGCGGGTTCCGGCGGCGCGGGTGGCGCCGGCGTCGGCGGTCCGTGCGGAGTGTCGGCGATGGTATGCCACAGCGACGTGTACCAGGGTCCGTTGCTCGTCGGGGCCGCGGCCTCCGACCCCGGTTCGGTGGGAAGCGTCGCCGACGGGGGAAGCTGCACCTGATAGGGGACCTCTCCGGGCATCACGAACCCCAGCCGCTCGCGCGCCTGCGCCGCGATGTAGGCCGGATCAGCCAGCTTGCCTTTCTGCTCCTCGAGCGTGGCGATTTGGCGGCGTAACGCGGCTTCGGATGCGGCCAGCTGTTTCATCTCGGTACGTTGCGCGAAATAGGTGCGCACCGGGCCGGCGATGGTCAACGTCAGTACACAGACCACGGCGGCCAAGATCGCCGCCCGCCGCGCGGTCAGGCCCAGCCGCTGCTCGGACCGTTGCTCGGCCGAGGCGACGATGGCGCGCCTGATCGGTTCGACCGGCTCAGGTTGCGCACGTGACCCGTTCGACGCCCGGCGGCCCGTCGCCGACTTGCGGGGGCGGCCCGGAGCCGAATCGCCGGCCCGTCCCGGCCGCGGCGCTCGGGAGCGCCGCTTGGGATCGGGCCGTTTCGCGTCGGGCATCGTGATCGGCTATCTGGCGTCCAGCACGTATCGCGGGAAGGCGAGATCACCGGCGTAACGGGCTGCGTCGCCGAGCGCTTCTTCGATCCGCAGCAGTTGGTTGTACTTGGCGACGCGCTCGCTGCGCGCGGGTGCCCCGGTCTTGATCTGGCCGCAACTCGAGGCGACCGCCAGATCGGCGATCGTGGTGTCCTCGGTCTCGCCGCTGCGATGGCTCATCATGGTGCGGTAGCCACTGTGGTGGGCCAGCGCCACCGCATCCAGTGTCTCGGTCAGCGTCCCAATTTGGTTGACCTTGACCAGCAACGCATTCGCCGCGCCCCGCTCGATTCCCTCTTCGAGCCGTTCGGGATTGGTGACGAAGAGATCGTCGCCCACGATTTGCACCCGGTCACCGATGGCTGTGGTCAGCGAAACCCAACCGTCCCAATCGTCTTCGGAGAGCGGATCTTCAATCGACACAAGCGGGTACGAGTCAAGCAGCTCAGCGTAGAACTGAGCCATCTCATCGGCGCTGCGGGTGTTGTTCTCGAACGCATAGCCGCTGCCGTCGGTGTAGAACTCGGTAGCCGCTGCGTCGAGGGCCAACGCCACGTCGGAGCCGAGCCTGAAGCCGGCGGATTCGATGGCCAGGCCGATGACATCGAGCGCGGCCTTGGTGCCCGGTACATCCGGAGCGAAGCCGCCCTCGTCGCCCAACCCGGTACTCAGGCCCTGCTTCTTCAACTCGGCCTTGAGGGCGTGGTAGATCTCTGCGCCCCAGCGCAGCGCCTCGGAGAAACTCGCGGCGCCGATGGGCGCCACCATGAACTCCTGTATATCCACACCGGTGTCCGCGTGCGCCCCGCCGTTGAGGATGTTCATCATCGGCACCGGCAGGATGTGGGCGTTGGGACCGCCGACGTACCGGAACAGCGGTAGCTCGGCGGAATCGGCGGCGGCCTTGGCCACGGCCAGCGACACGCCGAGGATCGAGTTTGCGCCCAACCGCGACTTGTCCGGGGTGCCGTCGAGGTCCACCAGCGCCTGGTCAACCAGTCGCTGATCGTCGGCGTTCAGACCGATGACAGCCGGAGCGATTTCGTCGAGGACGGCCTGCACGGCCTTCTTCACACCTTTGCCGCCGTACCGGTCGCCGCCGTCACGCAGCTCGACGGCCTCGTGTTCTCCGGTGGACGCACCAGAGGGCACCGCTGCCCGCGCAAATGTCCCGTCGATGAGCGCAACCTCGACCTCGACAGTTGGGTTGCCGCGCGAATCGAGGATCTCGCGGGCCCCGACCTGCTCAATAATGGGCACTGGGTTCTCCTTGCTGATAAAGGCGACAGACCGGGTCTAAGCCTAGAGCGTGGCGGCGACCCGCTGCACTCGGCTACGCCGAGTTTGCGATCGCCGCGAGGCGTAGCTGAGCCTGGCTCAGAGCGGGTGACCTGCCGCATAGGCGGTGGCCCAGTCGCGCACCGCGCGCGCATACGGATCGGAATCGTTGTAGGCCCGCAGTGCGGTGATCCACCCCCGGGGTGTAGCGAGATCCTTTCCACGCCAGCATAAGTAGCCGGCGGCCGACAGCGCGGCGTCGTCGATGTTGTCGACGCTGACGATTCCGTCGTTGTTGGCGTCCACCCCGTAGAGGCGCCACGTCTCCGGAATGAACTGCATTGGGCCCATCGCCCGCACCACACCGTCGTCGTCGGCTAGATTCCCCGCCTCGCTGTCGACGATGTGCAGAGTGCCGCCGCTGCCGTCGAGGCGCACACCGCGAATCGGTGGGTGCACATCGCCGTTGGGCGCCACCCGCGCGCGCCGGTAGGTGCCGTGATGGCTCTCGATTTCACCGATCCCGGCCAACGTGGTCCACGACAGATGGCATTTGGGGTTTTCCACCTCCGCGACCCGCGCCGCATAGGCGTACGCCTCCAGCGCGATCACCGGAATGTCGAGCTTCGGAGCCCGCTCGGCCGCCCAGTCGTAGAGCTGGTCGGCGGGCCGCCCCTTGGCGTGAGTGTCGACCGATGGCACCGGGTCCCCGGCCGGGGGCGGCACGCCCTTGGGGATGGGCGTGCCCAGCTGCCAGGTGCAGCTGGAGGCCAGGAGCAGAGCGGTCGCCCCCACGACAGCGACCGCCCGTAGCCAACGCACCGGCGACACAGCACTCCCCTAACACCGTCTTTCCCAGCCATGGTCCCACGGGACGCGACTAGGTCGCCGCGTCGCCGCGGCCTCCCAGCCCTGGCTACTCCGATTCCACGCTATCGCGCTGGTCAGCCGGGTCTCGGTCTTCCGGCCCCGACTCGCCGGGTTCGATGTCCGCTTCAGCGGCCACTACCACGTCGACCGGCTCGTCCGCCGACGGCGGCCAGTACGTCCGCCACTCCTCCTCGGTGATCGCGCCAAGCGGTGTGACATCAAGCTCTTCGGGAAGGTCTGCCCCCCGGCGCTCGGCAGCGATCAGCTTCTCGGTATCACGAACGGTATCCATGAACTCCAAAACAGCGGCGCGCAGCGCGTTTTCGGCATCTGCACCGACGGTCACGCTGATCGAGGTGATCGCTTCGGGAATCAGGTCGGTGGGAAGCCCCGCTTGGCTGGCTCGTTGAATGGCCTTCTGCGCCAGCGCCAACGCCGGTTGCGCGGTGGGGACATTGTCCATCGCGGAATTCTGCGGCTTCCCTTTCTTCTCTAACGCCTTGCCCTCTTCCCACTGAGCCAACTGCTCATCGAGCGAAATCGCCTCTCCGGCAAGCACTCCGGGTACACGATTTCCAAGTTTACGCAGCAGGGTGTCGGCCACGTCGTCGATGCTGAACGGGTGTCGCGGCGCATCTTCGGCGATGCGAGCGTGGAAGAGCACCTGCAGCAGCACATCGCCGAGTTCCTCGCGAAGTTCGTCGGCGTTGCCGCTGCGCACCGCGTCAAAGAGCTCGTAGGTTTCCTCGAGCAAAAACCGGCGCAGCGAGTCGTGGGTTTGCTCGCTTTCCCACGGTCCGGCGGTGCGCAGCTTGTCCATCATGGCGACCGCATCGATGAGCCGTTCGCCGGGCTGCTGGTCGGGAGCCGATATCAGCCGGTCACCGGCGGCTAGGCGGGCGGTTACTGCCGGATGCTCGGGGTCCGATGACAGCAACACCGGGGCGTCGTCTCCGGTGTGCGCGGGGCGCGCGGTCGGCAGCGTCCAGGGCACCGCGACCGGCATCTCTTCGGTGTACTGCACCTCGCCCATGAGCAGTTCGATGGCTTCCACCGGAACCAGTGACGGGCGCCGTGGGTCGACCAAGACGACAGTCATCCGCGCCGTTCCTCGCTCGTCGCCACGGCATTCGTTATACCAACTTTGTCCTGCGGTTTTCCATCGAGCGCCGCTACCAGCTTGGCCACCATGGCGACCAGCTCCACATCGCGGATGCGCGGGGCGCCGACGCCGCCGGCACGCGGAATCGGAACCTGCACCGTCGACGTCGTCGCGCGGTAATGCGCGCCCGGATACATCCGTGCCAGCCGCACCTGGGCGGAGTCCGGAAGCGTCAGCGGGGACAGCCGCACCGTCGCCGCCGAGGCGGCCGTCACTTCGGTGATACCGGCGGCACGGCACAGCAACCGCAGGCGGGCGACCGCGATCAACCGCTGAGCGGGTTCGGGCAATGCGCCGTAGCGGTCGTTCAGTTCCTCCACGACGGCCTCAATTGCGGCGTCGTCGGGCGCCGCGGCCAGCCGCCGGTACCCCTCCAAACGCAGCCGGTCGCTGGGGATGTAGTCCGGCGGCAGATGCGCGTCCACCGGCAGGTCGATCCGCACGTCCTTGGGCTCCTCGGCGGTGGTGACGGTCTTTCCGTCAGCAGCGGCCCGGTAGGCCTCGACGGCCTCCCCGACCAGCCGCACATACAGGTCAAAGCCCACCCCGGCGACGTGGCCAGACTGCTCCACGCCCAGCACATTGCCCGCGCCGCGAATCTCCAGGTCTTTCATCGCCACCGCCATTCCGGCGCCCAGCTCGTTGTTCTGGGCGATCGTGGCCAGCCGGTCATAGGCGGTCTCGGTCAGCGGGGCGTGCTGCGGGTACAGGAAGTAGGCGTAGCCGCGTTCCCGGCTGCGCCCGACCCGGCCGCGCAGCTGGTGCAGCTGGGAGAGTCCGAAGGTGTCGGCGCGCTCGACGATCAGCGTGTTGGCGTTGGAGATGTCCAGGCCGGTCTCCACGATCGTGGTGCACACCAAGACGTCGTATTCGCGGTTCCAGAACCCTTGCACGGTGGATTCGAGCAAGTCTTCTTGCATCTGGCCGTGCGCCACGACCACGCGAGCCTCCGGCACCAGAGTCCGCACCCGCGCGGCCGCCTGGTCGATGGAGCTGACCCGGTTGTGCACATAGAAGGCCTGGCCGTCGCGCAGCAGCTCGCGTCGCAAGGCCGCCCCGACCTGCTTGTCGTCCTGCGGCCCGACGTAGGTCAGCACCGGGTAGCGCTCTTCGGGCGGGGTCAGGATCGTCGACATCTCCCGGATGCCGGCCAGGCTCATCTCCAGCGTGCGCGGGATCGGGGTGGCGCTCATGGTCAGGACATCGACGTGGGTGCGCAGCGACTTGATGTGTTCCTTGTGTTCGACGCCGAACCGCTGTTCCTCGTCGACGACGACCAGCCCGAGGTCTTTCCAGCGCACGCCGGTCTGCAGCAGCCGGTGAGTGCCGATCACGATGTCCACGCTGCCGTCGGCCATGCCGTCGACCACCGCGCGCGACTCGGCGGGATCGGTGAAGCGGGACAGCCCCTTGACGGTCACCGGGAACCCGGCCATCCGCTCCCGAAACGTCTCCAAATGCTGGTCGGCCAACAACGTGGTGGGCACCAGCACGGCGACCTGCTTGCCGTCCTGCACCGCCTTGAAGGCCGCCCGCACCGCGATCTCGGTCTTGCCGTAGCCGACGTCGCCGCAGATCACCCGGTCCATCGGCACCGGCTTTTCCATGTCGGCCTTGACCTCGGTGATGGCGGTGAGCTGGTCGACAGTCTCGGTGAACCCGAAAGCGTCCTCCATTTCCGCCTGCCACGGGGTGTCGGGTCCGAACGCGTACCCCGGCGCGGCTTGCCGCTTGGCGTAGAGCGACACCAGCTCGCCGGCGATCTCGCGAACGGCGCGCCGGGCCTTGGTCTTGGTGTTGGTCCAGTCGCTGCCGCCGAGCCGCGACAACGCCGGCGCCTGCCCGCCCACATACCGCGACAGCTGGTCCAGCGAGTCCATCGGCACGAACAGTTTGTCGGTCTGTTTGTCCGCGCCGCGCCGGCTTGAGGCGTACTCCAGCACCAGGTATTCGCGCCGGGCGCCGCCGACGGTGCGCTCGGTCATCTCCACGAACCGCCCGATGCCGTGCTGGTCGTGCACCACCAGGTCGCCGGCGGTCAGCGCCAGCGGATCGACCACATTGCGCCGCTTGGCCGCCAGCCGTTTGCCTTCGGTCGCGGTCACCCGGTTTCCGGTCAGGTCGGTTTCGGTGATGACGACGAGGTTGGCCCCGGGAAGTACCGCCCCGTCATGCAGCGGGCCCTGGAGCACCCCGACGACGCCCTGTTTGGGTGCGGCTCCCGGCTCCAACATCGTTGCGGGCGTGTCGGATTCGGCTAACTGCTCCACGACGCGATGGGCGGTCCCGGTTCCGGGTGCGACGACGGCGGCGTAGCCACCGGTGGCCACGTGGGCGCGCAGCATCGCGAAGATGCCGTCGATGTCGTGCTGATGGCCGCGGGCCGAGGGCGCCGAGCGGATGTCGAGTTCAATCGCCGACTCGTCGGACAGCTGGCTCAGCGTCCACCACGGGTGGCCGGCCTGCCGCGCCGCGGCCCGCGACTCGTCGAGGTCGCGGAAACCCGATCCGCCGAGCTGCTCGACGTCGATCGGAGCGTCCGCCCCCAGCGCCGCCACCGACCAGGACGCTTCGAGAAATTCCCGGCCCGTTTTGATCAGATCAGCGGCGCGGGTACGGACCTTTTCCGGGTCGCAGACCAGCACCGGAGTGTCCTCGGCCAGCTGGTCGGTCAGCAGCGACAAGTCGTCGGGCCGCAGCACCGGCAGCAGCGCCTCCATGCCGTCGACGGGAATGCCCTCCGCCAGCTTGGCCAGCATGTCGGCGACGCTGCCGGTCACGGCGTTTTCTGCTGACGGGCGGTGGGCGCTGAGTTCAGCGGCCCGCGCCCGCACCTCTTCGGTGAGCAGCAGTTCGCGGCAGGCGACCGCGACCAGGTTGTCGACGTCGATCTCGGCAATCGAACGCTGGTCGGCCACCGCGAACATCCGCATTTCGCTGACTTCGTCGCCCCAGAACTCCACTCGCACCGGGTGCTCGGCAGTCGGCGGGAAGACGTCGAGGATGCCGCCGCGGACCGCGAACTCCCCGCGCCGGCCGACCATGTCGACTCGGGTGTACGCGAGCTCGACCAGTCGGGCGATCACCCCCTCGAAGTCGACCTCGTCGCCGACGGCAAGACTCAGCGGTTCCAGCCGACCCAGTTGCGGAGTCATCGGTTGCAGCAGGGAGCGCACCGCAGTGACCACGACCTGCAGCGGCGGCCCCAATCTGGTGTCGGCGGGGTGGGCCAGCCGGCGCAGCAGCATCAACCGCGCGCCGACGGTGTCGACGCCGGGTGAGAGCCGTTCGTGCGGCAGCGTTTCCCAGGACGGGAACATCGCCACCGTCTCGCCGAAAACACCGCGCAGCTCGGCGGTCAAGTCGTCGGCTTCCCGGCCAGTGGCGGTGACCACCAACAGCGGCCCCCCGCGCGCCAGCGCACTGGCGACGAACACTCGCGCGCTGGCCGGGCCGACCAGCGTCAATTCGGCGGGTCGGTCGGCTGCGTGCTCGATGAGTTGCGCAAACGTGGGCGCGCGCAGCGCCAACTCCATCAGCCCCGCGATCGGGGTTACGGTCATGATCGCGCCACGACGATGCTGAACGTAGCGATGAGGAGGAGTGACGCCATGATTACCGCCATTCTATGCGTCGCTCGATTCACGTTGCGGCACTGGCCAACCCGACGTGACCGCCACCACACGACGCGTCTCCACCAACTGTGGTCACTTCTGCCACGTGAGCCAACCGCGCCGACTGACTGCTCAATCGTCGTTCAGGCATGCCTAAGTGGATTTGTCCAGCGAAGACCGGGAAATCGCATGAAATCTGTATCTGCAGAGGCGACTTCGACTCCGTGCTCAAGCGCGAGGGCAGCCAATTGTGCGTCGGGCACTAGGTTGCCGGTGATCTCTACTTCTGCGCACAACCCCGCGTAAACGCGGGCGGTGGTCTCTGTCGCCGGAGGAATCCACACCACCGGGACGGCAAGCCAGTCGGCTACGTATCGCCACGCATCTGCTGCGGTCAGCGGGTTCTCGGTGACACGTGGATGCGTAACAATCCGGAGAAATGCGCCAATGGTCTGCCAAGGAAGACCGACGCGGCCGTCGCCGTCGAGTGTTTGTTCCAGCCAAGCTGCCGCCGCCGCGTTTCGGGGGCTGCTCTCGTCGACCGCATACAACAGCAGGTTTGCGTCAACGATCATTGTCGAGCAGGTCAAGCACGTCGGCGACGTTGGTGACATCGACCTTCAGGCCGATTTTGGCAGTGCGGTGCCGGTACTTGACCTTGTGGGCCCCGGGTTCTGTAGCCATGCCCCGTCGCGCCAGAAGATTCAGGGCCTCGCTGACGCCCAATCCGTGGCGGCGAAGACGTTCGACCTCGGCGGCGACATCGCTATCAATCACCACGGTTGTACGCATAACGCCCATGATACGCCGGGCGCATCATGATGCGGCCTTACCAGCGTCGTGATGCTGTGTACAGACTTGTGAGTTCCGGCTGGTCTGCCAGTGCTGTATCCAAGAACTGGCCCTCGCGAGACCATCGCCGACGTATTGACGCGCGACCGCGGCCAACGGGCTATTCGTCCTGCAGCTGTGGATCGGCTTCCAAGCCGATCAGACCGTTCCACATCAAGTTGACCAGGTGCGCGGCGACCACTTCTTTTTTGGGCTCGCGGGTGTCGAGCCACCATTGCGCCGTCATCGACACCGAGCCGACCAGCGCCTGGGCGTACAGCGGAGCCAGGTCGGGGTCCAGGCCGCGCCGGGCGAAGTCCCCGGCCAAGATGGAGCTAACCTGGCTGACGGCGTCATTAAGCAGGCTGGAGTAAGTCCCCGAACTGATCGAGGCCGGCGAGTCGCGGATCATGATCCGGAAGCCGTCGGTTCGTTCCTCCACGTAGGTCAGCAATGCCAACGCCACCCGTTCGACGCGCACCCGCGACCGGTTGTTGGTCAACGACGACGTGATGCCATCCAGCAACGCCGACATCTCCCGGTCCACGACCACCGCATACAGCCCTTCTTTGCCGCCGAAATGCTCGTAGACCACTGGCTTAGATACGTTGGCCCGCAACGCGATCTCCTCGATCGAGGTGCCGTCATAGCCGCGTTCGGCAAACAGAGACCGGGCGATGTCGATGAGTTGATGCCGACGCTCGCTGCCGGTCATCCTGGCGCGCGGCGCACGCACTTCCTTGTCTGGTGCTGCCACGACTATTAGCGTATCGGCTTCCATTAGAGTCGTCGCTGGTACGCAGTCCGTCGTGGTGTAATCGGCAGCACATCAGATTTTGGTTCTGAGAGTTCAGGTTCGAGTCCTGGCGACGGAGCTTTTTTGCCCCGCTTTTGCGGCGAGCGTGCGGATAATGACACGCTGAACGGCGTGTCGGCGGACCAACACGCACACTCGCGGCAGGAGTGTCTATGACGACCCAAGGCGAAACGGCGGTCCTGGTATTGGCAGCGGGAGCCGGCACCCGGATGCGCTCCGATACCCCGAAGGTGCTGCATCCCATTGCCGGGCGCAGCATGCTGGCGCATTGCCTGCAGGCGATCGGCAAGCTGGCGCCTCAGCATCTGGTCGTGGTGCTGGGCCACGACCACGAGCGCATCGAACCGGTCGTCGCCGATTTGGCAGACACACTGGGACGGCCCGTCGACGTGGCGTTGCAGGCCCAGCAGCTGGGCACCGGAGACGCGGTGCAGTGCGGGCTGTCGGCGCTACCCGCCGACTTCGCCGGCGTGGTGGTGGTCACCTCCGGTGACATTCCGCTGCTGGACGCCGACACGCTGGCCGACTTGATCGCCGTGCACAGCTCCCAGCCGGCAGCGGTCACCGTGCTGACCACGACGCTGGCCGATCCCACCGGCTACGGGCGCATCCTGCGCACCCAGGACCACGAGGTCATCGCGATCGTCGAGCAGGCGGACGCGACACCGTCGCAGCAGCAGATCTGCGAAGTCAACGCCGGGGTGTACGCGTTCGACGTCGCGGCCCTGCGCTCGGCGTTGGGACGACTGTCCGCCGACAACGCCCAACAGGAGTTGTATCTCACCGACGTGATTGCCATCGTGCGGCAAGACGGTCAGGCCGTGCGCGCCCGCCACGTCGACGACAGCACGCTGGTGGCCGGTGTCAATGACCGGGTCCAGCTCGCCGAGCTGGGTGCCGAACTCAACCGCCGCATCGTGGCCACCCATCAGCGAGCCGGCGTCACCGTCGTCGATCCGGCCACCACCTGGATCGACATCGACGTCGGTATCGGCCGCGACACCGTCATCGAGCCGGGAACCCAGCTGCACGGCCACACCCGCATCGGCGGACGGTGCGTTATCGGCCCGGACACCACCTTGACCGACGTCACCGTCGGCGAGCGCGCCTCGGTGATCCGCACCCACGCCACGTCGGCGGTGATCGGCGACGGCGCGACGGTCGGTCCGTTCGCCTACCTGCGGCCGGGTTCGGTGCTCGGCGCCGACGGCAAGCTGGGCGCATTCGTCGAGACCAAGAACTCCACCATCGGCACCGGCACCAAGGTGCCGCACCTGACCTACGTCGGCGACGCCGACATCGGCGAGCAC
Organism: Mycobacterium sp. NGS48; assembly: GCF_059812585.1. Classification (NCBI taxonomy): domain Bacteria; kingdom Bacillati; phylum Actinomycetota; class Actinomycetes; order Mycobacteriales; family Mycobacteriaceae; genus Mycobacterium; species Mycobacterium sp. NGS48. Next base: position 139,713 of record NZ_JCALCY010000002.1, read on the forward strand.
AGCAATATCGGCGCATCCAGCGTGTTCGTCAACTACGACGGCGAATCCAAACAACGCACGCGGATCGGCTCGCACGTGCGCACCGGGTCGGACACGATGTTCGTCGCCCCGGTCACCGTCGGCGACGGCGCCTATACCGGGGCGGGCACGGTGGTGCGCGACGACGTCCCGCCGGGGGCGTTGGCGGTGTCGGCGGGCCCGCAGCGCAACATCGAAGACTGGGTGCAGCGCAAGCGCCCGGGCAGCGCCGCCGCCCAAGCCGCTGACAAGGCGCGCGCCGCCACCGAGCCGGAGCCGCCCCGTGAACCTTCTTGATGTCACCCCGGCGCCAAACCGGGCGATTTTGTCCTTAATATATGTAGGCCAGCCATCAGGCAGTCATCTCGATCCGAACGGCGGGGGCAGCACGTGAGCCACGACTGGACCGACAACCGCAAAAATTTGATGCTCTTCTCGGGTCGCGCTCATCCGGAGCTGGCCGAAGAGGTCGCCAAGGAGCTCGACGTCCACGTCACGGCGCAGACCGCCCGCGATTTCGCCAACGGCGAGATCTTCGTGCGGTTCCAGGAGTCGGTGCGCGGTTGCGACGCGTTCGTCCTGCAGTCACACCCGGCGCCGGTCAACCAGTGGCTGGTCGAGCAGCTGATCATGATCGACGCGCTGAAGCGGGGCAGCGCCAAGCGGATCACCGCGGTGGTGCCGTTCTACCCCTACGCCCGGCAGGACAAGAAGCACCGCGGCCGCGAACCGATTTCGGCACGCCTGGTCGCCGACCTGCTCAAAACCGCCGGCGCGGACCGGATCGTGACCGTCGACCTGCACACCGACCAGATCCAGGGCTTCTTCGACGGGCCGGTGGACCACATGCGGGCGCAGCCGCTGCTCACCGGATACATCAAGGACAACTATCCCAACGGCGACATGGTGGTCGTCTCCCCCGACTCCGGACGAGTGCGCATCGCCGAGAAATGGGCCGACTCATTAGGCGGCGTTCCGCTGGCCTTCATCCACAAGACCCGCGACCCCCGGGTGCCCAACCAGGTGGTGTCCAACCGGGTGGTGGGCGATGTCGAGGGCAGAACCTGCGTGCTGATCGACGACATGATCGACACCGGCGGCACCATCGCCGGGGCGGTCAAGCTGCTGCACGACGACGGCGCAGGCGATGTCATCATCGCGGCCACCCACGGTGTGCTGTCCGAACCCGCGTCGGAGCGGCTGGCGGCCTGCGGTGCCCGTGAAGTGATCGTCACCAACACGCTGCCGATCGGCGAGGACAAGCGCTTTCCACAACTGACGGTGTTGTCGATTGCGCCGCTGCTGGCCAGCACGATTCGAGCTGTTTTCGAGAACGGCTCGGTCACAGGTCTTTTCGATGGAGACGCATAGATGCCTGACGGCGTGATCTATCACAACCCGCGCTGTTCGACTTCTCGCAAGACCTTGGAGTTGTTGCGCGACAACGGTATCGATCCCACTGTGATCGAATATCTCAAAGCACCGCCAGGTCGCGACGATTTGGCCAAGATGATCCGCGATGCCGGTATCGATGTGCGCGACGCCGTGCGGAAAAACGAAGACGTGTACCGACAGCTCGGCCTTGACGACGCCGGCGACGAGGAGTTGCTCGACGCCATGGCCGAGCATCCGATTCTCATCCAGCGGCCGTTCGTGGTCACCGCCAAGGGCACCCGACTGGGACGGCCGATCGACGCGGTGCGCGAAATTCTGTGAGACGTTTGGTTTTCGTGACGGCAGTCATGCTGGTTACGGTCGGCTGTGGACCGGAAACGCCTGACTACCAGTCGATCTGGACGACGACCACGACAACGACGCAGGCTCCTGCCGAGCCGCCTGTCCCGTTTTCGCAGTACCTGGAGGACACCGGCATCGGCCAGCAGCGGGTGGCCCCCAGTGCGCTCACCGACCTGACGGTGTCGATGCCCACACCGCCGGGATGGGAAAAGTACACCAACCCCGCCATCCCGCCGGAAACGGAAATGATCGCCAAGGACGGCAACCTTCCGAACGCGATGCTGGTGGTTTCCAAGCTGAACGGTGATTTCGACGGCCACGAAGTGGCCAAGCATGCCAATGCCGATGCCGTGCTGGCGCAGAACTTCAAACAGCTGGACGCGTCCAACGCCGACTTCCACGGTTTTCCCTCGTCGATGGTTCAGGGCAGCTACGACCTCAACGGCAGGCGATTGCACACCTTCAACCGGGTCGTCATCGCCACCGGATCACCGCCGGACTCTCAGCACTACCTCGTCCAGCTCACGGTGACCAGCCTGGCCGACCAAGCCGTCGCGCAATCCGCCGACGTCGAGGCGATCATCCGCGGCTTCACCGTCGCGGCCAAGTAGCGGCCGCCGCGCGTCCGACCGCGCATTAGTGTGTCTGCCATGACTGCCTGGACCGCCGCAGACCTCCCGTCGTTCGCCGGACGCACCGTCATCGTCACCGGCGCCAACAGCGGCCTGGGCGCGGTAACAGCCCGCGAGCTGGCCCGTGTCGGCGCTCAGGTCATCCTGGCCGTCCGCAATACCGGCAAGGGCGAGGCCGCCGCTCACAACATGCCCGGGGACGTCGAAGTGCGCCAACTGGACCTGCAGGAGCTGAGGTCGGTGCGTCATTTCGCCGACGGTGTGGACGGCGTCGACGTGCTGATCAACAATGCCGGCATCATGGCCACCCCGCACGCGGTGACGTCCGACGGTTTCGAAAGCCAGATCGGCACCAACCATCTCGGCCACTTCGCGTTGACCAACCTTTTGCTGCCCAAGCTCACCGACCGGGTAATCACGGTGTCGTCGATCATGCACTGGATGGGGCGTCTCAGCCTCACCGATCTGAATTGGACGGCGCGGCCCTACTCGGCCTGGCAAGCATATGGCCAGGCCAAGCTCGCCAACCTGCTGTTCACCAGCGAGCTGCAGCGGCGCCTCGAGTCGGCCGGGTCGTCGCTGCGCGCCCTGGCCGCCCATCCCGGTTATTCGCACACCAACCTGCAAGGGCGCTCCGGTCATAAGGTCGGGGATGCGGTGGTGTCGTGGGGCACCCGTCTGCTGGCCACCGACGCCGACTTCGGCGCCCGGCAAACGCTGTACGCGGCATCCCAGGACGTGCCGGGCGACACGTTCGTCGGACCACGGTTCGGCATGTTCGGCTCTACCCGGCCGGTCGGCCGCAGCCCGCTGGCCAAACGCGCCGACACCGCCGGCGAGCTCTGGGACCTGTCCGAGCGGCTCACGGACACTAAATTTCCGCTCTGAGGTGCTGATGCGCTAACCTGGCCGGGCGTCACGGCGAGGGTGGCTGAGGCATTTGGCAAGCCGCCGTTATCGACGGGGACCGATATTCCGGTTGTCGCGATGCTGGCCGTGCCCCGACCAACACAGGAGCGACACCATGGCTAAATCCGCGACTTCGTCCGCCAATCAGCTCAGCGTTTCGGTACGCGCCGAGACTGGCAAAGGCGCCTCCCGACGGGCGCGCCGCGACGGCAAGATCCCCGCAGTCCTCTACGGGCACGGCAGCGAGCCGCAACACCTGGAGCTGCCCGGACACGACTTCGCCGCGGTGCTGCGCCACGCCGGCACCAACGCGGTCCTGAGTCTCGACATCGAGGGCAAAGAGCAACTGGCGTTGACCAGAGCGTTGGACATTCACCCGATCCGCCGCACCATTCAGCACGCCGACCTGCTGGTGGTGCGTCGTGGCGAGAAAGTTGTCGTCGAGGTCACCGTCGATGTCGAGGGCGAAGCTGCTCCCGGCACTCTGGTGACCCAGGAGGCCAGCGCCATCGAGATCGAGGCCGAGGCGCTGTCGATTCCCGAGCAACTGACGGTCTCGGTCGAAGGCGCCCAACCGGGCACCCAGTTCACCGCCGGACAGATCACCTTGCCTTCGGGCGTCAGCCTGGTGTCCGATCCCGAGATGCTGGTGGTCAACGTGGTGAACGCGCCGACTGCCGAGGAACTCGAGGGTGAGGGCGCCGGCGAGGTGCCCGAGGCAGAGGAGCCCGCCGAAGAGGCGGCCGAAGCCGAGGCCGAAGCCTCCCCGCCCGAGTCCGAATAACAGATGGCCGAGCCACTGTTGGTGGTCGGCCTCGGCAACCCGGGACCCAACTATGCCCAGACCCGGCACAATCTGGGGTTCATCGTCGCCGATCTGCTTGCCGCGCGGCTGGGGTCGAAGTTCAAGGCGCACAAGAAGTCTGGCACGGAGATCAGCACCGGCCGGCTCGGTGGGCGCTCGGTCGTCCTGGCCAAACCGCGCAGCTACATGAACGAGTCAGGCCGCCAGGTGGGGCCGCTGGCGAAGTTCTACACCGTGCCGCCCGGCGCAGTCATTGTCATCCACGACGACCTCGACCTGGACTTCGGCCGGGTACGGCTCAAGATCGGCGGCGGCGAGGGCGGCCACAACGGGTTGCGTTCGGTGGCGTCTGCGCTGGGTACCAAGAACTTTCAGCGGGTGCGGATCGGTATCGGGCGTCCGCCGGGACGCAAGGACCCGGCGGCGTTCGTGTTGGAGAACTTCACCGCCGCCGAACGCGCGGAGGTTCCCACGATCTGCGAGCAGGCCGCCGACGCCACCGAACTGCTGCTCGAGTTGGGTCTGGAGCCCGCCCAGAACGTCGTCCACGCCTGGTAATCAGGGCGCACCTCCTGCGCGAGCGTGCGTGTCCCCGGACGACACGCCGTGTGCGACACCGTTTTTGCGCACACTCGCGCAGTAGGCGCAGAAACGCTTAGGTGACCAGCGTGACCGAGTTGGCCCGCCGCAGCTTGCCCGAGGGGGTCTTCGGAATCGTCCCGGGACCGAGCACCACGACGTTGCGGGGCCGCACGTCGACCTCGCGGACCACCTCGTGGGCCACCTGGTGCTCGATGCGGCGCACTTCGGCCGGGTTCTCGAAAGCGTTGGATTCCACCGCGACGGCGAAGGTCTCGCGCGAGTGCCCGGCGTCCAGCCGCACGGCCACCGCACAGCCCGGACGGACCCCGTCGACCCGGCCTGCGGCCCGCTCGATGTCGGTCGGATAGATGTTGCGGCCCGCCATGATGATGACGTCCTTGACGCGGCCGCACACCACGATGTGGCCGTTCTCCATCTGGTAACCGAGGTCGCCGGTGTCATACCAGCCGTGCTCGTCTTGCGCCGGGATAAAGCCGCCCATCGTGATGTAGCCGGGCGTCACCGGCTCACCGCGCAGTTCGATCACCCCGACGCCGCGGTGCGGCAGCACACTGCCATCCTCGTCGATGATGCGGGCCTCGAGCCCTTCCAGCAGCGGCCCAAGCGAGGCGAACCGGCGGGTGTTGCCCTTGGTGGCAGGCACCGCGCGGCGCAACGCGCCCAACAGGTCGGCATCCACCTCGTCGACGACCAGCCCGTCACCGAGCTCGGAGAACGACACCGCCAACGTGGTCTCGGCCATTCCGTAAGCCGGCATGACCGCCTCGGGCCGCAAACCGAACGGCTTGCCCGCGTCGATCAGGTCCTCGACGTCGGCGGGATCCACCGGCTCGGCTCCCGACAGCGCAAACCGCAGGGTCGACAAGTCGAATTGGCCGGGCTTGGCCTGCTTGCGCAGTCGCTTGGCGAACAGCGAGTACGCGAAGTTGGGCGCGGCGGTCATCGTGCCCTTGTACTTATCGATCAGCTTGGCCCACAACAGGGTGTCGCGCAGGAAGTCCATCGGGGTGACCTTGACCAACTCGACGCCGAAGTACATCGGTACGGTCAAGAAGCCGATCATGCCCATGTCGTGAAAACATGGCAACCAACTGAGCATCACGTCGTTGCCGCTGGGATCCATCTTGGCGCCGATGAACATCGCCTCGGCGTTGGAGTAGATGTTGCGGTGGGTGATCTGAACGGCTTTGGGCGATCCTGTCGAGCCGGACGTCAACTGCATCAACGCCAGATCGTCTTCGTCGGTGTCGATCGGGTCGATCGGGTTCGAGGCCAGCAGCTGCTCGACGGTCAGCACCGTGATACCGCGCTCGGCCAGCACCGGCGCGGCCGCCATGAACGGGTCGGAGACGATGACCGCCTTGGCCTCGATCATGTCGATGACCGTGGCGGTGTCCTCCGCCCAGATCACCAGGTCGGTGCGCGGCGTGGGCTGGTGCAGCATGGTCAGGCTGGCACCGCGCATCCACAGCCCCTGGGCGGTCGGCGCGATTTCCACCGGCGCGCCGGCTAGCACGCCGACCGCGTCGCCGTGACCGACCCCGGCCGCGGCCAAGCCGCCGGCCACCCGGCGGGCACGCTCGTAGACCTCGAGCCAGGTGTGCCGAACCGGCTGGTGCGGTTCGCCGGTCACCATGCCCTTCGTGCTCTCGTGAGCGTTACGGAACAAGTTCTCGGTAAACCTGCTCACGACAACCTCCTCGGTTCCAGCGCAACGTCCCTGGATTTCAGGTTGCCCCTGTTAAGGGGTCCTGCACAGGAGGCGCGCATACACAATTGGGGAGCGGTTCTGTCTCGAAGCGGTGATGAATCAGTAACCTCGCGCAACGGCGCGGCGTCGACAAGGACACGCCGTGGCCGTCGACTCAAAGACCGCCTGCCCAACCGCTCGGCAGGCGACAGAATCGGGCGCGCTTCTGGACCGCTATTCGTCACCGCCGAACATCTTAAACTCCTCTTAAGTAACGTCCAAACGCCGACGTCAAAGACGTGTCATACCCCACTAACGGGCGCCGGCACCACCCGGGCACCGTGTACCGGCCCGCTTGCAACTCGCACCGTGCGGCACACGCCGGCTCCGGACAGCTGGGTGCCGACGTCGACCGCGGCGGGGGCCGAGCGGCACAGAAAGGCACACGTCGGCCCGGAGCCCGACACGATGCCCGCGAGCGCACCCGCTTCAGCGCCGGCGCGCAGCACGCGCCGCAGCGTTGGGTCCAGACTCACCGCGGCCGCCTGCAACTCATTACCCATCAGCGGCGCCAGCTGTTCGGGGTCGCCGGCGGCCAGCGCCGCCAGCACCGGCCCGGGCTCATCGAGCCGCGGCGGCGACCCGGCATCGCGAAGCCGGTCGAGTTCTTCGAACACACCGGGGGTGGACATGCCGCCGTCGGCGAACGCCAGCACCCAGTGGAAGGTGTTGCGGGCCAGTACGGTCGCCAGCTCTTCGCCCCGGCCGGTGCCCAATGCAGTGCCGCCGTGCAGCGCGAACGGCACGTCGCTGCCCAGCTTTGCGGCCAGTGTGTGCAGGTCGCGGCGCGGCACGCCGAGTTCCCACAGCGCGTTGATGGCGACCAGCACCGCGGCGGCGTCTGCGCTGCCTCCGGCCATGCCGCCGGCGACCGGGATGGATTTGTCGATGGCGATCGAGACATCGGGAGCCCGGCCGACATGCTCAGCCATCAGCTCGGCGGCCTGCCAGGCCAGATTGCGCTCGTCGACCGGTAGCTGATCGGCGCCCTCGCCGGAGAACTCCAGCGACAGCACATCGGCGTTGCGCACTGTCACCTCGTCGACCAGGGAGACGGCGTGAAAAACCGTGGTCAGCTGGTGATAGCCGTCGCCGCGGCGGTCACCGACGGCCAGGTAGAGGTTGATCTTCCCGGGTACCCGGACCGTGACCGAGCCTGTGGGCACCCACTGAGCAGCGGTGTTTCCGTCCAACGGCACCGCACGAGACTATCGCCGGAACCTACGCTGTGGGCATGGTTGAGGCCGGCGAGCAGCTCGACGGCTATGTCGTCAACCAGGAGGTCGGCCGCGGTGGCTACGCCACGGTGTACCGGGCACACACCGCCGAAACCCCTGAGCGGCTGGTCGCGCTCAAGGTGCTCCGCGCCGACCGTCGCAGCTCGGCAGAACTGGCCCGACTCAACCGCGAATTCGAATTCGCACATCGGCTGTGCCATCCGCACATCGTCACGGTGTACGAGGAAGGGCCGTTCTGGCTGGCAATGCAGTTCGTCGACGGCGGCAAGTCCACCACGTTGCAGCGGTTGGACCACCAACTGGCGGCGCTGGCGCAGATCGCCGACGCGCTGGATTATGTGCACAGCCAAGGGATCGTTCACGCCGACGTCAAGCCAGCCAACATCCTTGTCGCCAAGGACTTTTCGCGTGACGGTGCATGTTTGATCGACTTCGGCGTGGCACACGCGGTCGTCGATGATGTCTTTCGTCGGCCCAAAGACATTCAGGCGTCCCTGTCGTATGCCGCCCCAGAGGTGTTGCGCGGACAAGCGCCAACGGCTGCCACCGACGAGTACGCGCTGGCCTGCTCGGTCGTTGAGTTACTCACCGGCACAACACCATTCTCAACCGATACTTCGGCTGAGTTGATCAGAGCGCACCTACGCGGCATCCCGCCGCGGGTATCTGGCAGGGTTGCATGGGCGTCACGGGCGTTCGACACGGTGGTCGGCAGAGCGATGGCGCGAGATCCCGAGGTGCGCTACCGATCCTGCGTCGAATTTGTCGAGCACGTCATCAGTGCCGTCGACGGCTAGCTGGCCGGGGCGTGCCGCTGCGGCGCGGGCCGGCCGGCGTCGGCTTCACCGCAACGCCGGAACAGCCGCACGAAGTCCTCGATGGTCAGCGTTTCACCCCGTCGTGCCGGGTCGATGCTGGCGGCCAGCAACCGGTTCGCCGACTCGTTGCCCGATCCCGCCCACTCCGCGAAGGCATTGCGAGAAGTCTTGCGCCGCTGCGCGAAAGCTATATCGATCAGGTTGAAGATGTGCTGACGGAAAGTGTCATCAGTAGGCCAGGGCGGCGTTTCATAGCGGTCGATACGCACCAGCCCCGAATAGACGCGCGGGATCGGCCAGAACACCGTCGGAGACACAGTGCCGTGGCGGCGCACGCGCCCGAAGAAGCGGACCTTCACGCTGGGCACGCCGTAGTCCTTGCCGCCCGGCTCGGCGGCGAGTCGTTCGGCGACCTCGGCTTGCACCATCACCATCAGGCTGCGGATTGACGGAAATTTGGCCAGCAGATGCAAGAGCGCCGGGACAGCGACGTTATAGGGCAGATTAGCCACCACCGCGGTCGGCTCGCTTTGTAAGTCGGCGGGAGCGATGGACAAGACGTCGCGGTTGCAGACGTGCAACCGGTGAATCTCGCTGTGCGAGTGCTCGGCGATGGTTTGCGGCAGTCGCTCGGCCAGCACCGGATCGATTTCCACCGCGCTGACCGCCGCGCCCCGCTCCAGCAATGCCAAGGTCAGCGATCCGAGTCCCGGCCCGACCTCCAGCACATGGTCGTTGCGGTGGACACCGGATGCCGCCACCACCCGGCGCACCGTATTGGCGTCATGGACGAAGTTTTGTCCCAGCGATTTCCGTGGCCGAAATTCGAGTTCTCTGGCCAGCCGCCTGATCTCGGTCCGCCCGAGCAGCCGGATGGTCAGCGCCGACTCCCGCACACCGGCCAGGCTCCCCAGCCCTGCCGCGCCCGCGTCACCTCGGCGATCGCGATCTGCTCTTCGCGGGTGGCGAGGTCGGCGCGCTCCGCATACCGCAGGCCACCGTTGCGCTCCCAGGTGCTCTGGTCGAATTGCACCCCGCCGTAGTAGCCGTTGCCGGTGTTGATGGCCCAGTTCCCGCCTGCCTCACACCGTGAGATGGCGTCCCAGACAGATCCGTTGCCGACGTCGGGAACCTCGGTTCCCGGTTTGGTGCCGACGCGCACCACAGCCTGGCGCGCGGGTGTCACCACAGTGTTGGCGACCGGCAGTCGCCCGGTCTCGACGCCGTTGACCTTGGCCACCGCGAACGTCACGTCCTGCTCGCCCGGGGTGCCCGGGTCCTCGACGATTTCGCGACTGATGTTCATTTCCGGGTCTTCGATGCGCTGCGCCTCGGGGGCCAGCGGAACCCGCTCGGTGACCTTCTCGATGCGGTTACGCGTCACCTGGATGTGCATGCCGTCGATCACCGGTGCGCTCGCGCCGGTACTGACCTGGTCGCTCTGCTCCAGCGGAGCACCGGCGGCGGCCAGCAGTTCCCCGACGTTGGCTGCGGCCAGATGCACGTTGCGCAGGGCTCCCCCGTCGTCGATCTCGACGGACTTGGCGCTGACGACGGGCAGGGCCATTCCGGCCAGCGGAACACGGCTGCCGCGCGAGGCCGCGGCCGGCGCGGTGTCGGTCATCGCGAGTTGGGCCAGTGCCTCGTCGACGGTGGAGGCGGTTGTCCACACCTGCTTGGTGTCCTGGCCGTCCGTCGAGATCTGCAGCGGCCGACTGCGGCGCAACACGATGGTGCCGGCATCGCGCACCTGCTCGGCGCCGGCCGGGTATAGGTCGTCGCGTTCGCCGACGTCGAAGCCGTTCTCTTTGATGATGTCGATGACCCGCGACTTCATCGTGGTCACCGTCATCGCGGTTCCATCGACGGTCAGCGTCACGGTTTTGTGGGCGGCGACCGCCATGCCTCCGGCGATGCTCAGGACCACTAGCAGCGCGGCGACCAGAAGTCGCAGGATCGGCGATGGGGTCTGGTGCAGTCTGGTGAGTACGTTCAATGTCTATTAATTCCCGACCTCAGCGTTACCTTCAGCAACAACCCAGTGACATAGCAAAGGGGCCACTCATGGCCCCACCGTACGATCACAAGACGGTAACGAACCGGCCTCCTTTGAGCAACTCCGACGCCGGGCTCTTAGTGGACTCTTAAGAACTGAGACCGTAGGCCCGGCGAGCGTTGGCCGTGGTGACCTGGGCCAATTCTTCGGCCGGCCGGTCAACGAGTTCAGCCAACGCTCGCACAGTGTAGGGCAAGCAATACGGCTCGTTGGGGGCACCCCGATACGGGTGCGGCGTCAGAAACGGAGCATCGGTTTCCACCAACAGCTGGCTGGCCGGGATCACCCCCACGGCGCCGCGCAGGTCGCGGGCATTACGGAAGCTCACGGTGCCGGACAGGCTGACCAGCCAGCCGGCCTCGGCACAGGCCCGTGCCATGGCAGTGCCCGACGAGAAGCAGTGGAAGATCACCGTGTCGGGCGCACCCTCGGCGCCCAGCACGTCGAGCACCTCGCCATCGGCGTCACGGTTGTGGATCATCAGCGGTTTCCCGATCCGCTTGGCCAAGTCGATGTGCCAGGCGAACGCCTCCCGCTGCACCCCGGGTTCCGCGCAACCGTCCAGCCGCCCGGGCCAATACAGGTCCATGCCGGTCTCGCCGACCGCCACCACCCGCGGCTCGGCGGCGAGCCGCTCGATCTCGGCCCGGGCCGCATCGGTGAGGCCTCCGGCTCGGGTGGGATGCAACGCCACCGCGGCATAGACCCGCTCGTCCCATCGGGCGGCCCGGGTCACCCAGCGCGCCGAATCCATGTCGTCGGCAATCGTGACGACGGCTTCGACGCCGACGGCGGCGGCGCGGTCGACGATCGCGCGCACCGCTTCGGCGTCGTCGGCTCCGCACGCGTCGAGATGGGTGTGCGCGTCGACCAACGGGCTCAACGGCTCCGGGGCCGGTGGCGGCGGACGTCGGGAACCCATCCGCACACAATAGGGTGAAAGCCGATGAGGCCCTACTACGTCACCACGGCGATCACCTACCCCAATGGCGCCCCGCATGTCGGGCATGCCTACGAGTACATCGCCACCGATGCGATCGCGCGATTCAAGCGACTCGACGGCTTCGACGTGCGTTTCCTGACCGGAACCGACGAGCACGGCCTCAAGATGGTCGAGACCGCCGCGGCAGAGGGCATTGGAACCGCCGAGCTGGCCCGCCGCAATTCCGATGTGTTCCAGCGGTTGCAGGAAAAGCTCGACATTTCCTTCGATCGGTTCATCCGCACCACCGACGCCGACCACCACGAGGCGTCCAAGGCAATCTGGCGACGGATGGTGGACGCCGGCGACATCTACCTGGACGCCTACTCCGGCTGGTATTCGGTGCGCGACGAACGGTTTTTCACCGAGTCGGAGACCATGCTTCTCGACGACGGGACCCGAGTGGCGACCGAGACCGGCGCACCCGTGACGTGGACCGAGGAGCAGACCTACTTCTTCCGGCTCTCGGCGTATGCCGAGAAACTGCTGGCGCACTACGAAACCCACCCCGATTTCATCGGACCCGAGGTCCGGCGCAACGAGGTGGTCAGCTTTGTCTCCGGGGGATTGCGGGATCTGTCGATCTCCCGCACCTCGTTCGACTGGGGTGTGCCGGTGCCCGAGCATCCCGACCACGTCATGTATGTCTGGGTCGACGCGCTGACCAACTACCTGACCGGAGTTGGATATCCCGACACCGAGTGCGAGATGTTCCGCCGCTTTTGGCCGGCCGATCTGCACATGATCGGCAAGGACATCATTCGCTTCCACACCGTTTACTGGCCGGCGTTTCTGATGTCTGCCGGGATCGAGCTTCCCCGAAGGGTTTTCGCGCATGGGTTCCTGCTGAACCGCGGCGAGAAGATGAGCAAGTCGGTGGGCAACGTCATCGACCCGGTCGAGCTGGTCGAAAGATTCGGCGTCGACCAGGTGCGCTACTTTCTGCTCCGCGAAGTACCGTTCGGCCAGGACGGCAGCTACAGCGACGAGGCGATCATCACCCGGATCAACGCCGATCTGGCCAACGAGTTGGGCAACCTGGCGCAGCGATCATTGTCGATGGTGGCCAAGAACCTCGACGGGATCGTGCCGCAGCCGGGCCGATTCACCACGGACGACGCCGAAATGTTGGCTACCGCTGACGCGCTACTGGACCGAGTACGCGCCGAATTCGACGCGCAGGCAATGCATTCAGCGTTGGAGGCGATCTGGCTGATGCTCGGTGCCGCCAACCGCTATTTCTCCGCGCAGCAGCCCTGGGTGCTGCGCAAAAGTGAGGCCGCGGCCGATCAGGCCCGGTTCGGCACCGTGCTCTACACCACGCTGGAAGCGGTGCGGATCGCGGCGTTGCTGATTCAGCCGGTGCTGCCCGAGTCGGCAGGCAGGCTGCTCGATTTGCTCGGCCAGCCCGCCGACCAGCGGACGTTCAGTGCGATCGGCACTCGGTTGGCGCCCGACACAGTGTTGCCGTCGCCCACTGGCGTCTTTCCGCGGTATCAACCGGCCGAGTGAACCGAGTCACTTTCTGCTGTCCATACGTTCTGCGACTCCGAATGCGTCGTATGGACAATGATCGGCCCGTGGAGCGACGGCGCAACACGCAGAGCCAGCAATCACCGATGTGCGCGCTGGAGCAACTGCCCGCGGTGGTGGTACTGGAACGGCTCGCAATTCCGGTGCTCGCCGTTGCGCAAGACGGCACCATCTTGTTCGCGAACACTGCGTTCGCGGACATGGTGGGCTGTGGCGCCCCCGAAGAGGTGGTGTCGTCGAGGTTTCATCAGATCTTCCACGCGGCGACCACCGCCGAGCCTGTTCTCCGCGTCGTGCATGCCCTTGCCAACATGGTCGTCGAATTGGCACACAAAGACGGCTCGATCGTCCGGGCGCTGATGAGCAAGTCGGCGCTGAGGCGATGCGACGACCTCATTGCGCTCACAACGTTTCAGGATTTGACCGAGCAGCTATGGATTCACGGGCGGTAGCGCGATCGGGGCACTGACCGACCCGTCACTCCTCGGGCAGATGCCGCTGCAGTAACTGCTTTTCACGTCGCGGACTCAATGCTGCCAACCGGATATCGCCGCCGTAGTGCTCGAGCAGGCGCGGGTCCATCACCCGACGCCACAACGGCGGGATCAAGGCCAACAGCAGCATGGTTGCGTAGCCACCCGGGAATTGCGGGGCTTCGTCGCTGTGACGCAATGCCTGATACCGGCGCAACGGATGGGCATGATGATCGGAGTGCCGCTGCAGATGAAACAGGCACACGTTGGCGATCACCGTGTTGCTGTTCCAACTGTGCGCGGCGCGCACCTTTTCGTATCGTCCACTGGGTAGTTTCCGCCGTCGCAGCCCATAGTGCTCCATGTAGTTGACGGCTTCGAGCAGGCACAAGCCAATTACTGCCTGACCGATCAGCCACGGCAGAACGACGACGCCAAACCACGCCGTCAGCCCAGCGAATAGCGCGAAACTCATCAGCCAGGCGCTGAGCACGTCGTTCTTGGCGGACCAGCGCGACTGCCCCTCACGCGCGAGGCGTTTGCCTTCGATTGTCCAGGCGGACCGAAGGCCGCCCGCCACGGAGCGTGGAATGAAGCCGTAGAGGCTCTCTCCCATTCGCGAGCTGGCCGGATCGTCGGCAGTTGCGACCCGCACGTGGTGTCCGCGGTTGTGCTCGACGAAAAAATGTCCGTAACAAGTCTGCGCGAGTGCCACCTTGCTGAGGTTTCTTTCGGCCTGTGGCCGCTTGTGCCCCAACTCGTGGGCGACGTTGATGGCAACGCCGCCGATTATTCCGACCGTCGCCATCAGCCCCAGTTTGTCGACACAAGTCATGGTGAGCCAGCCACCGCCGCTCCACAACCAACAGGCGAACACGACGGACAGGTATTGACCCGGCAGATAAAGATAAGTGGCCCACCGGTAGAAACGGTCGTCCTCTAACTGCGCGAGAACACTGTCTGGCGGATTGTCCGCGTCAGGGCCGACAAGATGGTCGAGCACCGGAATGATCACAAACGCCACGATTGGCGCGAACCACCAGAACCCGCCGAGTTCGGTAAAGCGCACGACCAGCCATGATGCTGCGACGTTGCACGGGACGACAGCCCCAAGTAGCCACAAATACCGCTTTGGGTCGCGCCAGCCAGGGACAGCGCGCAGTCCACGGCCGGCTGTGGTGTTTGCCGTGCTTTGTCGATGATCCGTTGCAGTTTTCGGCCAATCTGGCCGTCCGGTGTCGATGCCATGTGCCTGGTCCGCAGCCGAGCCAGTGAGGAGCATGCGCTAAATCCCTGCTATCGAGTCTGACCGTCTATGTAACGACGTTATCACGGACCCATTACTCGTCAATGACCCCGATTCGATACTGATCGTCTGTTCTGTGATAGATAAAGAGACCAGACCCAGCATGGTGCCGGAGGGTGGCTTCAATTCGACCGGTGACCACGGCTGGCGTCACATGACAGAAACCGGCTGCGACGACAAGGGGCACGATGGCAATCTCGCGACGACGCTTTCTGGGCAACGCCGCGCTGGCTGCCGCGGCGGCCGGCGGTACCGGAGCCGTCCGGTTGGAATCCAACCGCAAACGATCCGCTGCTCGCCGGCACTATGCGGCGATAGTGGTGGGCAGCGGCTACGGCGGTGGGGTGTCGGCCCTGCGACTCGGCCAGGCCGGCGTTGAAACCCTGATCTTGGAGATGGGCAGGTTGTGGAGCACCCGCGACGAGGACGGCAAACGCTTTTCAAAGATGTTGCCGCCCGACACTCGGGCGGGCTGGTTCACTCCACATCCGCCAAGTCTCGTTCCGTCATTTCAGGGCGTTTCGATCGACGCGGTAGCCGAACACATACCGTCGCCGCAGCCAGTGCAGGCCGGCATCTGTGACAAAGTCACGCACGGCTCGCACAACGTGTTTCGCGGCATCGCGGTTGGCGGTGGTTCGATGATCAACGCGGCCATCGCCGCCATTCCCACCCCGGCCCAGGTCCGGGAAACCTTCCCGGACATCGACCCTGCCGAGTTCCTGGGAACATATATGCAACGCGCGCGGGATGAGCTGCTGATCAACTACCGCGACATGCGGTGGTTCGAGGAGACGCCGTGTTTCCAGTACGCACGAGTCGGCCGCCAGTATGCAGCGGCGGCCGGATATCCGGTTGACTACAACGGCAGCGCCTTTTCCTTCCCCTACATCAAATACGAGGAAGCAGGCCAGGTCGAGCGCTCAGCACTCGCGCTCGAGCAGCAGTACGGAAATAACAACGGCCGATTCGGCAGCGTCGATCAGACCTATATCGGCGACGCGCTGGCGACCGGCAACGTCAGCCTGAAACCCCTCACCGAAGTAACCGACATCCGGAGGGAGCCATCCGGTGAGTACGTGGTGTCTACCCGCGAGATCGACCGATGGGGCAACGAGGTCGCGCGTGACGAATTCGGTTGCGATCAGCTGCACCTCGCCGGCGGCGTCATCGGAACCACCAAGCTGTTATTGAGGGCTCGGGATAGCGGGTCGCTGCCTAACCTGAGCGACGAAGTCGGCC
Organism: Mycobacterium sp. NGS48; assembly: GCF_059812585.1. Lineage (NCBI taxonomy): Bacteria > Bacillati > Actinomycetota > Actinomycetes > Mycobacteriales > Mycobacteriaceae > Mycobacterium > Mycobacterium sp. NGS48. Next base: position 155,815 of record NZ_JCALCY010000002.1, read on the forward strand.
GTGGGTACGGAAACAACGGCGACATCATGGTCGCTCACACACTCAATGAGAGCGACCCCGCGGGGACCGACCAATCGGTGATGGGAATGATCAACCTCGACGGCCGCGGCGATCCGGATAATCCGGTGTACGCCAGCATGTTTTCGCTTCCGCTACCGGTTGAGACGTTCACGCTCGGCTATTACGTGATGGTGAAGACGGGCGACCGCGCCGACATCAGCTATGACCGACGTTCGGACTCGATCAGCATCGACTGGCCGGAAGGACATACCGAGCAATTGTGCGCCAAGGCACAAGCAGTTTTCGACAAGATAACGTACGCCAACGGCGTGGACTACCGCGACGACATATTCGAGGGAAACGTCTTCGCGCCGAACACAGTTCACCCGATGGGTGGGTGCGTTCGAAATACCGCCACCGACAGTTATGGCCGGGTCAAGGGATACGACAACCTCTTTGTCAATGACGCGTCTCTGCTGCCCGGTTACCTCGGATGTAATCCGTTTATGTCGATCACTGCGCTCGCCGAAAGAAACATCGAAGGCATCCTTCAAGGTCGCCGCTGATCGGTGCCGTCGGTGCCAGAGGCTTGTCACGCCCATCGAGAACGCGACAGTCCACCGTGTTCAAAGCTGGGCTGCGACAACCGAAAGGCTGTCAAGCCCAGCTGGAACCGACGGCGCTGTCGGTACTGGCCATGTTGCTGCCGGCGGTTTGCACCTTGGAGCCGTGCGCGTTGGCCTGCTCGTATATCACCTGGAAATTACGACCCAGGTCGGTGATGAACTGTTGGCAAGCCACCGAACCGGCACCTCCCCAAAAGTCCCCGGCCGCAAGCACATCGCGAATGATGGCCTGGTGCTCGGCCTCCAAAGCCATCGCCTGCGCGCGAATGGTTGCGCCGTGCGCGTCGACGTCGCCGAATTGGTAATTGATAGTCATTTTCGTTGTCCCAACGTGAGAAAGTGGCTAACTGCTCAAGATCTGTTGCGAGGCCTGTTCTTGCTGCTCGTAGTTGTTGGCATCACGGATCAGCCCGTCGCGCACGCCATGCAGCATGTTCACGATGTTGCGAAACGCGGTATTCATCTGCCCCATTGTGTCGTGCGACGTGATTTGCGCCGTGCCGCTCCAACCGGCGCCGGCAATGTTCTGCGACGACGCCCACATCCGGCGGGCCTCATCTTCAACTGTCTGAGCGTGCACGTCGAAACGGCCCGCCATCGCCCGCATCTGGTCGGGATCGGTCATAAAACGCGTAGGCATCTGACTGCCTCCTTAACTCGAAATCGTCTGTTGTGATGGACAGTGACAGCCGGTTGGGTTATGCGCTCGCGTAACCGCCGACAGAAAATTCAGATGATCCCCTTCCCTTATCCGGCATATACCGGGCGTTGCACCACGGCGGGTTGGAAACCGAGCTTCGCTGTGGCCGCTGGCGGGCCGCTCATACCGCGCGCCGCGTTGGCCAGCATCGGCATCCCGCCGGTCATGCCTCCGGGCCCTCCCGGCAGGACCGCCGTCGTTGCGCTGGCGCCGGCCCCCGGCAACGCCGAACCAACCTGGTTGAATGCCGGAGCGGCTGACGCCCAGCCCTGTGGCACCGAAAGCATTCCGACTGAAGCCGCCCGGCCTGCACCCGCGGTCACGGCCGCGCTGCCCATGCTCGGTGCGCCGAAGGCGCCCGTCCCCAGGCCGAGACCGTTGCCGAACGCCGATCCCAACGCCTGGTTGCCCAAGGCGCCGACGGTCGGCCCCACGGATCGCATGAGCGAGCTTGCCAGGCCGGTCGCCGACATGCCCGAAGAAGACATCGACACAGACGAGCCGGCACCCGACGCCAGGCTGGCGCCCGAGGTGAGCGCCGTGGACGATGAGCTCAGGGTGCTCCAGGACGACAGCGGCGACGTCGACGACGACGATATCGTCGAGACGGCGGGTCCCGACACCGCATTAGGCGCGGCAGCGGTCAGCGATGACACGGTCTGAACTCCTGTGCCGGCAGAGGCAGCACTGGATTGGTCGACCGCCGCGGCTTGTGCGCTCACTCCCCCCACGTTGGTGTTCACCACCGGGGGCGTGAATGGTGCAAAGGTTGACGCCGCCTGCGCTGCAGCCTGATACCCATACATCGCCGCGGCGTCCTGGGCCCACATCTCCATGTAGTGGGCCTCGGTGGCCATAATCGCCGGCGTGTTTTGACCAAAGAAGTTGGTTGCTATCAGCAGCAGCAGAAGGGCTCGGTTAGCGGCGATCACCGGCGGGGGCACCGTCATCGCGAACGCCGCCTCATAAGCGGCCACCGCCACCTTGGCCTGCGCGCCGGTCGTCAGCGCTTGCCCGGCGGTCGCAGTTATCCAGGCCACGTAGGGCGCGGCCGCGGCCGCCATCATCATTGATGACGGGCCCAGCCACACGCTCGTGAGGTCCACAATCACCGAGTGGTAGGACGACGCGGTCGAGTCCAACTCGGCGCCGAGAACATCCCAGGCCGCTGCGACGGCCAGCATCGGGCCCGCTCCCGGACCGGCATACATCAGGCCCGAGTTGATCTCCGGTGGCAACGCCGCGAAATCGAGCATCGATGAACCGCCGAAAAATCAGCCAGCCGCGATCGCGTTGGCGACCTCGGTGGCCGCATACGACCCGGCGCTCGTCCCCAACGCGTTCACGAACATCTCGTGGATCGCAGCCGCTTGGGCGCTGACCGCCTGATACATCTGGGCGTGCATAGCGAACTGCACCGCGGTCGAGGCCGACACTTGATCGGCGGCCGCGGGAACCACCACCGTGGTCGGGGCCGCCGCAGCCGCGTTCTGGGCGCTCATCGATGAGCCGATCCCTTGCAAGGCGCCGGCCGCCGCGATTAGCGCTTCCGGCTGTGTGGTCACGAACGACATGGGCTCCTCCTCATGGACGCGGACCGACCTACAAGCCACCGCAGCCGCTGCGGTGAATGTCCGGCCAAAGCGATGACGCCTGGCACAGTACAAACGGATGATTCAGTGTTAGGCAAAGTATACATACTTTATGAATGATGTGAAGGGCTTCAACAAACTTATAGTACTTCGGCAGGGGAGGATGCGCTGGTGCTGTTGGCCACCAACACGGTCAGCTGCTGATGGAGGCTCCGCTGACGCGGAAGGCCTGCGCCTCCGGTCGTCCCAACCACTCAGCGAGTGACTGGGCCTCGGCATCTTTGCGAGAAAGGATGGGGTCCCGGACCGGCCAGTCGATGCCGATCCGCGGATCGTCCCAGCGCACACCGGACTCGGCCGCCGGGTTGTGGGTCCCTGTCGTCAGGTACTCGACTTCGGCGACATCCGACAGCGCACAGAACCCCCGCGCGAAGGAGGCGGGTGCCCATAGTTGCAAATGGTTTCGTTCGCTGGCGATGATGCTTTCGTACCGGCCCAGCGTGGCCGAGTCCGGGCGGATGTCCACGGCCACAAGGAACGCTTCGCCGCGCACCACACGCATGAGCTTGCCCATTGGCGGATCCCACTGGAAGTGCAGGCCGCGCACCACGTTTCGCACACTGCGGCTGTGATTGAGCTGAACGAACGTGCTAGGCAGGCCGAGTCCGGCGTGTGCGGCGAACTGGTCGGCGCGATACGCCTCCATGAAGAAGCCCCGCTCGTCTTCGAAAACCTCGTGTTCCACGACGAGGACGTCGGGCAGTGAGGTTTGGCTGACCGTCACCTTCATGGTGGCCCTACTGCCGCTGGTTCCTGGGTGAGGTGCCGGACCGCACCGACTCGTTCTGCATCTCGGGGCACCCCAGACCGGTAGGGGTCCGTGGCCTTCCCAGGTTCCGCCTCGGTGAGCGAGGCAACGTACTCGGCGAGCGCCTCCTGCCAGGGCCGCATGATCATGATGTCAAGCTCCTGCAAGCGGCGGTGCGCCAGGATGGAGTACGCGGGACGCCGGACTTTGCGCTCCATTGTCGTCGCAGTCGCCTTATGGATCGGCACTTCGGAGAGGCCGGCCAGACGCAGCGTCTCGGTGGCGAAGGCGTGCCAGGACACCTCGCCCACACCCGTCGCGTGGACGATCCCATAGCCGTTCGTAGCACTCAGCGCCACCAGCTGGCGGGCCAGATCCGGGGTGTACGTCGGCCCCACGACTTCGTCGGTCACCACAGTGAGCTGGCGCTGTTCCCGGGCCAGCTGCAGCATCAGACGCGGGAAGTTCAGCCCGCCCTTGGCGCGGCAGGGTCGCGGGCCGTAGAGACCGGACGTGCGGACCACGAAGGCTCGAGGACAGATGGCCTGGACGAGGTGCTCCCCGGCCAGCTTGGAAGCGCCATAGACATTGAGGGGTCCAGGCAGGTCGCGCTCGTCATAAGGCGACCCCTTCGCACCGTCGAACACATAGTCCGTGCTGATGTGGATGAGGGCTGCCCTCATGTGCGCAGCGGCTGCCGCCACGTTGCGCGCGCCCATCGCATTGACGGCGTACGCAGAGGGTTGATCCTCCTCGCAGCGGTCGAGATGGTGGAAGGCGGCCGTATTGACGACAAGTGATGGGCGCGCCGCGGACACCGCGGCCAGAACGGCCGGTCTATCCGTGACGTCCACGTCGGAGTGGCCCAGCCCCACCACATCCCGCCCCGCCGATCTGAAGGCATCGACGACGTCGGCGCCCAGCTGGCCGGTCGCCCCCAGAACGAGCACGCGCGCAGCGGCCATGGCCTATGCCGCCTTCGGAGCCCGGGCCTTGAGACCGCTCACTCCCATCCCGTCGGCTGTGAGGGCGCGGAATGTCGCGATGTTGTAGTAAGCCGGGTTATCCAGGTCGGCGAACGCATTTCGGTTCTGGATGAGGTCGCCGACAATCTTGTCGATGTCGTAGCTGGGCTTGAAGCCGAGATGCACCCGTGCCCGGTCTACCGACACTTTGTAGTTCCGCACGTCGGCCTTCTCGAGGATCTCGAGCTCTGGCTCGAGATCGAGGTTCCGCGTGAGCGATTCGCCTACCTGGTCGGCGAGGGCGCCCAGCGTTGTGTTCTCCGACGCCACGTTGAATGTCCCGCTTACGGAGGGAGCCGCCTCGACGGCACGGACATATGCGGCCACCGCATCCTGGATGGCCAGGATGGGCCGCCAGATAGCTGGGTTGCTCACGACGATGCGACCGTCCTGCAAGGCCGTCTTGAACATTGTGTTGATGACTAAGTCCAGCCTCATCCGTGGGCTGTAGCCGCAGACGGTGCCCTTGCGCAAGATGATGACACTGAACGAGCGGTCCTCAAGGTGGCGGACGCCCGCCTCGGCCTGCAGCTTGCTGATGCCGTAGGGGTGTGCGGTGCTGGTCGGCGAGTCCTCATCCCAGAGCTCGTCCTCGGTGAAGCCGTAGACCGAGCAGGACGACGCGAGGATGAAGCGGCGTGCCCCGGCGCGCTTGGCGAGGTAGGCCAGGTTGGCTGGTGCCGCCGCGTTGTGAACGTAATTGAGAGCCGGGTTGAACTCCGCCATCGGGTCGTTCGAGAGGCCTGCCAGGAAGATGACCACGTCGGTCCCGGCCAGATCCGCCTCGGTGAGGGACATGACGTCCTTTCGGACGAGCGGTATCTCCGCAGGCAGATGGTTGCCGAACCAGCCCAGGTCAGCGGCCGTGACAGCGTACCCGCGGGCGGCCAAACGGGGTGCCAGCACTGTTCCGACGTAGCCGGCACCGCCGGCGATCAAGATTCTCATGGCTCTATCGGCTCCTTCAACAACGCGGGACCGCCGTCGCGGTGACGACGACCGCAGCCATAGGCTCGCGCGGCAAACGGATAATTCAGTTCTAGGGCAGTGTACATACTTTTTGCATGATGTGAGCCAGATTTCAAACTTATAGTATTGGTCCCTAGCCGCGGACTGAGCCAGCCAGACTCCGGAACTCGACGCCTTGCTGTGCCAGACGCTCCCGGCCAGGCAGTGAATCGGCGGACTCGACCAGCCCGAGCAGCGAGTCGGAACGAAATGGAAACGGGACACCTGCGCCCTCGAGCAGCCGGAGGATGGCCATAACGAGGCCTGCGGGAACTGGCAGGCTAAGCCGGCGCTTGTGCTCCGGTGACAGGCCCGTGAAGATCGAAGACAGGTCGAGCGACTGCGGATTGGCGAGTCCCATGATCTCGCCCGACAGCTCGTCGTAGCGGTCGATGACCCTCATGATTGTTTGCGCGACATCGTCCTCGTGCGCGAGGAACAGTTTCGCCGCTTTGAAGCGCGGCCAAAGCGGGAGACGCGAGATTTTCCGTAGCGTGCCCGCCATGCCACCGGGCGATTCTCCGTAAACGAGACCTGGACGGACCACCACGCAACCCAAGTCCAGGGCAGTGCGTTCCACGGCGAGCTTCATCAAGCCGTAAGTTTGTCGTGTGCCGAAATAGGCGGACATCGAAGAAACGAACACCACCTTCTGGACGCCGGCAGTCACGGCGGCTTCGATCAGCCTGCGGGAGCCGATCACGTTCTCGTGCCAAAGTTGGCTCGTATCTTTTCCGCTCAGAACCCAAGCAGCGTGGATCAGCGCGTCGACGTCGCGGAAAAGCGCCCCGTCGATGGGTCGATCGAGCTCGAAGTGGCGCCATTCGCTGACCGCGCGTTCCGGGCGCCGACGCGTGAACGCGACCACTTCGTCGCCGCGACTCGAAAACCGATCCGACAGAACCGATCCCAGATAACCGGTCGCACCCGTGATCGCCACCCGCGAAGAGGTCATCACGATGCCCTTGCGGCTTCGGTGGCGATTCGGTGCGCATTCGCCATGATCGTCAACGTGAACGTGGTCGCTGCAACCGTCGGAAACACCGAGGCGTCGACGAGATGGACGTTGCGCCACGGCCCCACCCGACCCAGGAGGTCGCTGGAGAACTCGCCGACAGGCTTGGCGTGCATGGGAAACGACCCCCCGTAGTGGTAGCTCTTTGCGGGCCCCGAGAGCTTCGTTTGACCTGGTATCGGGTGAAGATCGAGCGTTCGACCGCAACGCCGCAGGCGCCGGGTCACCCGATCCAGCATGGGCTTCGTCGCCTCATTCGCGCCTGAAGTCACGCGGATTGGTGGCAGAGAACCGTCAGCGTTCGCTCGCCCGATGCGAAGCTCAACAGGAGGCGAGGCCCACGAGGGCAAGTAACCGAGGCCGACCGTCAGGCGCCGAAGACCCGTTCTCGTCACTGCGCTGAGCCGGCCAGAGGTCAAGAATCCCGGGAGCGCCGCCAACATAATGTCGTTGTACGGGTAACAGTGGACGAGTGCGGCTTCCTTGCCGTCGCTGTCGAAGGCGACGAACAGATTGAACTGATTGAGAGTGAACTCGCCATCCTGGGTGAGCTCGGGAACCGGTCTCAGCGATAGGAACGGCATCATGAACTGTACGGACTCGGCCAACATCACCGAGCGATCCGTGAGTCCCAGAGAACCTGCGACGATCCTCGTCGTGCCGATAGCTCCGGCGCCCATAAAGACCCGATCCGCACCGAAAACCCGGCGCTGTCCGGTATCGACTTCGGTGGCGTGAACCGTCACGCGGCCCGCCGCATCCTCGTCGATGCGGTCAACCCGCGTTCCGGACCGATAGTCCACCCTTTTTCTGGCTCTCAGTTGGTCGAAAGTCTGCGACGCGGAGTAGATCAGCTGGTACGGACAGCCGGTCATGCACAGGCCGACGCGTCGACACGCCGACCCCTTCAGCGCGAGACGGGCGTGCCCAACTGTCACCCCGTGTCGCCGCACCGCGATCCGCTGCCGCTCATACCTCTGCAGCACAGACGACGTGCGGTGAGTAACTTGCGGCAGATGATCGGGACTACCCATCAGCGGAAAGGTTTCCTCGAGGTCGTCGGACTCGCCCGAATACGGGATCTGCCTGAGGATTTCGCGGTAGTGCGGTTCCATATTCAGCCGTGAGATGGGCCACGTCCTAAACGTCCCCGATGAGTACGGCATCAGCTGTGCCCCCCACGTGTTCGAGAAGCCTCCGTATGCTCCAGACACCACCAGCGGGTTGGCTTCGCCGTCCGTGTCGATGTCGTCAAGTTGCCCCGAGTTCTCGAAGACAAAATTCGATCCGTAGATCTGCTTGATGGGCAGTCGGCCCGCCGACGTGGCTTTCGGAGGTGACGAGACTAACTGCAGATCCTCCGGACTCCACCGTTCCGGCGATGTGCTTGCCAAGGCCGCCCGGGCAGCCTGTCGCCCGCCCTCAAGCTGGGTGCCCAGATCCAAAACGGTGATGGTTGCCTCACGGACCTGTTCCAGCGCCAAGGCAGCAGCCGCCGCCGAGGGACCAGATCCGACGATCACGATGTCCATGGGACGCCGAAACTACGTTGCTCGGGGCGTCGTGCGGACTGTCACGGATGTCCCATAAGCCGCAGGGTACTTGTTGGCCCGCATTGCACTCCTCATGTATCCGCTGAGGTCTTTTTAGATGTACGCGGTTTGTTCTCAGATGCTAACCTGGCTACTTGCATGTCACGTATGAAATAGAAGACTATCAGTCATCCATCCATTCACCCAGACGGCATCCCCGCCGCCGACGGACCCACTGGAAGCACTTATGCCCGATCTCGACTCGGCCATGCGATACGCGAGCCATCCCCCCGTCGAGCGCATGCCGCCGATGTACTTCTCAACCGCCGGCCATTGGTCTGCTCCTTGAGATTGACGCAGAAGGAAGGCCTGGCGATGATGCGAAACTATTGTGCGCCAGGGGTATTCATGACAAGAATCGCTAAGGCGTGCACGCCCGCGTTGCGCTCATCGGCGGGAATGATCGCGGTCGCTGCCGTCGTTCTGAGCGCCTGCGCGACGTCGAGCGCACCGGCTGCCCCGCAGGGCGCCCCGGCGAACCTGGGCGGGACGTTTGCCACGACGGCGCAGGTGCTGGAAGCCGTCAGGGCAGCCCAAACCATCGACATCCTGCCCGAATCGGTGCGCTACTTCCTGACCAAGGCGGACTGGCCCATGCCCACCGGGCACTTCGCCTGCCACGAGGTCGACGCTGATGAGGTTGGCCTTCCCGCCAACATTCTCGACCCCTCCGTATCAGAATTCGGCCAATGTGCCGCGGGCGCGGAGCACGGCACCAAGCTCATGATTACGTTCGGGGATTCCCGTGCCGGCATGTGGGGGGCGGCGCTCGAAGGCATAGCGGCAAAGAACGGCTATCAACTGCGGACCTTCCACATGGCCAACTGTCCACCTCTCGACCTGCATTTCTTCTCGTATGAAAAACACGCGCCCGACGACGCCTGCTACCAATTCCGCCGAAGCGCGATCACCGCGATACGACATCTGCATCCAGACCTCGTCGTCCTGGCCAGCTTCAGCACCCACATGCTCGCCGACGGCAGCCAACCGACCGCCACTCAGTGGCAACAAGGCTTGGAGCCGACCTTTCGCGAACTGGCCCAACCCGGAACACAGTTGGCGATGTTCGGCGATATACCCGACTGGGAAAAAAACGACGCGCACTGCCTGGCGGGCCACGCTGCGGCAGTCCAGAGGTGCAGCGTGCCGACAGCTGAGGGCGTGCCGTCAGGAAATCTCGATGCCGAACGGATTGCCGCATCGGCAACCGGAGCGCTCTACATCCCCACCCTGCAGTGGGTGTGCGCCGATCGTTGCGAACCCGTCATCGCCGACATCCGGGTGTACCAAGACCAATACCACTTCACCGACTCGTACACGAAGTATCTGACCGGCGCCGTCGACGATGCACTCAAACCGGCACTCACCTAAGTCGGCGACGATGGACCTTCGCGCGCAATCGGTCTCGCATACCCCCTCGCCGGTTGCTGTGCGCGTGGTGCCCGATCTGCGCGCTGGTCGCAGACTTGGCTGCCCGACTCTCGCCGGGACCGCAATATGAACCGCAACATCTCGCGCAGGACATTTCTGCATGGCGCAAGCCGCATTGCCGCGGTCGGCGCACTTTCGGGATTCGTCGGGAGCGCCGTCCTGAATGCCCAAACTTTGAGCGATTCCAATATCCCCCCTCCCGGTGTGAAATTTCGTGGAGTCAACTTCGCCAACAACTTCACCCAGACGACAGCTGCTGACGGCAACGACATCTGGGCTTCCCTATGGGGTGTCTGGAACTGGGACGGCCTCATCGCTCCGCAATTGGACGACATCGCCAAAATCGCCAACGCGGTCCGCATCATCGGCAACACGCTGGTTATGGCGCTCGAAAGCATCACCCTCAGTCAGTACCTTGCCCGATGGCAGCAGTTCCTCGACCACGCCCAATCGCTCGGGCTCTTTGTCTACCCGTGCGGCGGTGATTTGGGGCATTGGGGCAACTACACCTGGACGCAGTCCGCCCAGACGTACACCCAGCTCGCCCAACTGCTCAAGAGCTATCCCAACGTCATCGGTGTTGACATTGTCAATGAAGCGTCTCAGCCGCTGGAGCTGGTGGGCTGGACGTACAACCAGCCAGAACCCGTCGCTGAGCTGTTGACCGGTCTGGGTAGCATCGTCCGGTCCGTCGGGCTGCCGATCACCTATTCCCGCAGCGTCGCGAACAGCAGCGGGTGGACGCAGCCTTACTTCACCGACGACCTGGGTGATTTTCTCGACTTCCATGTCTACTACCTGCCGAAAGCCACAGACTCTCTTCAGGCGTACGGTCAGTCCAGCAGTGTCGACAAACGGCTGATCATTGGAGAGTTCGGTGTCAACAACACGTTCTCACCGGAGTATCGAGCCGCCTATTACAACGCGATGCGGGTCATGACTGACAACGATCCCCGCTGTATGGGCGCGCTCGCTTGGTCCGCCTACGACATTGGCCCAACGACGGACATGCAGTGGGGGTTGTTCGACCAACAGCGGCAGCTGCGTCCAGACATTGGTCAACCGTTCTCCGAGTTCCCGGTGCGGTAGTGACTTCCTCGGTGGCCACGTAGGTCGCGTGAACACAACCAGCGAAGTGCACCAATGACCAATTCACGGCGTGTGATCCTGATCGGATCGCTGATGGCCACCACTGGGCTTACGCTGGTGCTGGGTGTCACCGATCCGGCCCCACCCCTGACCTACCCGACCCGGTTCTTCGTATGGAATCTCGTGTTGGCATGTATCCCGATGTTCTTTGCGGTTGGTTTCGCCACGGTGCGCCGGCGGATCTGGTTGATTCCGCTGGGGTTGGGGTGGCTCGTGTTCCTGCCCAATGCCCCTTATCTGCTGACCGACCTGGTGCACTTAGGAACCGACGTCGAATTGTGGCGGCACGTCATGCAATACGGGGCGGCAGCCTGGACCGGCGTCATCCTCGGGGTGGTGTCGATGCTCCTGGTATGTCGGCGGATCGAGCGCGAGTTCGGGGCGGTAACCGGATGGATCGCGGCCGTCGTCTCGGTCGGCTTGTGCGCGGTTGGTGTGGTGATCGGGCGGTTCCAGCGGTGGAACTCCTGGGACTTGGTGACGCAGCCGCGCGCGGTGGCGGCGACGACGCTCGACTGGGTGCGTTCGCCGCTTGCCTACGTCCAGCCGACCGGTGTGGCACTCGCGGTTGGGGCCATCTTCGGGCTGGCATACCTGACGCTGTGGTCCCTTTGGCCCTCCCCTGGATCAGTGCGCGCATTGGTGCCGGCGGATGAGTCCGCGTCGGCGAAATAAGTCCACCCGACGGCGTCCGGTGAAGTGACATGTGTCGGGTCTGTGGTCCACGGTTTGGTAACAGGATGCGCCTCAGTTAGGCAGATTTTTTCTCTGCTATTTACAAAACTAAAAGTTTTACAGTCTCAGGTGTTCTATGCCAAACTGTATGGGTGCTCCGGGGTCAAGTGCATCGTCGGTACCCCCGTTTGCGTGGGGCGGCAACGGCGTGATGACGGACACGATGACGGCGAACGGCGGCGCGACTATCGCATCGCAGGATGCCGTCGGCAGTCGACCGCGAGCCCGGAATGTCATCGCCTCGCCGCTGGCGGAACACGGCGACGGCGGCGATCGGTTTCGTGGGGACATCGAGGGCATGCGCGCCATTGCAGTAGGGCTCGTGCTTTTGTTTCACGGCTACGGCAAGCCCTTTAACGGCGGTTTCGTCGGTGTGGATGTCTTTTTCGTCATCTCCGGGTTCTTGATCACGGGCATCCTCCTTCACGAGCAGATCAAAGACGGCCGAATTTCCATCGGGCGCTTCTACGCCCGGCGGGTGCGTCGCATATTGCCGGCGTCGACTCTCATGGTGCTCGTCACGATCGTCGCGGCCTATCAACTGCTCGGCTTCATCTCCGGCAACGAACTGGCCAACGATGCCAAATGGACAGCTGTGTTCGCGGCGAACATCCACTTCGCCCGGGTAGGGACCGACTACCTCGGATCGCAACTACCACCGTCACCTCTGCAGCACATGTGGTCGCTCGGTGTCGAGGAGCAGTTCTACCTGGTATGGCCAAGTCTCTTCCTGTTGCTGGTCGTCATTGTTCGCCGTTTGAGGCGCCGCAACATATCCGGTGTGCTGGCAACCTTGTTGCTGGTAATCATCGGCGCCTCGGTTGCGTGGTCGGTTGTTGAGACATCGTCGAACGCAACGTGGGCATACTTTTCGCCCTTGACCCGGGCTTGGGAGCTTGCGCTGGGAGCTTTGGTCGCAGTGGGCGGGTCCGCGGTTTCACGAGTGCCTACGTGGGTTTGCCAGGTGGCCGCGCTATCAGGACTGGCCGGGATCGTGGTCGGCGCGCTGACCCTAACGCCGTCCATGCCATATCCCGGTTGGAGAGTGGCGTTCCCAGTTGTGGGTAGCGCGCTGCTGATCTGGGCCGGATGCGGCAATCCGCAGACTGTCATCGGCCGCGTTCTATCGGTTCGGCCGATGCAATGGTTAGGGGCGCGATCCTATTCGCTGTATCTGTGGCACTGGCCGCTTCTCATGATCGGTGCCCAGTACGCCGGGCATCATCTCAGCACGTGGCAGAACTCAGGTTTGCTTCTGGCTGCGGTCGCGGCATCGGCGATCACATTTCGGCTGGTTGAGAACCCCGTGCGCAACTCCCGCTTCTTGAAGTCTCGAACGGGACTGACTCTCGCGATCGGGGTCGTCCTGACTTTGTTGACAATCGGCGTAGCACAGTGGCAGATTGCTTCACACTTCGGAACCTGGAATCCGTTGGTGACGAGCGGATTTCCATCATGATCTCACCCCGTGGCGCATTGCGCTGTTCGGCCGCCATCGCAGCGGCCGCCGCTGTGGTTCTGAGCGGCTGTGCGCCGGCTGCCCCACTGGGCGGGCCGACTGGCCCCGGCCGGACATCTGCCACGACGGCGCAAGTGCTCGAAGCCGTCAAGGCGGCTCAAACCATCGACGTGCTGCCCAATTCGGTGGCCGCTTCGCTGACGAAAGCGGACTTGGCCAAGGCCAGCGGACGCTTCGACTGTCACGCGATCGCGCTTCCGCCCAGTTTCGTTGACTTCTCCAAGTCAGAGTGGGGGCACGAATTCGGGCAGTGTGCAGCGGGTGCTGAGAAGGGCACCAAGCTCATGGTCATCCTCGGAGATTCCCGTGCCGGGATGTGGGGGGCGGCACTCGAAGGTGTGGCCGCAAAGAACGGCTATAAGCTCCGAACGTTTTACATGAATAGCTGTCCGGCTCCCGATCTCCGTTTCATGTCGTATCAGACCCATGCGCCGAACGACGAGTGTTACCAATTCCATCGGAGCGCGATCGCCGCAATCCGAGATCTGCATCCAGATCTGGCCATCGTGACCAGCTTCAGCACCCAGATGCTCGCCAACGGCAGCCAACCAACCGCCGCTCAGTGGCAGAAAGGCCTGTCCTCGACTTTCCGAGAACTGGCACGACCCGGAACAAGGTTGGCGATGCTCGGCGCCATTCCGGAGTGGGAGAAAAACGATCCCCACTGCCTGGCGGCCCACGTCACGGCAGTACAGAAGTGCAGCGTGCCGACCGCAGAAGCCACGCCGACAAATCTCGAAGCCGAGCAAGCGGCCGTATCGGCATTTGGCGGGCTGTACATCCCGACCATGGCATGGGTGTGTGCGGATCGTTGTGAACCCGTCATCGCCGATATGCGGGTGTACAACGAGCGATACCACTTCAGCAAGTCATATACGGCCTATCTGACCGATACGGTTGGCGGAGCATTGCAACCGGCACTTGCCCAGGTTGGCGACGGGCGCATCAAATGAGGGTATTCGAGCTGGCGATGGCCCGAAACCGTGGTGTGCCAAAGGTATTCATCACAGCGATAGCCGCGTTCGCCGCCGTCGTTCTGAGCGCCTGCTCGACGTCGCACGCGCCGGCTGCCCCACCGGGCGCGTCGGCGAACCCGGTGCGGACATTCGCCACGACGGCGCAGGTTCTCGGAGCCGTCAAGGCGGCCCAAAGCATGAACGAGCTGCCCGATACGGTGGGCTTCCTGACCAAAGTGGACTGGTCGATGGCCACCGAACACTTCGCCTGCCACGAGGTCGACGCTGATGAGATCGGGCTTCTTACCGACATTCTCGACGCCACCAGAGGATCAGAATTCGGCCAATGTGCCGCGGGTGCGGAGCACGGCACCAAGCTCATGGTTACGTTCGGGGATTCCCGTGCCGGGATGTGGGGGGCGGCGCTCGAAGGCATAGCGGCTAAGAACGGCTATCAACTGCGGACCTTCCACATGGCCAACTGTTCGCCGCTCGACCTGCATTTCCGCTCGTATGAAACACATGCGCCCGACGACGCCTGCTACCAATTCCGTCAAAGCGCGATCACCGCGATACGACGTCTGCATCCAGACCTCGTCATCGTGACCAGCTTCAGCACCCACATGCTCGCCGACGGCAGCCAACCGACCGCCGCTCAGTGGCAACAAGGCTTGGAGTCGACCTTTCGCGAACTGACCCAACCCGGAACACAGTTGGCGATGTTCGGCGACATACCCCACTGGGAAAAAAACGACCCGCGCTGCCTGGCGGGCCACGTCATGGCAGTCCAGAAGTGCAGCGTGCCGAAAGCAGCGGGCGTGCCGTCAGGAAATCTCGATGCCGAACGGACTGCCGCATCGGCAACCGGAGCGCTCTACATCCCCACCCTGCAGTGGGTGTGCGCCGAGCGTTGCGAACCTGTCATCGCCGACATCCGGGTGTACCAGGACCAATACCACTTCACCGACTCGTACACGAAGTATCTGACCGGTGCCGTCGATGATGCACTCAAACCGGCACTGACCTAGTTTGGCGATGGGACATCGGATGAAGATTTTCGAAGCGACGGACTGCTACCCGCCTCCGCTAGTCGGAGGACGCGACCTCGCCGTCCAGTTGCTCTCGCGTGAGCTGGCGCGCCGGGGCCACGACGTCGACGTTCTGAGTTTGGCCGGGCCGAAGGGACCACGCACGGAGTACGACGGCGATGTGCGGGTACACCGGGTTGCCGGGTGGGGGCGCATCCTCAATTCGCTTTATGCTGACCCTGAAAAGCCCTTCCACCCAACGCTTCCCGACCCTGGTCTGGCCCGCGCGATTTCCAAGCTGATCGAGGAGCGGCAACCGGACATTGTCCATGTGCACTCCTGGCTGCTTTACTCGCTGCTGCCACTACTGCCGTCACCGAAGACCCGGCTGGTTGTGTGGGTGCACGATTATGGCTTCATCTGCCCCAAGGCCACGTACTTTCACCGTGGTGACGTGTGCACCGGCCCCGGGTACACGAAGTGCGTCTCGTGCTCGAGCGAACAATACGGCCCGCCACGGGCTGTCGCCCTCACCACCGGACTGGCGGCGATGAAGCCTTGGCGTGGGCGTGTCGATCGCTACGTCGCGAACAGCCAATTCGTTGCTGACGCCTCGGCGCCACTGGTGGCCCGCAGCGGCCAAAGGATAGATGTAATCCCACCTTTCGTGCCGGACGAGGCATTTCACGCAGCACGGGGACCGCGTCCGGCCTTCGTACCGCCGGTAGGGGACTACCTCATGTTCGCCGGTGCGCTTGGACCGCACAAGGGCATCGACGTCCTGCTGGAGGCATGGTCGGGTCTTCAAAATAGGCCGCCGTTGGTCTTGGCCGGGATACGGCGATTCGACACCCCAACCTCGTTTCCCTCCGGCGTCATCGTTGCCGACGATGTTCTCCCTCGCGAGGAGGTATTGCGCGCCTGGGGTCATTGCCTTGCGGCGGTGGTGCCATCCGTCTGGCCGGAGCCCTTCGGCCTCGTCGCCGCGGAGGCGATGGCGGCGGGAAAGCCAGTAGTGGCGTCGGCGGTCGGCGGGCTGGCCGAACTGGTACAAGACGGCGTTACCGGGATTCACGTGCATCCGGGTGACGTTGCCGCGTTGCGGAATGCGCTCGAGCGCATCATCGCCGACGCGCCCTTGCGCGCCCGATTGGGCGCAGCAGGTCGCGAGAGGGCGCAGGCGTACTCGCCGGACGTGGTCGTCGCAGCATGGGAGCAGGTCTTCAACGACGTGCTCGAAACACGAAGCCAGGGTATGGAAACCCGAGCACACCAGTAAAACTGCGGGGCCTTGGCTGTGCCGGGTCTGCCATCCGGGCACAGCTGATCATTACTGCTCGAGCGCGTGTCCTGCCGTTCGGTGTCCGACGACGGTGAAGTTCGGTACCGGCAAAGTCATTCGATGCCGGGTGGACGGTTGGAAATGGTAGGTCACGGTTGTCGATTCGAACCCCAGCACGCCAAGGAAGCGCTGAATGAGTTTGGGGCTCAACCTCCACCACGTTTCGTAAGGTCTCCCTGTCCTGGGATTCGGACAAAAGCGCATCGCCGGCCGCTGAAACGAATCCAGCACGTTGAGAGGAAACACATCTCTGGCGAACAAGAGGTCGGTGACGATGACCGTTTCCCGGGTGAGCCGGCATGCATTCCACAGCGCATGGAACGGGTCGCGAAGGTGCAGAAGGATCGAGCCGAAGGTCGCGACGTCCACCGCTCCGATCTCCTCAGGAATCTCGTAAGCGGATGTATATACGACTTTTGCTCGAGAGCCGAATGCAGCATGCCCCAGCCAGTAGGCGTCGTTGATTCGCCGCACATGCGATTTGCGGACCGAATCGTCCTCTTCCGCATCGAATTCGGCGAACGGAACAAGGTCCCACGACTGCTCCTCAGATAGATCGACAGCGACGACATCCGCGCCGCGCCGCTCCATCTCGAAGCAAAAAAACCCGTTTGCGGTACCCATCTCCAGCACACGCTTCCCCGCTAAGTCGACCTTGCCGAGATAGCGGTCCACCCCTCGTCGTAGATCCCATTCCCCTTTCATAGTGCCGTAACCGGGGATGTCGATCGTGTGGTAGAAAATGCACGATTCGGGATCCGTGACAGATCGAGGTTGCGCATATATCGACGGGATTGGCGCGACGTCCCCTTTTGGGAAGTCCTCAATCAGACCGGTCATGGTGTCGTTCCTCCTCGGTACAGATGTGACGTTGGTCTTGGTGAACAGAGCGTGGTTCGACGTGTGCGGTGCGGCGCCGCTATCACCGCGAGCTCGCAGCCAGCGTTAGAGAGACGGCGCGCGGGCGCGCAGCCGGTCGTTTGCCCATCCGTCCACGGAACGCGTCGGCGAGTCCCTGGATGTACGCCGCCGCAACGGCGCGTTGGCGGGACTTGATGACCCGCCAGCCGTTGAATCCCCCATACACGACCAATATCCCGGCCATCCGTGTGAGTCGGCGCAGGGTCTGTGGCGTTTCGAGCGCGAACCGCAGAGGGTTGCGACCCTCGTAGTAAGCCGAGTTTTCCGTCAGGCCTAAGCTTCCTCGTTGTCCCGCAGTAGCACTGACGGCGTGTGTGCACAGCACCTCACCGAGGTAGCGGCAGCTCCATCCGGCCGCTCTGGCTCGCTGGCACCATTCGGCATCGCCGTAGACCAGGAAAAAGTCCCCGCGAAAAAGCCCGACCGACCGCAATGCCTCTGACGACAACAGTGCGCAGCAGCCGGAAATGTATCCAACCTCAGAGCTCGGCGGCGGGGAAGCCGCGGGCTGGCGCAGGCCACGGTGACGCGGGTAGGCGAGCCAATCGTTTACCTTGCCGCCCCCGAACCACAGCAAATCTGGTCGATCGGCGAAAGTGACAGCCGGCCCGACGATTGCGACGTCCGGTGTGGCCAGCGCCTCGGCCAGACACCGGCTCAAGCAGTCCCGGTCGACCGTAGCGTCATTGTTCAGCAACAGGATCCAGTCCACATTCTGGGCGAGGGCATACTCCAGCCCCACATTGCACCCTGCATCGAAGCCAAGGTTTTCGCCCACTTCGATGAGCACGGTTTCTTTCGGCATGTTCGCGCGCAATTGGGACAAGTCCTCAAGAGAGGATCCATTGTCGACGCAAATGATCAGATCGGGTGGCACAGTCATGGATGCCAAGCTGTGCAGGGCCTTGACAGTCTCGTCTGGCAGTCCCCAGCTCACCGTTACGCTAGCGGTCTTCACTGGACCTCCTGCTGTCCCGGATGTTGGATTCGTGTTTTGAGTAGTCGCTGAAGACCTGCTCGCGCGCCGATACTGCTAATACCGACGATACACTTGCTTCCGCATATTACATACCTTTCGTCCGATTGAGATCCATCTCACAAGGATTCAGTCATACAGCATCCGGGACACTGATGTCCGAGGGCGACTCGAGCGGGGGCGTTTTTCCCGGTAATCGGCGCGCGGGCATCCCGAGGCGGTTGATCAATTCGTCGTAGGCGCCCGCGGTGTGTTCCCAGCTGTGCTGATCGTGGTAGCGGCGCCCACAGAACTGCGGCAGATTGCGAATGGCGTCTCGCAACGCTCCTGGATCACGCGGAGGCACCAGGATGGCGCCCTCATAGTCGGCGACGGCTTCTGGTAGTCCGCCGACCGCCGTCAAAACCAGCGGCAACCCATTGGCCATGGCAACGCTGGCGGGAGAACTTGCCGACGAGCGGTGATAAGGCAGAACGGCAGCGTCGGCCCCGGCGAAGTATGCGGTCACCTCGTCGTCATCGACGAAGCGGTTCACCAGCGTGATCCGAGAGCGATGCCGGCTGCCCTCGATGAGCCGGATCGGCAGATCCCAGCCTTCCCACGTCTCGCCGACCACCGTCAACCAGTAGTGACGCACCTCATCGTCATCGAGCATGTCGAACGCGTCGACGAGGTCCTCCAGACCCTTGTAGGGACGGATGATGCCGAAGAACAGCAGATTGATGACGTCCCTTGGCGGATCACGAAGCGCACGCGACGGAGAGTCGTCGTCCGGAGCGAAGTGATCGATCGGCCCGTGCGGGATGACGACACACGGACGGTTTCCGATGCCGTAGCGCTCGCTGATCGGCTGCCGGTCAACTTCCGAATGAATCACAAACGCATCCGCCAGACCAAAGAACGGCCGCCCCAGCACCCGCACCCACGCTCTGGCGAGCGGTATCCGTTGCTCCGCGGTGTCGAGCACCTCATGGAACTCGACGATCACGCGGGTTCCGGATAGCCGAGCGACCAGCGCCAGGAAGAGATAAGTGTGCAGCACTGAGCCGGTCCACCACTGGAAGACGACGATGTCGGGCCGCCACGCGCGCAGGCGCCACACGGCACGAGCCAAATGAGAACCCCAAAACCAGTCGATCTCCCCCAGCACCAAGACATTTCGGTCAAGTTCCAGACGGGTGGAAACTTCCCCGACCCGTGACCGGCCCGGATACAGAAAGGTGGGAATGAGCTGTCGCATCGGGATGATGGCAACAGTAAAGCGCTGTGCAAGGGCGTTGGTCAGCTGGATGGTGTAGTAGCTCATCGCGCTGAGTAAGCGGGTACCGGCACCGATGACCAGTACCCGGGGAATGCCCTCTACCTCAGTGGGGGCAGCGGTCCCATCGGAGCGGACTCGAGGCCAAACCAGCACCATGATGGTCAACCCCTTGGCTCGTGGGGCTTGTTGTCAAACGAGAATTTCAGAACGACTACGGATCGGCGATCATCAGTCTTCATGGCGTGCTGGCGCTTCGCCGACTGGTTTTGCCTCTGCGTCCCACGTTGGTTGTCAATCGAATGCTTCTTCATCCAAGCGCGGAACTCCCGGTTCGCCCGAGCGCGAAGTTTCCCGACTATGGCGGCCAACCGTGATCGGTAAAGTCCACCAAGCGACAGCACAACCGCGATGCCCCCCAACAATTCTCCAAGAGGTTGCCGGGAAAATCCGATTGGTGTGGCCGCGAGAAGCACCGCGGTGCACGTTGCCACGGAGACGCTGATGCCCACGCTGGCAAGCAGCCCTTCGACCGGCGACTGAGGTTCGGGAAGCGCAGCTAGCACGACAGACAAACCCGGCACCACGAACACCATCAGCAAACCCAGCACGATCTGACCTGCATGCGGGACGCGCACGGGCGCGACGGCCGAATACCCCGCGTAGCCCGTCGCCGTCGCCACGCTGGCACAGCCAGCGACATACAACGTGAATAACCAAAAGCGGCGAGGGCCTCTCGCGATGCCCTTTTCGCGTGGGTGGGGCACGGCAAGACTCATGGACAGGTACCTCTTTCGATCTTGGACACGTCATATATCTGGATGGGTCCGGCATCGTAGATCAATTCGACGCAGGGGTCGGATGAAAACTTCTCAAGTGCCGCCGCCGGGAACGCATGCTCGTAATGACGGGCCTCGGGCTCAAACGGGTGGATAAAAAAATCAGGTATCTCAGGCGCCGCGCGTATCATCCGCCAATTGACCAGGATGTACTGCAGCCGAAGCTTTTTGATGTCTTTTACGGCGTCGCTGTTGAACGATTCGGCAAAGAATACGGACCAGAGCCACCGCTGGTCGGCGAGGTCTTGATCGCCATAGGTGCCGATCGCCAACGCGTCAATGAAGTTGGCACCGAACATGTGGTTCGGTCCGAGATTGTGCAGGGCCCATGTCGAAGCGGCGACGACGTCTGGCTGCACTGTCCTCTCATAGTGCTGCGGGTGGGCTCCCTCCGGGTACCGTTCTTGAACCCGAGTGCCCACGGTCACGTTGCCCACGAACACTACGGTCACAAGCAACGCGGCAATGCAGGTGGGAATGAATGAGTCCCGCCAACTGTGGCGATGGTCAACACGTTTGCCCCTCAGCTTGACGCGCCGCCGATACCATTTCGATGCTTCAGCAGCGAACAGCAGGCCGATAACACAGCCCAGGCCGGTGTAAACGAATTCCGAGGACCGACCTGAGATTGCGACACCATTCGACGCCAAACGCGGTGCCAGGGTGAGCGGGAAGGCTATCCCCAGCGCCGTGGCAACGGCCGCGGGTGCCCGCCGACAAGATCGCCGCGCCTGAAGGAGGCCGGAAGGCAGCACCGCCAGGAGCACAAAAATGGCGGCGAAACCGGCGAGAGGTTCCCAAGCCGGTGGCGCCATGGATGTGTGGTACAGCTTGCGCGGAGCGGTGTGCCCAGTGATCACATTGAATGTGTCCTGCAGGGCCGGAACGAGATTGTTCATTATCAGGTACGTCGGGGCCGGCCGCGCCACGGCGAAGAACCACACGAGCACCGCGCACCAAGCCACTATCGCCAGGATTCCGACCTGCCGCCGCGCCGCTTTCGGAGCATGGCAGCCGACGTGCTCGGCGAACCACCAGGCTGCGAGCAGGCCTGCCAGGGCGAACCCCACAATATGGTGGGTGATGGTCACGGCGATGATGCCGGCCATAGCCACCACCATGGATGTAAGGCCACCGCGGTTGCGTGTCCGGCCGATCCACCAGATCACAAAGGCTCCAACCGGAAACGCGAGGTTCTCGTAGGTGAAGGTCGAGCTCCAGAACAGAAACATCGGGTTGGCTACGTAGATGAGGCCGGCGAGCGCTGCTGCCCGACCCGAATGCGTGATGCTCTCGAAAATGAGGTAGAAGTAGGCGCACAGCAGCACACGTGTAATACCTACGACCAGTAGGCCGGCGACGAACGTGGTCAAGCCCGTGAGCTCCACGACACCGGCGGTCAGTGCGCCAAGTCCCGGGTAGTAAGAGGCTGTGGCCAGCAGTGGGTTCCACGTGAACAGGTGACGCATGCTGATAATCGCGTTGGTATTGCGCACATGGACGTACTCGTCGACGAAAGTGAAGGTGTCGGGCGAGCTCACTACCTTCACCAAATACAAAGCGAGTCCGAGAAAGATGATGAGAGTCAGCCGCTCCCGCGTACTCACATCGCGTGCCAGAACACGAAAAGCGATGGGAACGAAGATCAGCAGCACTCCGAGCCAAAAAAACAGATACGTTGGGACGGAGGCATCTTGGCGTCGACTGGCGTCGTCGGCCACCGCTAGAACGCCAACCCCGGCCGCGCTGCAAATCACGATCGCGGTTACCCAGCCATAGGAGAATCGAGCAGACGGCGGCTCCTGCGCAGTCGACGGCGTCGAAAGCTGCTCGGTTGCAGCAGAGGTCTTCGCCTGAGCTGTCACGACTCCTTCGGCTCTCAGTAATGTCGCGACACTGCCAGCCGTTTCTTCCTGCGCGCCATGCCCGTTGGTGCCTGCAAGGAGTTCGCGCCGGCCATTCACCGGATTTCCTTGTGGTTACCGCAGTCTCGCACCCGAGCGCGCGTTAGCTGCCTACGCCAATCGAGGACGACGTATCCGCATCCGCACAGCTGCATTGCCAGGAATGCCCAACCCACCGCACTGATACCGATCAGGGGCAGCAGAATCCACGAAATCACCACGGTGCCGATGCCGATGCCGAGCAGCAGCGATGCGGCGGCGACAAGCCGTGCTTCGGCGCGGAGAACCCCGACATACACCTGCACCACCGCGTCAGGAATCGAGGCAAATACTGCCAGCCTCAACAGCCCGGCCGCGTGGTCGCTGTAGGTGTGACCGAAGGCGGACAACAACGTCCCCCCAAAAACAAGGATGGTCAACAAGCCGGGTACCAGGATGGCGCCCATGATCTTGAATGCCGACCGAGCCAGCGCGCCGACTTCCTCGGGCCGGTGTATCCCCTCCGCGAATAACGAACTGGAGAACGCTGGTGCGATGACGAGGAAGAGTCCCACCAGCATCCATGTCGTGTAGAAGTAGGCGTTGTCGCGCGCGGAGAGTCGCACGGTCACGAGTAAGGGGAGCAGATACGGCAATAGCCCCGCACCTATCCCGATCAGTTGGTGACCGGTGACGCGGGAGCCAAACCCCCGAACGGTCCTCATCAGCACGGAAAATCCCGGCGGTCGCGCGACACCGATATGGCGGACGAGCAACGTCGCACCGAGGCCGAGGCCGCACACGGCCGCAACTCCCCATGCCCCGAGCAGACGTACGGCATCCGGTCTAACGGCGAGTGCCAGTAGCCCGAGCATGAGGACCTTGACGGCGCCGACAGCGAAGTTGCGCCTGAAGGCGTCGCTCGCTCTGCGTTCGGCGACATAGACGGCGTCGAGCGCGGTGCCCACTGTCAGGGCGACCGTGCCGATGGCGAACACAACCGCATAGCCCACACCGTGCAGCGCCATCAGTTGGGGCGAGATGAGCGGAAGCACTGCAACGCCAGTCCCACACAGGGCCACGGCAACGAGTGTCACTGTGGCCATCCCCGCCCAGAACGTGGCCGACCACTCGGTGTCCTTCGGCTGTCGGGGAAGCGACTGGATGAACATGCCGCCGACGCCCATGCAGGACAACATCAGCACCACGGTGGCGGCCGAGGTGGCTGCAGCCGTCAGTCCAACTATCGCCGGGCTGTACAGACGCGCTGCCAGCAGCCAGAACACGTAGCCAAACGCCGAGGACACCACTTGCGTCGCCGTGATGAACACGCCGTTTCGGATGAGCGAGTCGCTGCGGGCACGCTCGATGAACCCGCGCAGCCGATCAATGCGTGTTCTCAAGCGCTGGCGCCCGGCCAACTCGGGCCACTTCGACCTGCGCGTGAGTTCGATGTCGGTAATCGGCAAGTCTCGCGGCGGGTCAGCAGAGCGAAAAGCCAAACTCATGAACTGTGCTCCTCCTCACGGAAGCAGCCCAACCCGGGGTTGTAACGCCGACGCTTGAGTGCCAAGGTTGTGTGTGCATACCGATGATGCATCTGTACGCCAGAATATATACTATTAGATGATATTCTGGGCCAATAACCAACCTCTAGTCGGCAGCATGCGGACAGCATCAGCACAACGGGAGGGGTAGTGAACCGACCACGCGGTTCTGTCAGGCAGCTCCTCGGGAGAAGCCGACGCTGGAACCAGCGCAACATGCCGACGACAGAGATGCCGACATTTTTCGGACCGTCCGATTCGCCATTGTTCGGCGTGGTTCATCTACCGGTCGATAACCAGATCAGAGGCGGGGTACTGATCTGTGGTTCGCTCGGAAAGGAGGGGATGGACAGTGTCCGCCTGCACCGCATCCTCGCCGACAGCTTGGCGCGCCGCGGTTTCGGCGTGCTGCGTTTCGACTACCTGGGCTTGGGTGATTCTGCATACGCTCAGATCCGTGATGACGCGGTTGCCAACTGGGTGGCAAGCGTGGGCCACGCGCTCGACTACCTGACACTGATCGGCGCGGAGTCGGTGACGGCTATCGGCATACGTGCCGGCTGTCTGATCCTCGACGAGTACCTGGCCCAATCCCATCCGGTCAAGCGCGGCGGAGCCGGGCGCTGGGGGTGCCCCCAGCCGCGGAGCGGCGAGGGGGACGGGTCGCCGCCATTGAACCGCGTCGTCTACTTCGATCCCGCCGGCACGGGCAGGCGTTACCTTCGGGAAAACACCACGCTGTTCCGGTTGTCGTTGGGAGAGGACGCTCTGACGCCCGGCGAAGTGTCAATCATCGGCGGGCGGTTGAGCGAGTACGCCGCCGCAGAATTCGCCGCGCTGCGGATAGGTGCCAATCCAGTCAGCGCCCATGGCGTCGACAACGTACTTCTGGTGGGAAGGCCAGGCGAGACCGACAAGCGCCTCACCGACCTGGCGTCGGCCGAGGGAGTTGATTCGATCATTACCTGCGGTCTGCCGGAATGCATCCGGTCGGAAGAGGGGTTGTTGTTACCGATCCCGTTCACCGCGGTCGATTCGATCGTCGAGTGGATCGACGGAAACGTTCCCACTCGCACCCGTCGCGTCGTACCGCAATACCTGACAACGGTGCGGATGCCTGCCGAAGGGCCCGGCGGGGCCGAGGTTTTCGAGAGCATCGAACGAATCGGGCCGCACGGCCTCTTCGCGATCCGCACGCTGCCCGGGCGCCGCAGTGCCGCGCCCGCAAAGACGGTGTTGTTTTTCGTGACGGCCCACGACTTGCACGTCGGACCCACGCGGGAGTGGGTCGAATTGTCACGTCGCATCGCAGCTGCCGGGTCGCAGGCGGTGCGCTGGGACCCGGCAGGACTGGGCTTGTCGGGCCGGATCAGCCGGAACCCTTGGCGCAGTATCTATTCCAAGGCTGACATCACCGACTCGATAGCGGTGGCCAGACATGCGTGCCAAGACGCCGGCGATCTCGAGCTTGTCGGTATCTGCTCCGGCTCGTGGTATGCCGCTCATGCCGCCCGCAATATCGGTGCACAGTCGGCGATCCTGGTCAACTTGATGCTGTGGAATTGGCGGATCACGTCCGCCGTGCTGACGCAGTGGATCGGCCGGGAGAAAGCGCTACGCGCCAGCGCGGCTACTGACACAGGCGGCGGCCCCTCTGAATCCAGGACAAAGCGCCTCAGAGCACTGCTCAACCCGGCTCGGGAGCCAGCGAAGACCTTGATGCACAACCACTTCCCGCGATACCTCTTGCGGGTGTTGAACTGGGTCGGACTCGTGTGGCTCCCGGAGCATGTCCTCACAACGCTTGCCGACCGTGGCACCGCCGTGACGCTGATTGCCTCGCCCGAGGATGCGGAGCTGTTCACCGCCAAAGGCGGTCGGGCAGCCCTTGACCGGCTGCAATGGACGTCGCAGCCGCCCCGCCTGATCGCCGCACCCACCGGCGACCACGCCGGACATCACCCGGCGATATTGGCGGCGATCCGCAACGCGGTGTTGCCGTTAGCTACCGCTTCCCCATCGGAGCACCCAGGTTCTTCCGGCGCGGCCTGCAACGGCGGCGGCATATTGATCGGCAGTGGCGGTGTCGGCGGGAACGGCGATCCGACATTCACGATTAACGGCGACGCCAAGGCCGGCGCGCGATGACGCGCAGACACGATCCAGCACAGATGTGGATGATCGGCGCGTGCGGTGGCGCGCTCGCTCTTGCCGTGGCCGTTCTGGCCGGTTACGGCACCGGCCCGGGAGGCCTCAGGCTGGCGCTGCATGTCACGGCGCGCTGGTCGTTCCTCTTTTTCTGGCTTTCCTATGCCGGCGGCGCGATGGCCGTCCTGTTCGGCCCAGCCTTTGCCGGGCTGGCCCGCCGGGCACGAGCCTTCGGCCTGGCCTTCGCCGCCGCGCTTCTGGTCCATATCGGTTGTGTCGTCTGGCTGGGCGTCGTCATCGGTCAGATCCCGCTGCAGGGCGGCGTGTTGTTGTTCTTCCTGGTCGCACTGTTCTTCGCCTGTCTGCTGACGCTGCTGTCCTTCGGGATCGGAACGCGAGCCCTGGGACGTCTGTGGCGGCCACTGCTCTTCTTCGGCACGACTTACATCCTGATCGCGTTCGGCTGGGATTTTGTGCTGGGCGCACTCGACCAGAAGGCACAGCAGTGGCTCCACGCCGCCGAATATGTGCCGTTCGCCTTATTGAGCCTTGTCGCAATCCCGCTGCGCCTTGCGGCATTTCTTCGTCAGCGCTTCGGTTTGCGTTCCGCCACGGCCTAACGCGACTCGGCCGGACTGCAGACCACGAGAACTACGGCCATGGCGTGGCAATCGGCGTGCGAAAGTGACAAAGACGAGCTGCGCCAGCCTTGGTGTTGTGCCCGCTCGGCGACCGCCCCGCTCAGCCGAAGCACCGGCAGCGGACCGTCCCCTGCTACCTCGATCTCGCGCAGGGAAAACGGCATGTCGGGTTCTGCGAATGCCTTGATCACTGCCTCCTTGGCGGCGAACCGGGCCGCCAGTCTGTGCACCTGGTTACTGCCCTGGCAGTCGTTGATTTCGCTCGCCGTAAAAACCTTGCGCAGGTACCGGTCCCCGAACGTCGCCAGCGAGTCCTGGACCTCATCAATGGCCACGACATCGCATCCGACGCGGACGCGGTGCCCGTCAACCTCGTCTGGCAAGGTGATCATGCGCTCGCCGTAAACTCTGCGGTATCAAGGGAATCCGAGTGCGGCGTCACGCAGACGACTTGACCAGGCCTTCGACTACCTGCTCGATGTTGCGGACGGAAGCGAAGGTGGATTTCTTGAGCACTTCATCGGGGAACTCGATGTCGAACGCATCCTCAAGCGCGAGCATGACATTGACCGATGCATGTGAAGTCAGCCCGAGCTCGTAAAGGTCGGCCTGATCGTCCACCCCACGTGGATCGACCGTCATACGGCCATGAGCAGCTAGGACGTCACGAATCCGGTCCTTTATCACACTGCCCCTCACGTCAAACCCGATTAATCCGTCCAACGTATTAAACCAGTGCTCGGCCCAGCAACCGCAGCTTCCGGCCCGAATCTGCGCCGGCCGGGCATCCAGGGTGGGACACGTCTCCAGGGCACTGACGCCCCGCGCCCCGGTACCAGTACCATCCACGGAAATGGGACGGACTCCGATCGAGTTGAGGCGGGTTCTCGGCGCGGCCGCCCACCTGTGGTCCGCTCCCGGCCATCACGCGGTGGAACCGGAGTGGTGGACAGCGTTCAGCGGCGAGCTCAGCGCCTTCTACAACGTGGCCTTTTGTCAATCATCCGACAACGAGGTGCTGGTGGACCACTGCCTCCAGCCGCTGCTCGACCTCAAGAAGCCGGGAGTCATCATGCTGGCCGGACCGGGCCTGGCCACCGCCCAGATGCTGGCCGACGCCGGTTGGGTCGTCGTCGAGGCGTTGCCCCTCATGGTGCTCGACGGGCCGGACCTGCCCCACGTGGACGGGACGGGTGTGCGGGCCCTCACCGAGGAGGACCTGCCCGAGGCCCGCGCGCTGCTGGCCGACACCTACAGCACGTCCGACGCGGCCGCCGCGGCGGCCCTCCCCCTCCGGGCGGTGAAGGACCCCGACCTCGGAGTGTGGGGCTTGTTCGACGGCGACCGCATGGTGTCCGTGTTCAGCGGCGTCACCGAGGACGGGCTGGTGGTGGTGTGGTCCATGGCCACCCGGGCGCACGACCAGGGGAACGGCTACGGGCGGCGACTGCTGGCCACCGCGCTCCGGTCCTGGTTCGAAGCGGGGGTCGAGGGCTCACTGCTTCAGTCGTCGGCGGTCGGCGAGCGCCTCTACCGCGGGCTGGGCTACGAAGTCGTCGAGTACTGGCAGCTCTGGTCCCGACCACGCTGGGTCATGAGCCGCGCCTGACCTGGGTAGCACCCGTTTGGCTAGAGCCGACTCGCAGCGAAAGCCGCGGCCTGATTAACCATCCCGGACTGCACATAGCCAACGTGCGCCGACGAATCCCCGCCGTCGGAGCAAATCGGATCTCCGGGATTACACAAGTCAATGGTCTTAGCGCCATACAGCGGGCTGATCGCGCTCAGAGGTAGCCCCCGCGATTTATCCCACGGATTTCCGAAGACGGCAACCGCGGCAACGTGATCAGCCACCTCTGGCGGCATCGACGCGCCGGGCGCGGTGATGAGATCGATGACGACCGCGCCTAACGAATATCCACCGAGCACCATCCGGGTATTGGGACAGTTCGCGGCCATGTGCTGGACATGGGCGCTCGCATCTTTAGCGCCGGCGGAGGCGGCGTTAGCCAACTCATTGCTCTTGTTCGTCGCGGGGTAGTTGACTGCATATACCCCGAAGGATCTCCCGCCGACGTGCGGGCGCAGGGAATCGACAAATGCCTGTCCGAACACGCCGACACCGGGTGGATCATCGCTGCCGCGAGCAAACACCACCTCGACGTCGGGGCATTGCGCTGCAGCGGCGGTGGAAGGAACGCTGACGGCTGCATTGAGCATCGCGCAACTGGTCAGAACTGCGGCAGCAAAGAAACGAGCAATCTGGCGGGCGCTCACGTCGCTCATACTGGCATATGGCAGCAAGTCGAAGTAGGTGACGAGACCGGCCGGCTTGTCCGGCGTCAGGATGGCTGCCGCCTGTTTCGGTGACCTCTACCGGCGAGCGAGAATAATGAGCGTGCAGCATCTGCGAGAAGGCGTGACGGATGATGGCGTGCTCGGTGCGGTGCTTGCCCACGCCGACCAGGCCCCCGATCGGCCTGCTGTCAAGGACCTGGATCGCGCGTTGACCCGGGGCGAGTTGCGCGCCGCCGCGGGGAAAGTGGCCGCTGGCTTGGTGCAGAAGGGCGTCGAGCCCGGCGATCGGGTTGCCTTGCTGATCGGTAATTCCGTGGACTTCGTGGTTGCGGCGCTGGGCTGTCTGTGGGCGGGGGCCACGTTCGTTCCACTGGCGATCACCGATCCAGATCTCCGCCGTTCGCAGATCGTGGCTGACTGTCGGCCCGCACTGGTGATCACCGCAGGCTCGGACCAAACTGCGCCATCGGGACTTCCCGTCGGCACGGCGTGGACCTCCCTTTCGGCGCTGAGCGTCGCAGACGGGCCCACGCCGCCACCAGTCATTGGCGCCGTCTCCTACATCATTTACACGTCGGGCACGACCGGTACCCCCAAGGGCGTGCAGATACCCCCGTCGGCCTTCCTCACCGCGGCCGACGCATGCGCCGACGCGATGGGCCTCACCGCGGACGACCGGTACCTGTGCGTTTCTCCCGTGCACTTCGATGGGTCCTTCTCGGCCATCTTCCCCCCGCTCGTGCGCGGCGTCCCCCTCGTCATCCCCGACCGGGAAGCCCTCCTGTTCCCACGCAGGTTCTTCTCGATTGTCGATAGCGAGGGGATCACGGCGACCAGCTTCTCTCCCAGCTACCTCCGCTTGCTCCGGGCCAGCGGCCGTCTGGCGCGGTTGGCTGACACCCCGCTGAGAGTGATGGCCCTGGGCGGCGAAGCGCCGTCCACGGCCGATATCAGGGCGGTGTGGGCCGCCAGTCCGGGACTGCGGGTGGTGAACCGATACGGCCCGACAGAGACGACCATCGCCGTCGCCCATCTGGAACTGACGCCCGAGTTGCTCGACACGGGGCTGGTACCGATCGGTCGACCACATCACGGAAGCTCGTTCCACCTCGTTGATGAACACGGAACGCGGGTGGATGGTCCTGGCGTGGTCGGCGAGCTGTACATCGGCGGCCCGCAGCTCATGGCCGGGTATCTGAACGACCCGACGCTGAGCGCAGCTGTGCTGCGCGCGGACGTCGTCGAAGGAACCACCCTCTACCGCACCGGTGACCTCGTCCTCCGCGACGACCGCGGCAACTACGTATACGTGGGGCGTTCGGACCGCGTCATCAAGCGACATGGCGTGAGGATGTCGCTGGTCGAGGTGACCGAGGCGCTCGGTGGTCTCGACGGGATCGCATCCGCGGCGTGCACAACCTTCGACCTGGACGGCGAACTGGGAGTCGTCGCATTCGTGGTGCCGGACGGCGAGCTCGCCCCTGTCGCCGTCCGCCAGGCCGCCGCCGAACGGCTCCCGGAAACGATGCTGCCCGATCAATTCGTCTTAGTGGCCGACTTGCCCTTGACGTCTGCCAGCAAGGTCGACGAGCGACGCCTGCTGAAGGACGCCGGCTTGTCTCCGCCGAACGAAGGGGCCTGAGCCCTCAGCGTCCGTTGCGGCTTCGCCTCGAGGAACTGCCTGACTAAACCGCGCGGTCTGTTCATCCGTCAGCCTGCCGGGGGTAACGCTGCTTTCTTGCTCTTTGTAAACTAGACGTTGGCTATATGCTTCTGTTTTAATCTATCGGTATGTAAGCTGTGGCGAAGGTGCACCATCGGTATACGAGCACCCAAGCGTCGGCGTAACGCCCCCGGGTTCGGCTGCTTCCGTTAGGAGGAGCGCATGTCGTTGGTGACCACCCAGGCAGAAATGCTGGCGGTGACGGCCGCCGACTTCACCAGCGACAACACTCCCGGTGGTGCACCCGAGATCACTGCGGCTGTTGTAGCGGCAGCCTCCGGGCAGGCACCGCCCTACGGCGCAGACGGTTGGACGTCGAGCGCACGACGCCGCTTCAGCGAGATCTTTGATTGCGACGTCGATCTGCTCCCCGTTTCCACCGGCTCGGCGGCGAACGCATTGAGCTTGGCCGCGCTGACCCCACCGTGGGGCAGCGTGTTATGCCACCGCGACAGCCATATCAATAACGACGAGTGCGGCGCACCGGAGTTCTTCACAGGGGGTGCCAAACTCATTGCCCTGGGCGGGGATAACGCCAAGGTCGACGCCGACGAGTTGCAGGCCGCAGTGCACCGTAAGGCCGGAGACGTGCACAGCGTGCAACCCTCCGTGTTGAGTCTCACCCAGGCGACCGAGACCGGCGCCGTATACACCCCCGCCGAGATTGGACGTCTGGCCGGCATTGCGAAGCGCGCCGGCCTGCGCGTTCACCTGGATGGCGCCCGCCTCGCCAACGCCGTCGCCGCATTGGGCTGCAACCCCGCCGAGCTAACCTGGCGCGCCGGCGTGGACGTGCTGTCCTTTGGCGCCATCAAGAACGGGAGCCTTAACGCCGATGCGATCGTCGTCTTCGACCGCTCCCTGACGACCGAGCTCCGCTTCCGGGCGAAGCGGGCCGGGCAGCTCGCCGCCAAGATGCGCTTC
Source organism: Mycobacterium sp. NGS48 (assembly GCF_059812585.1). Taxonomy (NCBI): domain Bacteria; kingdom Bacillati; phylum Actinomycetota; class Actinomycetes; order Mycobacteriales; family Mycobacteriaceae; genus Mycobacterium; species Mycobacterium sp. NGS48. Next base: position 187,499 of record NZ_JCALCY010000002.1, read on the forward strand.
GCCGCCGCCCAGCTCGACGCCTACCTCGCCGACGATCTGTGGCTGCGCAATGCCTGGCACGCCAATGCCATGACCGCGCGGCTCGAAGAGGGGCTGAAGTCCATTCCCGGCATTCGTCTTGCGGGCACGCCAGAGGCAAACATCCTCTTCTGCCACCTGCCCCGGCAGGTCATCGACGGACTTCTGGACCAGGGTTACGGCTTTTACCACGGCCGTTGGGAGCCAGGTGTCGTCCGTTTCGTCACCTCCTTCGCCACCACGACCCACGATGTCGACGAGCTGGTACACACGGTCCGCCGACTCAGCGCGACCGCGATCGAGGAAAGCCGATCTAACCGGGCTCGAACGCAGAGAGCAGCCGGCGGCCGCCGATCTGAGGTGGCGTGTATGGGACGCGTCCGATGATCGAGATTGCCATCGTGGGTCTGGGCTCGTGGGGTCTGTGTGTCGTGGAGCGGACGGTGCACCGGGCTCGCCGGACCGGGACGCCGGTGCGGCTGCATGTGGTCGAACCCGCTCAGCTCGGAGGCGGGGTCTACTCCGCCGAGCAGCCCGACTTTCTGGTACTCAACAACGCCTGCGGGCAGCTCTCCCTCTACGCCGCCCCCGACGGGGACGCCGCCCCGCCCTATGCGATCGGCCTGCACCAGTGGGCGGTGTGCTGCGGCTACCGCTGGCTGGGTTACGAGTGCCGCATCGGCGCCGGGGGGGACCCCATCCGGCCCACCGACTACCTGCCCCGGCGATTGATGGGCGAGTACCTGGCCTGGTTCTACAACACGCTGGTGGACTACGCCCCGCCCAATCTCGAGATCGTCCGGCACTACGCGGCGGCCGTCGACATCTCGCCGGCGCTGGCGGGGCGCGAGGAGGTGCTGCTCGACAACGGCACCACCCTCACCGTCGACCACGTGATACTGACCTCGGGGCACACCTGGAACGACGAGCTCGGGGCCGGCGGGGGCGTGCACTACCTGCGCGCCTACCCCGTCGGATTTCTGGACCAGAATATTCCGGCCGGATCCTCGGTGGCCGTGGCCGGCATGGGCCTGGTCGGCTACGACGTCCTCACCGCCCTCACCATCGGACGAGGCGGGACCTTCGAGGACCGGTGCGATCGGGCCGACCGCATGCGGTACGTGCCCTCGGGCCGGGAGCCGGACATCATCCTTTACTCACGCTCGGGCATGCCGCACTGTGCCAAGTCGGCCCAGGGCGTCGACCCCTACGGCCAGTACCAGCCGGTGGTGTGCACCCCCGAGGAGTTCGCGGCGCTGACCAATCCGGGCGGGTCGCCGGTGCGCCGGCACGTGGACCTCCGGGCCGAGCTTCTCCCCCTCATCTTCGCCGAGATGCAGGCGCGCTACTACATCCACGCCGCCTTGCTGGCCCGGGGCGAGGTCGAGTCGACCGAGGTCCGTGCCGTCCTTCGCCAAGGCTGGGTCAACGGGCACTACGAGAAGGCCGTCGACAGTCTCGAGCCGCGCTACGGGCGCTTCGACCCGGCTGCCCATGTCTTCGCTGAGTCCGACCGCCACTACGCGTCGGCCGCCGACTACCAGGGCCAGGTGTACGACATGATCGAGGCCGACCTCACCGAGGCCCTACGCCCCGGTGGGAGCCCGGTCAAGGCGGCCGAGGAGGTGCTGCGAATCCTGCGGGACCAGCTCCGTTCGGTCATCGAGTTCGGTGGTCTTTCCCTCGACTCCTACGTCGACTTCCAGTCCAACATCCGGGGCCGCATCAACCGCCTGGAGGCGGGCCCGCCACCCCTGCGCTCCCAGCAGCTCCTGGCGCTGCTGGATGCCGGGGTGGCGCGGATCCCGCTCGGACCGAACCCGGAGACGGCCGCCTGCCCCGATGGCGTCCGCCTGAGCTCCAGGGCTCTCGACGAGCCGACGGCCGTCACGGTCGAAAAGGTGGTGCGGGGCCATCTCGACATGCCCTCGCTGGCCCGGTCGAGCTCACCCCTGCTCAGCCGTCTCTACGCCAAGGGCAGGCTGACCCAGCTCAGCTACGGCGACACGCCCGTGGGCAGCGTGGCCATCAATGAGGAATTCCACCCCTACGACACCGAGGGCCGGCTCCAGCCCAACCTCTCGTTGCTGGGTGTGCTCACCGAGGGAGTGCGCTACTTCACCCACTACCTGCCCTCGCCGCGCAGCCGCCTCCGGGCCGTCTACGACGCCCAGTACTGCGTCGAGGCCGTCATCGGAAGCAGCGGCCTCCAGGACGTCTACGACGCCCAGGACTGCGTCGAGGCCACGATCGGCTGAGCACATGATGGATTCGGTGACCGGGCGGGCGCGGCCATTAGTGGCGGTTGGCTACGGCCCGCGTTGCGTTCCGGTGATGCAGCTGGCCGAAGCGGCCGCCGGCCTCTGCGATCTGCTGTGGATGATCGACACGACCGTCCCGGGGATGGCCGAGATGGTCGATCTCCTCAACCGGTTCGGCGCCGTTGTCGACCTCGAGGGCATGAGCGCCGAGCAGGCGGTCAAAACCCTGGCCGACTGGGAGCCCGACGGCATGACCACCTACCTCGACGCCGGCATGGTCGAACTGGCCCGGATGGCCGAGAAGCTAAGTCTCCCCTTCCACAGCCCGGCGACCGCCGCCGCCCTCACCGACAAGGCCCGCCAGCGCCGGGCCCTCGCCGACGCCGGCATGGACATCCCCCCTTGCCACCTCGTCCGTCCCGGCCTGTCGGAGCCCGAGCTCTCGGCCGTCGAGGCCGAGGTGGGGTGGCCCGCCATCCTCAAGCCCCGCTCGGCCCAGGGCAGCCGCTGCACCTTTTTGGTCCGCGATGGGGCCGAGCTCGAGAAGCTGCTCGACGCCCTCGGACCGGGCCGCCCCGGCATGGTCCTCGAGGGTTACCTGGCCGACGATCCGGCCCGGACCGGCGACCCCTACGCCGGCTACGTGTCGGTCGAGAGCGTGGTGGCCGACGGCACCATCAGCCACCTGGCCCTGACCGGCCGCTTCCCGCCGGCCGAAAACTTCCGTGAGACCGGGTTCTTCATCCCCGCCGCCCTCGACGCCGGGAGCCGCTCGGCCGTCCTGGACCTGGCCACCCGGGCGATCGACGCCCTTGGAGTCCGCACCGGGTGCCTGCACACCGAGGTCAAGTTCACACCCGACGGGCCCCGCATCATCGAGGTCAACGGACGGGCGGGCGGCGGTGTGCCCGAGATGCTGGAGCGAGCCGCCGGCGTCAGCCTGCTCGACCTCACCTTGCGGGTGGCCCTGGGCGAGCCGGTATCGATCGACGGGCCGGTAGCCACCGACCGCATCGGCTACCGCTTCTTCCTCCAGCCGCCGACCGTTTCGGCGACGGTGACGGCCATTGAGGGCATCAACGACTTCACCGACCACGCCCTGGTGGACACGGTGAGCGTCCACCAGGGCCCGGGGGCCGCCCTCGACTGGCGGGACGGCTCGGGCAACCACATCGTGGCCGTGGTCGGCTCGACCGACGACGAGAAGCAGTTGCAGGCGGCCTACCGGCTCCTCCACCAGGAGGTCACGGTCACCTACACCGACGTGAGGCATTGAGCGGTGAGCGCGGGACTGGCCGGGGCCCTCCACCTGCAGGCGGCGCCGGAATGGGCCCAGGGACCGCGGCCGTGGCGGTGCGCCCTGGTCAACAACATGCCCGATGCCGCCTTCGGCGCGACCGAGCGACAGTTCGCGGGCCTGCTGGACGCCGTGTCCGGGTGTGAGACGGTCGCCCTGACCCGCCACACCATGGCCGGGGTGCCCCGTGCCGAGCGGATCCGAGCGCGTATCGCCGCCGAGTACCGTCCCCTCGAGGACATCACCTCCGATCCCCCCGACCTGCTGATGGTGACGGGCTGCAACCCTGTCGAGTCCCGCATCCAGAACGAGCCCTACTGGTCCGATCTGTGCGGCCTGCTGCGGTGGGGCAGCGAAAACGTGCCGGTCATGGTGCTGTCCTGCCTGGCGGCACACGCCGCCCTGGCCATCTTCGACGGCGTCGAACGAATCACCCTGCCGGCCAAGTGCACCGGCGTCTTCGCCCAGAAGGCCGACCCGACGCACCCTCTGACAGCCGGGATGTCTGAAATGGGGACCGTCGTCCTACCCCACTCGCGGCTCAACACCGTGCCTGTAGAGGCGGTGACCGCCGCGGGCTACGCGGTGGCCCTGCAGTCGGAGGAGGTGGGGTGGAGCGTGGTCACGAGGACGGTGGGTCGATCCGAGGTCGTGTTGGTCCAAGGCCATCCCGAGTACGACCCGTCGAGCCTCGTGCGCGAGTACCACCGGGACGTGCGGCGCTACGCCAGCCACCAGAGCGAGGTGCTCCCCTATCTCCCCCGGGGCTGTGTGGCCGGCCCGGATTGGGACAGGCTTCGCAGGCTGCACGAGCGGGTGGTGGCCGGCGAGCGAGACCCGGCCCTGGTGGCCGCCTTCCCCTTCGACGAGGTCGGCGCCCGCGCCCCCTGGCCGTGGCGGGGCACGGCACTGCGTCTATACGCGAACCTGTTGGGCAGCATCGCGAAGAGGAGCGTCTGAGGCCATGCACGACGAAACGATCGCCATCCACGGTGGCTACACGCCCGACGGGACGCGGGCCGTGGCCGTGCCCATCTATCAGACGGTGGCTCACGACTTCATCGACGCCGCCCACGCGGGTGCCGTGCTCGACCTCGAGACGCCCGGCTTCCACTACAACCGACTCAACAACCCGACCTGCGACGTCCTCGAGCAGCGCATCTGCGCCCTCGAAGGAGGCACGGCGGCCCTGGTGGTCGCTTCGGGCATGGCCGCCGTCAGCTATGCCATCCTGACGGTGGCCAGTGCCGGCTCGAACATCGTGGTGGCCCCCCAGCTCTACGGCGCCACCTTCACCTACTTCGCCCACGTGCTGCCCACCCTCGGCATCGAAGCCCGCTTCGCCGTCGACGACCGAGCCGAGTCGATCGCTCCACTCATCGACGAGAACACCCGCGCCGTCTTCTGCGAGACCATCGGCAACCCGGCCGGCAACATCGTGGACCTGGAGGCCGTGGCCGCCGTGGCTCATGCGGCCGGTGTGCCCCTCATCGTGGACAACACGGTGGCCACGCCGCTCGTGCTCAAGCCCTTCGAGCACGGGGCCGACGTGGTGGTCCACTCGCTGACCAAGTTCGTGGGCGGCCACGGCACCACGCTGGGTGGGGCCATCGTCGACGCCGGCCGATTCCCGTGGGCCGACCATCCCGACCGCTTCCCCATGTTCAACCAGCCCGAGCCCGCCTTCCACGGCGTCGTCTTCGCCCGCGACTTCCCCGAGCGGCCCTTCACCGTGCGGGCCCGCGCCACTCAGCTGCGCAACAGCGGCGCCACCCTCTCCCCCTTCAACGCCTTCCTGCTCCTCCAGGGCCTCGAGACAATGGCCGTGCGCCTCGAGCGCCACGAGGCCAACGCCCGGGCCGTGGCCGACTACCTGACCGCCGACCCCCGGGTGGCCTGGGTGAGTTTCGCCGGCTTCCCCGACCATCCCTATCACCACCTGGTCCAGCGCTACCTCAACGGGCGCGTGCCGTCGATCGTCACCTTCGGAGTCGCCGGGGGAGGCGAAGGCGGCTATGCCGCGGGACTGGCCTTCTTCGATGCGCTCCAGCTCGTCAAGCGGCTGCTCAATCTGGGAGATGCTAAGAGCCTGGCCATCCATCCGGCCTCCACCACCCATCGCCAGCTGTCCGGCGAGGAGTTGGTGAAGGCCGGTATCCGGCCGGAGACGATCCGGCTGTCCATCGGGATCGAGCACATCGACGACATCATCGACGACATCGACCAGGCCCTGGACAAGGCCATGGCCAGCCGAGCCGGCTGATTAGCTGGGGTCGAACTGCCGGCACTTTCCCCTCGACAGCCGCTCTATCGAATCCACCTCGTGCACAACGACGTTCGACTCCGGCCCGTCGTGCCGACGGAGCACATCGATCAGTTCCGTCCGCAGCTGCGCCAAGTCGCATGAGCCGTCGGTCACCACGGACACGTCGACACCCCCAGCCGTCCTACCCACGAAAAAGTTGGCGACGCCGGGGGTGGCAAGGACCGTCCGCTCAAAGGCCACCCGGGGCACCACAGCACCACTTTCGTACTCGAAGGCGCCGTTGATCCGGCCGTGGACCGAGGTGATGCGGCGATGAGCACAACCGCACGGACACGGGTCGTCGGAGATCGTCACCGCGTCTGCCATGTCATAGCGGATCAGCGGCTGCTCCAAGTTGAACAGGTTCGTCAGCAGCATCCGATCCGCAGGTTGCCCATACGGAACGACATTGCCATCGGCGTCCGCCGGCTCGAGAATCACCAGATCGTCGGCGATGTGCTTGCCTTCTCCAACGCCGCATGGAAAGGCATAGGTGCCTTCTGAGCAACCCCAGAACTCCGAAGCCTCGATCCCCCATGCGGACCGAACCGCTTCTCGCACAGGCGGAGTGCACACCTCTCCCGCGATGCTGACCCAGGTTGGTTTTATGGTGAGCCGTCCGTGCATCGCCTCTAAAGCCAGCTCCCAGATCAGGCTCGGCCACCCTTGGAGGGCCTGCACTGCGGGACGGGCGTTGTTGAGGCCGTCGACAATCTCACTGAGCGGCAGCGTGGCATCGAAGCAGTGCGAAGCCGGCCCTCCGCTCTCAAAGGTGCTGAACGCGTGGAAAATCCCCGATTCGTGTTTGGGACTGCCACTGAAGCACTGCGCCAACACCGCGTCCGGGTCTTCGCCGCGGCGCCCGGTCCAGCGCGAGCCCTGCATCACAAACGTGACGAACGAGTCCCAGCCGTAGAGGTGGTACGACGGGGATTCGGTATATCCCGACGTGACAATTGCCCGGTACTCGTCGTCGAGGTAGCCGTCGCCGGTCAACTGATCGACGTGGTGTCGGACCCGGTCGAGGGTCAGCCCGGGCACAGTGACCAGCCGGTCGAACTCCGCCATCATCTCGGATTTGGTCAGGATCGGCAGAGACGGGAGGTCGGCCTCGGTGAAATTCGCCAGATCGCGGCCGGCCAGTCGTTCCCGCCAGAACGGCGAGCGGTCGGCGGCATACACCAGCAGCTCCCGAAGACGCCGTTCGCGTTCGGCAGCGAGACGCCCTGCGTCCCATCGCAACCGGCGCACACCCTTCAGGTACGCATCTTGCAATTGGGCACGCTGAAGCCGGACCAGCTGCTCGTAATGCCCCTCCGACCGCACAGCAGTTGCACTCGATTGCACCAACCGATCGTAGCTCAAATGACGTATTTCGATACTATTCGAAGGAAAATAATCGTTTATGTTAACGATCGGTCGGGGAGCTGCTGATGTGGAGCCATCGTTGAGAGGCGAAATCGATCTCATGGCGTTCGCGCTCGTCGCACCGCTTGGGCAGCGTCTTCGTGTCCGTTGGTGATCAATCCTGCGATCACGCCGTCGACGTCAGCGGCTGGTCGATTCTGGCTGAGCTTGAACTTGGCCTCGATGCGGGTGATCAGCACTTCCACTCCCACAATGGCTCGTAGTTGCCCTTCGATGAATTGTGGTGGCGCGTCGTCGACGGACCATGATTGCGGTCGCCCAGCTTCATGACGTCGGGTGAGGTCACGCACATTCTGTTCGACCCAGGCCGGGTCCTCGTGCACCGCGAGTCGCCCATAGACGTGCGCAGTGACGTAGTTCCAGGTGGGCACCACGCGTCCGTGCTCGGCCTTGCTCGGATACCAGGCCGGCGAAATGTACGCATCTGGTCCCCGCACAATGACCAGCGCCTCGCCGAGCACCGGGTGCCGCCACTGGTCATTGCTGCGGGCTAGATGACCACGAAGGGTCCTCATGCCCGGGTCATAGACGAACGGCAGCATAGTAGCGACCATGCCCTCCGGTGTCGCAGTGATCAGGTCAGCGGCACCGTGGTGAGTGAGCAAGTCGTCGACGGCCTGCTCGTCGGCGGCGAAATGAGCGGGGATGTACATGTTGTCCAGTCTGTCGGCGAGTGGATGGTCACTACTGCCGATTCAACGGCGAGAAACGGCGCACCCCGCGACCGAAGCCACGATTAGACCCGCCACCTGACGAATGTTTCCTTCTTGTCAGGCATTCGCCGGCGCATGTCCGTTGGTCGGCAGGTACACGATGGCCGGTTGATATCCGGGGGGCGCGTGTCCGTTTGTCGGGAACCCGGCGGGCACCGGGTATTTCGCGATTGCCGGGGATGCCGCCTCCGGCGAGTATCCGGCGGCTGTTGGGCGCGCGGCAACCTTGAGGCGCGGCCCGTATTTGGCAGCAGCAGCAGCACCGCCCGCGCCAGCGACGGCGCCCATAGCTGCAGCCCCCGGTGCCCCACCGAACATGAATGGGAAACCCACTCCGGCGCCAAGATCGCTGGCCGCCAACGGCAAAGCTGCAGCAGCCGACATTCCTAGCGGGGCCGCCCCCAGCATCGCCGCCGGACCCGCCGCGGCCCAGCCCCAGCTCGCCGGCACCGACAACGCCCCGACCGAGGCCGCTTGACCCAGGCCCGCCAAACCGCCCATGCCCCCAGCGACCCCAGACCCCAACGCACCCGCCGCCGCGCCGGCCCCTAACGGCGCCAGGGCTGCGCCACCGGCTAAGGAGTTGAAGCCCATACTCATGGGAATAGCCATCAGGGGTCCGAGCGCATTGGCGCCGATGAACATGCCGAAAAACCCGGGGAGCGTGAGGTACGAGGTAAGCGCACCTTGGAGCATGCCTGGGAGCGAGAACCCGGACGACGCGGATCCCAGGAGCCCTCCTACGGGCGATGTCGTGGCGGACGACACGCCAGAAGACCCACCCAGAAGCGAAGCCAGGGGTCCCGTTGCCGACGCCGAAGCGGGCGACGCGAGGCTCTGCAGCGCGGGAGTAGTCGAGGAGAGTAGCTGTGACAACGTTGACTGCACACCCGCGCCAGTCGACGTGGCGGCGGTCTGGGCACCCGTGGCGCCCTGCGCGGCCAACCCGGCCGCATTCGTGGTCTGCGGCGCCGCGGTGAACGGCGTCACGCTCGCGGTGCTTGCCGCCGAATTCGCGGCATAGCCGTACATCGCCGCGGCGTCCTGGGCCCACATTTCGCCGTATTGGGCCTCGGTCGCCGCGATCGCCGGCGTGTTCTGACCGAACACGTTGGTCGCGACCAGCGAGGCCAGCTGCGCGCGGTTGGCCGCGACCACCGGCGGGGGCACCGTCATCGCAAACGCCGTCTCATAGGCGCCCGCCGCCGCTTGAGCCTGGGTGGCCGCCAGCTGAGCCTGCCCGGCGGTCGCGCTCATCCACGCCGCGTAGGGTGCGGCCGCGGCCGCCATCGCCGTTGACGATGGTCCCACCCACGGCCCGCTGGTCAGCCCTGAGATTATCGACGTGTAACCGGCGGCGCCCGAATGCAATTCGGCGGCCAACGCGTTCCAGGCGGCTGCGGCGGCCAGCATCGACCCAGGCCCCGGACCGGCATACATCCGAGCCGAGTTGATCTCCGGCGGTAACGCCCCGAATTCCATGCTGGAACCTCCGCCGCTCAGAGAGCCGCTGCGGCGTTGGCGGCCTCACAGGCCGCGTACGAACCGGCGCTGGCCGCGAGGGTATGCACAAATAGTTCGTGAATCGCCGTGGCTTGGGCGCCGATCGCTTGGTACAGGTGGCCGTGTGCGGCGAAATGCGCCGCCGTCAGCGCCGACACCTCGTCGGCCGCCGCGGGAACCACCCCGGTCGTCGGAGCTGCTGCCGCCATATTCCCGGCAGCCACTGCAGAGCCCATCTCCTGCAATCCTCCGGCCGCCAACGCCAGCATTTCCGGGTGTGTGGTCACGAACGACATGTGCTCCTCCTAACGGAAGCAGGCCGGTCGAGAGACGGGCCCGGTGACGCGCCGCCACGGTGCGGCCGCCAACTGTATACCAACCATACGCTCAATGTGCCTATAAAGATACTGGTAGCTTGATAACTAGCTTTAATTTAGACCATTAGTAACGATGACTACTCGATCACGCCGTGACTGCCGTCGACATAGCCGCTGCCGGTCTGCCCGCAGCGTGTCGCGCCGCCTGGTAGAGATGCCCGCTAACGCCCGAGCGGTGATGGCGCAGAACGGTTCGCAGGACGCGGATGCCGTCGCGGATGGCGTGCAAGTTCGAGCTACCGGTACGCCGCGGCAACTCGAGGCTGGGAACCTCGGCAATGCGCAGGCCCGCCTGCATGGCCCGCACCGTCATTTCGGCTTCGATTTCGAACCCGGTGGCCGATAAGCGGAGATGTTCGAGATACCGCCGGTGAAACGCGCAGAATCCGTAACACAAATCTGTCAGGTGTGCGTCGTATGCCGTGTTGAAGACCGTGAGCAGGAACCAGTTGCCCAGTCCGCGGAACCGTGTGATGTCCAATGATCCGCCGCCGCTGATGAACCGCGACCCTTTGACGAAGTCGTAACCGTTAGAGAGGAAATGCAAGTAGTGCCTGATCTCTTGCGGCGACATGCTGCCGTCCGCGTCCATCATCACGATGATGTCACCGGTGGCCGCCAGGAAGCCGGTGCGCAACGCGCTGCCTTTACCTGCACCCTGCTGTGCCACGATCCGGACGTCGGGTCGGCATCGAGAAGCGGTAACCAGGGTGACATCGGTCGAGTTGCCGTCGACAAGGATGATTTCAGCTACCTCATCGGCGATCTGTTCAAGCACCCAGGCAATGTTGCGCGCCTCGTTTCTCACCGGAATAACCAGGCTCACGCTCAGATCTGGGCCGGTCGATGGTCTCGAACGAGAGGCAGAAAGCGGATGCTCGGGTGTTTCCGCGCCTTCTGCCGGCTTGAGTGCCGCGACCCGGTAGTAGTCCAAATCGCTTGAGTTTGAGGGTGAAACGGTGGTCATGTTTCGGCTGCCAATCTCTACGTGAACTGCTGCGTGACTCGCAGCCTGAGTGAAAAGGGAGTTGCTGAAAGGGATAACGCGACTACACCTTGATCGGTCGGAAACTCGATGCCCGCGCATCCAGTCGCATCTGCAGTGCGGGCGGCGTGCACATGAACGTCTGCCAACGCCGACTCCGGCTCAGACGGTTAGCCACTCGCTAGTCAAGGTCCCATGCGGCCCTCCCATGTAATCCGCACACTGACACCCCGCGGTTACGGCGGCGGCGACTGGGTGCGACCCTGCGCATATACCGATGATACGCTTGAATCGGTAGGATACATACGATTCGACTGTATGTAAACCGATAACAAACTAGAAGTCACAATCAGTATCGGTATGCACCTGCGGAGACCTATCTCGACAGGCACGGCGCCGCCGCAGCCACTCGGCGTCTAATCCCATCGGACCAAACCGGTACCGGTAGCCGCTGACCAGGGCTACGCCGTCAATACTTGGCCCGGATCGGCGGGCGCTTCATTGCTCCGGCCACTACGGCGCTCACGACCAGGCAGCGCTTGTGCTTTCCATCCACAGCCGGTCCGTCAAATTCTCAAACGTCACCAACACAACCGGATCATCGCTACGCTTCAGCGCCGACTTGCTCATCCTGGCCTGCACCGTCCAACCCTCCCAATGCCGCAACTCCACGACCAGATTGCCCAGTGCGCCGACGCCGGAGAGCGCGCCTACCGCGGCCGGCACGGTATGGAAGATCTCAGGAAACGCCAACCCCGCTAGTTTGTCGTGCGGGTAACCCACCATCTCTGCAAATGCCGTATTCGCGAACAAGATAACGCCGTCCCGCGTGAGAGCGAGCGAAGGCACCGGGATCCGCTCCAACACCACGACAGCAGGTAACTGGGTCAGGATGTCCGCCGGTGAATCGCCCGATCCTCGATTACGCCGCCGCTCGCCGGTCACGCCAGCGCCCACGCGCGGGTAGGCGTGTACGCCCCCCGCAAGCAGTCGGGCGCTCGACCGGGATGCCACAGATGTCAGCATCTCCCGCTCTGTGTCCGCGAACATCGGTTCCCCTAACTGAAGCAGGACGACCCGGGGGACCGCGGTGCAGCAGCGCCAGGCTTCGACTGGATGTATACCCTCGGTGTACTTAAATCGGCAGTATACATACTCAGTGGCCTTAATCAAGCCTTTCCATCGGACTGACAGTCTTACACTAAAATGAAAAGCATGGGTAAACCCGGGATACTGGGTGAAGGGCAAGCCGCGGACCAACCGAAGACCTCGACGAACGTAACTCTTCCCCCGGACGGACGAGAAATGCGTGTCCGCCCGGCGGGTCACCGCCCGCTATCGGCTAACCGTCCCCTATCATCGATGAGACCGACTGGGCCGCGGAACTGCCGTGGCGCGAAGCCATCCCGCCGCTGCGCGGCGACCGCGACGAGACAGGCGGGCCGATGACTGTAGCCAGCGAACGGCGCGCCGACACCACGCGCCAACGACTCATCGACGCCGCATCACGCCAGTTTGCCCACCGCACGTACAGCATGGTCAGCCTCGACGACATCCTGACGGAGGCCGAACTCACCAAGGGGGCCATGTACTTCCACTTCCAGTCTAAGCAGGCACTGGCTCTGGCGATCATCGACGACCTCAACGAGATGAGCCGTGCAGCAGTCACCGAGCTGCTTGTCCGCAAGATGTCGGGCCTGGAAACACTGATCGACCTTGTCTATCTCCTGGCCGTTCAAGACACCCAAAACGAGGTGGCGCGGGCCGGCGTCCGCCTGCTCGACACCCTGGATGACACAACCGCCTTGCCCACCACGATGTGGCAAACATGGATCGAGTTCGTCACCACCCTCATCCAGAAGGCGATCATTGAGGGCGACGTCGCCGAACATCACGACCCCGAAGACATCGCCAAAATGCTAGTGGCGCTGTGGGTGGGTATCCGCCGAATCAGCGATCTCGACCAACCCGAGCACCACCTCGATAATCTTCAAAACGCATGGGTACTGGCGCTGCCCAGCTTCACCAATCCCGATCGAATCGACTACTTCACCCTATTCATGAAACGACGCCACGCACTCGCCGTGAAAAAGGTTTCCGCTCCGGCGCTCTCACCATGACTGCACACCACAGCCGTCCCTTCGCACAGCAACCACCAGCCCGACACGTCTACTGCACTTCGGAGGTTTAGGGACGATGGTGCCCCAAGCCCGTTCGGAGGCCACCCGCCAAAAGATCCTCAACGCCGCGATAGATCTGTTCAGCGAGGTCGGGTACGCGGCCGCAGGGCTAGGCGAGATCATCGAGCGCGTGGGTATGACCAAGGGCGCCCTTTACCACCATTTCGACTCCAAAGAAGCGCTGGCAACCGCCATCATCGAACACGGCACCAACCTGACCCGCGACGCGTTCCGCCACGTGTGCGAATCATCCTCGCCTGCACTCGAGAACATGGTCCACGGCGTCTTCGTCGTCACAGACCTCCTTGTCACCGACAAAACTGCCCGCACGGCTGAACAGCTCACCAGCGGACTGGCTGAATTCAACAGCGCAGCCTCCCAAGTTTGGAGCAGCCGGTTGGACGCGATAACGACCCAGGCCAAACGCGCAAGCACCGAAGGCGACCTCCACGAGGGCCTCGACCCCTGCGTGGTCAGCGAATCAATCCTCAACGCCATGCTCGGCGCCCAACTGCTCTCCAAGGCAGCAGACGGCAACGATCACATCAAGCGACTAACCCGCTCCCTGGACCTTCTCCTCCCCGCAATCGTCGCTGAGCCATCGTTGCCGTACTTCCGCGAGTTTCTCGCCCGCGAGCCCCTACGCCACCCGCCACGCCACCGGCCCACCTGACCGACGCACTATCGCTCGTCGGTCCACAGTTGCTCGGTCAAATTCTCAAAGGTCACCAACACGATCGGATCACTGCTGCGCTTCAGCGCCGACTTGCTCATCTTGGCCCGCACCGTCCAACCCTCACGATGCCGCAGCTCCACGACCAGGTTTGCCAATGCATGAACGTCAGAGAGCCCGCCAGCCCCGTTCGGCACGGTGTGGAAGATGTCAGGGAACGCCAACCCCGTTAACCCGTCCTGCCGGTAACCCACCATCTCTGCAAACGCCGTATTCGCGAACAAAATGGTGCCGTCACGTCCGACAGCAACCGTGGGAACCGGGATCCGCTCCAGCACCACCACAGCAGGCAACCGCCTCAGGATGTCCGCCGGTGAATCACCAGACATCAGGTTGCGTCGCCGCTCAGTGCGCCGATTGCCATCCACACCAGTGCCGTCGCTGGAGTAGCTCTGGGAGCCCTCGCCCAGTGGCTCGGCATCCGCCATGCGTGGGACAGTAGCGACACGACAAGATCAACGCATCAAAAACGCTGAAATCTGCAGACTGTCGGCCACGGCAGGTGGACCATGCGGGGCCGGCGCTGTCAGCTCGTGCAGCGCGGTGACCGTCGCCTGTACGCCGGTGCTGACGTTGAAGGTGTGCGAGTGCGGGCGGTACCTGCTGCCACGCGGTGATACGGCTCAGTCGCCTCACGGATGTAGTCGCCAATCTGGCGCAGCGACCGGTTAGCTTCCGGCACCATCGGCGCGGCAATCTGAAACACGTGCATTTGGCCGGGCCACACCCGCAGCTGGACCGGTACTCCCACCGTGGCCAGCCGCCGCGCCGCCAGCCGAGCATCGTGCAGCAGGATTTCTGAACCGGATACGTGAATCAACGTGCGGGGCAGGCCCACCGCGACATGGTCGAGCGGTTCATAGATCTTTTCAAACCGCCCGTCCCGCTGGGCTGCCCTGTCAATCAAGTCGACGAATGCGTCAAACGCCTTAGCGGGGAACATCGCATCGCTGCGGACGTTGGGATGTGTCTGCTTAGGCGCTCTGACGATCTGCATCAGCGGTGACATGCAAACGAGGGCCGCCAACTTCTCGCCTTCACCGAGCAGCCGTTCGGCCAGCGTGAGTGACAGGTAGCCTCCGGCGGAGTCTCCGGCCAAGACGATCTGGTCGGGCCGGTAACCCCGACCACGCAGCCACCGGTAGCCGTCATAGCAGTCATCGATCGCCTCACCGATCGAATGCTTGGGCATCATCCGGTAGTTGATCACCAGCACCGGGCTCCCGGCATACTTCGACAACACGGTGACGAGCCGGTCATGCGTGTTGGCACCACAGGTCAAGAAGGCGCCACCGTGCATGTACAAGACGACGCGCCGGCTGTCCTCGGCAGGCACGACACCGGCAGCGCGGACCAATCGCGCGGTGCAATGTGGCAACCGAATCTGCGTGCGGATACTGCCCGGCGCGCGCCTGACGGCCCCCGCAGCGAAGTCAACCAAGCCCCACGGCCACGGCGCGCTCGCCACCCTGCTACCAATCGTCAGGGCTGGCCGGATGGTAAGCCGAGCGCCGAGCCAGGCAAGTTGGCCGATGACGCTCGGACCGCCTTCCACGACCTCCCGAACCGCCCCCGAGCTCCGCCGGTCGTCGGTCGCAGTCAACCCCGATGTGCATGAGCTTGCGGGTAAAACGCTGGTCATGTTCGCCTGCCAAGCTGAGCCCTGACTTGATGAGATACTGAAAGTATGCTATCACCATACACAACGTATGTTCAGTACGTATTCGGCGTTTGTGAGGGGTTATCAGTATGTGCGTTCCCCTTCGGACTTTGGCAGGTGAACTCATCGGCAACGTGCCCCAGCGCGCTGTGCGGGTGCCCGTCGTCAGATGGAACATCGACGCGACGTCGTCAAACAGTTGACGGTGATGACTAACGCCTGCCTCGGCACGGTCAGCGCACTGCCGTGAATTCGCTTCGGGTACTGTGGCTTTCGCCCTCCCTGCGCTCGCTCGCGCGAGTGCAGACCGAGGCGCTGCGCCGACGGGGTGTCGACGTGCTGCTCGTAACGTCCGATCAAGGCAAGGATCCCGACGCAGCCCGCGACTATGAGTTGGTACTAGAAGCGGGGTTTCGCTCAGATTTTCCCGCGTGGCTAGCCGCCGAGCAGCGAGTGCGGGCGTATCGGCCCCACGTCGTGCTCGCCGAGCTAGTCCGCGATCCGTGGTGGATCGAGCTGGCCGGTTCAGTCCCTTGTGTCCAATTGGTACACGACGCCGCCGAGGAGCGACCAGCACGCGAACGTGCTGCCTTCGACCGCTCGGCAGCGACCGTGACCTTTAGCGACTATGTCGCAACCGCCGTTGCGGCGCGGCCTGATGTACGCGGCACTCCGGTGCACGTGGTTCCGCGCACCAGCGATCTCGACGCGGCGCTGGTCCCTCCGCTTGTGGGCGCCGACCGGCGCCATGACTTCGTGCTAATCGGCCGGCTCGACCCGTACAAAAACATCGAGCGGGTGCTCGAAGCTTGGGAGCGACATGTAACCGGTCGCGACTGGCGCGGCGATGACTTGGTGCTCATCGGTGCCGGGCAGCTTGTCCTTCGGTCGCTGCCCACATTCGTTCGGTGGGTTCCCGGCAGTTACCGCAATTCCGATGTCATCCCCACGCTCGCGGCTGCGAAAGGCTCGATCGCCCACTACCAAGTTGCCTCGCAAAGCGGTGTGCAGGTCTTGTCGATGCAACTCGGCGTCATGCCGATCGTTTCTACCGTCGGCGGGTTGCCTGAATACCAGCCGCCGGGATTTCCACCGATCGGAGTCGAGGACGTCGCTGGACTGACCGCAGCATTCGACGACTTGGCTGATCCCTTCAACGCGACACTGCTTGGGGCGGCGGCCGCGCGTCACTACGCCCAGGGATTTAACGTTGACTGCGCCGCGGATCGTCTGCTGGCCATCATCGGCGAAGTACTGGCAACTCGCTCGCCAGGCCGCCCTTAGATCGCCCCCGAGTTCAGCGCCTCACGGTCCGCCAAGAAAGGCATTGGCATCCAGCCTGTGGAAAGTAGTGATCCCATGGCTTCGGCGCTGATCGGGCGAGACAACAAGTATCCCTGTGCCCGGTAGCATCCGTAATGCATCAAGGTCAGTGCCGCAGCTGGGGTCTCGACCCCTTCGGCGACCACTTGAAGGCCGAATGCCTCGGCGAGGCCGATGATCGCGCGAACGATCGCCAGATCAGTCGCACTGTTACCCAAGTCGCGCACGAATGTCGTGTCGATTTTGAGCATGTCGACCGGAATGGACTTCAGGTGTGACAGAACGGCGTAGCCCGTGCCAAAGTCGTCGATGGCGATCTGGACCCCGACCTCCTTCAACTCCTCGAGCCTTCGTCGAGTGGTTTCAATGTCGCGCACCAATACCCGCTCGGTGATCTCCAGGCACACCGACCCGCTGTCAATGCAGAACTCGTCGATAATGTCCGCGACACTGCGGACAAAACCGCGGGAAACCAGTTGCACAGGCGAGACGTTGATGCGCAGCGTGGCGTTTTGCCCCACGCCGTGGGAGCGCCATTTACTGAATTCGGCGCAGGCGGCTCGCATGACCCAGTTCCCCAGTTCCCGCCCGAGATTTGTCGATTCCGCTAAGCCGATGAACGAATCCGGTAGCAACAGTCCTCGCCTGGGGTGGCGCCAGCGGACCAGCGCCTCCGCCCCCAGGATCGCGCCGCTCCACAAATCGACCTCGGGAAGGTAGTGCAGTACCAGCGCTTCGCTGTCGATGTCCTCCCGGAGATGGAGTTCGATATCGGTGCGCAGCGCGTCCTTGAGTGATACGTAACCGTTGGTCACTGCGATCTGGTCGCCGCCGGCGCGTTTGGCCATCAGGACGGCTTCATCGGCACGGCTGAGCAGATCAGTGGTGTCATCTTGTCCGGGGACACCCACCGCTACCCCAATGCTGACAGCGGGAGTGATCGTATCGCCGGCAATCACCAGACGCTCGCACAACTTCGTCTTAATCTCGCGGGCAAATACTGCGGCGGTATCGCTCGGCATCGGCCCGTCCGGGACGATGACGAACTCATCGCCGCCGAGCCGTGCCGTCATGCTCTTTCCCGCGCTCGCACGAAGCCGCTCGGCGACTACCTGGATAAACCAATCGCCAACGGTATGGCCAAAACAATCGTTGATGGACTTCAACCGGTCGAGATCGAGATACAAAACAGAAACGGGTCCCGGTCGTCCCGGTGCCAATCTGCCAGAAAGGTACTCAATAAGCGCCCGGCGATTATGCAAGCTTGTCAAATCGTCATGCTGAGCCAGATAATGAAGTCTTTCTTCGGCGACAACACGGGCCTGAAATTGCGCAAATAGAGAGGCAACCGCCTCAAGCGTGTTGATCTCTTCTGGCTTCCATTTTCTGCGCCCGAATTTGACGATGCCGAGCGCGCCAGTTGTCACTTCTCCTGAGATCAGCGGTGCGACGGCCACGGATGGAGGATCAGGTCGAGAGCCATTCGCGACCCAGTGTCGATAAGCGCGCTTCATCTGCTCAGGCGAAATCACGACGGGCGTCTTGCCATGTTCACCGACCGCGAATGAGGGGTCGGCACTAGCGAAGTGGATAACTGCCAGGGGGTCAGGATCTGGAACGTCGGATCGTGGTGGCCACTCCGCGATCAAGATCGAGGCATGGAGATCGTGGTCATTGCGACGCAAAAAGCTAAAGTCCGCCTTGAGGTCTTCGGCGACCTGAGCGAGTATTTGTTCACTCAATTGGACAGCGTCGGATCCGCTCGCCTCCATCAATCGGTTGGCCACAGCGGCAACCAGATTGCGCGGCACGGTGTCCTCCCCGACAGTGCGTGGAATTCAGATCGTGGCCGCTGTTTCTCGTCGTCCAGTGTGATATTCGGCGTCTGTCTAATGGGCTACTCGACGTCAGTCAGGTCACGGATCAGTATCAGGCGTAATACGACAGTATATCCACGCATCGCGGCGGTCCGCACATCAATGTCACAGATTCGAATGTTACCGACTTGTTTCTTACGCGAGCCTGGATATCGATCGCTCTTGACAACCGGTTTGGAGATTTCCTGCAGCGAGGCCGCGATGGCGGAGAAGGATCGCGCGCAACGGCCCGCGCTGCCGGACCCCCGCAATCCTCACCACCGCGCTAGATCGCGCCCAGGGACAACGCCTCACTGTCGGCGAGGAATGGCATCGGCATCCAGCCGGTAGACAGCAAAGACTTGGTGGCATCGGCGGTCAACGGGTGAGATAGCAAGAATCCCTGCGCTCGGTAACATCCGTGCTGCATCAAGGTCATAGCAGCAGCCGGGGTCTCGACCCCTTCGGCAACGACTTGGAGGTCGAACGCCTCGGCAAGTCCGATGATCGCGCGAACGATCGCCAGGTCGGTGCCGCTCTCACCCAAATCACGCACGAATGCCCTATCAATCTTGAGCACATCGACCGGAAGGGATTTGAGGTGAGACAGGACGGCGTAGCCCGTGCCGAAGTCGTCGATCGCGATTTGAACGCCCACTTCCTTTAATTCTTGCAGCGTTCGTCGAGTGGTTTCGATGTCACGCACCATGACCCGCTCGGTGATCTCGAGGCATACCGAACCGCTGTCGATGCCGAATTCTCCGATGATGTCCGCGACGCTGCGGACGAAGCCGCGGGTAACCAGTTGAGCAGGTGAGACGTTGACCCGCAGGATGGCATTTCGCGCGAGGCCACCTGACCGCCACCGGCTGAACTCAGCACAGGCTTTTCGCAACACCCAACGGCCGAGTTCCTCCGTCAGGTTCATTGACTCGACCACGCCGATGAAAGAATCCGGCATCAGCAGACCGAATTCGGGGTTCCACCAGCGGACCAACGCCTCAACGGCTACTACGGCGCCGCTCCACAAATCAACCTCGGGCAGGTAGTGCAGTATGAGGGCTTCTCTGTCGATATCGCCCTGGAGGTGCCGACGAATATCGGCACGGAGCGCCTCCTCAATCGACATATGGCCGCTCCTGGAGACCACCACCCCATTTCCGCCGGCGCGCTTGGCTGCCATCACAGCTTCGTCAGCACGGCTGAGCAGGCTGGCGCTGTCATCCCGTCCCGCGACGCCGACCGCAACGCCGATACTGACAGTGGAGGTGATGGTGTCGCCGCCGATCGTCAGACGATCACACAGCATCGGCTGAAGCCGGTATGCGAATGCCTCCGCGGCCTCGGTTGTCATCGCCCGGTCCGGAATGACGACGAATTCATCGCCACCGATACGGGCGACCACGCTATTACTGCCGATACTTTCCCGAAGCTTTTCAGCGAATACCTGGATGAACCAATCGCCGGCGGCATGGCCGAAGCTGTCGTTGATGGACTTCAGCCGGTCGAGGTCGAGATACATAATCCCGACGGGTCCGTCGCCCTCATCTGCGAGCCTGCGGGAAAGGTGTGCCACCAACGCGCGGCGGTTATGTAGACCGGTCAGGTCGTCATGGTCGGCCAGATAGCGGACCTTTTCTTCGGCAGCAATGCGGGCGTGCAGGTGTGCGAAGAGGGAGGCGACCGCTTCGAGAATGGCTATCTCTTCCGGCTTCCAAATGTTGCGACCGAATTTGACGAACCCGATCATCCCGGTGGTCACCTGCCCGGAAATCAGCGGCGCGCAGGCGGCGGTCGGCGCGCCGACGTGGCGGCTTGGCCTGATGCGGTACGCCAAGGACCTATGGTCGAGTTCGGTGATGATCGGTTTGCTGCGATTTTTGCAAATCGCGAAGAACGGGTCCTTGCTGGTAAACGGAACGACGGCGAGCAGATCAGCCGACTCCGGGACAGCGCGTGGTGGCCACTCGGCGAAGAGCACCGAGGCGCGCCCTTCCTCGTCGTTGTAGCGCACAAAGCTGGCATCCACGTCGAGTTGTCGAACGAGATACGCCAGCACACGTTCGCCGACCTGCTGGGCGTTGGACGCGGTTGCCTTCATCAACCGGGCTGCGACCGTGGTGACCAAGGTGCGCTCCACCCGTGCCTCCCCTGCATGGCGCGCAGCCATCGCTTCTAGCCGATGAGATATTCAACATGTGCCAAATCAGGCATTTGGCATCAGTTTGAGAACGCCTAAACACCAATGCAGAAAAAACGAAGTATATATATATGACACCGGACCCGCGCAAGGGTTTCCGCCGCCCGCACAGGGTAGACGAAGGAGTCGGCCATAGCTTTCTGCACTGCACACGTTCTCGATGCAGGGGACCCTGTTGACCAAACCGAATTGGAACAGCTACGCGTCGATCCCGCCATCGCGTTCATCGATCATCACGAAGCGCAAGTCGAGGAGTTGCGCCGACTTCGGCCGTCACCTGATCCGGAGTTGGTCGCCGAACCCGGCCGCTGGGCTTACTATCCCTGGCGGCGCACCGTCGTTGCAATTCTGGGGCCCAAGGGGTTTCGTGCAGTGCGATTAGATCGCAACCGCAATGCGATCACCTCCGAGGAACAAAGCCGGCTGGGTGCGCTGCGCATCGGCGTTGCAGGTCTGAGCGTTGGGCACATCATCGCGCACACGTTGGCGGCGGAAGGCATGTGCCACGAGCTTCGGCTGGCGGATTTCGACCAGTTCGAGCTGTCCAACCTGAACCGGGTGCCGGCGACCGTCTTCGATCTCGGGCTGAACAAGGCTCAGGTGGCGGCCCGCCGGATCGCCGAACTCGACCCGTATCTGGCCGTCCGAGTTCTTGACGCCGGGCTGACGCTCGACACCGTTGACGAGTTCCTCGACGGATTGGACATCGTTGTCGAGGAATGCGATTCACTACATATGAAGGCCGTCCTCCGCGAGCGCGCCCGCGCCCGCCGGATTCCGGTGCTGATGGCGACCAGCGACCGAGGCCTGGTGGACGTGGAACGTTTCGACCTCGAGCCGCAGCGCCCGATTCTGCATGGCCTGCTGGGCGAGTTGGATATCGAGTTGCTTGCCGGAATGAGCGGCCGGGAAAACGTTCCACGCCTGCTCCGTCTCCTCGACGCCGAACAGTTGTCGCCACGACTGCTGGCGTCGGTGATCGAGATCGACCGCACCCTGTCGACATGGCCGCAAGTGGCCGGCGAGGTGGTATTAGGGGCGACCGTGCTGGTCGAAGCGGTGCGCAGAATCGGGTTGGGCGAAAACTTGCAATCCGGTCGGACTCGCATTGACATCGGCGATGCGCTTGATCGGCTCGACGAACCGGAGATTGCGCAGGATTGCCCCCCTGTCCCGGCTGCCGATTCCGGTCCTACGCTGCCGGGCGTTTCGGGTGCCATCGCCGACGCCGCCATTCGCGCGCCGTCCGGCGGAAACGCTCAACCCTGGCATATTGAGATCGAACCAGAGGTGATCACCATTCAGCTTGCGCCAGAGCACACCTCGATGATGGACGTCGGATTTCGCGGCAGTGCGGTGGCGCTCGGAGCGGCCCTGTTCAACGCGCAAGTAGCCGCTGCCGCCCACCAGGTACTGGGGCCGGTGAGCTTGCTCGAAGACGTCGGCGGGGTGCCGTTGCAAGCGACGCTGCACCTTGGCGGCGGGGCTGATCCCGACCTGGCTGGGCTTTACCAGCCGATGCTGGCGCGGGAAACCAACCGCCGGGTTGGAACGCCCCAACCGATAGCCGCAGACACGGTCGAACTGCTCCAGACTGTCGCGGAACGGGAGGGCGCGCGGCTGCATCTCTTGACCGAGCGAGACGATATCGCAAGGGCCGCAACGGTTCTTGCCTCCGCTGACCGTATCCGCTACCTGACGCCGCGACTGCACAAGGAAATGATCTCCGAGTTGCGCTGGCCCGGTGATCGACATCCCGACACGGGTATCGACGTGCGCAGCCTTGAACTCGACCCCGGCGATCTCGCCGTGCTCGACATCTTGCGCCGCCCAGACGTGATGGCTCACCTGGCGCAGTGGAACGTTGGGACCGCCTTAGGCGAGGACAGTCGCCGTCACGTGTTGGGGAGCTCCGCGGTAGCCGTCATTTCGGTGCCCGGCGGCGCCCTGGCCGACTATGCCCGCGGCGGTTCTGCCGCGGAGGCGGTATGGATCACCGCCCAGCAGCGCGGGTTGGCCGTCCAGCCCACCTCGCCGATCTTCTTGTACGTCCACGATCTCGAGGAACTGAACGAATTGTCGGCGGCGTTTGCCGACGAACTGGGTCAACTGCAGAAGGAGTTCCGGCAGCTCGTCCGCCTACCGGCTGAGACCTCCGCTGTTCTGGTGCTACGACTCGCCGTCGACAGGCGGGCATCGGTGCGGAGCCGTCGCAACCTTGCTCGTGTCGAATTTGTTAACACAGCCGTAACATAGACAGCGCCTAATTATGAGTGCTATGGCCCGCAGTCTGGACGATCTGGTCACGGCGGCCGCCGCCGAATTGATGGCAGCCACCGCAGCTGACCACGTCGCAATCAGCCAGCGAGTGCTCGCCGACCTAGTTAGCTACTTCGGCGTGGACTGGAGCTTCCTGCGCCACAATGACCATGCAATCCACGCGACAGTGCTGGTCGCCGAATGGCCGCCACGCCAAGACGTTCCCGACCCCGATCCCATCGGTGCGGTGTATTTCGCCGGCGCCGACTCGGTCTTTGCGATAGCCGAGCACCTCAAAGTGCCCGGTGTTTTGCGTCCCGAGCCTACAAACGCCGAGTATCAACGCAATATCGAGGAAGGCTCAGGTATCCCCGCAGTCTCCCTCGCGTGCGTGCCCCTGTTGTCCGGGGACATCACCACCGGCACACTGGGATTCGTCAGGTACGGGGACCGCGAGTGGCTATCTGAGGAGTTGAACGCGCTGCAGGCGATTGCCACCTTGTTCGCTCAGGTGCAGGGACGCACCGTCGCCGAAGAGCAACTTCACTATCTCGCCGAACACGACGACCTGACCGGACTGCTCAACCGCAGGGCGTTGATCGCCCACCTCGACGGCCGACTTGCTGAGGGCCAGCCTGGTCCAGTCGCATTGGTGTTCCTTAATCTGGACCGCCTCAAGGCAGTCAATGACCACCTCGGACACAAAGCCGGCGACCGGTTCATCGAGATCTTCGCCCAACTCTTGCGTGAAGCCGCTGATGCTTCATCGGTCATCGCACGCTTCGGCGGTGACGAGTTTGTCATTGTGCCGGCGGTCCCGATGGACGCCAACACCGGCGAGGCGTTGGCCAAACAGCTGCAGAAGCGGGTTTACACGCAGGTTGCGGTGGACGGCGAAACCATCACCCGCACTGTCAGTATCGGGGTCGCCGTGGGCATACCTGGGCACGACAACTCGTCGGACGTGCTCCGCCGAGCCGATCAGGCCGTCGTGTCCGCCAAGAGCGTCGGCGGAAACGCGGTAGCGGCGTTCAACCCGGAGATGTCGGAGAAATTCGCGATACGCAATGACATCGAGCTTCACCTAGAAGGGGCAATCGAGAGCGATACCGGCGCACTGGTCCTGCATTACCTCCCCGAGGTCGACATGCGCACCGGCCAGATCCTCGGGACCGAGGCGCTCATACGTTGGCGTCACCCAACTCGAGGACTGCTGATGCCTGATTCGTTCATGGACGTGGTCGAATCCACCAATCTGGCGGGTAAGCTTGGCCGGCTCGTAATGCGTTCCGCGTGTGCGCAATTCAGCCATTGGCATGACCGTGGCCTGGGACACGATGTGGCGCTGAGCATCAATGTGTCGCCCGCGCAGCTTGTCACGAATGGCTTTGTCGACATGGTCGCCGGGACGCTCGACGAGTTCGTCCTCGACGCCGGCACGATATGCCTGGAGATTACCGAACACGTTGTAGTCAAAGATATCGCCACCACCCACAAGACGCTGGCCGGACTCAAGGAAATAGGTGTGCAGGTTGCGATCGACGACTTTGGCACTGGCTACAGCGCCCTGACATATTTGAAGTCTCTTCCTGTCGACAGGCTCAAGATCGATAAGGAATTCATCCGCGACCTCGGGACAGACGCGGCCGACTCAGCGATCGTGCGGCAGGTGACGGCCTTGGCCAACGCTTTTGGACTCGATGTCGTCGCTGAAGGCGTCGAGACCGCTGCCGCGGTCAGGCTACTGCTTGCCTTGGATTGCTTCCGGGCACAAGGGTTTCTGTTGTCCCGCCCGCTCGACGGAGCGGCGATGGAGTCGCTACTTGGCCGGGGTCACGTGCCGATGGACTTCACGTATTAGCCCGGCGTTACACCGCATTCCGCGCCGCGAAGTCAGTGCCACTGCGGTAGGACTCTTCGGTTAGTCGCTGCCCCTCCATCAGGGTTTTGGCGACCTGCTGCGGTTCGGCGTAGTTAACGAAGTCGCGCCGGTTCAACCAGATCATCTTGGTTTGGTAGCGGGCATCAGGATAGGGCGCAGCCGGAATAGCTGCCACCACCCCACCAGATGATCGCCAGCGGTTCAGCACGTGCGCCGCCGCAGTGGCCATCATGAACTGACAGTCGAGGAGCGCGCCAATGTGGAAACCGCTGCGAGCCAAAGCGTCGGTAACTGAACCATTCTGAGCCGGGTCGTCGATTACCCAGCCCGCCTTCAACTCCAGGACGCCGAAGGGGATCCGGTCTGTGATCATGTCGCGGACCGCCTGTTGGCCGGGCTGCCCTGCCCATTCGACGACAGCATGCGAGTCGTCAGCCGATCGTAGCGGTCCCTTGGCTCGCAAGCCCCCGAGCATCTGTCCGGCATCATCGATCACGGCGAAGAACATGATGGTGTCGGCTCCGCTACGCAGTGCATCGACGTCGAGGGCGCACTCGACACCATGCTTGCGATAGCTTCTCTGTGCACCCAGTGAGAACTCGCTCCACAAGTCGGGGTCGACGGCCGGCTGCGACAGCACTAACGTGTAGCCGATATCAGGATCGCGCCAGCTAAGGCGCTGGGGGAGCTCGAACCGACCGATAGTCATGGGATTCGGTGCAATGACACTCATCGGTATCGGTTTGTGCATATAATCGGACTCCAGCTTTGTTCTGTATGAATTTAAATACGTACCGGATTTATTTGTTGGTTTTTGCCAACCATCTTTATGCCCCAGAATTCAATTATAGCTACTCTTTGGCCGTTTCAAAGACAACCAGCCGTCGAAGTCCAGCATGGAATCGCGACGCACGGAAACGCAAAATAATATCCGAGGCGCTGACTGGCTAAAGCGACGTTTCACTTGGACGACCGAAACGCGTCATCTATGAAGCATGCAGCACGAAATTCTGTTGCCGGCAAGTGTTAGTCAGATATGTGACGAGACCGGCAGCGTGACGTTGCCTGGCCGCTTTCGTCCCAGCTCAGACGATGCGGGCCGCTGGTCCGCCGGGGGGTGGCTACTCGGCCCAGGCGGACCGGCAAAAGCTAGCCGTCGCCGTTGGCCACGCACCGCGCGAGCCGCTCGATCGTCGGAAACTTATACGGCAGAGAGGCGGATAACGGGCGGCCAACGAAATCCTCTAGCTCGCCCATCAGCGCAACCGCGTCCGCGGAATCCAGGCCGAGGTGATCGAACCGGCGCGTGCGATCGATATCGCTGGCTGACGTTTTAGTTCGGTGTGCGACGTGTGCGGCAAGCATCGTTTCGATGTCCTCATAACTTTTCAACTCATCCTCCTGCAAGTTACTCAACTAGCGCGCGCACAATGCCTGTAACCAGCTCGTGGGCGCGCTCACGAACGAAGTGGTGCTCGGCGTCGAGCGTTGCGAGGCGAAAAGTCGCCGTCGTGTGATTTGCCCAGCCGGCCACTTGGTCCACGGTGATGTCCGGGTCACGCTGGCCGGCGAAAGCAGTAATCGGACATGGCAGCGGCGCGCTGGCATCGGCCGAGTATTCGACCGCAAGCTGAAAGTCGGCGCGGATCATCGGCATGAGGAGGTCGACCAGCTCCACGTCGTTCAAGACCTGCAGCGGTGTGCCCAACCGGCGCAACTCTGCGACCAACTCCTCGCGCGGACGAAGATGCAGCCCACGCCCCCACGCGGGGTACCGATCGTGCGGGCACGCGGCGACGAATAAATGAACCGGTCCACGTTCGTACGCGACCAACCGGCGCGCGAGTTCGAAGCCGATCTTGCCGCCGAGGCTGTGTCCGAAGATCGCGAGTGGTTGATCACCCAGCGTTAGAAGTTCGGGAAGGAGCCGCTCGACGAGCGGCTTCATCGTTGCAAGTGGCGGCTCGTTGATGCGGGCGCCACGCCCCGGCAGCTCGAGCGGAACGAGGGAAAGCCAATCTGGCATCAATGCGTGCCACGTCGCGAAGAGCGCAGTCGTTCGTCCAGCACCGGGCACGCATATGAGCTTCATTAGCCCGCAAGTTTGGTGAGCCCGCGGTAAAAGTGCGCAATCGCGTGCTCGAATGCCGTGGACGTGTGAGGTGCGATTCCGTTCTCGCGTGCGACCTTGAAGTGATAGGTCCCAACCAAACCACTCACGTCGAATTTCCAGTGGAAGCCGGCCGGCGGCGCGCGGCGAGAGTCTGCTCTTGCAAATAAATTGCTACCACCGCCCCGGCAGATCGATCCGGCGCATGGTCACGCGCAGCAGTGTGAACGCGCCGAGCTCCATCGAGTACGCAAACATGCGCAGGTAACGCTCGCACCACGCAACCACCTCCTCGCTCGACACCGCGATCGCGTCCTCTCGCCGTGCCCGCAAGCGATCGAACCACGCGCGCAGCGTTTTGACGTAGTCGCCGCGATCGTTTCGCACCCTTTCGATTTCGAGTTCCATCTCTGCAGCGCGCGCGATGTCGGCGAGCCGTGGCAGTTCCGACTCCGGGAAAACATGGTCGACGATGAAGCGATCCCGGAGCGGTCGATCGCGCGGGATGTCGCCGTAGGCGATCGTCTGTAGCGAGAGGCGCCCGTCCGGCTTCAGCCAATCGCGACACGCTCGGAAGAATCTGCGGTAGGCCTCGACTTGCTCCTCCGGCGACAAGCCTTGACGCGCGAAATGCTCGAAAGCGCCTACCGAGATGATGGCATCGAACGGCGCGGTCGGTTGGTAGTCACTCCAATTGCGCACTAGGACCTCGACGTTGTTTGGCGCGGTCGCGCGCAGGTACTCCGCCTGTGCGTCGGAGAGGGTGAGCCCGACAGCGTGTTGCACACCGTGGGCGTTCACCAGATGCGTGAGCATGGCGCCCCAACCGCAGCCGACGTCGAGCACGCGCGCTGCACCGGC
The DNA here is from genome assembly GCF_059812585.1 of Mycobacterium sp. NGS48. NCBI lineage: Bacteria > Bacillati > Actinomycetota > Actinomycetes > Mycobacteriales > Mycobacteriaceae > Mycobacterium > Mycobacterium sp. NGS48. Next base: position 215,450 of record NZ_JCALCY010000002.1, read on the forward strand.
CGCGCGCGCCTGATCGACGTGATAGTCGAGTTTGCGACGTTGCGCGCGCTCGAGATCGTCGTCTGGGTCTTCCCACATCGCGCACGAGTAGCTCATCGTCGGATCGAGCCAGATCCGCCAGAACTCGTTGCCGACGTCATAGTGATGGCGAATCGCGGCCGGCCCGGCACCTAAGTATGTTTCGCTCATTCACGACTCCGACTTGCTGAGCACCGGCTGCTTGAGGTCACTAACCAACCCGCACGCCGACAACACGCGTAACACCGCGCCTCCGATATCGATCTGCCACCAACGCACCCGGGTGGTGTACGCCCGCGGCGCGTCGTGGTGGTTGGCGTGATATCCGCCACCGATGCCGGGAACTGCAAGCCATATGTTGTTGCGCGCCTGCCCCGAGTGCGGCAACTGCGCCCGGCCACCGAACGCATGGCCGAGCGAATTGACGGCCCAGGTCAGTTGACTCACCAGAAACACGCGAATCATCCCGCCCCACAGGAAACCGGTGAGCGCGCCGCGCGGGCCGCCGGCGAAACCGATCAGCGTCGGGATCGCCAGTCCCAGCACGCCCCACAGGAGGTAGCTGCGGTGCAGCGCGATCGTGCGTGGGCTTTGCCAGAGGTCCCTCACTTCGCCTGCGGAGATCGCCATCGCGGTGTGTTCGGGACGAAAGAGCCAGCCGACGTGCGCGTGCACCAACCCGTGCAGGCCGCTGAACGGCCAGTGCGGCGAGTGCGGATCACCCTCGCGGTCGGTGAGCGCATGGTGGCGGCGATGCGTCGCGACCCACCACATCACTGGCCCAAGGAATGCGCTCGATCCGAGCGCACCAAGGATCCAGATCAGCGCCGGATGTGCGGTGAAGGAGCGGTGTGTGAAATAACGGTGGAAGCCCAACTCGACGCCCGATATGGTCGCGGTCGCACCGACCGCCAACACGATCAGGTCGGTTCGCGACGGTGCCACTCCGGCGAACCACAACGCCGCCGCCACGATCACGGCCGCCGGCGGCGCGAAAACTGTGAACACGGCGAGCGCGTAACCGCGAATCATGTGCGTTGCCCGGTCACATGACGATGAACCTCGACGAGCTCACCGCGCGAGTACAAGCTGCGACACTCGCTGCGCCTGATCTTGCCGCTGGTGGTGCGCGGGATGCCGCCGCGGCGGACAAACACGACCGAGTCGGCCGGCGTCCCATGCGCGGTAGCAACAGCGGCGACGATTTGGTCGGCCACCTCGCTCCATTCCGCTTCCGCGTCGCGTGCGATCTCGCTGACGATCACCAGATGCTCGCGCAGGCCGTCATCGTGGCTGAATGCCGCGCATCCGTTCGCATAGAGCGATCCAAGGCGCAGCTGTTCAACGGTGGTCTCGAGATCCTCGGCGGCGTAATTGACGCCGTTTTTGACGACCACGTCTTTGGCCCTACCGGTGATGTACAGCTCGCCGTCGACGATGCAACCGAGATCGCCGGTGCGTAGCCACGTTCTCCCGTCAAGCGTGGCGGCGAACGTGTCGCGCGACACCTGTTCGTCGCCGAAGTAACCGCCCGCGACACTTGCGCTACGTACCCAGATCTCGCCCTCGACGCCGTCGTCGCAGCGAGCGCAGCGGGCGCGATCAACGATCGCAAGCTCGGTCCCGACACACGCGCGACCACAGCTCACGCGCGTAGGGCCGCTCGGGTCGTTCCAGACGGCCGGTGGCTCGCCGTATCGCCCGCCCGACACGATCAGCGTCGCCTCGGCGAGGCCGTAGCACGGGTAGAACGCCTCGCGGCGAAAGCCAACCGCGGCGAATGTGGCCGCGAAGCGGTCGAGTGTCGCCGCGCGCACCGGCTCGGCGCCCACGAACGCGAGGTCCCAACTCGACAAATCGAGACCGGCGAGGCTCTTGCTGCCTTGGCGCTCCACGGCAGCGACGCACATCTCGTAGGCGAAGTTGGGCCCGCCGCTCCTTGTAGCGCGGTACTGCGTGATCTCGCGCAGCCAGCGCAGCGGGTGTTTGAGGAACTGCAGCGGAGTCATGATCACGCACTCGAAACCGGTGTACACCGGTTGCACCACGTAACCGATGAGCCCCATGTCGTGCTGGAACGGCAGCCAACCAAGCGCCACCGTCGACGAGGTGTGCTCGAACGCGTCCTCGATCATCGCCTCGTTCGCCATCAGGTTCGCGTGGCTCACCATTACGCCGCGCGGAACCCCGGACGAGCCCGATGAGTATTGCAGGATGGCGAGATCTTCCAGGGTGACGGTCGGTTCCCGCGTCGGTGCGTCAGTCGCGGGAAGCTCGTCGATCGCGATACATGGGATATCCGCGAGTTCGGGAACCAGCGCTCGCGCAGCGAGTAGTTCACCGGTGGTGAGCACGACGTGGGGCCGAGCGTCGGCGACGATCGCGCAAAGACGCGGCAGTGTCTGCGCGAGCCGCGACGGGATCGGAACGTGCGCCGGAACCGCGCATACGCCAGCCCGGAAGCAGCCGAACAGCGCGTCGAGGAACGTCGCGTCCTGTGGCATGAGTAGCAGCGCGCGTGGCTGCTCTGGCGTACGCGCCAGGTCGTTCAAGACGGCAGCCACGGCGCGCGCGCCCATGGCGAGTTCGGCCCAGGTGCGCGTATTCACACCCTCTCCGTCCTCGACGAACGAGAAGGCGCGGCAATCCGGACGCACACTTGCGTGCTGCTCCAACCGGTGCGCAATCGTCATGGCGCCGGTGTCAGCATCCATTTCACCCAGGTAGGCCGGCTCCGTCATCGTCTTATGCCTAACCCTCCGGCGTGCACGTTTTGGCCCATCTTGGCGGCCAACCAACACGCTTTCGAGCCATGGGGCCGAGGGCTTTGCTCCCAGACCTTTCGGATTAGCGCCCTCATGTCATCTACCTCAAAGGCGGGTCGCTTACGGCTGCGCTAATGACGCAGCATACTCACCGATACAAGTTTGCGGAGGAGTCTGGCAGACAACCAATTCAGGCGTCGGCAGCCCGGGGGCGACGAGTTCGCGTTTACGCCGGGAGTGATCTCGATCACCAGATGTCACACTCGCCGCACCGGCGGTGTCTCAAGGGCACAACCCGCGAGAAACTAGGAGACAGCTATGAGCGAGCAGCGCACCCACGTCGTCGTGGTCGGCGGCGGATACGCCGGATCACTGGCGGCCAACCACCTGCGGATGCGTGCCGATGTCGACATCACACTGGTCAATCCGCGCCCGATGTTCGTCGAGCGGATCCGACTGCACCAACTCGTCGCCGGCACGCATGCCGCCACGGTCGACTACGGCACAATGCTGGGCGAGGACATCCAACTGGTCGTCGACACCGCCGAGCGGATCGAGACCACTGATTCCACGCTGGCGTTGGCCTCCGGCGCCACGCTGGACTTCGATTATCTGATCTATGCCGTCGGCAGCACCGCCGCCGCTCCTGAATTCGCTTATGCGATAGGTGAATTCGAGCAGGCCGAGCGGTTACGCGGTGCCCTGGCAGCGCTGGGTCCGCAAGCCCCGGTCACCGTTGTCGGCGGTGGATTGACCGGCATCGAAACAGCTTCCGAACTGGCTGAACAGGGCCGGCGCGTGACACTGGTTTGTGGCGGCGTGTTGGGGCCGTCACTGGCACGCGTCGGCCGGCGCTCGGTAGCCAAGGCGCTGGCGCGATTCGGCGTCGAGGTACTGGAGACGGCCGTCGTCGCCGAAGTACGGCCGAATGCGGTGGTGCTTACCGACGGTGCCGTTTTGCCCAGCGCAGTCACGGTGTGGACGGCCGGCTTCGGGGTACCAAACCTGGCCGGCCGCAGCGGACTTCGCACCGACGGGTTGGGCCGGTTACTCACCGACGAGACGCTGACCAGCGTCGACGACATCCGCATCGTGGCGGCTGGAGACTCCGCCGCGCCGTCGGGTGCGCCGCTGCGGATGAGCTGCCAGGCTGCGATCCCGCTCGGCGCCCAAGCGGCCAACACCGTCCTGAGCCGCATCGCCGGCATCGAGCCCGCGCCCGTGAATCAGGCGTTCACCGGACAGTGCATCAGCCTCGGCCGGTCGTATGCCACTGTCCAGCTGGCCCGCCCCGACGACACCCCGATCAACGTCGCGATCGGCGGGCGGTTCGGCGCGCCGATCAAGGAAGCGGTCTGCAGGGGAACGGTTTGGGGCATTCGCCGCGAGGCCGCAAAGCCCGGTTGGTACCGCTGGCTCAAGGGCGGCAAGCGCCCGCAGCGAATCGCGGATGCGGCGGTCACCGTATCGTGACCGCCGCGCCCAGCGAACACGCCGAACGGTTCACCCTGCTGCGGCCGTTGCTGTTCACCATCGCCTACGAAATCCTCGGCAGTGCGACCGAATCCGACGATGTCCTACAGGACAGCTATTTGCGATGGGCCGACGTCGACTTGTCGACCGTGCGCGATACGAAGTCCTATCTGGCCCGGCTGGTCACCCGGCAGGCGCTCAATGCGCTGCGGGCCGGTGCCCGGCGCCGCGAGGATTACGTCGGCCCCTGGCTGCCCGAGCCGCTGTTGCTCGACGAACAGGATCCATCGGCCGACGTGGTGCTGGCCGAATCGGTGTCGATGGCGATGCTGGTGCTGCTGGAGACACTGACGCCCGACGAACGCGCGGTGTTCGTGCTGCGAGAGGTGTTCGGCTTCGACTACGCCGAAATCGCCGATGCGGTCGGCAAACCCACGCCGACCGTGCGACAGATCGCACACCGGGCCCGCGAACACGTGCAAGCCCGGCGCCGTCGCTTCACTCCGGTCGATCCGGAACAAAATGCGCGCATCACCGCGGAATTCATGGCGGCGGCCTCCACCGGTGACGTCACAGCCGTGATGTCGATGCTGGCGCCCGATGTGACCTGGACCGCGGACAGTGGGGGCAAAGCCAGCGCGGCGCGCCGCCCGGTGGTCGGCGCCGAGAAGGTTGCCAGGGCGGTCGTCGGGTTGGTGGGCCGGGGCATGCAGGTTCCCGATGTCCGGGTGGAAACGGTGGTGTGCAACGCCGCGCCTGCGGTGCTGCTGTACCGCGCCGGCCAGCTGGAGGGCGTATTCACCGTCGAAATCATCGACGGCAAGATCACCAACTTCTACGCGATGCGCAACCCCGACAAGCTGACCAGGCTGACGACCCCACACGAGATCAGCCGCGGCTGAGCGTCTGCAAAGCTGGGTTGGTGCGAATCGACCGGCTCGGCGATCTCGGCGGCGCCGCCGCTGTGCTGCGTGCTGTCGGCGCGGCCACCCTTTGGCGTGGTCTTCCGCCGCCGGCCGCGCTGACCGGCGACTGGTTCGGCGCCCAGGCAGTCATCGCGCCCAGCGTGTCGGTGCAGCCGGTCGGCGCCGTCGACGCGTTCACCGTCCGCCCGGGTTCCGGGACCGCCGCGGTGGGCGGCGGCTGGATCGGCTACCTGTCCTACCCCGATCCCGGCGACGACGGGCGGCCGCCCCGGATCCCCGAAGCGGCCGGCGGGTGGACCGACTGCGTGTTGCGCTACGACCGCGGCGGGCAGTGGTGGTACGAGAGCCTGTCGGGTGCGGCGATGCCGGGATGGCTGGCGGAAGCACTGGCCACGCCGGCGCCGGGGCGGACTTGCCGGATCGATTGGGATGCCGGCGACCGGGACGCCCACCGCGCCGGAGTGCTGGCCTGCCTGGAGGCCATCCGCGCCGGGGAGGTCTACCAGGCGTGCGTGTGCACGCAGTTCACCGGCTCCGTCAGCGGAGCGCCGTTGGACTTCTTCGTCAACGCCGTCGAGCAGATGGACCCGGCCCGGGCGGCCTATCTTGCCGGGCCGTGGGGCGCCGTGGCGTCGCTGTCACCGGAGTTGTTCCTGCGCCGGCGCGGCGCCGTCGTGACCTCCAGTCCGATCAAGGGCACGTTGCCGCTGGACGCCCCGCCATCAGCGCTGCGGGCTTCGGTCAAGGACGTAGCCGAAAACATCATGATCGTCGACCTGGTCCGCAACGACCTGGGCCGGGTGGCGATCACCGGAACGGTCACCGTGCCCGAGCTGCTGGTGGTGCGGCCCGCCCCGGGCGTGTGGCATCTGGTGTCCACGGTCTCCGCACTGGTGCCGGTCGACCTGCCGACATCGGAACTACTGGACGCCACCTTCCCGCCCGCCTCAGTCACCGGAACTCCGAAACTGCGGGCCCGTCAGCTGATTTCGCAATGGGAGTCATTGCGACGCGGAGTCTATTGCGGCACAGTGGGTTTGGCATCTCCGGTCGCCGGCTGCGAGCTCAATGTAGCCATCCGGACCGTCGAATTCGACACCGCCGGCAACGCGGTGCTGGGGTCCGGCGGTGGCATCACCGCTGATTCCGACGCCGACGCGGAATGGCGCGAGTGCCTGCACAAAGCGGCACCGATCCTGTCAGCTTCTCGACCGCAGGACCGCGTCGTAGAGCTCACGCCGTGACACCGGCGTCTCGCCGATTACCTGCGCACACGCATCTTTGACGCGAATCCCTTGGCGCGTCAGGTTTTCCACCTCGGCCACTAGCGTCGTCATGTCTGCACGTGGCTGTGCACCGGCCAGCACTACTGTGATCTCGCCGAGCACGCCGTCGGCCGCCCAGGTGGCCAGCTCCGCCAGCGTCCCGCGCACTACTTCCTCGTGCACCTTGGTCAGCTCGCGACACACCGCCGCCCGCCGCGTCTCGCCGAGCTCTTCGGCGGCGTCGTGCAGACAGGCGCCCAGTCGGCGCGGCGACTCGAAGAACACGCAGGTGCGCCGCTCCTGCGCCAGCGACGCTAACCAACTGCGTCGCGCCGACTGCTTACGCGGCGCGAACCCTTCGAAGCAGAACTTGTCCGACGGCAGCCCCGACACCGCCAGCGCGGTGGTCACCGCCGACGGCCCGGGCAAACACGTCACCTCCAGGCGGGCGTCGACACACGCCGCCACCAACCGGTAGCCCGGATCGCTGATCACCGGCATCCCCGCGTCGCTGACCACCAGCACCGTCGCGCCGTCGGTAATCTCGTCGACCAGTGCAGGCACCCGGGTGTCCTCGTTCTGGTCGTAGAGGCTGACCACCTTGCCGGCGATGCGGACCTCGAGCGCGCTGGCCAGTGTCCGCACCCGCCGGGTGTCCTCGGCGGCCACCACGTCGGCGGACCCCAGGGCGGCGATCAGCCGCGGTGAGGCATCCGACGGCTGGCCCAGCGGGGTGGCGCCCAGCAATAGTCGGCCAGCGGTCATGGGCCACAGCCTACGATCGGTGCTTGTGACGACCGCCCCGCCCGTCGACGTCGCCGCCGAGCGGACAGTTCCCGTCATCAGCCCCGGCCCGCTGATGCCGGTGGCCGATTTCGGGCCCGTCGACCGCCTGTACGGCTGGGCGGTGACTGGAGCGATCACCGCGCTGGCGGCGGTGACGCGTTTTGTGAACCTGGGCTCACCCACCGATGCCGGCACCCCGATCTTCGACGAGAAGCACTACGCGCCGCAGGCCTGGCAGATGCTGCACAACCACGGCGTCGAGGACAACCCTGGGTTTGGCTTGGTCGTTCATCCGCCGGTCGGCAAGCAACTGATTGCGCTCGGTGAGGCCGTCTTCGGCTACAACGGGGTGGGTTGGCGGTTCACCGGGGCCTTGCTCGGCGTCATTCTGGTGGCGTTGGTGGTGCGGATCGTGCGGCGGATCAGCCGTTCGACGTTGGTCGGCGGAATCGCCGGATTGCTGCTTATCGCCGATGGTGTCAGCTTCGTGGCGTCTCGGACCGCACTGCTGGACGGCTTTCTGGCGTTCCTCGTAGTCGCGGCCTTCGGCGCGTTGATCGTCGACCGTGACCAGGTCCGCGAACGCATGCACATCGTTTTACTCGAGGGCCGCAGCACCGAGACGATGTGGGGGCCGCGGCTGGGGGTGCGGTGGTGGCGGTTCGGCGCCGGCGTGCTACTCGGATTGGCTTGTGCCACAAAGTGGTCGGGTCTGTACTTTGTGATGTTCTTCGGGTTGATGTCGTTGGCGTTCGACGTCGCCGCACGCCGCGCCTATCGGGTGCCGAGGCCGTGGCTCGGGGTTCTGCGGCGTGACGTAGCTCCGACGGCGTATGCGCTGCTGGTCATTCCGTTTGCGGTGTACTTGGCTTCCTATGCGCCGTGGTTTGCCTCCGAGACCGCGATCAACCGCCACGAGGTCGGCCAGTCGATTGGCCCCGAGGCATCCTTCCCGATGCCGGATGCCATTCGCTCGCTGTGGCATTACACGTTCAAGGCCTACCAATTCCATTCCGGGCTGACGAATTCGGCCGGGAACTACCACCCGTGGGAATCCAAACCGTGGGCCTGGCCGATGTCGCTGCGACCCGTGCTCTACGCCATCGATCAACAGAACGTCCCCGGTTGCGGCGCGCAGTCGTGTGTCAAGGCGGTGATGCTGGTCGGTACCCCCGCGATGTGGTGGCTCTCGGTGCCAGTGCTCTTTTATGCGGCGTGGCGAATGGTGGTGCGGCGAGACTGGCGCTACGCCGCGGTGCTGGTCGGCTACTGCGCGGGTTGGCTGCCGTGGTTCGCCGACATCGACCGGCAGATGTATTTCTTCTACGCCGCTACGATGGCGCCGTTTCTGGCCATGGCTATCGCGTTGGTTCTCGGCGACCTCCTGTACAAACCTCGCCAAGGTGCCGAGCGTCGCGTGCTCGGCCTGATCGTCGTATCGGCTTACGTGGCTTTGGTGCTCACCAACTTCGCATGGCTATTTCCGGTGCTCACCGGTCAGCCGATTTCGCAGTCCACCTGGAACATGGAGATCTGGCTGCCTAGTTGGCGTTGACCTCTTTACCGTTGAGATTGCGCACAGAGTCGTTGCACCGCGGTTATCCACAACGCTGCGCGCAATCTCAACGCGTGACACGGCCGGAGGTACCAGTATCACGGCATGCCTGAAGTGTTCGTGGGCACCGAGATGCTCGCCCGCGGCGCGCTGACCAAAGGCCAGTTGCGCTGGAATTACAGCCCGATATTTCCCGATGTCTATGTACCGCGGGAGACGGCTCCGTCACTGCGGTGCAATACCGTCGGCGCATGGCTGTGGTCAGGACGTAACGGCGTGATCGCCGGGCGTGCCGCAGCGGCGCTGCACGGCGCGCTCTGGATTGGCGCAATGACACCGATCGAGATGATCTGGCGTAGTGGCCGACCGCCGTCAGGAATTGTGGTTCGCAACGAACGGATCGGCGCTGACGAGATCGTCAGCGTAGGCAACATTGCAGTCACTAGTCCTGCGAGGACCGCGTTGGACCTTGCGCGACATCTGCCGCGTGATGTCGCGGTGCGGCAACTCGACGCGTTGGCCCGCGCAACGGGTGTCCTGGCCTGCGAGGTCCTTTCACTGGCCGAGCGCTACCCCAGGGCACGAGGTCTTCGCCGTTCGGAAATCGCGCTCCGGCTGATGAACTCGGGCGCTCAATCGCCCAAGGAGACGTGGTTGCGGCTGGTCCTGATCGACGCCGGGCTACCCGCACCGAGAACACAGATACGGGTAACCGACGGCTTCAATGAAGCATTCATCGATATGGGATACGACGAACCGATGGTCGGCCTTGATTATGACGGCCGGCACCACAACGCCGATCGCGAACGGTACGTGCACGACATCGGACGCGCCGAGCTCATCGAGCGCGAAGGTTGGATCGACATTCACGTAGTGGCCGAACACAGCCGACGATTCATCGTTCACCGGGTATCGGATGCCTTGGCACGGCGCGGATATCCGGTGAGATTGCGCTCAGGGTCGTGATATTCGAACCAACCACAGCCCTACGCGCAATCTGAACGCGATCAAAGCGGGTCGCGGGCGACGGGACACGACATACAGCGCGGCCCGCCGCGGCCGGTGCCCAATTCGGAGGCGGCGATGGTGAGCACTTCAATCCCCGCCTCCTCAAGGCGGGCATTGGTCCGCACGTTGCGCTCGTAGGCGACGACGACACCGGGCGCCAGCGCCAACGTGTTGTTGCCGTCGTCCCATTGTTCGCGTTCGGCGATAACGGGATCCAAGCCGGTGTCGATGATCCGCAGCTTGTCGATGCGCATCGCCGCGGCGGCCGCATCGACGAACGGGGCCTCGTCGGAGATCTTCACCCCGTCGGGTGTGCGGGCAATAGTGAACGCCGACAGCGTGTCAACGATGTTGGCATACATCACCACCGCATCGGTGTCGACCATGGTGCACACCGTGTCGAGGTGCATCTGCGCGCGCTTCTGCTCGATCGGTACCGCCAGCACGACCTTGGCAAGATCATCGTCGAACAGGCTGCGCGCCAAGGCCTCCGCGCCTGCCGGCGTGGTCCGCTCCCCCACTCCCACCGCGACGACACCCGGGGCCAACAGCAGTACGTCGCCGCCTTCCACCGGCGCGGTGTGCGATTCGTAGGCCCGCCGCACGCCGGTGAAGCGCGGGTGGTGGGCATAGATCAGGTCGGTCAACGATGCCTCGCGGGCCCGCGCCGGTAGCGCCAACGACGGGATGACTACCCGCGGCCCGATGAAGATCGACGAATCGCGGGTGAACACCAGATTGGGCAACGGCTCGATGACGTAGTCGGCGCCGTGATGCATCAGACGTACCAGCGACACGTCGGACCGGGTGTCCGGCGGCAGCTCGGCAAAGGTCATACCGGCCATCAACACGTGGGCCAGCGCGGCCGGCTGCAGTCCGCGCAGATACGCTGAAAGCTCTTGCACCAGCGGCAATCCCAGCCGTCGCGCGTCGACGGCAGCGGCGATCCCCTGCATCCGGGCAGCACCACTGTGCAGAGCTTCGGTGAGTAGATCGGACAGCAGCACCACTTCGACACCCTGCGACCGCAGCAGCTCGGCGAATGCGTCGTGCTCCTCTTGCGCACGTGCGACCCAGGGCAGCCCGTCGAACAGCAGCCTGTCGTTGTTGCCCGGCGTAAGCCGACGCAGCTCAGCGCCCGGCCGGTGCAGGATGACCGTCCGTAGCGTTCCCACCTCAGAGTTACAGCCCAGCTGCCCGGCACTCACAATTAGCACGGTAACGCCAAACCGCACCTCAAGTATTGTTTAGGTATATGGACACCCCGGAGCTGTCACCGAGCGAACTGGCCGCGCGGGCGGGCGTCGCGATCTCGGCTCTGCACTTCTACGAGCGGCAGGGACTGATCACCAGCCGTCGCACCTCGGGTAATCAGCGGCGCTACGGCCGGGAGACCCTGCGGCGCGTCGCATTCATCCGGATGTCGCAACGACTGGGCATCCCGCTGGCCCGGGTGCGAGAGGCACTGGCCACGCTGCCCACCGATCGCGTGCCCACCAGCAAGGACTGGGCGCGACTGTCGGCCGGGTGGCGCGCCGATCTCGACGATCGGATCCTGCACCTGCAGCAGCTGCGCGACAATCTCGCCGACTGCATCGGATGCGGTTGCCTGAGCCTGCGCAGTTGTGCACTGTCCAACCCGGGCGACGTGCTCGCCGAACAAGGGCCCGGCCCGGTCCGCCTGCAGTAGGCTTCGAACGTGCGTGCGATAAACTGGTGACCGTGGCGATACCGGTACAGGAGTCGCTGTTCGACTGCAACGAGCGCAGAGCGCTCGGCGATGGCGCCTGGATCGACATCCGGTCCGGCTGGCTGACCGATGCCGACGACATGTTCGACGAGCTGATGAGCGCCGTGCCGTGGCGCGCCGAACGCCGCCGGATGTACGACCACGTGCTCGACGTGCCGCGACTGGTCAGCTTTCATGACCTCGCCGTCGAGGATCCGCCGCATCCGTCATTGGCGAAGCTGCGGCGCCGGCTCAACGACATCTACGCCGGCGAACTGGGCGAGCCGTTCACCACGGTCGGCCTGTGTCTGTACCGCGACGGATCCGACAGCGTTGCCTGGCACGGCGACACCATCGGGCGCAGCAGCGCAGAAGACACGATGGTGGCGATCGTCAGCCTCGGCGCCATCCGCACCTTCGCGTTGCGGCCACGTGGCGGCGGTCCGTCACTGCGGTTGCCGCAGGGTCATGGCGATCTGCTGGTCATGGGCGGATCATGCCAACGGACCTGGGAGCACTCGGTGCCCAAGACGTCGGGATGTGTGGGTCCGCGAATCAGTATCCAGTTTCGGCCCCGCGACGTGCGCTAGGTCAACTCCGGACGGCGGCAACCGCTTTGACCAGCAGGTCACGGGCCCGCGTGGTGTCGACGGGAGCGACAGGCTTGTCCGGCATCACCAGCGGGTTGGCTGTCACGATGACCTGGTAGTCGCCGAAATGCGCCGAGTAGTTGTACAGCTCGCCGGTGCGCGCCTGGCCGTCGGCCATCGTTTGAACCTTGCGGTGCACCCCCAGAGTGCGCGTCCCGTCGATCTGCGGCACATCGACGACCTCGACGAAACCGTGCACCGGGCCTCCGAAGAATTCGACCTTCGTGCAGTTTCTTCCCGGGTCGTTGAACGGCAGAGCTCGAGATGTCTGCAAGGCGATAGTGATGAACCGGTTGCCGTTGCCCTCGGCCGACACTGCGGCCATATTGCCCTGCACTCCAGACGGCATCTGTTGGCCTACCACCAATTTCGCGCAGTCCGCAGGTTTGAACTGCAGTCCCTCAGGCAGCTTCTGCGAGGACAGCAGCTTGGGGTCAATTCCCGTCTTGGGAATGTCTTTGACGCGGAAATCAGGACCGAAGCTCGACTTCACTTCGGATACCTTGGTGATGTCCGCGGAGGTGGTGGCAGGCTTGCCGAATCCACAGGCGGCCAGCCAGCACACGCATCCGATTGCAATCGCCCAGCGCATCACGGTGGCAATCTAACTCACCGCGGTTAGCTGCGTAACGCGGACACCGTCTTCACCAGCAGCTCGGCAGCTGTCTGCGGTGACAGCGATGGATGCGGCGAGCCTGGGTCGGTGACCACCGCGGCGAATGCATAGTAGTCCCCGAGATACGCGGCGAAGGTCGTTGCCCCGGAGCTGATTTCATTGCCGCCTTCGACTGATGTCGTGGTCTCGGTAGCCATGCCGAGGGTCGCGGCGCCGTCGATGTCAGGCGCCGCGATGAGGTGTACTCGCGCGGTGGCGCGCCGGTTGGCCATCGTCCATTGCGCGCAGTCGGCCATCAGCGCGGGATCCAGCTGCACCGGTGCGGCGGTGACCATCGCGTAGATGATGCCGCCGGCGCCTGACCCCGACACGCCTTGCGAGGATTGGAAGTGACCGTGGACCGGGTCTGCCAGCGTGGCGCAGCGCGGCGGATCGGCTGTCCACTCGCCGGCCAGGCCCCAGATCGGCGGCGGTGCGGCGATATCCGAAACGCTGCGCACTTCGTAGCCGGGCGGCAGCTCCCGGCCCACCCGTTTGATCTTGGCGGGATGGATCGGGTGAGTCGACGTGCTCGGCGGCGGTGCCGGCCCGGGTCCTTCCGAGTGGGCGCAGGCGGCGATCAACGCGGCCGCCGCCGCAGCGATCCACACCCGCCGCATGCGACGTTGATACCAGAGTCGAAAACGGTTGGATATGGTTCGGCCATGTGCACCCGAGTCTTGTGGAACACCAACGACCTCGCCGTGTTGACCGGACGCAGTATGGATTGGCCGGAATCAACCCAGCCGCTGATCGTGGCGTTCCCCCGCGGGCGGCAGCGAGACGGCGGTGCGCTGGCCGGCACGATGATCGTCGACGACAATCCGCTGCGCTGGACCAGCCGCTACGGCAGTGTGGTCAGCACGGTCTATGGCATCGGCAGTATCGACGGCGTCAACGAGCGTGGGCTCGGTGCTCATGGGCTGTATCTGAAGTCGACCAGCTTCGGCGAGCGGGATACGTCCCGACCGAGGCTGCAGACCGGGTTGTGGGTGCAGTATCTGCTCGACCAGGCCGCCACCGTCGTCGAGGCGCTGACCCTGATGGACAATGTTCAACTGGTCATGGTTGGCGCCCACGGCCGCGACGCCACCATCCACCTCGCCATCGAGGACGCGTCCGGCGACTCGGCGATCATCGAGTTCGCCGACGGTAAGCAGGTCGTGCACCACGGCCGGCAGTACACCTTGATGACCAATGACCCAAGTTACGACGAGCAACTGGAGTTGCTTGGCAAACAGGACTTTTCCCATCCCAGTCGGGATATGCCGCTGCCCGGTAACGTCAACCCGGTCGACCGCTTCCAACGTGCCGCCTATTACTCGGCGCTGTTACCCACACCGGAAAGCCAGCGCCAGGCAGTGGCGTCGGTGATGGCGATCATGCGTAACGTCTCAGTGCCCTTTGGCGCGCCCTACGGTGAGTTCGGCGTCTACAACACCGAATACCGCACGGTCACCGATCACACCCACCGGATGTATGTCTTCGAACTGTCCACCAGCCCTAACACCATCTGGGTCGAACTGGACGGACTTGACTTGACCGCCGAGGCCGAGCCGCAGGCGATTGATCCCTACGACCACTCGCTGATCGGCAACGTGACCGCGCAGTTCACCCCGCACCAGATACCGTTTTGAGCTTCAGCCGACGGCCCGGATCACCTGGCGGGCAACGCGTTTGAGGTGACGGATCATGTCGCATTCAAGTGGCAGGTCGCTCGGGTCGGGTACATCGATGACGGTGGTGACGACGCCCACGTCGTCGCGTTCCCAGAATGCGCCGTAGCGGTCGATGATCCTCCGCATCGATAGGTTATCGGAAAGCACTCGTGCGGTGAACTTCTCGATCCCGTCGACATGCGCCGCAACCGATAGTGCCGCGATCAAGAACGTGCCGATGCCGCGGCCTTGGTAGGCGTCGGCCACGGTGAACGCGATTTCCGCGACGGCGGGATCGTGGTTGTCACGGACGAAGCGGGCGTCAGCGACAGGATGGCCCTCGGCATCGGTGATCACCCACACGAAGTGGTCGACATAGTCGACCTCGGCCAGGTAGTCCATCAGTCCCGGGCTGGGAATCCGAGGCGACATGAACCTGCGGTACAGCGTCTCGCTGGAGAACCGCACGTGCCCCTGCATGGTTCTTTCACTGTCCCCGGGCAGCACGGGGCGAAGCAGAAGTTCGGTGCCGTCCGGGACCTGGATCCGCAGCGGCGTGATAAATGCGGCCAACCGTTGGCGCACGGTGCGGACCAGCCGCTCCATCACCCCGGGAATGTGCACCATTCGGACAAAGGCATCGTTGTCGCCGATCCAACCGGTCAGCGGTTCGGTTGCGGTCACGGTGGCCGTGCGAGGGATGTCACGCAGCAGGGCGATTTCTCCGACGATCATGCCGGCGGAGACCTCCTCGACGGTCGTGACGCCGTCGTCCCCGACATGCTTGACCTCAACGGCACCGGTGGAGATCAGCAGAAACGAGACCGCCTGCTCTCCTTGCTGCATGAGCACCTGGTTGGCGGCGGCGTGCAGAGGCTGCAGGCTGGCGGCCAACGGCATCAAGTCCTCGGCCGGACAGCCGGCGAAGACCTCCATGGCCGCGAGTTCGTCGGCGCGCAACGCCGTCACCTCGGTCGCCATGAACTAGTCGCCCCCTGTCCGGTGCGCCGGTTCGCACACCCCTGGTCGCGGCGCGATTGTTGCCAGGTTATGGCGCGGGTTCGGGCCGCGGCAAGGACCGATAACCTTTAACGGTGCTGGACGAAAAGCTGCACGACGTCTACGACGAAGTGCTACGCCGTGACGCGGGCGAGACGGAATTCCACCAGGCCGTCTACGAGATCCTCAGCAGCCTGGGTCCGGTGGTGGCCAAGCACCCGCAGTACGCCGACGCTGCCGTCATCCGGCGGATGTGCGAGCCGGAACGGCAGATCATCTTCCGCGTTCCCTGGGCCGACGACGCCGGCGTCGTGCAGATCAACCGCGGCTTTCGAGTCGAGTTCAACTCCGCGCTCGGCCCCTACAAGGGCGGCTTGCGCTTCCATCCATCCGTCTACCTGGGGATCATCAAGTTCCTCGGATTCGAGCAGACCTTCAAAAACGCACTGACCGGCATGCCGATCGGCGGCGGCAAGGGCGGGTCGGACTTCGACCCCAAGGGCCGCTCGGACGCGGAGATCATGCGCTTTTGCCAATCGTTCATGACCGAGCTATACCGTCACATCGGCGAATACACCGACGTCCCGGCCGGTGACATCGGGGTCGGCGGCCGCGAACTCGGTTACTTGTTCGGCCAGTACAAGCGCATCACCAACCGCTACGAATCCGGCACCTTCACCGGTAAAGGGGTGACCTGGGGCGGTTCGCAGGTGCGCACCGAAGCCACCGGCTACGGCACCGCGTTTTTCATCGACGAGGTGCTCAAAGCGGCCAACCAATCCTTCGACGGCAAGCAGGTCGTGGTGTCGGGGTCGGGCAACGTCGCAATCTATGGGATCGAGAAGATCCATCAACTCGGCGGCAATGTGATCGCCTGCGGGGATTCGTCGGGGTACATCGTCGACCACAAGGGCATCGATCTCGAGCTGCTCAAGGACGTCAAGGAAGTGCGCCGGGAGCGGATCAGTGCCTATGCCGAGTCCCGCGGCGGCGAGTCACACTTCATCGGCGGCGGGTCGGTGTGGGAGGTGCCGTGCGACATCGCGGTGCCCAGCGCCACCCAGAATGAGCTCAACGGATCGGATGCTGCCCGCCTGATCAAGGGCGGCTGCCGCATCGTCGCCGAAGGCGCCAACATGCCCTGCACTCCCGACGCGGTCAAACTCTTCGCCGAAGCCGGGGTGGTTTTCGCGCCCGGAAAGGCAGCCAACGCCGGCGGGGTGGCCACCAGCGCGCTGGAGATGCAGCAGAACGCGTCGCGCGACTCGTGGACGTTCGAAGACACCGAACAACGCCTGGCCGAAATCATGCGCCGTATCCACGACCGTTGCCTGGCCACCGCCGATGAATACGGCAGGCCCGGCGACTATGTGGCCGGAGCCAACATCGCCGGCTTCACTCAGGTTGCCGACGCCATGTTGGCGCTTGGCCTGATCTGATGGACGTCAGCGACGATCCGCTCGGGGCGACCCGCGATCTGCTGACTCTGCCCGCGTCGGAGCGCCATGGTTTCCTCGACGTGCTGGGGGAATCGACGGCCGCCCCGGTGCCCACGTTTGCGCAGCGGGCGATGAACAGCCCCTTCGTCGCAACGGTGTACGAACGACTGTGGCGGCCGGTGTCGTTCTATGTCGCCAGCGGGATCACCACCGGCGCCGAGCAGCGCCGCGCCGCCGCGGCGTTGCAGTTGTCCTCGGCGCATAGGCTGCTCGACGTTGCCTGCGGCCCAGGCAATTTCACCGGCGAACTGGCGAGGCGACTGCCCGCCGGCGGCCTCGCCGTCGGGTTCGACATCTCCGAGCCGATGCTGACCCGTGCAGTGCTCGACAACCGCGGCCCGGGCACCTGCTATGTCCGCGGCGATGCCCGCACCTTGCCGTTCGCTGACGAAACATTTGACGCTGTCTGTTGTTTCGGTGCGCTGTACCTGATGCCCGAACCGTTTCGAGTCGCCGAGGAGATGCTGCGAGTGTTGCGGCCGGGCGGACGGGTCGCGATCCTCACCAGCTATGCCGGGCAAGTGGCACCGCTCCGGAATGCCTTGGGGGCAGGTGCTCGCGTGATCGGAGTGCGCATGTTCGACCGCGACGAGTTCGTCGACTTTTTCATTTCGGCGGGCCTGGTCGAAGTCAAACAGCAGACGCAACGGGCGTTACAGTTCGTCACGGCCACTAAGCATGGCTGAGCACACAAGCGTGCGGTTTCACACCGCATTTAATTTGAATCCGGTCATAACAGATCTGCAGCTGATAACAAGGAATTTGAATTGCGCTGGTTGCAATTAGCTGAAAAGTTCCTAGGTGCGTAACCGACACTGACCATAAACTTTATGGAATGCGCCGTGCGGCGTTGACTGTGCATGCTGGGCTGGCTTGAACCGCAAGCTCAGCGGCAACCACCCTCGCCGCGCACGCCCCACCCGATACGACGGCCCAAGTTATTCGACGCGTGGAGAGTCTATGAGGCGGTCGGGCGAGGCTCCGCCGAAGATTCTAGGAATACGTCCATTCCCTAGCCCATCGACACGGGCCGCTGTATACACTCATGTTCTCCACAAATGCCCGTCCGTGGCGTGCCTACATCGACACTTAATGAGATAGCTTTCAGTACTTCCTTCAGGCGACTTGGTACGGCGGCCCCACAACGTTTGCGTACCCCGGAGACCACCGTGGCCTGTTTGTCGACTTCGCCAGCGCAGATCCCCCTTCTTGGCGCCTGGTCATTGCGCAGAGCAACGGCCGGAGTCCTGTCAGGGGGTGATCTGACAAAGCAACGATGACTCACCGAATGTGTTTCGGTATCTGGCTCGCCAGTGTGGAGACAGCCGCATGCGCGCCTCAACTGAACGCCCGATCAGACGTAGGTGGTTGCAACTGCTCGACACCTAAGGCGTGAGGTCCGAGACACCTCGGATTTATGAGAGGACACTGTGCGCGGCGACCTGGATCGCATCATCACCTCGGTGGCTAGTCAGTTGATGGAAGCCACCACAGAGACTGCCGCACGGGTTAGCGAACGGGCGCTGTGTTGGCTCGTCGAACAACTCGAGGTGGAAGCCGCCTTCTTGCGTCATCACGACCGCGCGGTTCGCGCCTCGAGGCTCGTCGCGGAATGGCCGCCGCGATACAACGTTCCAAATCCGGATCCGCTGGCGGTTATGTACTTCGCCCGCACGGATCCGCAATTCGCGCTAACTGAAGACAGCAAGAAAACTGTCATCATTCGGCCAGACCCAGCGAGCCACGGTTACCTACCCCGCAACTCAGTGCGCCGCCACGACGTATTGCCCTCGGTGGCGCTCGTGCCCTTGGTGTCGGGAACGACGACCACTGGCGTGCTCGGGTTCGCGAAATCCGGTAGTGAGTGGGCGGCTCACGAAATCAACGCTCTCGAAGCGGTCGCCGCACTGTTCGCGCTGCTGCAGGCCCGCATCGCGGCTGAGGCCAAAATTAGTCACCTGGAGCGACACGACGGTTTGACCGGCCTCGCCAATCGCCCAGCGCTGGTCGCAGAACTCAAAGACAGACTACGGGCGGGACGACCGGGCCCCGTCGCCGTCTTATATCTCGACCTCGACCGGATGAAGACCATCAACGACTACCTCGGCCGTGATGCCGGCGATTTCTTCATCCGCATGTTCGCCCAGCGGCTTGCCACGAGAACCGGATCTCTCGCCATGACTGCCCGGGTCGGGGGCGACGAGTTCGTCCTCCTGCCGAACTACCCGATGACCGCCGAGGACGCACAGGCATTTGCGCAACGGGTCCAGACCATGATGCGAAGCGGTGTGCCCATCCACGGCGAGTTGTTCAGCCGAACGGTCAGCATCGGATTCGCGCTGGGCGTTCCGGGAAGCGACACGTGTGAGGACATGCTCCGGCGAGCTGCCGACGCCACCGCTATAGCCAAGCACACCGGACTAAGTCGAGTCGCCATGGCGACCGCTGAGATGTCCCGCGCCAGCGCCGACCGCGACGATAGCGACCTTCGTCTGATTCGCGACATCCGCCGGGAGTCACTACATGTCCGCTACCTGCCCGAAGTTGACTTGCGGACCGGTGAGATAGTCGCGGCCGAAGCGCTGGTGCATTTCCAACACCCGACACGAGGTTTGTTGTCTGCGGATGCATTCCTCGGAACCGCGCAAAATATCGACTTGGTGTGTGAACTGGACCGATGGGTCATACAAACCGCGTGCGCCGAATTCAGCCGCTGGCGCTCACACGGTATAGGACAAAACGCGCAGCTGCGGGTCAATCTCTCGCCCCTCCAACTGGTGCGCAGCGGATTCGTCAACGCGGTTGCCGAAACCATCGATGAGTTTGGCATCGACGACAACTCGGTGTGTCTGGAAGTCACCGAGCGAGCCGTGATCGACAACATCGCAACCACCCGGCGCGCATTCGAGAAATTGAAGTATGTCGGAGCCCAGATCGCCATCGACGACTTCGGTACCGGTCATGCAGCGTTGTCACACTTGAAGTCTCTTCCGGTCGATACCCTCAAGATCGACTCCTCCTTCGTACGTAACTTGGCTAGCAGCACGATCGACCAGGTGATCGTCCGGGCGATCATCGGGCTTGCTGAAGCGTTCGACCTCCAACTCGTCGCTGCAGGTGTCGAGACCCCTGCTGCTGCGGTGACTTTGGCGCGATATGGCTGCTACCGGGCGCAAGGCTTCTTGCTGTCGCGGCCGCTGCCAAGTGATGCCATGGAGTCGTTGCTGGCCAAGCGCCGAATACCCGTGCCCTTCTCCGTTGATGATCAACCTTGACGTGTCGGTTTCGCGTTTGGTTATGGCGTCACGATGTTGAACCAGAAGGGGAAGGTGTCGAGCAGACCGAGGAACTCGTTGAACGACGCTTCCCGGCCGTCGATGGCGAGTTTGTTTTGAGCTCTGGCATCGTCGATTGTGATGTTGCCGAGCTGAATATCGTCGAGTGTCGCCTTGGTCAGGGTGAGCTTTGCGTTGGCGTTGGGTACCGGCTGCGGGGCATAATGCAGCACTGCGTTTTCCACCGTCAACGCGTATTCCTTGTCGAGATCGGTGAATTCGATATTGAGGGTGATGTTTTTGCCGGCGGCCTTCGGCCCGTCCAGGCGCACGCCGAGGTAATCGAACAGCATCTCCGGCGGCATCGCCTTGATGGTGTCTGGGCTAGCGGTGTCGGTTCCGCCCGCCTTGGGCACGCCGTTGCGTAATTCGTAAGCTCCCTGCAGGTAGACCGAACGCCAGGGCCCGGATTCCGCCTGGTAGCCGAGTTGCTCATAGCTGTCGGCGAGAAGATTTTTGCCGTCGACGCTGTCCGGGTTGGCAAAGACCACCTGCTTGAGCACCATCGCGGTCCAGCGGTAGTTCCCGTTGTCGAAATCGTCCTTCGCCTTTTTCAGGATCGCGTCCTCGCCTCCCATGTACTCGACGTACTTCTTGGCTGCCTCGGCCGGCGGCAGATCATCGAGGTCTGACGGGTTGCCGTCATACCACCCCATGTAGCGCTGGTAGACCGCTCGGGAATTGTGCTTCAACGTGCCGTAGTAACCGCGGTCCGGCCAGAAGTTGTTCAGCTCTGGCGGAAGCTGGATTTCTTCGGCGATCTCCGAGCCGACCAGACCCTGATTCATCAGCCGCACCGACTGGTCATGCATGTACTTGTACATGTCACGTTGCTTTTTCCAGTAGTCGATGATCCTGGCGTTTCCCCACATCGGCCAGTGATGACTCTGGAACTTCACCTCGGTCTGCGGACCATAGACCCGAATGGTCTCGTCGAGAAATTGCGCCCACTTCAACGCATCACGCACCTGGGCACCGCGAAGGGTGAGCAGATTGTGCATGGTGTTGGTGGTGTTCTCCGCCATCCACATGGCCTTGAACTGCGGGAAATGGGTGTTCATTTCAGTGGGAGCTTCGGTGCCCGGCGTCATCTGGAACACCATGTCGACACCGTCGACCGTCATCTTGGTGCCCGTTGTTGTGATGATGTCGGTCGGAATGATCAACGTGGGCAGACCGGTCGACACCGTCATGCCCAGGCCGCCGTTGACGCCACCTTGCGGATTCCGTGGGAGAAGCGCGCCGTACATGTACACAGCGCGACGCCCCATCGCATTCCCCGCAATGACGTTCTCACTAACCGCGTCCTCGACAAACGCCTGCGGTGCGATGACCTTGACTTTCCCGGAGTCCACGTCCTGTTGCGACACAACGCCCCGCACACCGCCGTAATGGTCTACATGCGAATGGCTGTGCACCACAGCAACAATCGGCTTGTTTCCGAGATTCTGCGTTACCAGATCGTAGGCAGCCTTCGCGGTCTCCGGTGAGATCAGCGTGTCCATGACGATCCATCCGGTATCGCCCTGCACGAAGGTGATGTTGGACAGGTCGTAACCGCGCACTTGGTAGATGCGATCGGTCACCTTGTACAGGCCATACTGCATGCACAACTGCGCATTGCGCCACAGGCTGGGATTAACACTATCCGGAGCCGGCTTGTCCGGGCCGATGTAGGTCTTGTACTCCTCCAAGTCCCACACCACAGTGCCGTTGGCATCCTTGATCGTCAGCTTGTCCGGTCGGGCGATCAGGTTCCGCTGAGCATCGTCGAAGTCATCATGGTTGTTGAATGGCAGCGAGTTGAGAATCTTCTGGTTAGCCGTCTTGGTTGCTTCGGTGGCTTGCTTTACCGAGTTGTCCGTCGTAATAGCTCCGCCGGAAGACGATTTGTGTGAGCCACTGTCGCATCCCGATATGGCTGTTGAGGCAGCCATTGCGCCGACGCCGACGACGGCGAGACGACTCATCGCCGTCCGTCGAGTTATGCGGTTGCGGGGGTGCGCAGGTTGACCGGTCTCAGATGGCGTCTTCGGTGGCGTCGGATGCATGCATTCGAATTATGCCGAATACAAGGGACACTCACCCACGAAACGAGAAGTGTCCGAATATGGCTCGGCTACTGTCGGTGATGGGCTGCTGCGTCCCTCGGGCGTGTATAGATCGCGCTCAGCAGCGTGACGCCTCGTAACAACAAGTGAGATGACTCGGACCGAGTAAGGAGATCTCATGCCCGGAATCACCGCAATGGCTCTGGCCGGCGCTCCCGTCGTCGGGGGTGCGCTGCTCGGCCTGGTGGCCGGCAACCTGCGCCCGCCCGATCTTCGGGCAAGCATCAAGAGCGATCTGGAATTGCTCAAACTGCTGCCGCCGGAGGAAGACGAGCGGCGTGCCGAGTTGCAACGCGTCATCAACATGCGCATTGACGATCTGGTCACCGGGGTCGACCGCAACCGCGAGATCCGGGACTTGGCAACGTCGTATCAGGGCAATTGGCGTGACATCGTGGTCTTCATCTGCGCCGTACTGTTCACGTTCGTGTGGTGGAACGTCAGCCACAGCCGCGACAACTGGCTGGTGACGTTTGTCGCGCTCATCGTGCTGTCGATCTTGTCCGCGATTTACGCCGCGCGCGGGATTGTCCGAGGTATCGCCATTTACATTCACTCACGCAAGAAGCGTGAAAGCACTTAACGAGGACTTAAAGGGCGGTAGGTAGACCACGCCGTAGAGGATGATGACGCCGTGATCTATAACAGGGACCGCACCGCGCTGGTCGTGATCGATCCGTACAACGACTTCATTTCCGAGGGCGGCAAAGTGTGGGATCGCCTCAGAGGTGTTGCTGAAGCTAACCAGTGCGTGCCGCACATGAGTCAAGTCCTGGAAGCCGCGCGTACCGCTGACATCCGCGTCTTCTATGCGCTTCATCGCCGGTATCGCCCCGGCGATTACGAGGACTGGGCGTATATCGCGCCGATCCAGAAAGCAGCGTGGTCACGCAAGACCTTCGAATACGGAACTTGGGGCGGTCAGATCCGCCAGGAGTTCGAGCCCCAACCGACCGATATCGTTGCCCAAGAGCATTGGTGCTCCAGCGGTTTCGCCAACACCGATCTGGATCTTCTGCTCAAACGACATGGCATTCAGCAGTTGATCATGATGGGACTGATCGCGCATACCTGCCTTGAGGCGACGGTGCGCTTCGGGGCCGAACTCGGATACCAGGTCACCGTGGTCAAGGACGCGACGGCCAGCTACTCCGATACGGAGATGCATGCGGCCCTGGAAGTCAACATTCCCAATTACGCCACCGCCGTCGTCTCCGCCGACGAAATCGTCGAGGCGCTGTCGTCACTGGGCACGTAGCCGCCCTTTTCGTTGACGACCGTCATTGACGGCCGTCAACGACGGGTATACGGTGCCCATATGCGGTCGCTGCACGCCGCCCCGTCAGCAGGTGCGTCGGCTGGTGGCGTAAGAGAAGCCCGACGGCTCGAAACCCGGGCGCGTCTCTTCGATGCCGCGCTGGCCGAAATCGGTCGCTCGGGCTTGGCGGGCGCCGACGTCACTGCCATCGCAAACGCTGTCGGAGTGGTGCGGGGAACGTTCTACTTCCACTTCCCGACCAAAGAACACGTCCTCGTCGAATTGGAACGAAACGAACAGGCCCAGATCGTCGCCGAACTGCGCGACGTGTTGACCGACGACGACTTGATGTCAGTACTTCTGCAGCTGGTGCGTCACGTCCTGGCAGCGGAACGCCGCTTGGGTCCCGTCGTCTTCCGTGACATGTTGGGCTTGCACTTCTCGTCGACGCGGCCCGTGGAAGACGAAGTGGCAGAGCACCCGTTGGCGCAGTTCGTGATCGGGGTGATCACCGCAGCGCAACAAGCGGGGCGGGTCCCCTCGGACGTGGACGCAAATGAACTTGGAGTGTTCTTCCTGGCCGGACTCTTCGCGCTACTTGCAGCTGGCGTACAGGACTCTGCGACTGCGGATGCCGTGCTGAGCCGTTATGTGACAACGATCGTCAAAGGAATGGAGACGCGATGACCACAGGTATCGAGGGCTACCGGGACTTCCTGCGTAGGCGCGACGGAGAAGCTGACCTGCTCAACAGACGCTTGGAAAATCGCGAACAGTTCTTCAAGCACCTTGAAACCAACCCAGTCCGTTCGGGCCGTCCCGCCGACCGAGCGACCTTCCTGCGAAACCTGCGCCGTCGAATACCCGAACCAGGCTTGGACCGCAAAATGCTGTTCCTGTTGGCTACCGCCAAACTGAACCAAGCCGAGCGGTTCGGTGTGGGGCTTGGCGAGACCTATGGAGTGAACAGCGACGAGGAGCTGCCGCCCGAGCGGGTGTACCTCGAACTCGAAGAGCATTACCACACCCGGCTTCTCGCTTACGTGTTGGACATTTTCGACTTGACGTTCCAAGTCGTGCCACCGCCATTCGTGATGCGCCAATTCGTCAAGACGGGCGTCTTTCTCCCTGAGCGCCTTGGAATGTTGTTCGTCGGCGCGGCGGAGATGGTCGGGTGCGTGATGTTTGACGAACTACGCCGCGTCGGGATCGAACTGTTCGCCGACGAGCCGGAAGTCTGCGAACGCGTCGAGCGCCTCTACAGCGAAATCCTCACCGACGAAGTAGGTCACGTCGGCTACTGCGCCTCTCGATGCACGGCGGCTGAACGAGCGATCATGCGCCGGATTTATCCACTGATCGGGCGTCTGGTTGCGCGACAGACGGCTGAAATCAGTCTTCTCGTCGATCCCGCGACGCTGCGCGCGCGCCTCGACCGCCCGTTTAACATCGACGAACTCACCGCCGGACTGGGCAACGAAACGTACCTCGTTACCCATCCCTGATCCGTCGCGCACTCTCACTCATACGCAAGCTGTAGGCGTTCGAGGCGTCGCACCAGAAGACTTGGGAGCCACGTCCCGATGTCGGCGGCCGCGATATTCGAGGTCCGCTCCAGGAGCTGCCCGAGCACGATTCTCGCCTCCAGGCGGGCGAGCGCCGCACCGACGCAGAAGTGGATTCCCTTGCCGAAGCTGATATGACCCTTCCCCGATGGTCGGTCAAGTCGAAACTGCTGGGGGCTGTCGAAGTGTGACGGGTCGCGATTGGCCGCTCCCCACAGCAGCAGCAGCCGCGAGCCCGCGGGCAGTTCGACACCGCACAGTTCGGTGTCGTTGACGACGTGCCGGTAGTGGCCCCGGAAGGGTGGTTCGTAGCGCAGCGCCTCTTCGAGGAACGCCCCGAGCTGTTCGGGTTGATCGCGCAGCTGCCACTGGATGTCTGGCTGCGTCGCGAGAACCCACGCGGCAGAACCGATGAGCGAGGCGGTGGATTCGCCGCCTGCACTGAAGAGGATGATCATCATGGCCACCGCTGCCACGTCGTCTAGTTCGCCGGCGGCGCAGGCGTTAGCGAGGTCGCCCAGCAGATTGTCTTGCGGATTGGCCGCCGCCTGCTGGAACTGTTCGGTGATGTAGCCGCTGAGTTCCATCACGGCGACGGCCGCGGTGTCCATCTGTTCTTGGGAGACCAGTCCTTCGACTACTTGGGTCGCGGAGTAACCCCATTGGATGAGCTTGTCGACGTCGGCGGCGGGGACCCCAATGATCCTGCCAATGATCATCATGGGTAGTCGGTTCGCCATCGCGCTCATCCATTCGATACGCCCGTGTGCCGCATGGGTATTCCAGGTCTCAGCGGCGGTGTCGGCGATGAATGGTTCGAAGGCGCGGATGCGTTTGGCTGCGAGTTGCGGCAGCAGTAACTTCCGATGCACCGAGTGTGCGGGTTCGTCAGCAGTGGCCAATGCTTGGGTGGGTCCGCCGAGTTCCCCGACGTGGAATGCGGTGACGGTGCTTCCGGGCTGATACATCATCGTCGCGGTCAGGTTGGACGAGAAGTCGTCGCAGCGCGCAACCGCCTCGTTGACGGCGTCCCAACTACTCACGGCGTAGAAGCCAGACTCTCCGATCCGATGGACATGCCCGGCCTCATGCATCTGCTCGTAGAGCCGGTGCGGATGCTGGATGAATTGGTCGTCAAACAGCGCCAGGCCCAGGTCACCATCACGCGATGTCATTCCTCAACGCTGAGCGACCAAGGCGTGCTGCGTCAATCGGAGTCCACGAAGTTGCGAAACGCCCTCCAGGCTTCGCGTTGGGGCTGTCTCATCAGAGTCCAACCACCAGTGGAAATGGGTGAGACATAGTGCCAAGCTCGTCTCAGGCTTGAGAACATATGTATTTGATGACGCACGGAGGTGGACGACCATGGTTCGCGATGACTGGGTGGTTGGTGGCGACCGCCGAGCGGCGGCAGCTGATCGCATCTACGCTGCTGCAACTGATCTCGTAATACGAGAAGGCCTGGATGCCTTCGACATCGACACCTTGGCGAAACGGGTCCACTGTTCACGAGCCACCATCTATCGCTACGCGGGAGGCAAAGCCCAGATCCGCGACGCTGTGCTGATCCGTCTTTCAGCGCGGATCATCGAGACGGTCCGGCGTGCCGTCGACGGGCTGAGTGGTCCGGAGCGGGTGATCACCGCTGTCACCGTGGCACTCCAGCAGATCAGGTCTGACCCACTACGGCGCCTGATGTTAAGTCCAGGCAGTCGCCCGGATTTGGACGAGTTGCATTCGTCGCCAGTGCTCAGTCATCTTGCAGCCGAGCTCACCGGAATCACTGACGACGATCCCCAAGCCGCGCAGTGGATCGTACGGGTGGTGCTATCGCTGGCCTACTGGCCCATCGCAAGCCGTCGCGCGGAACAACAGGTGCTGCAGCGTTTCCTGGCTCCCGCCTTCAGCTGATGAAGTCATCGCCGCCCGTAGCGACGCCTGGTGCGATCCGGTAATCAAAGAGTGGAGCTAAGGGGAATCGAACCCCTGACCTACTCGATGCGAACGAGTCGCGCTACCAACTGCGCCATAGCCCCTGATCGCTAGCAGGCTACCAGTCGCCAAACGACTGGCCGAATTGTTACTGGCCGACCGCTCGCGGCAGGTCGCGGTGCCAGCCGTAATCACGCGCGTAAGGCGCATAGTCGAGATGCTCGAAGACTGGGTCCTCGTCGTCGATCTCCAGCACCACCGCGCCCGGGCGTCGTAGCCGTGACGGCACCACGTCGAATTCCCGGTCGTAGGTGTTCTCGACGCCGAGCCGCGACCGCGCCATCCGCTGCGTGCGCCGGCGCCGCACCCGTGCCTCGATGCGGGTTTGACGGCGCAGATACGCCAAATACAGCATCGTCACTGTGCCGGTCGACCCGCAGACCCACCATGCCGTCGGCGTCAACAGGAAGGCCGCGGCAGCTGAGGCCGCCAGCATCAGCGCCATCGTTACCAGCATCCGCTTGCGGTAGGCGTACTTGCGGGCGCTGACCGCGGCGGCCTTCCTCGCGTCGTAGCCGTGTCGCCGCGAGATCGCCGCGGTCGCCCTGGTTTCCGGCTCCTCGGCCACCGGTATTCCAGAGGTATCGGCGACGTATTCGTACTCGTCGTCCTGGGCGTCCTCGTCCTCGTCGTGTTCGGCGGTCGCGTCAGCAACGACGGGCTCGCCTTCCTCGTCGACCACAACCTCGTCCTCGGAGACCTCGGCCTCCACCAGTTCGGGTTCGGCTTCGACAACCACGGCGGCCGGCGCCGCGACAATAATCTCCGCCGTCGGTGACTCGTCCACGTCGTCGTCGAGGTCGTCGAACGCGTCTTCTTCGGGCTGCCAATCGGGGTTACTGCGATGACCCGCCGCCGGTCCGCCGCGCCTGAGCAGGCGCGCGGCCGTACCACTGTTGAGCACACGGGTCGCCAACGCCAGGTCGCTGGTCCGTCGCACGGCGTCGCGCTTGCTGACCAGCATCGGGACCAGCACGAACAACCAGAGCACTACTAGCGAAATCCACAGCAGAGATTGCGGGATGCTTGGCATGGTGACCTGTCCTTTCCACGCCAGAATGGGCCGGTAGCCGGCGCAGCCCGTAAAGCGCGCCGAGGACAATTACACACCTGTAATTTGGCTGTGACAAGCACCAAACGCCACAAATGTCACATCTGTAACACATTGGCGGCAAATTTTGGTGCGGGAACCGAGCGAGCTAAGCCCAGCCGGCGTGCCCTCCGCGCACCAGGGTCGACGTCACCGATCCGTACACCTCGTCCGCGGTGAGCGCTACCAGCACATGGTCGCGCCAGGCACCGTCAACCTGGAGGTACCGCCGTAGAAGTCCCTCCTCGCGGAAGCCGACCTTGGCCAGCACTGCCCGACTCGCCACGTTCTCCGGTCGCACGGTGGCCTCTACGCGATGCAGTCCCACTGGACCGAAGCAGTGGTCCAAGCCCAACGCCAACGCTCCGGTGGCCACCCCGGCGCCGGTCGCCCTACTGGACACCCAGTAGCCGATCCACGCCGAGCGCAACGCGCCGTGCGTGACGTTGCCGATCGTCAGCTGTCCACAGAACTGCCCGTCCAGCTCGATCACATAGGGCAGCATGCGGCCTTTGCGAGCTTCCGAGCGCAGGCTCGAACACACCGCCGGCCACGACGAAACCCCATGCCGTACAGCCCAATCCGCCTCGGTGCTGGGCTCCCAGGGTTCCAGATGGGCACGATCGGCCAACCGGATACGGCTCCATTGCGCGGCGTCGCGCATCCGCACCGGACGCAGTCGGATCACCCCGGCCGTCACCCGCAATGGGCCAATCACCATCGGCCAGCCAGGATGCTGGGAGCCGGAACGCCACAGGTTCACGAGGGTCTGCCGCCGTGTCTCAGCCACGTTGAGCCAGGAACGCAACATCGACGATCTCGCCGGTTCGAATCTGCTCGGCCTCGCCGGGAACCACGACCAGGCAGTTGGCTTCCGCCAGCGTGGCCAACAGGTGCGACGAGGCGCCCGGCGCGCCGCCCAGCGCCTGGACCAGGTATTCACCGCTGTCCTGGTCCCGCATCAACTGGCCGCGCAGATAGCCTTTGCGCCCCGGCACCGAGGTGATCGGTGACAGCGTGCGGGCCTGCACCACCCGCCGCATCGGCTGCCGCTTGCCCAGCGACAGCCGGATCAACGGGCGCACCATCACCTCGAAGACCACCAGCGCACTGACCGGATTGGCGGGCAACAGGAACGTCGGTATTCCTTCGCGGCCCAACTGACCGAAACCTTGTACAGATCCGGGGTGCATCGCGACCCGGGTGACTTCCATCTCGCCGAGCCGGCACAGCACCGAGCGCACCGCCTCGGCGGCCGCGCCGCCCACCGCGCCGGCGATCACCAAAATCTCAGCGCGGTTGATCTGGCCTTCGACGACATCGCGCAGTTCGCCGGGATCGTTGGCGACGATCCCGACTCGGTTCACCTCCGCGCCCGCGTCGCGACCGGCTGCTGCCAGGGCATAGGAGTTGACGTCGTAGACCTGCCCGTTGCCCGGAGTGCGCGAGATGTCGACCAGCTCACCGCCGACGGCCATCACCGACAACCGCGGGCGCGGGTGAACAAGCACCCGCTCCCGGCCGACCGCAGCCAGCAACCCGACTTGCGCAGCGCCGATGATCGTCCCGGCCCGGACCGCGACGTCACCTGGTTGCACATCGTCGCCGGTGCGGCGCACGTAGGCACCCGAGCGCACGCCGCGCAGCACCCGCACCCGCGACTCCCCGCCGTCGGTCCAGCGCAACGGCAGAACCGCGTCTGCCAGCGTCGGCAACGGGGCACCGGTCTGCACCCGAGCGGCCTGCCGCGGCTGCAGCCGGCTGGGCGTACGGGCGCCGGCCTCGATGGCCGCCATCACCGGCAGCGTCACGTCGCCGCGGGCGTCCTCGTCGTGACCGTCATCGGTGTCACCGACACCGAGCACGTCGACGCTGCGTACCGCGTAGCCGTCGATCGCGGCTTGGTCGAAGCCGGGCAGCGGGCGCTCGGTCACCACCTCTTCGGCGCACATCAGTCCCTGCGCCTCGGCGATCGCCACGCGCACCGGTCTCGGTGCCACCGCGGCGGCCGACACCCGGGCCTGCTGCTCTTCCACCGAACGCACAGCGCGCCTTTCTGCCGTCGAGCCTCTGCCAG
Organism: Mycobacterium sp. NGS48; assembly: GCF_059812585.1. NCBI lineage: Bacteria > Bacillati > Actinomycetota > Actinomycetes > Mycobacteriales > Mycobacteriaceae > Mycobacterium > Mycobacterium sp. NGS48. The sequence continues at coordinate 245,864 of NZ_JCALCY010000002.1, forward strand.
TCAGGCCCGACCCGATTGCCCGGGGCTATCCCTCGGGCAGGCCCAATCGCGCCACTAACCACCGGCGCAGGTCCGGGCCATAGTCAGCGCGGTCCAACGCAAAGTCAACCGCAGCCTTGAGGTAGCCGCCGGGATTTCCCAGGTCGTGTCGAGAGCCGCGATGCACGACGACGTGGACCGGATGCCCTTCGGTGATCAGCAACGCGATTGCATCGGTGAGCTGCACCTCGCCGCCCGCCCCGCGGTCGATGCGGCGCACCGCATCGAACACCACGCGGTCGAGGACATAGCGGCCGGCCGCCGCAAACAACGACGGAGCATTCTCGGGCTTGGGTTTTTCCACCATGCCGTTGACTTTGAGCACGTCTTTGTCGGCGCCGGGAACCGGCTCGACGTCGAACACCCCATAGGCGCTGATCTCTTCGCGGCTGACCTCGATGGCGCACAACACCGTGCCGCCTTGCTCGGCCCGCACTTTGGACATGGTTTCCAGGACGCCCGTCGGTAGCACCAGGTCGTCGGGGAGCAACACGGCCACCGCGTCCTCGTCGTCCGACAGCGTCGACTCCACGCAGGCGATCGCGTGCCCCAGTCCCAGCGGCTCGGCCTGCACCACCGACTCGACCTTGATCAGCCCCGGCGCGCGCCGCACCTTGGCCAGCATCGCCTTCTTGCCGCGGGCCTCCAGTGTTCCTTCGAGCACCAGGTCTTCGACGAAATGCGCGACGACGCCGTCCTTGCCCTCCGACGTGATGATTACCAGCCGTTCCGCGCCGGCATCTGCTGCCTCGGCGGCGACCAACTCGATGCCCGGAGTGTCGACCACCGGCAGCAGCTCCTTGGGCACCGTCTTGGTGGCCGGCAGGAAGCGGGTGCCCAGGCCGGCAGCCGGAACAATTGCCGTGCGCGGAACGCGGATCTGTGCGCGTGACATCGTTCACACGATAACCATGTGGGGGTGTGGCGCGCCGGAAGGTCGGGCTGTCATCGTTGATGTCATGGGCACCGCCGGCAAAGCCGCATTGCGACAACAGCTGTTGGCCGCCCGGCGCTCGGTTGCCGACGACGTCCGCGCCGACGAGGCGCGGGCGCTGAGCCGGCATTTGAGCGGTCTGAATTCGGACGTGAGCAGCGACAGCACGGTCTGCGCCTATGTCCCGGTCGGCGCTGAACCCGGGTCGATCGACATGCTGGAGGTGTTGCTGCGCCGAGCCGGACGAGTGCTGCTGCCCGTTGCCCGCATTGCCGGCGACGACACGCCGTTGGCGTTGCGGTGGGGCGAGTACCAACCGGGGCGGCTGGTGGCCGGGCGGTTCGGACTGCTCGAACCCGACGAGCCGTGGCTGCCGCCCGCGGCCCTGGCGGAAGCCACTCTGGTGCTGGTTCCGGCGCTGGCGGTCGACCGGGCGGGAGTGCGGCTGGGCCGTGGCGGCGGGTTCTACGACCGCTCGCTGCAACACCGCGACCCGCAGGCACGTGTGGTCGCGGTGGTCCGCGACGACGAACTCCGCGACGAGCTGCCCTGCGAGCCGCATGACGTGCGGATGAGCCATGCGCTCACCCCGAAGGGCGGTTTTCTCGCCCTGGACACCAGTCGGGAATCATGCAGTGCCGATGGCGGTTCTAGCACTTGACACGGTAGAGTGCTAACGAATCTGATACCCGGAGGTTTCTGTGCCGACTTACAGCTACGCGTGCACTGAGTGCGGCAACCGCTTCGACGTGGTTCAGGCCTTCACCGATGACGCCCTGACGACCTGCCAGGAGTGCTCCGGCCGGTTGCGCAAGGTGTTCAACTCCGTCGGCGTGGTGTTCAAAGGCAGCGGTTTCTACCGCACCGACAGCCGCGAATCGACGAAGAGCTCGACCAATGGCTCCAGCAAGTCTGAGTCCTCGTCGAGTTCCAGCGAAAAGTCGAGTTCCAGCGACAAGTCCTCCTCGAGCGGTAGCAAAGAGACGTCAACCAATTCGTCGGCGTCGAAGACATCGGACTCCGCGAAGTCTGCCGCGGCCAGCTGATAGTTATCCACAACCGGGTTTTTTCTCGAGCACACTCAACGTCTCGGCGCGCTTAGCGTGGCGCCATGGGCGAATCGCTGAATCCGTCGCTGGCGGACCGCGTCTCGCAGTGGTTACGCCCGGACTGGACGCGAACGGTGCTGGCCCGGCGGATGGCAGCCGGCGGGCTCGTCGTGTTGGCCGGTGTCGCGGCGTTTCGATCCGATCCCGACGGCGACCGCACCGAGGTGGTGGTGGCGGTGCGCGACCTCAGGCCGGGCGCGGAATTGACTGCGGAGGATGTTCAGCTCGAAAAGCGTTTGGCGGCAATGATTCCCGATGGTTCACAAGACAACCTGGACGCAGTCGTCGGTGCGACGCTGGCCGGGCCGGCGCGTCGGGGAGAGGTGCTCACCGACGTGCGGGTACTGAGCAGCCGACTGGCCGAGTCCACCGCAGGGCCGCAGGCCCGGATGGTGCCGTTGCATCCGGCCGACAGCGCGCTGGTCGACCTGGTGCGCCCCGGAGACGTCGTCGATATCGTGGCCGCGCCCAGCGACGGCATCACCGACCCGCACAGCACGCCCCGGCTCATCGCCAGCGACGCCATCGTCGTCCTGGTTTCCGCGAAGCAGAAGGCGCCGTCGGACGACCGGGTGGTGCTGGTGGCGCTACCGGCCGCCGCGGCCACCGCGGTGGCCGGCGCTGCGCTGGTTCAGACTGTGACGCTCACCCTGCATTGAGCGCGTTTGGATGTGTCAGGCGGCCGCCGGCTGTTCGCTGGCGCAGTACTTGCACTTCTGCGCGGCCTCGGGGATGTCCGACATGCACTGCGGGCAGGCCTTGGTGGCCGGCTCGTCTCCGAACACCGTGACTCCGCGGCGTTTCTGAATGTGCTTGTACGGCAACACAATCACGAAGTACACCACCGCCATGAAGACGATGAAGTAGATGATCGCCGAAATGAAGGCACCGAAGTCGATGAACGTCGCCTTGTTTCCGGCGTCGCCGAGTTGCACACCCAACCCCAGGGTTGCATTGGGCTGCGCGGCAGCGACTAGCGGATTGATCACGCTATCGGTGAAGGCCTTGACCAGATTCGAGAACGCCAGAGCCACCACCAAACCGACGGCCACGGTGATCACGTCACCGCGCATCACGAAATCTCTGAAACCTTTGAACACCAGAGCCACCCTCCCGTCACAGGAATCATCGGAGCGACGCGACGCCGCCCGAAAAAACCGTATGACGCAGAAGGGCCAATTGTGGGCGTTGCGAACAATTAGTCATCGAGGATTGACCGCGCCGTGACCATCAATTGTGATGGGGCGGCACGTTCTCTTGAAGCCAGCGCTCGCGCTCGTCGGCGTCCCGAACATCGTCCGGATCGCGCTCGTCTGAGGTTTCGCTCATATCTCCAGACTCGAAAGCTGACCGATGATCTGCGCCGCCAGCGGGTTCAGGGTCGCCATCCCGTCGCGCACTGCAGATCGCGAACCGGCGAGGTTGACCACCAACGTGCTGCCCGAGATGCCGGCCAGACCGCGCGACAACCCGGCCTCGGCGACGCCGGCCGACAATCCGGAGGCGCGAATCGCTTCGGCGATACCGAGGAGTTCGCGATCGAGGATCTCCCGAGTTGCCTCCGGAGCGACGTCACGTGGGGTCACGCCGGTACCGCCGACCGACACCACCAAATCCACCCCGCCGATCACGGCGGTGTTCAGCGCGTTGCGAATCTCCACTTCGTCGGCGGCGACGGCCACCACACCGTCGACGACGAATCCGGCCTCCGCGAGCAACTCGGTGACCAGCGGTCCGCTGTGGTCCTCTTCATCCCCGTGCGCCGTGCGGTCGTCGACCACGACGACGAGTGCCCGGCCTACCATGTCCGCACGCTGTTCCATGGCTGCAACCGTATATCCGTGATCTGACCCCGGCGCGTCGACTCTCATCACCGATCCGCCTTGCCCAAAGTGACCTGCACCGTCCGGGTGTCACCCGACGGATCCAAATACGTCAGGGTCACCTTGTCCCCGGGCGCTCTGGACCGCACCGCGGCAACCAGGCCGTCGGCACTGTTGATCGTGCGGTCGTTGACCTTGGTGACCACCACCCCGCTGGGCAGCCCCGCGGCTGCCGCCGCACCGCCCGGCACCACATCGACAACCTTGGCGCCAGGAGCGCCCTTGTCGTTCATGACCTGGACACCCAGCGAGGCGTGGGACGCCGTGCCGCTGCGGATCAGCTCGTCGGCTATCCGCTTGGCCTGGTCGATCGGAATCGCGAAGCCGAGGCCGATCGAACCGCTCTGCGCATCGGCGGAGTCCCCGCCGAGGGTGGCGATCGCCGAGTTCACGCCGATCAGATCACCATTCATGTTGACCAGCGCACCGCCCGAGTTACCGGGGTTGATCGCGGCGTCGGTCTGGATAGCGTCCAGCACCGTGTTCTGGTTGCCGGTGTCCCCGGTGGTCGACACCGGCCGGTTGAGCGCGCTGACGATCCCGGTGGTGACCGTGCCCTCCAGACCGAGCGGTGACCCGACCGCGATCACCGGCTGACCGACGCGCAGGTCAGCCGACGAGCCGATGCTGATCGGGGCCAACCCGGAAACGTCTTGTACCCGAACCACTGCGATATCGGTGGTGGGATCGGCCCCGACCACGGTAAACGGAGCGGTGCGCCCATCGGAAAAGGTCACTGTCGTTTTCGGCGCCTCGCCGGGGGGCGCCTCGCCACGGGCGCCCTTGCCGGCAGCGGCGACGACGTGATTATTGGTCAGGATCAGCCCGTCAGCCGACAAGATGATGCCCGACCCCTCTTCGGACTGGCGCCCCAGATCCGTCTCCAGCATTACCACGCTGGGAACAACCTTGGTGGCAACCTGCTCCACGCTGCCTGCCGGCAAGTTAGCGGCCGGCACGCTGGGCGCGGGCCCGCCGCGGATGGTCGTGGTGCTGTGCGCGCCGCCCTGTCCGCTGTGCTCGACCACCGACGCCGCGGCACCACCGATGCCCGCCGACACCACTGCAATAGCCAGCGCGCCGGCAGCTAATAGCCCTGCGCGCGAACGTTTTTGGGATGGAACGATCGGCGGCGGGGGGCTGGCCGGGCCGGGCTGGCCGGCACCGAACGGCGGGTAGGGCTGCCGGTAGCCCTGCTGCTGGGCGTACCGCCAGTCGTATTGCTGGGCATACGTTTGCTGCTGGCCCGGAATGGAATAGGCTGGCGCCGCATGCTGATCGGACACCGGGCGGTATCCGGGCTGCGGCGGTGGCGAATACCTCGGGTGATTCGTCATGCGCTCGGTCGCTCTTCCTCTAAAGATCAGTTCGGGCTCAACGGTAACGGCAACTACCTTGCCTGCGTGGACTGAGATTCCACTGAGACAACGTTCGCTGGGCCTTCAGAGTTTCCCCCATTTTGCCCCGCGCTAACATCCGGCTCCGGATAGGGCATAACCGGCAGCGGACGTCCGGGTAGCAACACGTATATCGAGGTCCCCGGCGGCTGGCCGCCGGGCACGGTGTCCTCCACGCGCAGCGCTCCACCGTGTTTGAGTACCACTTGCTTGACGATCGCCAGCCCCAGGCCGGAACCGGGCATCGCCCGCGCGGCCGCGGAACGGAAGAACCGTTCGAACACCAGTTGGCGTTCCTCCGGCGGGATGCCCGGGCCGTTGTCGGCGACCACCAGTTCGGCATGCGCGGGATCCAGTTGGGTCACCCGGACGCTGACCCGCCCGCCCGACGGACTCCACTTGGCCGCGTTGTCCATCAGATTCAGCACCGCGCGGGACAGGCCGGCGAGGTCACCGTAGACCTGCCATCCGATCACCTGTACCTCGAACTCGATGTCGTTGCGCCGCCGCCGGACCCGCTCCAGGCTGCGGTCGATGACCTCACCCATGTCAACCGGCTCGTGCACGACCTCTCCGGCGTCGTCTCTGGTCAAGTCCACCAAATCGCCTATCAGCGTGGACAATTCCTCGATCTGGGCGATTACGTCGGCGCGCAGGTCGATCATTTCCTGCTCCGGTAGTCGCGGCGCGCCGGGCTGCATCGACGCCATCAGCAACTCGACGTTGGTCCGCAGCGACGTCAGCGGGGTCCGCAGTTCATGACCGGCATCGGTGACCAGCTGGGCCTGCCGCTCCCGCGACTCGGCCAGGGCCCGCAGCATCAGGTTGAATGCCTCGGTCAGCCTGGCCAACTCGTCACTGCCGAATACCGGGATGGGTCGTAGGTCGTCGGTGCGGGCCACCCGCTCGGCGGCCCCGGTGAGCCGGCCCACCGGGCGCAGCCCGGCGCGGGTGACCATGCCCCCGGCTACCGCGGCCACCACGACGCCCACCCCGCCGACAATCAGCAGCACCCAGCGCAGTTTCAGCATGACCGCATCGGTGGGCGCCAGGCTTTTGGAGATCAGGAGCGATGCGCCGTTTGGCAGGTGAATGGCCAGCACCCGCTGGTCGGCCGCCGTGCGCCGGGACATGAACAAGTCACCGCGGATGACTGCTTTTTCCGGGTTGCCGACCGGCAGCGTCTGACCTTCCTGGTTAGCGGTGTAGATCGATCGGCCCGGGTTGACCAGCATCGCGTTGACATCCGAATAGGCAGTGCCCTCAATGGCTTTGCCGGGGTCGGCGGATAGCGATCCGCTTGCGATCAGCAGTTGCGCCCGGCTCTGCAGTTGGTTGTCGATGTCCTTATAGAGCGCTGCCGAGATCACCGCGTACACCGCGACGGCCATCAAGACGACGACCATCGCCACCATCGACATCGCCAGGAGCATCACCCGCCATCGCAACGACAACGAGGGGGTCGCTCGCAGCGGAGCGCGCCGGCCGAACATGGACATCAGGGAGGCGTTTCACGGAGCACGTAACCCACTCCGCGAACGGTGTGGATCAACCGCGGCTCGCCTTCGGCTTCGGTCTTGCGGCGCAGATACCCGACGTAGACCTCCAGCGCGTTGCCCGAGGTGGGAAAGTCGAAGCCCCATACTTCCTCGAGAATGCGACTGCGGGTCAGCACTCGCCGCGGGTTGGCGATCAGCATCTCCAACAGCGCGAATTCGGTGCGGGTCAGGCTGATCTGGCGTTGCCCGCGAGTGACGTCACGGGTCATCGGGTCGAGTGTCAGATCCGAGAACGTCATAGCCACCGACTCGGCGGAATCCTCGGGCTGGGTGCGGCGCAACAGCGCCCGCATCCGGGCCAGCAGCTCTTCAAGTGCGAACGGCTTCGGTAGATAGTCGTCGGCGCCGGCATCCAGGCCGGCTACCCGCTCGGAGATCGCGTCGCGGGCGGTCAACACCAGGATGGGCAGATCATCGCCGGTGCTGCGCAACTGACGGCAAACTTCCAGACCATCCAGCCGCGGCATCATGACGTCCAAGACCACGGCGTCGGGCCGGTCGGTGGTGATCATGTCGAGGGCCTCGACACCGTCTTGAGCCAGCGTCACCGAGTAGCCGTTGAACGACAGCGAGCGCCGCAGCGACTCACGCACCGCACGATCGTCGTCGACGACAAGAATCCGCACGGCCACCAGTTTTAACCAATCGCCTGAGAGCGACCTAAGAGGTCCGCGGCCTTAGTACAGTGCGCGCCGTCGCATCACACTCGACGGGCGAAGTCAGCGCCGGTCGAGGTCGATGAGACCGAGCCGGGCGGCTTTGAGCAGCCGACGCGGCACCTTATGCCGTTGACCGGCCACCGTCACACCGACGAGTTCTGGCTTGGCGGCCTTCCACTGGGCGCGCCGGCTTCGGGTGTTCGCACGCGACATCCTGCGCTTGGGCACAGCCATAATCGAGCCTTACTCCTGGTAGGGGGGTCGCCGCGCAACAGATCGACAGCGACGATTGCTCCTCAGAATAGTCGGTGACCTGTTGGGCGCCCAAATCGGGTGACCGGGCGGGCACCCTTGACGTAACGCCTGCCCCACCGGCTAACCTACCGGTTGGTTGGTACGTTGGCTGCTTAGTCGCCGGGGAGGGAAGACGCGCATGAAGCCTGCGGTCCGAATCGGGAACTGCTCGGGGTTCTACGGCGACCGGCTTGCGGCGATGCGCGAGATGCTCACCGGCGGTGATTTGGACTACCTGACCGGCGACTACCTGGCCGAGCTGACCATGCTGATCCTGGGCCGCGACAAGATGCAGCACCCCGAGCGCGGCTACGCCAAGACCTTCCTCACCCAACTCGAGGAGTGCCTGGGGCTGGCCCACGACCGCGGCGTACGGATCGTGGCCAACGCCGGCGGCCTCAACCCGGCCGGCCTGGCCGACGCGGTGCGAGAACTGGCCGCCAGGCTGGGCATCCAGACGCGGGTGGCGCACGTCGAGGGCGACGACCTGCAGCCGCGCGCCGACGAGCTCGGGCTGGGCACGCCGCTGACCGCCAACGCTTACCTGGGCGCCTGGGGCATCGTCGACTGCCTGAACAGCGGCGCCGACGTGGTCGTCACCGGGCGGGTCACCGACGCGTCGGTGATCGTGGGTCCGGCGGCTGCGCATTTCAGCTGGACGCGCAGCGACTACAACCAGTTGGCCGGAGCGGTGGTGGCCGGCCACGTCATCGAATGCGGCATCCAGGCCACCGGCGGCAACTATTCGTTCTTCACCGAGGTGCCCGACCTGACCTATGCCGGCTTCCCGCTGGCCGAGATTTTCCCCGACGGCTCCTCGGTGATCACCAAACATCCCGGCACCGGAGGTCTGGTCAGCGTCGACACGGTGACCGCCCAACTGCTCTATGAAGTCACCGGCTCCCGCTACGCCAACCCGGACGTCACCGCCCGGATGGACGCCGTCGCGTTGTCCGAAGACGGCCCGGACCGGGTGCGGATCAGCGGTGTGGCCGGCGAGCCGCCACCGCCGACGCTGAAGGTGTCGCTGAACAGCATCGGCGGATTCCGCAACGCGATGACGTTCGTGCTGACCGGGCTGGACATCGAGGCCAAAGCCGAGCTGGTGCGACGGCAGCTGGAGGCCGGGCTCCCGGTCAAGCCCGCGGAGCTCGAGTGGACGCTGGCCCGCACCGACCACGCCGACGCCGACACCGAGGAAGCGGCCAGCGCGCTGCTGCGCTGCGTGGTCCGCGATGCCGACCCGGCAAATGTCGGACGCCAATTCTCTTCGGCTGCAGTTGAACTCGCGCTGGCTAGCTATCCCGGTTTCACGGTGACCGCTCCGCCTGGCGAAGGCCAGGTCTACGGTGTGTACACGCCAGGCTATGTCGATGCCGCCAAAGTGCCGCACGTCGCAGTGCAAGCCGATGGCAACCGGGTCGAGATTCCCTGCGCCGCCGAGACTCTCGAGTTGAATCCGGCCGATCCGCCTGAGTTGCCCGAGCCACTGCCGGCGGGGCCGACCCAGCGGCTGCCGCTGGGTGTCATGGCGGGCGCCCGCAGCGGCGACAAGGGCGGTTCGGCCAACGTCGGGGTGTGGGTGCGAACTGATGAGCAGTGGCGCTGGCTGGCCCACACACTGACTGTGGACTTGCTGCGCGAACTACTGCCCGAGACCAAAGACCTGCCGGTCACCCGGCACGTGCTGCCCAATCTGCGCGCGGTGAACTTCGTCATCGAAGACATCCTCGGCAAAGGTGCCGCCTACCAGGCCCGCTTCGATCCGCAGGCCAAGGGGCTGGGCGAGTGGCTGCGCAGCCGTCACGTCGACATCCCGGAGGGCCTGCTGTGAGTACCTGGAACACGCCGGAGCGCGATCAGCTCCGCAAGACCGCGCGCGCATTCGCCGAGCGGGAGATCATGCCCAACATCGACGCGTGGGAGCGCGACGGCGAACTGCCCCGCGAGCTGCACCGCCGCGCCGGCCAGACCGGCCTGCTGGGGGCGAACTTCCCCGAATCAGTCGGCGGTGGCGATGGCGACGGCGCCGACGCGGTTGTCATCTGCGAAGAAATGCATCAAGCCGGCACGCCGGGCGGCGTTTTCGCGTCGCTGTTCACCTGTGGTATCTCGGTGCCACACATGATCGCCTCCGGAGATCAGCGGCTGATCGAGAAGTTCGTCCGGCCGACGCTGGCCGGGGAGAAGATCGGCGCACTGGCCATCACCGAACCGGGCGGGGGCTCCGACGTCGGGCACTTGCGCACCACCGCGCGTCGGGATGGCGATCACTACGTGGTCAACGGCGCCAAAACGTACATCACTTCGGGGGTGCGCGCCGACTACGTGGTGACCGCGGTGCGCACCGGCGGCCCCGGCGCGGCCGGGGTGTCGCTGCTGACCGTCGAGAAGGGCACGCCGGGGTTCGAGGTCACCCGCAAACTGGAGAAGATGGGTTGGCGGTCGTCGGACACCGCGGAGTTGTCTTACAGCGACGTCCGGGTACCGGCGGGCAATCTGGTGGGCGTCGAGAACAGCGGCTTCGCTCAGATCGCGCTGGCATTCGTCTCCGAACGCGTAGGGCTTGCCGCCCAAGCATATTCGAGTGCGCAGCGTTGCCTGGATCTGACCGTCCAGTGGTGCCGTGACCGGGAAACCTTCGGCCGGCCGCTGATCTCGCGGCAGACTGTGCAGAACACGCTCGCCGAGATGGCCCGTCGGATCGACGTGGCCCGCGTCTATACCCGCAATGTGGTGGAACGTCAGCTCGCCGGTGAGACCAACCTGATCGCGCAGGTGTGTTTCGCCAAGAACACCGCGGTGGAAGCCGGCGAATGGGTCGCCCACCAAGCCGTCCAATTGTTCGGGGGAATGGGATACATGGCCGAGTCCGAAATCGAACGCCAATATCGCGATATGCGAATTATCGGTATCGGCGGTGGAACCACCGAAATCCTGACCGCACTGGCCGCCAAAACCCTTGGATACCAATCATGACTGTGCTGCAGTCCACGCTCGATCCCTCCGCATCCACTTACACCGAAGCGGCGGCGTCCTTATCCAGCAAGCTGGACGAGATCGACGCTGAACTCGCCAAAGCTCTGGGCGGCGGTGGGTCTAAATACGTTGAACGTCACCACGCCCGGGGCAAGTTCACCGCGCGGGAACGCATCGAGCTGCTCGTCGACGCGGATTCGCCGTTTCTCGAGTTGAGCCCGCTGGCAGCGTGGGGCAGCAACTTCCAGATCGGCGCCAGCCTGGTGGTCGGCATCGGTGCGGTCTCCGGGGTGGAGTGCATGATCGTCGCCAATGACCCCACCGTCAAAGGCGGCACCAGCAACCCGTGGACGCTGCGAAAAATACTTCGGGCCAACCAGATCGCATTCCAGAACCGGCTGCCGGTGATCTCACTGGTGGAATCCGGTGGCGCGGACCTGCCGACCCAGAAGGAGATCTTCATCCCGGGCGGGCAGATGTTCCGCGACCTGACCCGGCTCTCGGCCGCCGGAATCCCCACGATTGCCTTGGTTTTCGGCAACTCGACCGCGGGCGGGGCCTACATCCCCGGCATGTCCGATCACGTGGTGATGATCAAAGAACGCTCGAAGGTCTTCCTGGCCGGCCCGCCGCTGGTGAAGATGGCGACCGGCGAGGAGTCCGACGACGAGTCGCTGGGTGGCGCCGAGATGCATGCCCGCACTTCGGGATTGGCAGACTACTTCGCCGTCGACGAGCTCGACGCGATCCGGCTCGGTCGCCGCATCGTGGCGCGGCTCAACTGGGTCAAGCAGGGTCCCGCGCCGAAGCCGGTGACCGAGCCATTGTTCGACACCGAAGAGCTGATCGGCATCGTCTCGTCGGACTTGCGCATCCCGTTCGATCCCCGGGAAGTGATCGCCCGCATTGTCGATGGCTCCGAGTACGACGAGTTCAAGCCGATGTACGGCTCATCGCTGGTGACGGGCTGGGCACAACTCCACGGGTACCCGCTGGGCATCCTGGCCAATGCCCGAGGAGTGTTGTTTTCCGAGGAGTCGCAGAAGGCAACCCAGTTCATTCAGCTGGCCAACCGCTCCGACACGCCATTGCTGTTCTTGCACAACACCACCGGCTACATGGTGGGGAAGGACTATGAAGAGGGCGGAATGATCAAGCACGGCTCGATGATGATCAACGCCGTGTCGAACTCGACGGTGCCGCACATTTCGCTGCTGATCGGCGCCTCCTACGGCGCGGGGCACTACGGGATGTGTGGTCGGGCCTACGACCCGAGATTCTTGTTCGCTTGGCCCAGCGCCAAATCGGCCGTGATGGGCGGCGCCCAGTTGGCCGGGGTGCTGTCGATCGTGAGCCGGGCCGCCGCCGAAGCTCGCGGCCAGCAGGTCGATGAACAGGCCGACGCCGCGATGCGGGCCGCCGTCGAGGGCCAGATCGAAGCCGAGTCGCTGCCCATGGTGCTATCCGGGATGCTGTACGACGACGGGGTGATCGACCCGCGCGATACCCGCACGGTGTTGGGAATGTGTTTGTCCGCCATCGCCAATGGCCCGATCAAAGGGACGTCGAATTTCGGCGTCTTCCGGATGTGATGCCCGTGATTACCCGAGTATTGGTGGCCAACCGCGGCGAGATCGCGCGGCGGGTCTTCGCCACCTGCCGTCGACTGGGCCTGAGCACCGTCGCCGTCTATACCGACCCCGACGCCAACGCACCGCACGTCTGCGAGGCAGACGCAAAGGTGCGGCTGCCGAAGACCACCGACTACCTGTCCATCGATGCGCTGATCGCCGCGGCGCGCGCGGCCGGCGCCGATGCAGTCCATCCCGGCTACGGGTTCCTCTCGGAGAACGCGGATTTCGCTTCCGCTGTGCAGAGCGCCGGCCTGACGTGGATCGGGCCGCCGGTGGCCGCGGTACGGGCGATGGGATCCAAAATCGAGGCCAAGAAGATGATGGCGGCCGCCGGAGTGCCGGTCCTCGACGAGCTCGACCCGGACACCGTGACGCCACAGCAGCTGCCGGTGCTGGTCAAAGCATCGGCAGGTGGCGGTGGACGCGGTATGCGGGTGGTCAACGACCTGGCAGACCTCCGAGACCAGGTCGCGGCCGCCACCCGCGAAGCGCAATCGGCGTTCGGCGACCCCACCGTGTTCTGCGAGCGCTACCTGCCCACCGGCCACCACATCGAGGTCCAGGTGCTCGCCGACGCCCACGGCACCGTATGGGCTGTCGGTGAACGCGAATGCTCGATCCAGCGCCGGCATCAGAAGATCATCGAGGAGGCGCCCTCACCGCTTGTCGAGCGCACGCCGGGTATGCGCACCAAGCTTTTCGACGCCGCGCGGCTGGCGGCCGAGGCGATCGGCTACACCGGCGCCGGAACCGTCGAGTTCTTGGCGGACGACGACGGCGAGTTCTACTTCCTGGAAATGAACACCCGACTGCAGGTCGAGCACCCGGTCACCGAGGAGACGACCGGGCTCGACCTGGTCGAACTTCAGCTCGCCGTGGCCGACGGTGTCCGCCTGGACGCGCAACCGCCCGCCGCGCAGGGGTATTCGATCGAAGCGCGGCTCTATGCCGAAGACCCGGCCCGGGGCTGGCAGCCGCAGGCAGGTGAGGTGCAGCGCATCGACGTCGCCGGCACCCGGACCGAGTTCGAGACGCTCGGCTCACGCACCGGGATCCGGCTGGATTCCGGGATTGTCGACGGGTCGGTGGTGTCCATCCACTACGACCCGATGCTGGCCAAGGTCATCTCGTATGCTCCTACCCGCCGCCGGGCCGCGCTGGTGCTCGCCGACGCACTGGCCCGCGGCCACGTGCACGGGGTGCGCACCAACCGCGATCTACTGGTCAATGTGCTGCGTCATCCAGCGTTCCTCGACGGCGCCACCGACACAGCGTTTTTCGACACGCACGGCCTGGACCAGTTGTCGGCACCGCTGGCCGATGCGGCGGGTATCCGGCTGTCCGCCGTGGCGGCCGCACTTGCCGACGCCGCGCACAACCGCTCGACGGCGGTGGTTCTCGGCTCGATCCCCAGCGGCTGGCGCAATCTGGCGTCGGGCTACCAGGCCAAGTCCTACCTCGACGACAGCGGCGAAGAACATCGAATTGAATACCGCTTCAGCAGAACCGGTTTGGAGTTGGCCGACGAAGTGCGTCTAGTCTCCTCCACCCCGGATGCGGTCGTGCTGGCTGACAGCGCAGGGGTGGCGCGCAGGTTTGCGGTCGCCCGCTACGGCGACGACGTCTACGTCGACTCGCCGCACGGGCCGGTGCACCTGGTCGCGCTGCCGCGATTCCCCGAGCCGGGCTCTGCCGTCGAACAGGGCTCGCTGGTAGCCCCGATGCCCGGCAACGTCATTCGGGTCGGTGCCCAAGTCGGCGACGCCGTGACCGAAGGGCAGCCACTGATCTGGTTGGAAGCCATGAAGATGGAACACACCATCACCTCTCCCACCGACGGCGTACTCGCCGAACTCGATGTCCAGCCCGGCCAGCAGGTCGAGGTGGGCGCCGTCCTGGCCCGCGTCGACGCATCACCCGAAGGAGAATCCCAATGACCGACACGAGTTTCATCGAGAACGAAGATCGACGGGCACTGCGTAAAGCGGTCGCCGCGCTGGTCTCCAACTACGGCCAGGAGTACTACCTGGAGAAGGCACGCGCACAGCAGCACACCGACGAACTGTGGAACGAGGCAGGAAAACTCGGGTTCCTTGGCGTCAACCTGCCTGAGTCATACGGTGGCGGCGGCGCTGGCATGTATGAACTCTCGCTGGTCATGGAAGAGATGGCCACCCATGGTTGCGCGCTGCTCATGATGGTGGTGTCGCCGGCGATCAATGGCACGATCATCGCGAAGTTCGGCACCGACGAGCAGAAGCAGCGCTGGCTGCCCGGCCTTGCCGACGGATCGCTCACCATGGCTTTTGCCATCACCGAACCGGATGCCGGATCCAACTCGCACAAGATCACTACTACCGCGCGTCGCGACGGCAGCGACTGGATCCTCAAGGGACAGAAGACGTACATTTCCGGTGTCGACCAGGCGCAGGCGGTGTTGGTGGTCGGCCGCACCGAGGAGACCAAGACCGGAAAGCTACGCCCGGCGCTGTTCGTGGTGCCCACCGATGCACCCGGCTTCAGCTACACCCCGATCGAAATGGAACTGATCAGCCCGGAGCGCCAATTCCAAGTGTTCATCGATGATGTCCGGTTGCCGGCCGATGCGTTGGTGGGATCCGAAGATGCCGCGATCGCCCAGCTGTTCGCCGGCCTGAACCCGGAGCGGATCATGGGTGCGGCCAGCGCGGTGGGCATGGGCCGGTTCGCGATCAACAAGGCCGCTGACTACGTCAAGACCCGCAAGGTGTGGGGCACCCCGATCGGGGCACACCAGGGACTTGCACACCCGTTGGCGCAGAACCACATTGAGATCGAGCTGGCCAAGCTGATGATGCAGAAGGCCGCGACCCTCTACGACAGCGGCGACGACATCGGCGCCGCCGAATCGGCCAACATGGCCAAATACGCCGCCGGCGAGGCTTCGACGCGAGCAGTCGACCAGGCCGTCCAGTCGCTGGGCGGCAACGGGCTGACCAAGGAATATGGCGTCGCCGCGGCGCTGACGGCGTCCCGATTGTCGCGCATCGCGCCGGTGAGCCGGGAGATGGTGCTGAACTTTGTCGCCCAGACGTCGCTTGGTCTGCCGCGGTCCTACTGATGGACGAACTCGTCGAATATGCAGTCGAGGACCACGTCGCCCGACTGACGCTGAATTCCCCGAAGAACCGTAACGCTCTGTCGACCGCGCTGATCGCCCAGCTGCACCAAGGACTGCGGGACGCGGCTGACGATCCGGCGGTGCGGGCGGTGGTGCTCGGCCACACCGGCGGAACATTCTGCGCCGGTGCGGATCTGACCCAAGCCTCCGGCGGCGATCCCGTAGACATGGCTGCCGATCGGGCTCGCGAGCTGACGTCGCTGTTGCGGGCAATCGTGGAGTCGCCGCTGCCGGTGATCGGGGCGATCGACGGCCACGTCCGGGCCGGCGGCTTCGGCCTGGTCGGTGCGTGCGACATCGTCGTTGCCGGACCGGGCTGCACGTTCGCGCTGACCGAAGCCCGGATCGGGGTCGCGCCGGCGATCATCTCGCTGACGCTGCTGCCGAAAATGTCGGCGCGTGCCGCGGCGCGCTACTACCTGACCGGCGAGAAGTTCGACGCCCGCGAAGCTGCCGCGATCGGGTTGGTCACGAAGGCAGTCGACGACGTGGACGCCGCGGTGGCGGTGTTGGTCGCCGATCTCAGGCTCGCGTCTCCGCAGGGCCTGGCGGCATCCAAGGCGCTGACCACAGCTGGTGTCCTGGCCGGCTTCGACCGCGACGCCGAGCGGCTCACGGCCGACTCCGCGCAACTGTTCGTGTCCGAGGAGGCTCGGGAAGGCATGCTCGCCTTCCTGCAGAAACGCCCGCCCCGGTGGGCGAGCGACGACGATGCGGGCCGCTGACCGGTCCGCGACAGCCGCACGCCACTTTGGCGAAGTTGCCTTGCAGCAAAAATTCTTCGTCGTAGGCTCATCAGTGATGAGCAATTCAGCGCAACCAGGCGCGCGGGGCGAGCGGAGCGGTCTGCCGCGCGCCGCTGAAACCGACCGCATCCAGGTGGCCCAGTTGCTCACCGAGGCCGCTGCTCAGGGCCGGCTGCAGATGAGCGACTACGAAGATCGGCTCACCAAGGCATACGCGGCCAAGACGTATGCCGAATTGGACCGCCTGCACTCCGATTTAGTCGGATCGTCGGTCAGCCCGTGTCGGGGCGGCGACTGCCAACCCGCGCCGTCCACGCTGCTGCTGGCCATCATGAGCGCGTTCGAGCGACGCGGCCGGTGGAACGTACCCAAGAAGTTGACGACGTTTGCGCTGTGGGGCGGTGGAGTGGTCGATCTCCGCTACGCCGACTTCACCTCCACCGAGGTGGAAATCCGCGCCTACTCGATCATGGGCGGGCAAACGATCCTGTTGCCGCCGGAGGTCAACGTCGATATCCACGGCCACGGCGTGATGGGCGGATTCGATCAGAAGGTCAGCGGCGATGGATCGCCCGGTGCCCCGACGGTCAAGGTCCGCGGCTTCTCGCTGTGGGGCGGTGTGGGCATCAAGCGGAAGAACCGCAAAGCTCAGCGCTAGTGCCGTCGCCTGGACCGTAGGTAGTCGCCCACCACCGCGGCGCCCAGCCCGTCGAGGTCGGGCACCACGACCCGGCCCTCCACCCGTCGTGCCACCTGGTCGATGAACCGGGCCAGGCCAGGATCGCTGCCCAGCCGGAAAATCGTCACCTGCGCGCCCAGCCTGGCCATGTCGTCGAATCCGCGCACGGTGTGGGCGATGGTCCGCGGGTGGGGCGGATAGTCGAAAAACACTGCCGCGCCGTCCCCGTCGGTTCCTTCCAGATGGGCGGTCGGCTCGCCGTCGGTGACCACCAGGACGACCGGCTGCGCGTTGGGGTGGCGGCGTAGATGCTGTCCGGCCAGCGCCAACGCGTGGTGCAGATTGGTGCCCTGCTCATAGACACCCTCCAGGCCCATCAGCTCGGCCGGCGTCATCGTTCGCGCGTAGCGGCCAAATGCGATGATCTGCAGCGCATCCGAGCGGAACCGAGTGCTGACCAGATGGTTGAGCGCCAGCGCCGTTCGCTTCATCGGCAACCAGCGGTTCTCCATCACCATTGAAAACGAGGTGTCGACCAGCAGCGCGACCGCGGCCTGCGTGCGGGTCTCCGTCTCGGAGACCTCGACGTCGTCCACGGTGATCCGGATCGGCCCATCGACGGTTGCGGTGCCGGCCTGCCGTAGTACCGCGTTGGTCAGCGTGCGGGTGACATTCCACGGCTCGGTGTCACCGAACTGCCACGGCCGGGTCGCGCCGGTCAGCTCGCCGGCCGCACCGGCACGCCGGTGATCACGCTCGCCGCGCCGGCTCGAAAGCTGTTCTGCCACATCGCGTAACGCCGTCTCACCCAGTCGCCGCATCGCCTTGGGCGAGAGCCGCCACTGGCCGTCCGAACCGCGGTCGAAGAAGCCCTGGTTGACCAGCGCGCGCTCCAGCTCGGCGAGCGTTTGCGCGTCGATGGCGGACTGGTCGCCGAGCTGGCGGGCCAGCGCGTCCAGATCGACGTCGTCCATGGTCGCGCCCGGGTAGCTCTGCGACAGCTGCTCGGCCAATTGTTCCAGCTCGGCAATGTCGGCCAACGCCTGCGCGCCCTCCCCCATGCCCAAGGGGTTGTCTCCGGGGAACTCCGACGAGCCGGTCCAGTCCTCGCCCGGGCGGGCTGCCTGCAGGTGCATGTCCAGCCGGTCCAGTGCCTGCATCAATGCCGGTGATCCGAATGCCTGCTGCGCCAACGCATCCAACTCGGCACGCTGCTCCGCGCTCAGGCTGTTGCGGAACCGCTGCGCGGCGGCGGCCCGCTTGGCCAGCGAGTCGAGCAGTTCGTCGACGTTGCGCGGGTTCTCCGGGAAGAACTCGCCGTGCTTGTTCATGAAGTCCTGAAAATCCTGCTGCGTATCCGCACCCTGGGCGTGCTTGTCCAGCAGGCTGTTCAGGTCATCGAGCATCTCGGTGACGCGCTGACGATCCGCGTCGGTAGCGCCCTCCAGTGCTTGCTTCATCCCGGCGAAGCGCTGGTCCAGCATCTCGCGGCCGAGCAGATCCTTGATCTGCTCGTACTTTTCGCGAGCTTCACCGCTGCGCCAGTTGTACTCGGAGAGCTCTTGGACGGCTTTGGCCGGCGACGGCGAAAGCGCCTCGAGCTGCAGCTCGCCGAAGCGTGCGTCGTCGTCGAGCGCGCGGGCCAATGCCTTGCGCTCAGCCAGCACCGCCTCGTCGAGAAGCTTCTTGATCTCCTGCAACGTGCCGTCTAAATTGTTCTGGCGCAACAAGTCCCGTCGGCGCCGGTTGGCCTCGGCAGCCAGCCGGTCAGCTCCAGGCAGATTCTTGGTGCCCCGCCGCAGCAGCTCGGACAACGCCCGGCGCGGCGAGGTGCCCGCCATCACGTCCTGCCCGATCTGCTCCAGCGCCTCGCGCAGGTCCACCGGCGGGGCCAGCGGGTCGGGCCCGCCGGTATACGCCGAATACCGCGACGAGTGCCCTCGTGACGATCGCGAGCGCGGCGAAGCCGGGCGCTGCGGGTCGTCACCGTCGAACCTAGCCATAGACGGTTTCGCCGTCCCCGGACATTTTGTCGACACGCTTGGCCAAATACAGCGCCTCCAGCGCCAACTCCAGCGCGGCGGCGCGCTCGCCCTCGGATTCCGCACCCAGCCGCTTGGCAACCGCGTCGATCACCGGCAAATCAGGCAGCGCCGCCAACACGTTCTTGGCCGACACCCGCTCACCCGTCGTCACCGCCGAACCACCTTCGACCGCGGCCACCAATGGGCCGACATCGAGCCCGCCGAGCACCCTCGACGCGGTGTCGGCGGTGGCGCGGCGCAACAGGTGTTCCAGCACGGCCTGCTCGCGGCCTTCCTCACCGGACTCGAACTCCAATTTGCCGCGCAGCACGTCGATGACCGTGCCGAGGTCCACCACCCGGGCCACCGGGTCCGTCTCACCCAGCACCGCGCCGCGATGGCGCGCGGCGGCAGCCACCGTCTCGGCCGCCGCGATCGCGAACCGCGCCGAGACGCCGGAGCGCTGATCGACCGAGTGGGATTCGCGCAGGTAGCGGGCGAACCGGGCGATCACCTGGGTCAGATGGTCGGGCACCTGAGCACTCAGGTGCGCCTCCTGCACGATCACGCCCACTTCGGCGTCGAGCTCCAGCGGGTAGTGCGTGCGGATCTCCGCGCCGAACCGGTCTTTGAGCGGGGTGATGATCCGGCCGCGGTTGGTGTAATCCTCCGGGTTGGCGCTGGCCACCACCAGCACATCCAGCGGCAGCCGCAGCGTGTAGCCGCGGACCTGGATGTCGCGTTCCTCCATGACGTTGAGCATCGACACCTGGATGCGCTCGGCCAGGTCGGGCAGTTCGTTAACCGCGACGATGCCGCGATGCGCCCGGGGGATCAGGCCGTAGGCGATGGTCTCGGGGTCACCGAGGCTGCGGCCCTCGGCGACCTTGATCGGGTCGATGTCGCCGACCAGGTCGGCCACGCTGGTGTCCGGTGTTGCCAGCTTCTCGGTGTAACGCTCGCTGCGGTGTCGCCACTCCACCGGCAGGTCGTCGCCCAGGGTGGCGGCCCGCCGGATCGACTCCGGTGTGATCGGCGAGTACGGATGCTCACCGAGTTCGGCGCCGCCGATCACCGGTGTCCACTCGTCGAGCAATCCCACCAGTGCCCGCAGCAGTCGCGTCTTGCCCTGGCCACGTTCGCCGAGCAGGACGAAGTCATGGCCGGCGATCAGCGCGCGTTCCAGCTGCGGCAACACGGTGTCGTCGAAGCCCAGGATCCCCGGCCAGATGTCGTCACCCTCGGCCAGCGCGGTGAGCAGGTTTTCCCGGATTTCCTGTTTGACTCCCCGCTCGCGATGCCCGCCGGCGCGCAGTTCGCCGACGGTGCGGGGCAGATGGGTCGGTGCAGTCACCACTCCACGCTACGACGGCGCCGTAACGGGCGTCATGCCACGTCGAATCCCGCCGTTTGTCGAGCCTCCCTAGCTACCCGATACCCTTGGTTTCGTGAACCTGCTGGATTGGCGTGATCGTCCCGCGACCGCGCACTTCGGGCCGGCCTGCTGGCAGCAGAGCCTGCTTGCCCTGTTGACGGCGATCTTCGTCCGGCCAGTGCTGACGGTCTTGACTGTCGTCGGCATGATCGTCAACCGCTTCCGCCCGGATGCCCTGCAGCGCGCCCGCCTCGACGTCATCGACAAGCCGCTGCGGGTGATTCCGCCGCTGCCGGACACCGAAGTCACGGTTGTGCGGCTGCCGCACTGCTCAGCCGAGTGGGTGGTCGCTGACTCGGCACGTGGCTCTGGTCGGGTCATCGTCTACTTCCACGGCTCGGCGCTGGTCACCTTGGGCCTAAATTCACACCGCCGCTTCGTCAGCAAGCTGTCGGCCGCGACCGGCGCCCAGGTGTTCAATGTGGGCTATCGGCTGGCCCCGCAGGTTGGCATTGAAGACGCGGTGTCCGACGGGCTCGACGCCTACCGGTACGTGCTATCCCGCGGATTTCCCGCGGAACACGTTGTGGTGGCCGGAGATTCGGCAGGCGGATTGATGGCCGCCCAAACCGCGCTGGCGGCCAGGGACGCCGGGCTGCCAGTGCCGGCCGGGCAGGCACTGCTGTCACCGCTGACGTCGTCGGACATGGAGTTGAAGTACCGCGCCCTCAAGAACCACCGCGACGTGATGTTTCCGTTCATGACGGTCAAGTTCATCTACGACGTGTTCGCCACCGTCAACGGCACCCGCCCGCTACCGGTAATGCCGCCGGAAGCAGACCTGCGCGGGCTCGGCCCGTGCCTGCTGCAAGTCGGCACCCACGAGATGCTGCTCAACGACGCCCGGACGCTGGCCGAGCGGTTGCGGGCAGCCGAGGTTCCGGTGTGGCTGCAGGAGTGGCACAAGTCCATGCACATGTTCCAGCTCAGCTTCGACGTCAACCCCGACGCCCGCCGCGCGGTCGAAGAGGTCGCCGGCTTCATCCGCTACGTGACGACCGTCCCGGACGAAGCCAGCGCCTAAGCCCTTTCGCGAAAGTGGGGTTAGCGACGCGTTTCTCGAGTAGGCGCGTCGGTAGTTGCACTCTCGCGGAGAGCCTAGTGCGCGAAGTGCCGCGCGCCGGTCAGATACAGCGTGACTCCGGCTTTGGCTGCAGCGGCGGTCACCTCGTCGTCGCGAACCGAGCCGCCGGGATGGACGATCGCCGTGACCCCTGCGGCGGCCAGCGTCTCCAGCCCGTCCGGGAACGGGAAGAACGCGTCGGACGCCGCGACCGCGCCCTGTACCCGCTCCCCGCCGCGCTCGACAGCCAACCGGGCCGCGTCGACGCGGTTGACCTGACCCATGCCGACACCGATCGTGGCCCCGTCGGCGGCGACCACGATCGCGTTGGACTTCACCGCGCGACAGGTGCGCCAGGCAAACACTAAGTCTTCCAACGTTGCTGGGCCGGCGGGAGAGCCAGCTGCCAGCGTCCAGTTGGCCGGGTTGTCCCCGACTGCGTCGAGGCGGTCACGTTGCTGCATCAGCAGTCCGCCGCTGATCTGCCGTACCTCGGTGCCGCCGCCGAGCGGCTCGGAAGCTACCAGCACCCGGATGTTCTTCTTGCGCGCCAGCACGTCGACGGCCCCGGGGGCATACGCCGGCGCAACAATCACTTCGGTGAAGATGGTGCTGACGTATTCGGCCATCTCGACGCTGACTTCGGTGTTGGCCGCGATCACTCCACCGAACGCGCTGAGCGGGTCGCACTCATGGGCTTTGCGATGCGCGGCGGCGACTGAAACCGAGGAGATTGCGATCCCGCACGGGTTGGCGTGTTTGATGATCGCCACACACGTCTGCTCGTGGTCGAACGCCGCCCGCCAGGCGGCATCAGCGTCGGTGAAGTTGTTGTAGGACATCTCTTTTCCGTGCAGCTGGTCGGCCTGCGCCAGTCCCGGCCAACCGCCGTCGTCGGTGTAGAGCGCCGCCTGCTGATGCGGGTTCTCGCCGTACCGGAGCAGGGTCGAGCGCCGCCACGACCCGGCGAACCACTCCGGGAAAGACGTCTGTGGCTGCTCGGGCGCCAGCGTCGACTCCATCCAGCCGGCAACCGCGATGTCGTAGTCGGCGGTATGCCGGAATGCCAAAGACGCCAACTTCTTCCGCTCGGCGAGGGTGAATCCGCCATTGGTCACCGCGGCGAGCACGCCGTCGTAGCCGAGCGGGTCGACCACCACTGCGACGCTGGGATGGTTCTTGGCCGCCGCCCGCACCATCGACGGTCCGCCGATATCGATCTGTTCGACGCATTCGTCGACGCCGGCGCCGGAGTCCACCGTCTCGCCGAACGGATACAGATTGACCACCACCAGCTCGAATGCGGCGATCCCAAGCTGCTCGAGAGCCGCGGCGTGCTCCGGCTTGCGCAGGTCGGCGAGCAACCCGGCATGCACATGCGGATGCAGGGTCTTGACCCGGCCGTCCAACACCTCCGGAAAGCCGGTGACATCCTCCACCGGGGTGACCGGAATACCCTCGCCTGCAATCGTTTTCGCCGTCGAGCCGGTCGAGACGATATCGACGCCGGCGGCGTGCAGGCCGCGGGCGAGGTCGATCAGTCCTGTCTTGTCGTAGACGCTGATCAATGCGCGACGGACCGGCCGTCTCCCGTCGTTGCTCACCCGATAATCGCCTTTCGTCCGCTCCACGTCACGCCGCCGGTTGCCACCGCGGCCACCACGTCGACCAACAGCTGCCGCTCGGTGACCTTGATTCGCTCGTGCAGGGTCTGCTCGTCGTCGCCGTCGAGCACCGGAACGACGTGCTGAGCAAGTATCGGCCCGGTGTCGGTGCCGGCGTCGACCAGGTGCACCGTACAGCCGGTGATCTTCACCCCGTAGTCCAGCGCGTCGGCGACCCCGTGCGCACCGGGAAACGCCGGCAGCAGGGTCGGGTGCGAGTTGACGATGCGGCCCGAGAATCGTGAAAGAAACTGCGGACCAAGGATCTTCATGAATCCGGCGGAGATGATCAGATCGGGCGAATGGGCTGTGGTGGCTTCGGTGAGCGCGGCGTCCCAGGCGTCACGGTCCGGGTAGTCCTTGAGCCGGGCGGTGAAGATCGGCAGCGTCGCCGCGGTGGCGACCTCGGCGGCCCGGCAAGCACGATCCACCCCAACAGCGACCACTCGGCCGGGGTAATCCCCGACGGCGGCGCCGAGCAGTGACTCGAGCAGCGAACCGGTACCCGAAGCCAGAACCACCAGCCGTGCCGGCGCGCTGGGAGGCACACGGAGCGGTTGCTGCACAGGCTGAGCGTAGCTGGACAACCGAGCCTCAGTCCGTGTCTGGCGGTAGGTCGCCCGTGTCGGTCGGCGTTTCGGGCTCGTCGCCGGCGGGTTCGGCGACGGAATCAACCTGCGCCGGGTCCGGCAGGTCCGGTCGATCGTCGGGCTCGGCGGCAGGCGGTACGGTTTTGGGCTTGCGGGGCAGGTCGTCGGGCTCGGCGGCAGACGGTACGGTCTTGGGCTTGCGGGGCAGGCGGCTGACCCCGCCGGCCATCACGACCGTGATCAATCCCACGATCGCAAACCAGAGGAATACCGCGACGGCGAAGGTGCCCTGGTCGACGCCGACAGGGCCGAAGTTGCCCAACTGCCCACTGCCGGCGTAGCCGAGCAGCGCCATCGTCAGCGCCGCGAGCACCGCTGCAACCAACAGCTTGGCCACTGCCGCCAACGCCGGAAGCGGGCGTCGTGCGCATTGCTGCCCGACCGCCACTCCGGCGGATGCGCCGATGATCAGCAGCGCGACCCAAACCGGCCCCAACGGCGGGCTCGGAGCCGCAGCCAGAACCGGCAGGGAGGGGATGTCGCCGCCGAACACGGTGAACGAGCTGAACGTCGCGAATCCCAGATGGACACTGGATCCGACCGCAACTGCGGCGGTCCCGACGATGACGTTGGGCGCATACAACACCGACAGCACGGTCAGACTGAATTGGCCGAATATCGAATCGGTGATCGCATAAAGCTCGTGCATCGTCCCCCAGTGCACGATCAGCGAGCCGGCCGTCACGATCCCGGACAGACCCAGCAACGCCAGCATGCCCGCGACCGCGCCTCGCAGTGAATCAAACAGCCAGTGGGGCAACGGCGAAATGGCCACGGCCCGGCGGCCCACCCGGGAACCGACCCCGATCGTCGCGCCGATGCCGTGCACCACCAGCACGCTCACGAACGCCCGCAGCGCGCTCGGCGTTTGCAGCTCGGTGATCACCGAGGCGGCATCATGGATGACGGCCAAGGAGATTGCCGCGATCAGCAGCGGCCCGCCCAGCGCTGACGCCACTATCCAGCGGATAACGAACCACGACGCCGTGCTGGCCGTGGCGTGCGCCGTGGTGCGGGCAGCGCCCCACACCATCAGCAGCACCGGCAACAACGGCATCACACCGAGTTCACGGCCGCCGATGGAGATAGGCACCTGATGAACACCCAGCCACATGCTCGCGATGGCGCCCAGCGCGCCGGTCATGTCGCTGTTGGCCATCAGCAACTGCAGCAACGTCACCGCGGCGATGATGACCAGTGCCATCACAGCCGGGCCGAACGCCACCCGCAACAGGTCACGGGCCTGACGGGCGCCCGCCGCTGGATTGTCAGCCACCCACGTCACTCTTCGCGCACGTTGCTAACCAGCTGCGCTCGTCGTCGCGCTGTCGATCACCACATGCTCCCGGTGGCGACCCGCTGCGCCCGTCAGGACTGAGACGGGCCTGATGACGGAGACTGCGGTTGCTGTCCCTGACCGTACGACTGCTGGCTCTGTCCCGAACCGCTCTGACTGCCGGAGCTTCCCTGACCTGAGGTCTGCGACCCCGAACCGCTCGACGGCGGTTGGCCGTAGCTGGGGAAGCCCGTGGGCGGCGTGGCCGGGCCGTGTTGGGAGCCCTGCTGCGAAGACTGCTGCTGCTGGCCGGTCTGCTGGCCGACTGTGCTGAAGCCGCCGGTCGACGGCGAAGACGGGTAGCCGCCATACTGCGATCCGTAGCCCTGGGGCGACTGCGGGCTGTGCTGCTGCTGGTAGTGGCCCTGTTGCTGGCCGTAGTAACCGTACTGGCCGTAGTGACCGCCGTACTGGTCGTACTTGGGTCGCGGCGCAGGCGGGGTGATGACGCCGGCCTCCAGCAGGAGCGCAACGACCGCGACGATCGCCTGGATCACGCCGCAGGCCAGGATGAACCACAGCGCCCAGGCGGCCGAGACACCGCTCGGCGTGCTGAGCGTCTCTTTGATCGCCGTCAGCGCGCCCAACACCGCAATCGCCGCTACCACAGCCGCGTAGTTCTTGGCCTTGGGCACCAAACTGACGGCGGCGAGCAGCGCAGCCACCAGCGCCGCGAGGATCCCGATTCCGATGTCGCCGGAAACCGGTACGGCCGGACCGACGTCGGAGTCGACGTTGAACATCGTGCCGAAGCTCGCCAAGTAGCTTGCCAAGCCGAGGGCCGCCACCGCGATGGTCAAGTAGAGGCCCAAATTGCTGGCGTGGTCATCAGATTTCGCGAACGACGGGGCGGATGCTCCGTAGGAGCCCTGCGACTGAGCGGGCGGATATCCGGGACTGCCGGGCGAGTAGGTCATGGCTTCTCCTGTGCTTCCAGTGCTGTTCCGGCCCCACTGTCGTGCGGCACTTGTAACTGCCACGCGCCGCTCCCCGCGACGCTACGTCGGACCGCTCCATGAACGCCGTGACGGCTGGCGCGGCGTTGCGACGCGATTCGATCATCCACGCTAGCGCACCGACTGGTGAAGGCGCTGCGCCCCTCGTGTCTCAATCTGTCACCCCCGCGGTTGCCCACTGGATTGGAACACGTTCTAATTCAGGGCATGGATTACGGGCTTGTGCTGTTCACCAGTGACCGTGGTATCTCCCCGGCCGCGGCCGCCACCCTCGCAGAAAGCCATGGCTTCCACACCTTCTATGTCCCGGAGCACACGCATATCCCGATCAAGCGCGAGGCGGCACACCCGACCACCGGCGACGAGTCGCTACCCGACGACCGCTACATGCGCACGTTGGATCCGTGGGTGAGTTTGGGCGCGGCGTGCGCGGTCACGTCACGGGTCCGGTTGTCCACAGCGGTGGCGCTGCCGGTGGAACATGATCCGATCACGCTGGCCAAATCGATTGCCACCCTGGACCATCTGTCCGGCGGCCGGGTGAGCCTCGGCGTGGGGTTCGGCTGGAACACCGACGAACTCGCCGACCATGGTGTGCCGCCCGGCCGGCGCCGCACGATGCTGCGTGAATACCTCGAGGCGATGCGGGCGTTGTGGACCGAGGAGGAAGCCGCCTACCGGGGTGAGTTCGTCAACTTCGGGCCCAGTTGGGCCTGGCCCAAGCCGGTGCAGTCGCATATCCCGGTCCTGGTGGGCGCGGCCGGCACCGAAAAGAACTTCAAGTGGATTGCGCGTAGCGCCGACGGCTGGATCACCACCCCACGGGACTTCGACATCGACGAGCCGGTGAAGCTATTGCAGGACACCTGGGCGGCCACGGGCCGCGACGGGGCGCCGCAGATTGTGGCGCTGGACTTCAAGCCGGTGCCCGAGAAGTTGGCCCACTGGGCCGAACTGGGCGTCACCGAGGTGCTGTTCGGCTTGCCGGACCGTTCCGAAGATGAGGTGGCCGCCTACGTGGAGCGGCTGGCCGGGAAGCTGGCCGCCTCCGTTTAGCGCCGAGGGTGCGCAGAAACGGGTTTTATGTCGGCGTGTCGACCGGGGACACGCACACTCGCGGGAAAATAGTTAGGTGAGCGTGCAGCGATTGCCGTAATCGAACGCGCGCACCGAAACCGACTGTCCGAGCGGATCGCCGTCGGTCAGCAACGCGATCAAGTCGTCGTCCTCGGTGGTGGCCAAAAACCGGCTGTCGTCGGCGGTCAAGCGGCCGATGATGATCCCGGTCAGCCGGCCCTTGTCGCGCCGGACCGTGTAGGTCTCGACAGTGCCGAACCCTTCGGCCTGCTCGGTCACCGCCACCGTGGGCGCTTCGGCGATCTGTGCCTGCAGCTGCGCGCTGCGATCGCCCTTCCATTCCACCGGCGTGCTCGAGTAGACCCCGACCGAGTACTTGCTCATGATGCCGCCGTTGGCGCCGACGAGACCGAATTGCCCTGGCCGACTGCGCATCTGCGCCACGGTCTCGGCCACACCGTGCATCGAGTAATTGTTGCCGGCCCCGCCGAAGAACGGCAGGCCACCGGTCAGGGTCAGCCCACGCGGATCGTCAGGCGCAATGCCCATCCCGTCGCAGATGTTGAACACCGGCACCGGGAAGCAACTGTACAAATCGAACGTGGCGATGTCGTCGATGCCGATGCCGGCGACAGCCAGCGCTTCGCGCACCGCCATCACCGCCGACGGGGCATCCCCGAGATCGGGCCGATCCAGCAGACTCTGCTCTTCCATATCCGAATGCCCGTGCAGGTAGACCCAGTTCTCTTCGGGCACACCGAGTTTGCGTGCGGCCTCCACCGACATCAGCAGTGCGGCCGCACCCTGGTTGACCTGGTCACGGGCGACGAGCAGCCGCGGGTACGGCTCGGAGATCATCCGGTTGCTCTCGGTGACGGTGATCAGTTCTTCGACGTCGCGTTGCACCGGTGCAGCGGCGAACGGATTGTCGGCGGCGACATTGGAAAACGGCGCGAACAGCTCACCCATTCGCCGCCGATAGTCGGCCGGCCCCAGTCCGGTCCCGGCCCGTCGGGCATTCTCCAGCAACGCGTATTGAGTGGGCGCGTCCACCAAGCCGTGCACCACTGTGTAGCGGCTGATGAGTCCCTCGATGCCGTAGCCGCGGTCTTCCAGCGTTCCCTCGACCGTTTCGGTGAAGTCCGGCCGGTTGTCGGCCGCGGCGAAGTAGCGCGTCGTCGACGTCGCGTCCGACCCGAAGATCAACACGACCTCGGCCTGGCCGGCGGCGATCCCACCGGCCAGTTCGGTGATCAGGTGCTGCGGGCCTTGTCCGCCCACCACCTCCAGAATCGCCCGGGCCGGGTCGGCGCCGATCCGATTGGCCACCGAGCGTGGGTAGTTGTTCGACTTGCCCAACACCGGCTGAGCCGGTCCGGAGATCTCGAACTGGCGCACGCCCGCGACGGTGTCGATCGCCGCGGCCACCTTGGCGACGTCGGCGCCGCAGTCGTCCAGCGCGGCTCGGGCTCCGGCGGCGGCCAGCTCCACGGCTGACATTGCGCGGTAGTACGGGTCGTCGATCCGTTCGGCAGCTTGCCCGACACCGACGACGACGGGAGTGCGGGGATCGACGGTCACAAGTCCTGCAGGAGCTTCCGCGCCAGCGCCGCGGTCTCCGACGGCGTTTTGCCGACCTTGACGCCGGCCGCTTCCAGGGCTTCTTTCTTGGCGGCAGCGGTGCCTGACGAACCGGACACGATGGCACCGGCGTGGCCCATCGTCTTGCCTTCCGGAGCGGTGAACCCGGCGACGTAGCCGACGACGGGCTTGGAGACGTTGGCTTTGATGTAGTCGGCGGCGCGTTCCTCGGCGTCGCCGCCGATCTCGCCGATCATCACGATGACCTTGGTCTCCGGATCCTTCTCGAACGCCTCGATGGCGTCGATGTGAGTGGTGCCGATCACCGGGTCGCCGCCGATGCCGATCGCGGTGGAGAACCCGAAGTCACGCAGCTCGAACATCATCTGATAGGTCAACGTGCCCGACTTCGACACCAGGCCGATCGGACCGGGCCCGCTGATGTTAGCCGGCGTAATTCCGACCAACGCCTGGCCGGGGGTGATGATCCCGGGACAGTTCGGGCCGATGATCCGGGTCTTGTTGCCCTTGCCGACGTTGTAGGCCCACGCGTATGCGCTGTCCTGCACCGGAATTCCTTCGGTGATGACGACCAGCAGCGGAATCTCGGCGTCGACGGCCTCGATGATGGCGTCCTTGGCGAACTTGGGCGGCACGAAGATGATCGAGACGTCGGCGCCGGTCTCTTTCATGGCCTCCGCGACACTGCCGAATACCGGCAGCTTGATGACCCGGCCACCTTTGTCTTCATGGGTGACGGTGGTGCCGGCCTTACGGGCGTTGACACCGCCGACGATCTGGGTGCCGGCCCGCAGCATCCGGGCGGTGTGCACGGTGGCCTCGCTGCCGGTGATGCCCTGAACGATGACCTTGTTCTCTTTGGTCAGGAAAATAGCCATGAAGTCATCTCTCCTTGTCAGGCGCTCGCCAGCTCGGCGGCTTTGTCGGCGGCCTCATCCATCGTGGCCACCAGCGTCACCAGCGGGTGGTCGGCCTCAGCCAGGATGCGCCGGCCCTCCTCGACGTTGTTGCCGTCGAGCCGAACCACCAGCGGCTTGGTGGCGGTGTCGCCAAGCATCTGCAGCGCCGACACGATGCCACTGGCCACCGCGTCGCAGGCGGTGATGCCGCCGAATACGTTGACGAACACGCTCTTGACCTGCGGGTCACCCAGGATGACGTCCAGGCCGGCCGCCATCACCTCGGCGGATGCGCCGCCGCCGATGTCCAGGAAGTTGGCCGGCTTCACGCCGCCGTGCTTCTCGCCGGCATAGGCGGCCACGTCCAGCGTCGACATCACCAAGCCGGCGCCGTTGCCGATGATCCCAATCTGTCCGTCCAGCTTGACGTAGTTGAGGTCGTGTTCTTTGGCCTTCAGCTCCAGCGGGTCGGTGGCGTCGCGATCTTCGAACTCGGCATGCCCGGGCTGGCGGAAGTCGGCGTTGCCGTCGAGCGTCACCTTGCCGTCCAGCGCCAGGATCTGATCGTCGGGGGTGCGCACCAGCGGGTTGACCTCGACCAGCGTGGCGTCCTCGGCGACGAAACACTCCCAGAGCTTCTGGATGGTGACTGCCGCGGCATCGAGCACCTCGCCCGGCAGATGACCCTGCTCGGCGATGGACCGCGCAAACGCCAGATCGACGCCCTTGACCGCGTCGACGGGGACCTTGGCCAGCCGCTCGGGCTTGGTAGCGGCGACTTCCTCGATCTCCATACCGCCCTCCACCGAGCACATCGCCAGGTAGGTGCGGTTGGCCCGGTCGAGTAAGAAGGAGATGTAGTACTCCTCGGCGATATCGCTGGCTTCCGAGACCAACAACTTCTTCACGATGTGGCCCTTGATGTCCAGACCGAGGATGTTGTTGGCGTGGGTGTAGGTGTCGTCGGGCGTCGCGGCGTACTTCACGCCGCCGGCCTTGCCCCGACCACCGGTCTTGACTTGCGCTTTGACCATCACCGGGCGACCGATTTCCTGGGCGATCGCCTTCGCGTCGTCGGCGTCGACGGTCACCCGGCCGGGCGTGGTGGGCACGTTGTGCTTGGCGAACAATTCCTTCGCCTGGTACTCGAAAAGATCCATGGGCTCACTTCTATGTGTCGGCCTGTGTGTCCGCGGGTCGGGTTTCCCGAACCCCGCTTGCGGGAACTGTATCGACACGGCCAGAAGGTTCCATCGTCGGCATCCGCCGATGTGGTCGATCTCACCGCCCGGGTTGCGTGATTCAAGTCACATTCTCGGACGGATCTTTGGCGCGGGATTGCGAGCTCCGCCGCTCTGCGGTTAACGTCTCAGGGTCCAGATAACGTTATGGTTACGACCCGAGGGACAAATCAGGTTGACCCAGCACCTTTCCGCCCGGTCTCCTGCCTTAGGAGACTCTCGCGGATCGAGCGACCGCTGGTCAGATTTCGACCGCAACGAAGTCACCGACATCATTCCGTTCAACGAGTTCGGGGAACTTGACAACCTCGACGACCTGGACTTCTGCGACAACAGCGTCTTCGACACCGAAGCAGCGGTGCTGCGGGCGCCCGAGTTGGACGACCTCGACGACACCGACGATCTGACCCCGTTACGACTGGCCCGCCCCAGCAGGCACCGGCTGACGCCGGACGAGGCTCGCACCGACCGACACCGGTTCGACCTGCGCAGTCACTCCAATGGCGTCGACGGCACCGAGCAGCCCTGGCGTCGCGGACAGCACCGCAAGCAGCCGAGCAGTGCGGTGCGCGGCCGGGTGTTGATCACCGCGATGGCGGCCGGGGCCGCCGCTGCGGCCGCGCACTCTGCGACGCATCCGTCCGACACTGCCAATGCCGAAACCGTCCTGGCCGCCGACGCCTCAGCGATCAACGGCGGGCCGATCACCACCTCGCCGCGGGGTATGCAAATGGTCACCGTGCAACCGGCTGCCAGCGCAGCGGTGCACAGTGCCGAACTCGCCAAGGGCGTGGCGTTTGCCCAAGAGCGGGCTCAGCGCGAGGCGCGACTCCAGCAGCCACTGTTCGTCATGCCGACAAAGGGCCTGTTCACCTCCAACTTCGGCTACCGCTGGGGGGTGCTGCACGCCGGTATCGACATCGCGAACTCGATCGGGACCCCGATCGTGGCGGTGTCCGACGGCGTCGTCGTCGACGCCGGCCCGACCGCCGGCTACGGAATGTGGGTCAAACTGCGCCATGCCGACGGGACGGTGACGCTCTACGGTCACGTCAACACCACCACGGTCAGTGTCGGTGAGCGGGTGATGGCCGGCGATCAGATTGCCACGATGGGCAACCGCGGCAATTCCACCGGACCGCACCTGCATTTCGAGGTGTTGCTCAACGGCTCGGACCGGGTGGACCCGGTGCCGTGGCTGGCCAAGCGGGGCCTCAGCCTCGGCAGCTTCGCCGGTTGATCGGTGGCCAAGCCGACTCGGCGATAGTGCGCCTACCATCGATCTGATGGTCCTTTTTGCGACGGCGACGCTGCGGACTCCGCCGCGGCCACACCGCCACCCGAGGACACCACAGGAAGGCCTGAGGTGACGACATCCCACGACGAAGCGCCCCGGACTCGCATCATCCGCCGAGCGCCCACCACGCCGCTCCCGGCGATAGCAGACGATGCCCGCACCACCCACATCCCGCGCCAGCCCCCGACCTCCAGCGGCCACCCCGCCCCGCGTCCCGGCGCCGGCACGCATACGGCGGAGGTACCGGCCAGCCGGGTAGCCATCGCCGCCGCCGCCGTCAGCATCGTCAGCGGCTGGGCAACGTCGGTGGTGGCCACCGAATTGATCGCGGGCTGGTGGCAATCCGATCGGTTGTTTTGCGTCGCGGTCGCGTTTCTCGCGTTGGTGTTCGCGCTGGCCACCGTGTCGGGTGTGATCATGCTGCTACGGCGGCGAACGCTGGGCCGCTACCTCATCGTGGCCGGCGCCGTAGTGGCGGTGCTGACTTATCTCGGCATATTCATCGCCGGCGCGCACGTCGCGTGGATTGTGCACACGCTGTGGGTGCTGCCGGTCGCCAGCGCGGTGCTGGCAATGCACCCGGAAACCAAACGCTGGCTGCCTCAGCGTTAGCCCGCGCGGGCTAGAGCTTGGTGACCGGGGCGTGGTTATGCATCAGCTTGACTCGCCCCGAGCTGCCGAAGTCGATCAGCGACATCGCCGATTCCCCGACCCCGGAAACTTCCTCCACCCGGCCCAACCCGTACTTGTCGTGCGACACCCGGTCACCGGGCTGCAACACCAGCAGCGGGCGTTTGCTCGACGACGCGCGGGTCGGTGACGGCCTCGCCGGCCCGAACCGGCCGGCGCCGCTCACCGGTGCGCTGAACGTCGGGGCGGGGTCGGTGCGCCGCCAGTCGATGAGGTCCTCCGGGATCTCCCGCAGGAACCGCGACTCGGGGTTGAGCATCGGCTGTCCCCACGACGAGCGGACCTTTGCCCGGCTCAGATAAAGCCGCTGCCGTGCCCGGGTGATACCGACGTAGGCCAGCCGCCGCTCCTCGCAGAGCTCGGTCGGATCGCCCAAGGCCCGCATATGCGGGAACATCCCGTCCTCCCACCCGGTCACGAACACGACCGGAAACTCCAGCCCTTTGGCGGTATGCAGCGTCATCAACGTCACCACACCGGCGGTATGTTCGGGGATCTCGTCGGCATCGGCGACCAGCGAAACCCGTTCCAGAAACTGTGCCAGCACACCGGTGTCGGGCACGTCTTCGTCGTCGGGAGCATCCTCGAGTGCGGCTGCGTTGGCCAAATCGGTCGCGAATTCGTGTGCGACGCTGACGAGTTCGTTGAGGTTATCCAGCCGGGCAAGATCTTGGGGGTCGCTGGACGATTCCAGCTCCGAGCGATAGCCAGTGCGGTCCAGCACCGCCTCGACCAGCTCGCCCAGATCACCATCAAGGTGACCCCGCAGCTCGTCGAGCATGTCGACAAAACCCTTGATCGCATTGACCGCACGGGAATTCAGCATCGGAACTTTGCCAGCCGCGGCGGCCTGCAGCGCGTCGGCAAAAGTCGCCCCGGTGCTCTCGGCGTACACAGCCACACAGGCCTCGGCGCGGTCACCGATCCCCCGCCGCGGTGTGTTGAGAATGCGGCGCAGGCTCACCGCGTCGCCCGGGTTGTCCAGCACCCGCAGGTAGGCGACGACGTCGCGGATCTCCCTGCGCTCGTAAAACCGCACTCCGCCAACGACTTTGTATGGGATACCGGCCCGGATGAACACCTCTTCCAGCGACCGCGACGAGTTGTTGGTCCGGTAGAAAACCGCCACATCGTTGTAGGTGATGTCACCGTTCTGCGCCAGTGCGTCGATCTCCTCGGCGACAAAGCGTGCCTCGTCGTGTTCGTTGTCGGCGACATAGCCGACGATCAGCTCGCCCTCGCCGGCATCGGTCCACAGCCGCTTTTCCCGGCGCCCAGAGTTCCGCGCGATCACCGAGTTCGCCGCTGACAGGATGTTCTGCGTCGAGCGGTAATTCTGTTCCAGCAGAATCGTTGTGGCGTTCGGGTAGTCGCGTTCGAAATCTTCGATATTGCGGATCGTGGCGCCGCGGAAGGCGTAGATCGACTGGTCGGCGTCACCGACCACGCAAAGCTCCGCAGGTCGCACGTCGTCGTTGGTGCCGTGTCCCGCGAGCTCACGCACCAGCACGTATTGCGCGTGGTTGGTGTCCTGGTATTCGTCGACCAGGATGTGCCGGAACCGCCTGCGGTAATGCTGAGCGATCTGCGGGAAGGCTTGCAACACTGCGACGGTCTCGCCGATCAAGTCGTCGAAGTCCAGCGCGTTGGCCGCCCGCAGCCGGTGCTGGTATTCGGAGTAGACGGCGGCCACGGTGCGGGCTAGGTCGTCGGATTCCTCGGAGAGATCCGACATCGCCCGTTGCGGGTCGACCAGCTCGTTTTTCAGGTTGGAGATGGCGTTGGCCAGCAGCCGCGGCGAATACCGCTTGATATCCAGTCCCATGTCCTTGCCGATCATCTGCAGCAGCCGCCGCGAATCGTCGGCATCGTAGATCGAGAAGTTGGAATTCAGGCCGGGGACCAACGCGGCTTGGTTGCGCAGGATCCGCACGCAGGTCGAATGGAACGTCGACACCCACATAGAGAACCCGGCGCGTGCTCCTGTCAGCTGGATCACCCGCTCGCGCATCTCGGCGGCGGCCTTGTTGGTGAAGGTGATGGCCAGAACCTGACCAGGGCCGACGTCGCGGGCGGCCATCAGGTAGGCGATCCGTCGCGTCAAGACGGCGGTCTTGCCGGACCCCGCGCCGGCGACGATCAGCAGCGGCGAACCTTCGTGCAGCACGGCCTGGCGCTGCTGCGGGTTGAGCCCGTCGAGGAGTTGGTCTGCTTCGGTGTCGGCAACGTGCGCGGTCATATGCGTCCAAACTTACCGCCGTTCGGTGACACCTTTGCGCTGGCACGACCGTTAGTGGCACACTTCCATTCGTGCTCTACACGCAGCATCGATTTTTCTACGGGTACCGGACAGCGGTGCCCGTGGTCTAGCTGCTTCCCAGAGCCCCGCGGTCCGCATCTGCGATCCGGGGCTCGTCTGTTGTGTGAGGCCCGGACACGGATGAAATCAGAAGCCACCAACAGCGAGAATGCGGAGTCACAACCCATGACTACAGAAACCGAACAGCTTTCCGACATCAATGAGCTGCGGCATGAGATTGATCGGCTGGATGCCGAGATTCTGGCCGCGGTCAAGCGCCGCACCGAGGTCTCCCAGGCGATCGGCAAGGTCCGGATGGCCTCCGGCGGGACGCGCTTGGTACACAGTCGCGAGATGAAAGTCATCGAGCGCTACAGCGAGCTCGGTCTGGATGGCAAAGACCTGGCCATGCTGCTGCTGCGGATGGGTCGCGGACGGCTCGGTCACTAGAGGCTTTAGTCATCTCATGGCTGTGGGTCATGTCACCGGTCGGACCCCTAAGAATTAAAGCCGGCAAATCCTAAGCTTTTGGTGCGACCCGAGCGAAGGAAGTTCCGATGGCCAGCTACACCTCCGACACCATCCTTGGCGACATCGTTACCGCGGATCCCTCCCGCACTCGGATTCTGGAACGCTTCGGAATCGACTACTGCTGTAATGGCCGACGGCCGCTCGGTGACGCCTGTAGCGCGGCACGAATCGATGCAGGCGAGCTTCTCGCCGCGTTGAACGCCGAAGAGCCCGGACAGCGGGCCGGTTGGGCGGATCTCGATGATCCGGCGTTGATCGAGCACATTCTCACTAGCCACCATCGGTTCCTCTGGGAGGAATTTCCGCGGATGTCGGCACTGGTGGATAAGGTGGCAACCGTCCACGGCCCAAACCACGCCGAGTTGGCCCGGGTGCGGGAAGCATTCGGCGAGCTACGCCATAAGGTCGAGCCGCATCTGCGCACCGAGGAGACGGTATTGTTTCCAGAAATCCTTGCGCGCAACGGGGCCGGCGGTCCCATCTCTGAACAGTTGCACGCCGCGCTGGAGGAGAATATGAAGCAACACGACCGCGCCGGTGAACTGCTCGCCGAGTTGCGGCAACTTACCAGCGGTTACACCGTTCCGCCTGACGCCTGCCCCACCTACACGGCCATGCTCGCGGGCCTGGAAGAAATCGAATCCGACTTACACATGCACGTTCACAAGGAGAACAACGTGCTGTTTGCCCGCGTGCTCGCCAACAATTGACCGACTCAACCCTTGACCGGCCCGACTAGGGTCGAAAATATGATTGCCGCTATCCCTGACATCACCGCCACTCCAGCCTGGAGCGCGCTGCGCGGACATCACGACCAGATCAAAGACCTCCATCTGCGCGAGCTCTTCGCCGACGACCCAGACCGCGGCCGCGAACTGACGGTCACCGTCGGTGACCTCTATATCGACTACAGCAAGCACCGCGTCACCCGCGAGACACTCACGCTGTTGGCCGACCTGGCCCGGGCGGCCGGACTCGAGCAGCGCCGCGACGAGATGTTCGCCGGCAAGCACATCAACACGTCGGAAAACCGGGCGGTGCTGCACACCGCGCTGCGGCTGCCGCGCGACGCCAAACTGACCGTCGACGGGCAGAACGTCGTCGAGGACGTGCACGCCGTGCTCGACGCGATGGGTGATTTCACCGACCGGCTGCGCAGCGGCGAGTGGACCGGCGCGACGGGCAAGCGGATCAGCACGGTCATCAACATCGGCATCGGCGGCTCGGACCTCGGGCCGGTGATGGTGTACCAGGCGCTGCGCCACTACGCCGACGCGGGCATCTCGGCGCGGTTCGTCTCCAACGTCGATCCGGCCGACCTCGTCGCGACGTTGGCTGATTTAGACCCGGCCACAACTCTTTTCATCGTCGCCTCCAAAACGTTTTCCACCCTGGAGACACTGACTAACGCGACCGCGGCGCGACGCTGGCTGACCGACGCGCTCGGTGACGACGCGGTGGCAAAGCATTTCGTCGCGGTGTCCACCAACTCCGAACGCGTGTCGGACTTCGGCATCGACACCGAGAACATGTTCGGATTCTGGGACTGGGTCGGCGGACGGTATTCGGTCGATTCGGCGATCGGGCTGTCGGTGATGGCCGCAATCGGCCGAGAAGCCTTCGCCGACTTCCTGTCCGGATTCCACATCGTCGACGAGCATTTCAAGACCGCTCCGCTGGAATCCAACGCGCCGGCGCTGCTCGGGCTGATCGAGCTGTGGTACTCCAACTTCTTCGATGCGCAGTCGCGGGCGGTGTTGCCGTATTCCAATGACCTGGCGCGGTTCGCCGCCTATCTGCAGCAGCTGACCATGGAGTCCAACGGCAAGTCGACCCGCGCCGACGGCACGCCTGTCGTCACCGACACCGGCGAAATCTATTGGGGTGAGCCGGGAACCAACGGCCAACACGCCTTCTACCAGTTGCTACACCAGGGCACCCGGTTGGTGCCCGCCGATTTCATCGGGTTTTCCCAGCCACTCGACGATTTGCCGACCGCCGACGGCGACGGCAGCATGCACGACTTGTTGATGAGCAACTTCTTCGCCCAAACGCAGGTGCTGGCGTTCGGCAAGACCGCCGACGAGATCGCCGCCGAGGGAACATCGCCGGATGTGGTGCCGCACAAGGTCATGCCCGGCAACCGGCCGACCACGTCGATTCTGGCGGGCCGGCTCACCCCGTCGGTGCTCGGGCAGTTGATCGCGCTCTACGAGCACCAGGTGTTCACCGAGGGTGTGGTGTGGGGTATCGACTCGTTCGACCAGTGGGGTGTGGAGCTGGGCAAGACTCAGGCCAAGGAGCTGTTGCCGGTGCTGGTCGACGACGCCTCGCCGGGTGAGCAGTCGGACAGCTCGACCGATGCGCTGGTGCGCCGGTATCGCACCGAAAGAGGCCGCACGGCCTGACATTTCGTCACCGCGACGGGACCACGAGCTCGGAACCGAATCGCCGCACAAAGGTGCGCAGCCGCTCCACGGTCGCGGTGTGGGGATCGCTGAGGTGCAGCTGCAACAGTTCGCGGCCGGAAGCGTGCAAAATTCGAGCAGTGTATTCGGGATCATGCAGATGGGGATTGATGCGCAGCAGTTCCCGGACAAAGAACTCACGTACGGCGGCCTCGGATTGCGCCAGCCGGGCATATAACTCCGGTGGAGCGCCCTGCGGTGGGAACAAAAACAGCCGCCAGGTCGCCGGGTGGGCGTCGACGGCGGCCAGCACACCGTCGAACGCGAGCACCAGCGATTGGTCTTCGGCGGCAACGTCCAATCCGGAGGTCGCTTCGGCGAACTGAGCGCCGGCCCGTGCCGCTTCGCGGTCGATCAGCTCGACGAACAGCCCTGCCAGGTCGCCGAACTTCTGATAGATCAACGACCGATTGATGCCGGCCTGCCCTGCGATGCGGTTCGGCGTTGCCGCGTGAAACCCTTCGGCGTCGACGATCGCGTGGGTGACGTCGAGGATCTGCGCGCGCCGGCCTTCGGCGGTCATGCGCCGCTTCGGGTGGGCCACAGTCACGCTTGACAGCATAACTAACAACTTGTGAGTATTACTCACTAACTGTTAGTTAGCGGGAGGTTGTGATGGTCACGTACTACCCCGAACTCGCCAAGCGAGTCCGAAGCCAGCGCGATTTGCAGCCCGACCTCTACGGGGACTTCGACTTCGACCAGCAGCCGGATCGCCTCGCCACCGAGCCCGACGTCGATTCGGCCCTGCCCACCTGGGTCGCCGACCGCGCGCCGATCCTGGAAGACGACCGCGTTCTGGAATTGATCAGTACGGCTACCCTGCTCGGCGACGTCGTCGCCGATCCCTACGCGGCGCTGATGGCCACGCACAGCGTCACGCAGCTGATCGACATGCTCAAAAGGGCGTGCCGCGAGGGCATCGAGGCGGTCCCCGAGGCGCCCCCCGAGCTCGCGTCGTTCATCGCCGCGATGGAGGCCACTCCGGAGTGGATCGACTTCGACCGGGTACGCGAGGGCGCCCGGCAGGAGCGCATCCCCGCGGCGCTGCTGGCCCCCTTCATCACGCGCGGGGCCTTCATCGCGACCTTCACCAACACCTACGCCGCGCTGCCGATGGCCCTGACCGGCGCGCTCTCGGGCAAACGGGCCGCCCGGCGGGTCAACGAGACGGCCAGTTTCTTCGCCGTCACCACCCTGCCCGGTGCGCTGGACCGGTACGGCCCCGGCTTCGAAGCCGCCGCCATGGTCCGGTTGATGCATTCGATGGTCCGCTACAACGCGCTGAAGAGATCCGAGAAGTGGGACGTCGGGATCTACGGCATGCCGATACCGCAGGTCGACCAGATGCCCGCCGG
Organism: Mycobacterium sp. NGS48; assembly: GCF_059812585.1. NCBI lineage: Bacteria > Bacillati > Actinomycetota > Actinomycetes > Mycobacteriales > Mycobacteriaceae > Mycobacterium > Mycobacterium sp. NGS48. The sequence continues at coordinate 285,526 of NZ_JCALCY010000002.1, forward strand.
AATGATCGGCCAGTACCTGTTGGCTCGCAAAGCGCGTCAGGAGGGCCGGACGAAGTTCACCAAACAGGAACGTGCCGCCGTCGAATTCGCCAGGTATCGCTGCTTTTTGCTCGGCTTACCGCCCGAACTCCTGCCCTCCGAACCTGCCGACATCATGCACGTCATGCACGCGCGTTCGGCGCTGCTGCGCGACGGATTCGACGACATCTGCCGCGAACTGGTCAGCGGCACGATGGCGGCCTATCTGCGCCCCGACACCACGCTGTTCGACCGTTGCGCCGAGGCGGTCGAGAAGAGCTTTTCCAAGCTGACGTTCGTCCGCACGTTCTGCGGTGGTGACCGCGAGGTCGCCGAAGCCATGGGCGTATCGATGGGGCCGACCGACCTCATGCGCGTCGCCCTCACCGCGCCCTTCATCATCGGACGTTTCACCGCCGTGAGTCAGGCCAGCCGCATTCCCGTGCTTCGGGAAATCACCGACGCATATGTCATCGGGCTCCTCAAGCTTCGGCTGGCGACCTACGGCAAGCCCGAATTCACCACCGACGCAGCGCATTACACGCCAGTCCCGCACTGAGCCTCTTAACCGCGAGCGTGCGTGTCTCCGGCCGACACGCCGGGCGTGCGGCCGGGACACGCACGCTCGAGCAAGAGATTAAGCGAAACGCTTCGTCAGCTGCGGCGGCAACACTCGCATCAATTGAACCAGCGGTGCCCACGGCCAGGCCGGGACGACGGCGCGGCCAGATTCGCGTTCGATCGCGGCGACCATTGCCTTCACCCCGGTCTCGTTGTCCACCATCAGCATGGTGCTCGCCGACTTGGCCGTCATCTCCGACTCGATGTAGCCAGGCTCCAGCACAGTGACCCTAATCGGGCCCTTGGCGTACTCGGCGCGCAGCGATTCACCCAGCGACGTCACCCCGGCCTTGCTGGCCGCATACGCCGCCTTGACGCCCGGCACCCCCTTGTTGCCCAGCACCGACGAGATCAGCACCAGGTGCCCCGACCCGGCCTGCTTGAACATCTCCAAGGCGACCTCGATCTGCACCAGCGCCGACACCAAATTGGTCTCGATGGTCGCCTTGTTGGCCCACAGCTTGCCCGAGCCCAGCGGCGCACCCTTGCCTATGCCGGCGTTGACGATGATGCGGTCAATGCCGCCGAGCTCGTCGGACAGCACGCCGAACACTTTGGGCACCTGCTCGTGGTCGTTGACGTCCAGCGCCGCGACGCCCACCGTGATGCCCGGATGTTGTTGCGTCAGTTCGGCTTTGATCTCATCCAGCCGGTCGGTGCGACGGGCGCACAGCGCCAGGTCGCGGCCCTTGGCGGCAAACGCGCGCGCCATTCCGGCGCCCAGGCCCGAGCTCGCGCCGGTGATGAGGATCTTCTGTCGAGGCACCCGGGCAGCATAGCGACCGCCCCTCGAACGTCGAGTTGTCGGGCCAAACCACTGGTGGGCCGCACAACAAGTCGACGCTCGCGCAGCGCAACTATTTCAAGAGCCGCGACATCCGCCGGTCAGCCAGCACCTTGCCGCCGGTCTGGCAGGTCGGGCAGTACTGAAACGACTTGTCGGCAAACGACACTTCGCGCACGGTGTCCCCGCACACCGGGCACGGCATCCCGGTGCGCGCATGCACTCGCAGCCCGGAACGCTTCTCGCCCTTCAACGTCGCGGCCTGTTGGCCGACCGAACGGGACACGGCATCGGTAAGCACCGACACCATCGCCTCGTGCAGTGCGGCCAGTTGACCATCCGAGAGTTTGCCGGCGGTGGCGAACGGCGAGATCTTGGCGACGTGCAAGATCTCGTCGCTGTAGGCGTTGCCGATGCCGGCGATCACCTTCTGGTCGGTGATGACGGTCTTGATCCGGCCGGTGTTGCCCGCCAGCAACTCGGCCAACTCCTCGACCCCGACCTGCAGCGCGTCCGGCCCGAGCACGCTGATTCCCGGCACTGTCATCGGGTCCTCGACGAGCCACACCGCCAACCGTTTCTGGGTGCCGGCCTCGGTGAGGTCGAACCCGGGCGCTTCGCCGGGCACACCGAGATGAACCCGCAGCGCGATCGGGCCCTTACCCGGCCGCAGCGGCGCCCCGGCCAGCTTGTCGGACCAGCGCAACCAACCTGCCCGGGACAGGTGCGCGATCAGAAACAGGTCGCCGACCTGCAGGCCCAGGTACTTGCCCCAGCGGTGCGCCCCGGTGACGGGTTGGCCGTGCAGCGCGCCCACCGGCGGGTCGAAGGTCTTGAGCACCGAAAACGCGACGACATCGACCCGGCCGATCGTCAAGCCGACGGCGTGCTGGCGCAGGTAGTCGGCGAGCGCTTCGACTTCGGGCAGTTCGGGCATGCGTCCAGTCTGCCGGTCACACCCGAGTGATGCGCCGGGCGTCGCGCACCACGAGGGACAGCAGCCAGCTCACGATCGACAACACGATCGCAGCCCAGATGGCGGTCCACCAGAAGTGGTCGATTTGCAAGCCCCAGTGCGTGGTGTGGTCGGTGATTCCGGCGGTGATCCACAGCATCAACGCATTGATGACGATGTGGATCAACCCGAGCGTCAGGATGTACAGAGGAATCGACAGGATCTGCACGATCGGTTTGATGACCGCGTTGACCAGGCCAAAGATCACCGCGACGATGAAGACGATCCCGATCCTCTGCATCGGTGTGCCGCCACCGACAAACCTGATCCCGTCGACGACAAGCGTGACCACCCACAACGCGAAGCCGGTCACCGCGGCACGAAACAGAAATGGACCCATGGCGAGGAACCTACTCCGCGGCGCGCAATAAATAGGTATCCATAATCCAGCCGTGGCGGGCCCGGGCCTCGGCGCGCAGCGATGCGATCTGCTCGCCGTCCTCGCCGACCGTGCCCGATATCAGCAGCTCATCTTCCGTGCCCAGATAGGCACCCCACCAGATCCGGGTCGCTGGCGGACAGGCGAGAAACGAGCACTCGCCGTCGAGCATGACAACTGCCGAGCCGGACAGCCCATGGGCGCGAAGCTGTCGGCCGGTGGTGATCAGCACGGGTTCGCCGACATCGTTGAGCGGAATGCGGTGCCGTGCCGTCAGCGCCTGCACGGCGGTGACGCCCGGGATGACGTCGTAGCTGATGTCGGCCTCGGCAGCGACCGTGTCGAGGATGCGCAGCGTGCTGTCGTAGAGCGACGGGTCACCCCAGGCCAGAAACGCACCGACGTCGTCGGGACCGAGTTCAGACGCGATCGCGGCTGACCAGAGCCGCGCGCGGGCCGCGTGCCAGTCCGACACCGCGCCTCGATAATCGCCGTCCGCGGAACGCGTGGGATCGGGCAACTCGACGAATCGATACCCCGGCTCACGGATGAACCGTGCGCAGATTTTTCGACGCAACGCCATCAGATCGCTTTTGGCAGCACCCTTGTCCATCGCGAAGAACACTTGAGTGTCGTTGAGTGCCTCGATCGCCTGCACGGTCAGATAACCGGGATCTCCGGCACCGATCCCGATGACGTGAATGTGCCGCTTGCCCATCGCCAGGAAAGCTTAACCGCAGTAAATAGCCGAGACCACCAGTATCCGATACCCTGGGTATTGACATCTTCTTGCGCGCTTCCTACCGTCTGATTCAGAGCGAAGCGAGGAGGAGCGGCGCCCATGACTACTGCGTTGAAGCCGGCCGGGCCCGGTCGTGAGGAATTCTCCGAGCGGTTGCTCAAAGGCTCGGTCAAGAAGTCCTATGCGCCCGTCGTCGACATCGACTGGGACGCCCCGCTGGACCCGGACAAGTTTTTTCTCCCGCCGAAAATCGTGTCGCTCTACGGCACGCCGATGTGGGAAGAGATGACGCGCGCCCAGCGCATCGAGCTGTCCCGCCAGGAACTGGTCAACACGCTGTCGGCGGGCATCTGGTTCGAGAACATGCTCAACCAGGCCTTGCTGCGCAAACTCATTCACGCGGACCCGACCACCCGGTCGTCGCACTACGCCCTGACCGAACTCGGTGACGAAACCCGGCACATGGTGATGTTCGGTAAGGCCATCGAACGGGTGGGCGCCAGGCCGGTGCGTCCCCGGCTGTACCAGCGCATGGTGATCAACATCTTGCCGCTGTTCTTCCGCGGGCCGGTGCTGTGGGTGGCGGCGCTGATCGGCGAAGAGATTTTCGACTCACTGCAGCGACAAATGATGGACGACCCCGAGTTGCAGCCGATGATCCAGCGGCTGATGCGAATTCACGTCACCGAAGAAGCCCGCCACATCCAGTTCGCGCGCGACGGGCTGCGCAAGCGGGTGCCGCACATGGGGCGGCTCAACCGGTGGCTGGTTGCCAACGTCAACGGCCTGGGCGGATGGTTCTTCCGCTACTTGTTCACCAACCCGGTGCCCTATGCGCGGGCGGGCCTGGATGCGCGACGGGCGCGCAACACTGCACGAAACAGCCCGCACCGTCACGAAATTCAAGTGGCCGGTTTCGCGCCGTTGGCGGCGTTTCTGACCGAGGTGGGTCTGATGGGCCGGATCGCCCGGCGCGGCTGGACGCGCAGCAAGTTCCTGTGATCAGTAACCTCCCAGAGGTCGTCGTCGTCGGCGACGCGACGGCCGCCACGCAACTGCGCAACGCCGGTATCGCTGATTTCACGCTCGTGGACCGAGAAGTCGTCAGTTCGGTATTCGACGACGACGCCGCCACCTGGACACTGACCACCAGTGGCGGCGAAACATGCCGTGGCCGGGTTGTCGTCGGCTGCGCATCGCCCTTCGTCCCGTGGATTCCAGACCTGCCCGGGCGCAACGACTTTGGTGGACTGGCATTCGCGGCAGCTGCAGGCGATACTCAGTTCGAGCCAGCCGGTAAACGGGTGGCGGTCATTGGCGCCGACTCGGCCGCCGGGCAGTGGATCGGCCGACTGATCACATCGGCGGCGTCGGTCGAGATCTTCCCCCATTCACCGCGGCGGATCATCCGCACGCCCCGCCGGCGATGGCGGCGCACATCGGTCAAACCGGTGCGCTCCCCCGTCGACGTCATCACCGCGTCGGGCATCCGCACCTGTGATGGCGCCCACTATGACGTGGACGCGATTATCTACGGCACCGGTTTCACGGTTCCCGCGCAGCTCCCGGCAGACACGCTGATCGGCGCTCACGGACTCAGCATCCAACAGGCCTGGCAGGACGGCATGGAGCCCTACCTCGGTATCGCTATGCACGGTTTCCCCAACTACTTCCTGGCCGCCGCATCCAATACCGAACGCCACGTCGCCAAATGCCTGCAATTGATGAACCGCAGCGGCAGTACCCGCATCGAGGTGCGCCGCAGCAGTGCGCAGACGTTCAACGAACACGTCTACCTGCGCTGCAGGCGGCGTCGTCTGGTGGCATCAGCATTCGAGTTGTCCCGCGCCGGAATAGACGGCCAAACCTATAAGGGCCCCGCGACGCTGACCATCGCCGGCGCCTGCCGCGAGGTACGCGTTCACCTGACCGGCCACGTCGATCCGATCGACGGCCAATACCACTGGCAGGGAACTATTTACAATCGAGTGCCGACCGATCTCGGCAAGCAGGCCGGGGCAGTGGTCCTGGCGATCGGCGAGCGCAGCGCGGCCGCACGCATTACCGAGGAGACATCGCAGGGTACGCACTCGATCCTCGGCGTAGGCGCCCCGCCTTTCGCATTGGACGGTCTCGAAGTCACTACGGCTCAGTTGTAAATTGTCTCCGCGCGCGGCTGGCTGACGTGATGGGAGTCGCTGACACGATTGACTACGCCTTCTAAGGGGTACTTGCCGGACAGGAGCAAGGCGAAGTGGTCACTCGGGGCGTGGCCCCGGTTAAAACGCGTTGCATTCAGCGTTGTGTGAGCTATCTGGGAGGGGCATCCTGTCCAGGGAGACCGGTCAATTGATGATTTGCGCGGCCACCACGCAATATGCATCGCTGGCCACCGTCGACGGTGTGCTGGACAGCAGCACTTATCTGAAGCTGCGGGACTCGATCATCGAGGCGGCCCTGGGCGAACTGCGCGCAGTCGTTGTCGATGTGACTTCACTGGAGGTCCCGGCCCCCTCGGCGTGGTCGGCGTTCAGCAGTGCACGCTGGCACGTCCGCACCTGGCCCGACGTGCCGATAGTCCTGGCATGTGCGGATGACGGCATACGAGCCGCTATTACCCGAAGCGGCGTCACACGCCATGTGCCGGTATATCCAACGGTCGAGGCTGCCCTGCACGCGCTTCGTTTCGGCAACGATCGATCATTTCGCCGCCGTTTCCGCCGGGAGCTGCCGGCCTCACTTGGCAGCCTGCGTTGCGCCCGCCAGCTGGTGGCTGAGTGGCTGGGGGCCTGGTCACAAGCTGAACTCATCCCGGCCGCGACGGTGATCGCCAACGTGTTCGTCGAGAATGTGCTCCAACACACCGACAGCTCGGCGATCCTGGAGCTGGAAACGAATGGCGTGACGGTCACCATCACGGTGCACGACACCTGCCGGACCTTGGCAGTACTTCGTGAAGACCCGGCCCACGGCAATCGAGTATCCGGACTGGCGATCGTGGCCGCAGCATCCCGTTCCTGGGGTTGCACACCGAGGCAGTCCGGGAAGGCAGTGTGGGCGCTCGTCGGTCCGGAGAACCAACTCTGACCCGCCGTCAACTCAGGTGCGCTGATTCGACGAGCCCCCGCGCGACTGCCGCCACCGGCGTGTTCGAGTCCTGCGACAACCGCTTGAGCAGTTCGAATGCCTGCACCGCATCTGTGTTGAACCGCTGAGGCAACTACTGCACGCCACGTCAGCTCTGCCCTTTGCCCGTTGTAACAGGTTCTAGTATTCGGTTGACGACTTGCGATTCCCAGGACTGGAGGCGGTGTGCGGTTCAGCTATGCCGAGGCGATGACGGATCCGACGTTTTACGTCCCGTTGGCCAAGGCTGCCGAGGCAGCCGGGTATGCCAGCATGACTATTCCGGACAGCATCGCCTATCCCTACGAGTCCGACTCGACGTATCCGTATACGCCCGACGGCAACCGCGAGTTCCTGGACGGCAAGGCGTTCATCGAGACGTTCGTGCTGACCGCCGCTTTGGGCGCGGTGACGACGACGTTGAGGTTCAACTTCTTCGTGCTCAAGCTGCCGATCCGGCCGCCGGCTCTGGTGGCGAAACAGGCCGGCTCGCTGGCGGCGCTGATCGGCAACCGGGTAGGGCTGGGCGTGGGCACCAGCCCGTGGCCCGACGATTACGAGCTGATGGGTGTCCCGTTCGCGAAGCGCGGCAAGCGCATTGACGAATGCATCGAGATTGTGCGCGGACTCACCACCGGTGACTACTTCGAATTCCACGGCGAGTTCTACGACATCCCCAAGACCAAGATGACCCCGGCACCCACCAAACCGATCCCGATCCTGGTTGGCGGGCATGCCGATGCCGCTTTGCGGCGGGCGGCACGTGCTGATGGCTGGATGCACGGCGGCGGTGACCCAGCCGACCTCGACGACTTGATTGTGCGGCTCAAGCGATTTCGCGACGAACAGGGCAACGATGGCCCGTTTGAGATCCACGTGATCTCGGCCGATGGGTTCACTGTCGACGGGATCAAGCGGTTGGAGGACAAGGGTGTCACCGACGTCATCGTCGGTTTCCGGGTCCCCTACATCAAGGGACCCGACACCGAGCCGCTGGATACCAAGATCCGTAACTTGGAGAAGTTCGCCGAGAAAGTGATAGCGAAAGTATAACCGTTACAGTGGATCCCAATTCGCGGTCCGTTTCTCGCGGTGCGCCCTGGCCGCTTCGACCGGATTGTTGGTGAATCCACTGATGATCTGGGTGCGGTTTTCGATCTCCTTGGCGTGCCGCAGGCTGGGCGCGTCCAGCGCGGCGTTCAGCCCGATCTTGGTCTGCCACACCCCGTAGGCATTGTTCGCGGCGATCGAGCGCGCCATCCCCAGCGCTGTCTCGGTCAGCGCGTCCGGTGCCACGACTTCATGGACCAAAGTGATCCGATAAGCCTCGGCCGCATCGATGATCCGGCCGGTCAACATCAGTTCACGGGCCACGCCCGCTCCGACGATCTTGGGCAGCAGATAGCTGGTGCCCATGTCCATCGAGGAGAATCCGGCTTTGATGAATACCGACCCGAACCGGGCCGCGTCGGATGCGATCCGAATGTCGCAATGCAACGCGTAGGCCAACCCGCCGCCGACGGCCACCCCGTTGACCGCGGCGATCACCGGGATGGGCAACTCGTAGAGCCGGGTCAGTTGATCGGCCAGCCGGACCTGGCCGTCGTAGCTGGTCTTGAACTCGGCTGCGGCCGGCGCTGTCCAGGGCTCACCCGTGCCGCTGAGGTCGGCGCCGGCGCAAAAGCCGCGGCCCGCGCCGGTCAGGATCGCCGCCCGGTACTCGCCCACGCTGAGCTGGTCCAGGGCGTCGTCTATGCCGTCGAGCAGTGACCCGTCGATCGCGTTGAGGCGTTCCGGCCGATTCAGCGTGACGCAAGCGATGTTGTCCTCGAGGCGTTCCATTTCCACAGCAGCCATACCGGAACCGTAGGCGACTGACGACCTACGGTGGCATCAAGGGTTAACGACCTAAGAAAGGCGGCCAATGACTGAGAACATTCTCTCCGATACCGCTATCGCCGCGATGTCCTTGGCCGAGCGTCGTGAGTTGGTCCGCCGGCTGCAGCGCCCTCTTGCCGAGCTGGCCCCTCCGACAGAATACGAGCGAGACCGTCGAATCCGGCTCGGACTCATGATCAGCGGTGCGGCAGGACTGATTCCGTGGATCGTCTATCTCGCCTTCACCCTGCCCGACACATACGTCGCCCATAATTGGCCAGCGACCTGGGTGGGATTCGACACTCTGCTGGTCCTGTTCATGGCCGCGACTGCCGTGCTCGGTTTCCTGCGCCGCCAGATCTTGATCTTGTCCGCGTTCACCACCGGGATCTTGTTGATCTGCGACGTATGGTTCGACGTGATGACCGCCGGCCCGCGCGACATGTGGGCGTCGCTGCTGACCGCCGTGGTGGCCCTGACGCTGGCGGCCGTCCTGATCAGCGGCACGCTGCGTATTGTGCGACTGACCGCGACGCGGTTTTATCTGCTGGATCCGGCTACGCGGTTGTGGCGGTTGCCGTTGTTGCCTTGACCGTCAGTTGTGTTTGGCGGACCACTCGGCCTGCATGGCCAATAGCGCCATCGGCTCCAGTTGCGGTGTGCCCGGGTCGAGTTCGCGATAACGCTGATAGACGTTGACGACGACGCGCTCGGCGTCCAGCCAGTCCGCATACCCGCCGAGGTCGATGGCGTCGGCCGCCTCCGCGAACGACAAGCCGTTGCGCCAAGCCGCCTGGGCCTGCTCGTTGACGTGGACGAGATACCCGCGAACCGCGCGGATACCATCCAGGTCGGTGACCGGGCCGTGGCCCGGGACCACCGTCGCCGGGTCTAGCGCGATCATCGCGTCGCAGGCCGCCACCCAGTTGGCGATCGGACCGGCCCACACAATCGGCGTGCAGCCGATGAACAGCAGATCACCGGCGAACAGCACGCCTGCGTCTGGCACGTGCACGACCGAGTCGGCTGCGGTGTGGGCGGGTCCCAGGTTCAGCAGCCGCACTTCCCGTCCACCGACGTCGATGGTCAGTTCGTCGTCGAAAGTCTGGTCGGCGTTCCGCAGCCGGATGCCGCTGAAGTCGAAGGGCCCGAAGCGGTCTCGCAGATACCGCGTTGCGACCGAGCCCAGGTCGACGGTTTGGGTCATCGCCAGCATTTCGGGGGCCATCCCGTGGGCGATCTCCTCGGCGGTGCCCTTGGCGGCAATGATTCGCACCGAGCGGTCCAGCAGTTGGTTGCCGTGGGTGTGGTCGCCGTTGGAGTGGGTGATCAGCGCGTCGGTGATCGGAGCGGCAGCGGTGATCGGCTTCATCGCGGTCAGCATTTCACGGGTCAGCGGCAGGTCGAAGAGGGTGTCGACGAGCAGCGACGCACCATCGGCCGCGACCAATCCGGCGTTGCTCCAGCCGTATCCGCCGTCCGGCAGCATCCATGCCCACACCCGCGGAGCGACCTCGTGCAGTCCGCGGGTATAGGGCACCTTCGCTGGCGCCCGGTTGACGCGTGTGCTGGCCGTGGCCTGCGGGTCGGGCCGTGGCGGCAGGGGGTGCGGTGCGGGCGTGTGGCGGACGGTTTGGCGGATTTCGCCCAGCCCTTGGACTCTGAGCGTGACGACATCGCCGTCGTGCAGCCAGCCGGGGAACGATTCTGGGTTCGCCGGGTCGAGGTGCTCGACGAGCGTACACGTCGGAACGGTGCCGGAGCCGAAAACGTCACCGGGAGTAAGGGTTACGCCGCGCGAGGCGTAGGAGATCACTTCACCGAAACTCCAGTCCATCGAGCCTGTCGAGCCCGAACCGATCACCGTGTCGTTGACCATTGCAGTGACGTCGAGGCTGAGTTTGCCGTCGCGGCAGTAGGACTCGAGTTCGTCAGGCGTGACCAGGTAGGGACCTAGCGTCACGCCGCTGTCTTTGCCCTTGGCCTGACCGATGCCCAGTTGGCCTTCCAACTGCTGCAGGTCGCGTGCCGACCAGTCGTTGAAGATCATGTAGCCGATGATCGCCTGCTCCGCCTCCTCGACCGACAAGTCTTTGCCTGCGCTGCCGATTACTGCCGCGATCTCCAATTCGAAGTCTTGCCAGGCACTTCCGGGTGCCGTGGAAGCGTCTTCATACGGTCCGAGAACCGTCGAGGGACAGGCGAAGTAGAACGCCGGGATGCGGTACCAGGTGTCTTTGAGTCCCCGGCCGCCGCCCATCGCGGCCTGGCAGTTGCGCATGTGGTCCAAAAAGCAGAGCGAATCCCGGATCGACGGCGGGCGCGGGATCGGCGCCAGCAGCGTCACCTCGTTCAATCGCACCACGGTATGCGGCGAATGCAACACCGCCTGGCCCGCTTCTTGCAATCCGGTGGCGCCGCGCCCGACCAACTCGAGCAACGTCGCGCCCGGCGGCATCACATGGATTGCATCACCGCAGAGCACCCCGGTGCGCTCGTCGGCTGTGTCTCCATTTGAACCGAGATATGTCACCCACCGCATGTCGATTCGCCCGCTATTGCGCAGTAGCGCGGGAGTTGGGCCAGTCCGGCAGGAAGGAGTCAAGCTTTCCGTGCTTCTGCGCGTCGACCATATTGAGCGCTACTTCCCGCAGTTTGATATTCCGCTCCTGAGATATTCGGCGCAACTGCCCGAATGCCGTGTTGGCGTCGCAGGAGAATCGCCGCATCAATATGCCCTGCGCCTGGCCGATGGCTTCGCGGGTCGCCAGGGCGCCGTGCAGATGATCGATCAACTGGCGGGCGTCGTTGTACAACGACGCATTGTCAAACGCGGTGCCCGCGTGCAGCGCGAACAGCAACACCAAGTCCAGTGCCTGATCGGTGAACTGATGCGGGCGGCGGGAAAACAAGGTGAACCCCACCAGCGGCTGGCGTCGCACGGGCATCGGCAGCGCCAGGCAGCTGTGGAACCCGGCTTCGCGCATCCGGTCGGAAAAGCCCGGCCAACGCTGCTCGGTGTCCGCGTCGTCGACCCGGCGCGGCTCGCGATAGCGCACCGCGTCGAAGATCGGCCCAGGCCACGGCGTTGCTTCGGACAGCGAATGGCACAGCGAGGTGACCTCGGCACCGGCAACCGTCTCGAGCTTTTCCCCGGCGCCTACGGTGATCGTCACGTGGTCACACCCCGGGATGGTGCGCGCCGCACGCCCGACCAGCCGCTCGAGCACCATGGTCACATTTTCGTCCTCGCTCAGCCGGCCGACCTCAGCCAGCTCGTGTGCCAGCGAATACACCTGATCGTCCACGCTGCACCTCCCCAGAAGCACCTTTAGACAGACCACCGTGTTCGTGCTAAAAATGCAAGATCAGTCTGTCTTCGACAGGGCAGGGCAGCGCCAACTCACACCAGAACATTCTGGAGCTGCCTCATGTGCACTGTCATCGAAGAACTATCGGATACCGCCGCGCGGCTGCAGGTCGACCTCGCACACCACGGTTCTGCCGTGATCGTCCACGCCATCGGTGAAGTAGACGCCTACACCTTGCCGATCTGGCGCCGAGCGACGCTGGAGGCAGCTGCCCACGTCAGCTCACCGGGGCCAGTGATCGCCGACATCAGCCGGCTGGACTTCATCTCCTGGGGCGGGCTGCGGACTCTGGCGGAGGAGGCGGCGGAGTGCCGGCGGCGCGGGACCGATCTGGTTGTGGTGAGCCAGGCCGCGATCGTGCGCCGCATGACCGCGGCGGCCAAACTGCAGGACCTTCTTACAGTCCGCCCGAGCGTCGAGGCTGCGCTGCGTACCGCGGGGTAGTCATTCCCGCACCACCTCGTCCGGCGACTTGTCGGGCCGCAGACCGCGCCAGCTGGGTTGACGCAGCCGGCCGTCCGATGTCCATTCGCTGTAGCGGACCTCACCGACCAGCGTCGGCTCGACGAATGTCACTCCCTTGGCGTCGCGAGTGGGAAGCCGTGTGTTGAACGGAGATTCGTCGGTGCGCAACGGCGCCAATGTCTTCTTCAGAGTGGCCAGGGCGTGTTCGGTGAAACCGGTGCCGACCTTCCCTGCGAAGTGCAGCCCACCGTCGGCGGGTATGCCCATCAGCAGGGAACCGATACCGCTGGTGCGTCCACCCTCGCCGGCGCGCCAGCCGCCGATGACGACTTCCTGCGTATTCCAGTGCTTGTCCTTGATCCACGACGACGAGCGACGGCCCGGCTGGTAGGTGGAATCGCGCTTTTTGGCGACGACGCCCTCCCAGCGATGTTTGCGCGAATATTCCAGTGCTTGATCACCATTGCCGGGCAGCAAGTCCGGAACGATGAGATTGGTGCCGGTGGCCAGCGTTTCCAGCAGGCGGCGGCGATCGCGGTATTTGGCGCGCAGCAGCGACCGACCGTCCAGATACAACAGGTCGAATGCCCAATATTGGATGCGGGTGGCGCGGACCCGGTTCTGCATCTCGGAGAAACTTGGCACCCCGTCTTCGTCAAGCGCGACAACTTCCCCGTCCAGGACCATCCGATGGTCTGTGAAATCAGCTGCCAGTGAACGTAATTGAGGATATTCCTTGGTGACTTCGCGTCCACGGCGTGATCGCAGCAGAACGGTGCCGTGATCGGCATCGGCGAGTAACCGGTAGCCGTCCCACTTGCCTTCGAACGCCCACTGCGATGCCTTCAGATTCGCCACCGAGCCCTCCGTGGCGAGCATCGGGCTCAGCCCGTCGAGTTCGAAAACCTTCTGGTCTTTCGTCCGGTGCGCCAGCCACTGATCGCCGTTGGTCTGAATCAGTGCGTAACGACCCGAGATTCGGCTGCCGTGCAGCGTGACAATGACTTCATCGTCGCGAAACTTCTCGGTCTCGTAGGTGCCGGCGTCCCAGATGATCACTTTGCCGCCGCCGTACTCCCCTTTGGGAATCGTGCCCTCGAAGGTGGCGTACTCCAGTGGATGGTCCTCGGTGTGCACCGCCAGATGATTGACCGACGGGGTGTCAGGCAAATTCTTGGGCACCGCCCAGGACACCAGCACGCCGTCGCGCTCCAGTCGAAAGTCGTAATGCAGCCGACGGGCGTGGTGCTCCTGGATGATAAAGGTATTGCCCTGTCCGACAACCGGCTTCTCGCTGGGTACCGGCTCCGGTGTTTTCGACGCATCGCGCATACTGCGGTATTTGGTCAGTCGGTCGGGGGTAATGTCGGCGTCCAGCGGCGCCAGTAGATCGCCGTCGCGCTCGATGCGTGTCAGCACCTCGTCGTAGCTCAACTGGCGAAGCCGCTTGTCGTCGAGTTCCTCCCAGTTGCGCGGCGCAGCGACCGTCGGATGATCGCGACCGCGCAGTGAATACGGCGCGATCGTGGTCTTGGACCCGTTGTTCTGGCTCCAGTCCAGGAACACCTTGCCGGCCCGCAAGCTCTTGGTCATCGTCGCGGTGACCAACTTCGGCATCGACTTCTCCAGCTGCTGCGCAATACGTTTGGCTACTACCACGGCTCCGCGGCTGCTCACCGGGTTGTCCAGCGGGGCATAGAGATGCAGTCCCTTACTGCCGCTGGTAAGCGGGAACGCCGTGAGACCGATATCGGCGATCAAGTCGCGCACCGCGCGGGCCACCTCGGCGAGTTGAACCATGGTCACGCCTTCACCGGGGTCGAGGTCGAACACCAATCGCGTTGCAGGCCCGGGTTTGAGTTCTTCCCCACTGCGTGTCCACTCCGCGACGAAGCGCCACTGCGGCACGTGGACTTCCAGCGCAGCCTGCTGTGCGATCCAGGCCAATCCGGTCGAGCTGTCGATGATCGGATAGGTCGTCGTTCCCGACTTGTGCACCACGCTTCCGCGAGGCAGCCAGTCCGGTGCCGACGACGCCAGCTGCTTTTCAAAAAATGACGGCTCGTCAACACCATTGGGCCAGCGCTTGCGGGTGGCGGCGCGACCGACGATGTGCGGCACCATCACCTCGGCGATACCGGTGTAATAGTCGAACACTTCGGCTTTAGTGGTGCCGGTGGCGGGATAGAGCACCTTGTCGGGATTGGTCAGCTTCACCCGCGGCGCATTCATGCTGCTAAACGTACGCGCCGAGCCGCGTGTGGCGTATTTCACCGCGTCGGTTAAACGCCTGCTGAGGGCGGTAATGTCGGGTGCGACGATACCTTGCTCGCTTAACGATTTCCGTCACGACGGGTACGTTCGGCGACCTATGGGTTACGCAAACTCTCTTACGAATGTCGTCACCCAGGGCCACACCACTGGGGTTCCGCTGAGTGACGCCACATTGCCTCTGCATTCGTCACGGATCGACGTGCCGACCTACGACAGGTCAGCTCTTCAACCTGGCGTCGTTCACATCGGAGCAGGCAACTTTCATCGTGCACACCAGGCCGTTTACTTCGATGACCTTGCACGGTCGGGCATCTCCGACGGATGGGGGGTCACCGGCGTCAGTCTTCGCTCGCGCGACGTCAAAGACTTGCTGTCCGCTCAGGATGGCCTCTACACGGTTGTGCAGCGCGGCCATGACCACCAAACGGCCCGCGTGGTCGGCTCAATCGCCGCCTACCACTACGCACCGAACGACGGCGATGCAGTCCGTGCCGCGCTGACTGATCCACAAACCCGCATCGTCAGCCTGACGATCACCGGGAACGGATACTTCCTGGATCCGGTTACCGGCGAATTCGACGCTGCCAACCCCGACGTGCGTGCCGACCTGGTCGCAGGTCTGGATTGCTATGTCACCGCGTGGGGCTACCTGGCCGAGGCGCTTGACCGGCGCCGCCGCGCCGGCACCGCCCCGTTCACGGTGCTCTGCTGCGACAACATTCCCGACAACACCCAGGCGGCACGGACCGCGCTGGTCTCATTCGCCGCGTTGAAAGACCCCGAGCTTGCCCGCTGGATCGACCGGAATGTCGCATTCCCGTCGACCATGGTTGACCGCATCACCCCGCAGACGTCCAACTCGGAGCGCCAATTCGTCGAGCAGACGTTCGGCATCGCCGACAAGTGGCCGGTACTGACCGAACCGTATTGCCAATGGGTCATCGAGGACAGCTTTAGCTACGGTCGCCCGCCGCTCGATGAGGTCGGCGCTCAGTTCGTGACCGATGTCAGCGATCACAAGCTCGTCAAGACCCGTCTGCTCAACGGAACTCATATCGCGATCGGGTGTTTGGCGACGCTGGCCGGCTACCAGCGCACCGACACAGCGATGCGCAACCCCGTCATCGTCGATTACGTCGAGCAACTCATGCGCGACGAGATTCAGCCACTGCTGCCGGCGGTGCCCGGGATGAACACACCCGGCTATCGGGACACCTTGCTCACCCGGCTGGGCAATCCCCAGATGAGTGACCAATTGTCGCGATTGGCGCGCCGCGGATCGACGAAGATGTCGTCGTTTCTGCTGCCGTCCCTGCAGGAGGCGATCACCCAGGGCAGACCGCGCACGTTGCTGATGTTGGCCCTCGCCGGCTGGGCCCGATATCTGCGCGGCTATGACCTCACGGGACGCACAATCCGCATCGAGGATCCGCAGGCAGAAACGCTGACCAATTTGGCGACCTGCGGAGGGAACAACCCGGATCCGCTGCTGCAGCACGAGGTCTTCGCCGAATTACGGATAATTCCTGGCTTTGCGGAGCGCCTCGGCGAGATGATTACGGACATCGACGAGCATGGTGCGATTCCCGCACTGCGTCGAGCATTGCGGGACAACGCGCGGGAGTTGGTGTTGCAATGAATCAGCCGCTGAAGTTTGTCCGCCAATTCGACCCCGCATCGATCACCACCTTGCTCTGCGACGCAGACGACAACCTTTTCCCTTCGGAGAAACCGGCATTCGCCGCCTCTGTTGAGGTGATCAATCGGTTCCTGGCCAGGTTCGACGTGCCGGCTCCGTTCACCGCAGAGCAACTGCGCAAGCAGGCCGTCGGAAAGAACTTTCGCAGCACCGCTCTCGACCTGGCCGTGCAGTCCGGAGTGTCCGTCGACGCCGACGAGCTCGAGCAGTGGGTGCGACAGGAGCGCGAGCAGGTCACCGCACACTTGGCCGCCACCCTCAAGCCAGACCGGCAGGTGCTGGCTCCATTGCAGGCGCTTGCATCGCGGTATGCACTGGTAGCGGTCAGTTCCAGTGCGACCAAACGTCTGGATGCCTGCTTCGCCGCCACTGACCTCGATCCGCTCATCCCGGCGGCGCTGCGCTTCAGTGCGGAAGATTCCCTTCCGGTGCCGACCAGCAAGCCCGACCCGGCGGTGTATCTGCATACCGGCCAGGTGATGGACGTCGAGGCCCACCAGGGCCTGGCCATCGAAGATTCCGTAGCCGGCGTCACCTCCGCGGTCGCGGCCGGCTATCTCACCGTCGGTAATCTGATGTTCGTCTCAGACGACGAACGGCCCTGCCGCGGTGCAGAATTGATCGAAGCCGGTGCGGTCGCGATAACCGACTCCTGGCAGGCTCTCGCTGATGTCCTCATGTTGTCGCCCGTGACAGGTGGAAGTTTCACCGCTTAGGAGTTGGGCAATCATGCCTAACGTGACGAACCTCAACAATGCAGCGCTGACAAAGCTGCCGATCGCAACGCCGAGCTATGACCGCAGCAGCCTCAGCATCGGTATTGCGCATATCGGGGCAGGTCACTTTCACCGGGCGCACCAGGCCGCCTACATCGACCGGTTGCTGCAACAAGGCCTGGCGCGTGAGTGGGGCATCTGCGGAGTGGGCGTACTGCCTTCCGACTGGCCGATGCGCGACGTCCTGCGTGACCAGGACGGGCTCTACACGCTGGTTCAAGAAAGCCCCGACGGCCGTCGGGACGCACAGGTGATCGGCTCGATCATCGACTATCGCTACGCTCCGGACGATCCGGAGGCAGCGCTCGAGGTGCTGGCCGCGGCGTCCACCCGGATCATCTCGCTGACCATCACCGAGGGTGGTTACCGCGATCCCGAAGGGCCCGCGTTCGCTTTGATCACCGAGGCTCTGGCCAGGCGCTGTGACCGTGGGATCGCCGCACCGACAATTCTGTCGTGCGACAACATCGAGAGCAATGGTTTGGTCGCGCGGCGGGTCGTGCTGGCGAATGCCGAGCGGCGGAATCCGGAGCTGGCCGAGTGGGTGGCGGAACATGCCCGGTTCCCGAGTTCGATGGTGGACCGGATCACCCCTTACACCACGCCGGAGATGGCCGCGGCGATCCAGCGTGACCTCGGTGTCGCCGACCGGTGGCCGGTGCTGACCGAGGCGTTCGCCGCGTGGGTCATCGAAGATTGCTTCGGTGACGGCAGGCCGCCGTTGGAAGAGGCGGGCGCGCTGATGGTCGACGATGTCGTCCCCTACGAAATGATGAAACTGCGACTGCTCAACGCGGGGCATCAAAGCCTGTGCTACTTCGCGCATCTCTGCGGCTTCGAGTTCGTTCACGACGCAGCACGTGATCCATTGCTCAGCGAATTTCTGCGCCACTATTTCGATACCGAGGCCATCCCGACACTGCCGCCGGTACCCGGCATCGATCTGCACGATTACAGCCGCACACTGATCGAGCGGTTCGCCAACTCAGGCGTGAGCGACACTGTTGCCCGGCTGTGCGCCTACTCGTCGGATCGCATCCCGAAATGGCTGTTTCCCGTCGTCTGTGACAACTTGGCCAGCGACGGGCCAGTGCGGCTGGCGGCGGCAACGGTGGCCAGCTGGGCTCGCTATGCCGAAGGCGTCGACGAGCGTGGTGCGCCGATCGACGTGGTGGACCAGCTGGCGGACTCGCTGGTGCCGATTGCCCAGTCGCAACGCGAGAATCCCACCGCGTTCATCGACACCGTCTTGTTCGGAGACCTGATCTGTCAGCCACGCTTCGTCGAGGCATACCGCTGGGCGCTGGATTCGTTGCACCGCAAGGGAGCTCGGGCGACCCTGGAGGAGCTGCTGCAGTGAGCCGCGCGCTGGTGATCGGCGAGTCCTTGATCGACATCGTCGGGCGTGGTGAGCACGTCGGCGGCAGCCCGCTCAATGTCGCCGTCGGACTGGGCCGACTGGGCCGCGGCGTGGATCTGCTGACTCATATCGGTGACGACGCATACGGCCGGCGCATCGCGAAACACGCGAATATGGCCGGGACGCAACTGGTCCCCGGAAGCACCACGGCCGCGCGAACACCGACCGCGCGGGTCACGGTGGACGAAAACGGGTCGGCCGACTACGTATTCGATCTGGCGTGGGAGCTGTCGGGTACACCGGAAGTGGCTCCCCCACTCGTCGTGCACACCGGATCGATCGCCGCGGTGCACGAGCCGGGTTGCCTGGCGGTCGCGGCGCTAGTCGACACGTATCGTGTGTCGGCCACAGTGACCTTCGATCCCAATGTGCGGCCGGCGTTGATCATCGACCGTGATCTTGCCCGCGAACGCATCGAGCGTCTCGTCGAGCGCAGTGACGTGGTCAAGGTCAGCGAGGAAGATCTGCGCTGGATCGACCCCGACCGCCCGCCCGACGTGGTTGCCCGGAGCTGGCTGGCGTCGGGGCCGTCGATCGTCGCGATGACAATGGCTGAGCGGGGCGCGGTGGGATTCTTCGCCGGTGGCGAAGCGCGAATCCCGGCCAAGGCCGTGCAGGTGGTCGACACCGTCGGCGCCGGCGACGCGTTCATGGTCGGCCTCATTGACGCGCTCTGGACGATGGGTCTGCTGGGCGCTGATCGCCGCGACGAATTGCGCCGGATCGGGCCCGATGCGCTGACCGCCATACTGCGGGCAGGCGCATTGTTGTCGGCGTTGACAATCGCCCGGGCCGGCGCTGACCTGCCAGATCGAGCCGCTGTTGACGCCGCAGGATCCCGAGGCGACCGCTAACCTATCGGTACCCCGAGAAGGCGAGGGTAAGCCGATGTGTGTTGGTCTGCTGTCAGGCATCGGCGCTATGCCGACCGACACCAATGAGACAGCGCTGCAAAAGCGTCTCGCGGTCGTACTGTTCGCGGGAACGTTGCCGTTCACAGTGTCGTGGAGCGCAATCTACCTGCTGGTGCACGCCCCACTCGCCGCCGCGATTCCGGCATTCTATTCGGTGGTCACGGTGGTCAATACGGGCTTCTTTGCCTGGACTCGCAATCTGGCGTTCTACCGCTTCACCCAGCTGCTCCTGGTCTTGATCCTGCCGTGGCTGGTGACGCTCGCGCTGGGCGGCTTCCGTCAATCCAGCGTCGTGATCGTCTGGGCCGCACTGTGTCCGGTGGGATCGCTTCTGCTGGAAGAGCTCCGGCGCACGCTGCGCTGGATCGTGGGCTTCGTCGCGCTGCTGGTCGTGACCGGGTTGCTGCAGCCGCACCTGACGCCGGCGATGTTGCCCGAGCCGTTCGTCACCTGGTTCTTCGTGCTCAACGTCGGAACCGTGATCACGGTCGTGTTCGGTCTGCTGTACTACTTCGTCGGCCGCCGCAACTTCTTCCAGGAAACATCGGAAATGCTGCTGCTCAACATTTTGCCGAAGGAGATCTCCGAGGCGCTGAAAACCGAACCGCGTGCGGTCGCCGCCGACTACGACAGCGCCAGCATCTTGTTCGCCGACATCGTCGAGTTCACCCCGATGGCAGCAACCATGACGCCGCTGCACTTGGTCGATCTGCTCAACGAGGTGTTCCAGTGCTTCGACGCGCTCGTCGACGAATACGGCCTAGAGAAGATCAAGACGATCGGCGACTGCTACATGGTCGCCGCCGGTGTGCCGCGCCCGCGCGCCGATCACGCGCAGGCCCTCGTCGACTTCGCACTCGACATGCAAGCTGCGATCGGTTCGCGGACGTTCGGCGGGCGAAAACTCGCGTTCCGCATCGGCATCAACTCCGGACCGATCGTCGCCGGTGTTATCGGCCGCAAGAAGTTCAGCTACGACCTCTGGGGCGAGACCGTCAACATGGCGAGCCGGATGGAATCGCACGGCCACAGCGGCATCATCCAGATCACCCGCAACACCTTCGAACTCGTCTGCAACGAATTCGATTGCAAGGCCCTGGGGATCATCGAGGTCAAGGGAGCCGGGCACGTCGAAACCTGGCAAGTGACCGGACGCAGGCCGCCGGGCGAGCCAACCGGACGCTAACGCCCGTGTTACGCGCTTACCTGGTTGCTGAGGTAGGCATACTGTCGGGTATGCGTTCCATCTGGAAAGGTTCCATCGCCTTTGGTCTGGTGAACGTTCCGGTCAAGGTGTACAGCGCCACCGAAGACCACGACATCAAGTTCCATCAGGTGCATGCCAAGGACAATGGCCGCATCCGCTACAAGCGGGTGTGCGAGGTGTGCGGCGAGGTCGTCGAGTACCGCGACATCGCGCGGGCATATGAATCCGACGATGGCCAAACGGTGGTGATCACCGACGACGACATCGCGACGCTGCCCGAAGAGCGCAGTCGCGAGATCGAGGTGCTGGAGTTTGTTCCGGCCAGCGACCTGGATCCGATGATGTATGACCGCAGCTACTTTTTGGAGCCGGATTCCAAGTCGGCGAAGTCCTATGTGCTGCTGGCCAAGACGCTGGCCGAGACCGACCGGGTCGCGATAGTGCATTTCGCGCTGCGCAACAAGACCCGGCTTGCGGCGTTGCGGGTCAAGGATTTCAGCAAGCGCGAGGTGATGGTGATCCACACATTGCTGTGGCCCGACGAGATTCGCGATCCCGATTTCCCGGTGCTGGACAAGAAGGTTGACATCAAGCCTGCCGAGCTGAAAATGGCCGGGCAGGTGGTGGAGTCGATGGCCGATGAGTTCAATCCCGACCGCTACCACGACGACTACCAGGAGCAGCTGCACGAGCTGGTCCAAGCCAAACTCGAAGGCGGCGAGGCGTTTACCACCGAGGAGCAACCCAAGGAGCTGGACGAAACCGAGGACGTTTCCGATCTGCTGGCCAAGCTGGAGGCCAGTGTGAAGGCGCGGTCCGGCAACGGCAAGGCTCCGGCCAAGAAGACTGCGGGCCAAAAGGCGCCGGCGAAGAAGGCGGCCGCGAAGAAAGCACCCGCCAAAAAGACCGCGGCCAAGAAAACGCCGGCTAAGAAAGCTAAGGCGAGCTCGAAATCCTGATCGCCTCCGCACATGCGGGCGACTTCATGATTCGGACACGGCCAGGGTGGGAACCCTGCACACATGTCTAACAACACGAGGAGTTGACATGGCCACCAGCGCTGTCATCTGGATAGTCGTAGCCGTAATCGCCGCAATTGTCCTGATCGCCATCCTTGTTCTCCTGACCCGACGGCAACGCGGCCTGCAAGCGCGAAACATTCGCGAGCAAGTCGACGCCGAGACGGCGGGCGTCGACAAACGCGAGGCGTTCGCCGACGAGACGGCAGCCCGAGCCCGAGCGGCGCAAGCCGAGGCGGAAGCCAAGGCGGCTGAGGCAGCCCGGCTGGAGCAGCGGGCCGCGACCCATCGCGAGCAGGTAGCGGATTCGCGAGACCGGTTACGTCAACAGTCCGAGCGCGCCGACTCCCTCGACCCGAAGACAAGGCCGAAGGACCGGACCGCGCGTCCCGACGAAGACGGTGCAACGCAACCGGAGGCCGAGATTCCGCCGCGGACGACGACCTGAGGTCAGTGTCGGCACGGCCGACCACCGTACTAGAACGTGTTCTAATTGCCTGTTACGGTGACGCTCGTGATACTCGATAAATTCCGGCTTGATGACAAAGTCGCCGTAGTCACCGGGGCCGGCCGCGGCCTTGGCGCAGCCATCGCCCTCGCTTTCGCCGACGTCGGCGCCGACGTTGTCATTGCCTCGCGGACTCAATCTGAACTAGAGGCCGTCGCAGAAAAGGTCCGGGCGGCCGGCCGACGCGCCCACGTCGTCACCGGAGATCTGGCGCATCCGGAGGTGACCGCGGAACTGGCCGGCCAGGCCGTCGAGGCCTTCGGCCGGTTGGATGTCGTCGTCAACAATGTCGGCGGCACGATGCCCAACGCGCTGTTGAGCACGTCGACCAAAGATCTCAAAGACGCATTCACGTTCAACGTCGGCACCGCCCACGCATTGACTTCTGCAGCGGTGCCCTTGATGCTCGAGCACTCCGGCGGCGGAAGCATCATCAACATCACCTCGACGATGGGACGGGTGGCCGGCCGCGGCTTCGCCGCCTACGGCACCGCTAAAGCCGCCCTTGCCCACTACACCCGGCTGGCCGCGTTGGATTTGTGTCCGCGGATCCGGGTCAACGCCATCGCCCCCGGGTCGATCGCCACCTCGGCGCTGGACATCGTCGCCTCCAACGACGAGCTGCGCGCACCGATGGAAAAGGCGACACCGCTACGGCGCCTCGGTGAGCCGGACGAGATCGCCGCCGCAGCGGTGTATTTGGCGTCTCCCGCAGGCGCCTATCTGACCGGCAAGGTACTCGAAGTCGACGGCGGAATCACCTTCCCCAACCTCGACCTACCGATCCCGGACCTGTGACATGACTATTCGCGTCGCTCAGATCGGCACCGGCAATGTCGGGGTCCACGCCTTGAGGGCATTGATCACTAATCCCCAGTTCGAGCTCACCGGCGTGTGGGTGTCGTCGGAGGCGAAAGCCGGCAAAGACGCCGGCGAGCTTGCCGGCCTTGATGTCTCGACCGGCGTCGCCGCCACCACCGACTTGGACGAGGTGCTGGCCACCAAGCCGGAATGCGCGGTTTACACCGCGATGGCCGACAACCGACTCCCCGAAGCGCTCGAGGACTACCGACGAATCCTGGCCGCCGGCATCAACGTGGTCGGCAGCAGCGCGGTGTTCCTGCAGTATCCATGGCAGGTTCTTCCCGAAGAGATGCTCGCACCGTTGGAAGATGCTGCACAGGACGGAAATTCGAGCCTATACGTCAACGGCATCGACCCCGGCTTCGCCAATGACCTGCTGCCGCTGGCGCTGGCCGGCACCTGCCAGAACATCCAACAGGTGCGGTGCATGGAAATCGTCGACTACGCCACCTATGACAGTGCGACCGTGATGGTCGACGTGATGGGGTTCGGCAAGCCGATCGACGAGACCCCGATGCTCCTGCAGCCCGGCGTGCTCAGCCTCGCCTGGGGGTCGGTGGTGCGTCAGCTTGCCGCGGGGCTGGGCGTCGAACTCGACGAGGTCACCGAACGGTACGAGCGCCAACCAGCTCCGGAGAACTTCGACATCGCCGCGGGGCACATCGCGAAAGGCAGCGCGGCGGCGCTGCGGTTCGAGGTGCTCGGGATGGTCGACGGCTCGCCCGCGGTCGTCCTCGAACACGTCACCCGGCTACGCGAGGACCTGTGCCCCGATTGGCCGCAGCCCGCCCAGCCGGGCGGCTGCTACCGCATCGAGATCACCGGCGAGCCGTCGTACGCCGTGGATGTCTGCTTGAGCAGCCGCAACGGCGACCACAACCACGCGGGGCTGGTCGCCACCGCGATGCGAGTCGTCAATGCGATCCCCGCGGTGGTGGCCGCACCGCCCGGCATCCGGACCACCCTGGACCTGCCGTTGGTCACCGGCCGGGGGCTCTACAGCCAGAGCTGACACGCCGAAGACGACGCGGACGATTGGCGAAAGCAGGTTTCGTCTACCCTAACTCTGTTATTCGTCCGCCCGTACAGAAAGTAGCGCCGGTGATCGACGAGACCCAGGTTCAGCCAGGGAAGCGGCCGGTTTCGGGGAAATCAGGCTGGTATCTGCTAGGTCCGGCGTTCGTCGCCGCCATCGCTTACGTCGACCCGGGCAACGTCGCCGCCAACGTCAGTGCCGGCGCACAGTTCGGCTTCCTCCTGGTCTGGGTCATCATCTTGGCCAACGTGATGGCCGGTCTGGTGCAGTACCTGTCGGCCAAGCTCGGGCTGGTCAGCGGTCGTTCACTTCCCGAGGCCGTCGCCGATAACAGCCGAAAGCCCGCTCGGATCGCCTTCTGGCTTCAGGCCGAGCTGGTGGCCATGGCGACTGATTTGGCCGAAGTGGTGGGCGGGGCGATCGCCTTGTACCTGCTCTTCGACCTGCCCTTGTTGCTCGGCGGTGTCATCACCGGCGCGGTCTCTTTGCTGCTCCTGGCAGTACAGAATCGGCGCGGACAGCAAGTGTTCGAGCGGGTCATCACCGGGCTGCTGATGGTCATCGCGGTCGGCTTCCTCGCCAGTCTGGTCGTCGAGCCGCCGCCGGCCGGGCAGGTGATCGGTGGTCTGGTACCCCGCTTCGACGGCGCCGAGAGTGTGCTGCTGGCCACCGCGATCCTGGGGGCCACCGTGATGCCGCACGCGGTGTATCTGCATTCCGGTCTGTCCCGCGACCGGCACGGCCATCCGGCACCGGGTCATCGGCGTCGCCGGCTCATACGGGTCACCCGGTGGGACGTGGGACTGGCCATGCTGCTTGCCGGCGCGGTCAACCTGGCCATGTTGGTCGCTGCGGCGACCAACCTGCAGGGTCGGACGGACACCGACTCGATCGCAGGTGCGCACGCCGCGGTGAGCGAATCCCTCGGGCCCGCGGTTGCGCTGCTTTTCGCGATCGGTCTGCTGGCTTCCGGCCTGGCGTCGACGTCGGTAGGGGCCTACGCGGGCGCGATGATCATGCAGGGACTGCTGCGGGTGTCTGTCCCGCTGCTGTGGCGGCGCCTGATCACCCTGATCCCGGCGCTGGCGATCCTGGCGATCGGGGTGGACCCGAGCCGAGCCCTCGTGATGTCGCAAGTCGTGCTGTCGTTCGGCATCCCGTTCGCCCTCTTCCCATTGGTGCGCCTGACCAGCAACCGCACGCTGATGGGCATCGACACCAACCACCGTCTGACCTCCGCACTCGGCTGGGGCGTCGCGCTGATGATTAGTGTGCTTAATGTGGTCCTGATCTATCTGACCGTGAAGGGCTAATGCCCGACCGGCATCATGCCTACTTCGCGTATGGGTCGAACCTGTGCGTTGAGCAGATGGCGCGGCGGTGTCCCGACGCGGTCGACCCTCGTCCGGCGGTGTTGCGCAACCACGACTGGCTGATCAATCAACGCGGGGTGGCCACCGTCGAACCGTTTGCCGACACCGCGGTGCACGGCGTCATCTGGCAGATCTCCGATCATGACCTCGCGACCCTGGACAGTGCCGAAGGTGTGCCAGTGCGCTATCGGCGCGACCGGCTGGCCGTTCACACCGACAATGGGCCGTCACCCGCCTGGGTCTACATCGACCATCGCGTCAACCCGGGTCCGCCGCGGCCCGGCTACCTCGAGCGCATCATCGACGGTGCGCTCCACCACCAGCTACCGCAACGCTGGATCGACTTCCTGCGCCGGTGGGATCCTGCCCACTGGCGCCGACCGCTAACTGCACCAAATTCGCCTGCACCGCAAACACTTTCAGAACTGCTCTCGGATAACGGGGTGATCGAAGAGAGTCGGCTGCGATCACGTTTCGGCTTTCTCGCCATTCATGGCGGCGGGCTGGAACAGATGACCGATGTGATCGCCGAACGTGCTGCCGAGGCGGCCGACGCGTCGGTGTATCTGGTACGCCATCCCGACCATTACCCGCACCACCTGTCCTCGGCACGCTTCTGCACTGGCGAGTCGGCTCGTCTCGCGGAGTTTCTCGATCACGTCGACGTCGCGGTCTCGCTGCACGGCTATGGGCGAATCGGGCGCAGCACCCAGCTATTGGCCGGCGGCCGCAACCGCGCACTGGCAGCCCACGTGGCCGAGCACATCGATCTGCCCGGCTATCAGGTCATCACCGAGCTCGACAAGATTCCCCTGGAGTTGCGTGGCCTGCATCCAGACAACCCGGTCAATCGCACAAGCCGCAACGGGACGCAGCTGGAATTGCCTCCGCGTGTCAGGGGCATCAGCCCGCGCAGCCCGCTGCCGGCGCAGGACGGGTTGTCACCGGTAACGTCGGCTCTGGTGCAGGGGCTGGTGGCGGCGGCTCGCTCCTGGAAATAGAACGGAGATTCTTGGTGGGCAATGACTTTCGTTTTTCGATCGGCATCCACGCGGTCAAGTCACGCGCCGCATTGGTCGATAAAGCGCGACGGCTGGAGGGTTACGGGTTCGATGTGCTGCATCTGCCCGATCACCTCGGTGCGCCGGCACCGTTTCCCGCGCTGACGGCGATCGCTCAGGCCACCACCACGGTCCGGCTGGGCACCTATGTGCTCAATGCGTGCTTTTACAAGCCGGCCCTGCTGGCCCGCGACGTCGCCGCGGTCGATCTGCTCAGCGACGGACGGTTCGAGGCCGGCCTCGGCGCCGGTTATGCGCGTGAGGAATTCGAAGCCGCCGAACTGCCGTACCCCAGCGCCGGACGTCGTGTCGACTACCTCGAGCACGTCACCACGTATCTGAAGAAGCACCTGTCGAGCGTGCCGATCCTGATCGCCGGCAACGGTGATCGTCTGCTGACAGTGGCGGCCCGGCACGCCGACATCATCGGGCTGACCGGGGCGAACCCGGGTGCGGTCGACGATCCGCTGGCCGAGCGCATCGACTTCGTTCGCGCCGCTGCCGGTGACCGGTTCGAGCAGCTCGAGTTGAACCTGGCGATCACCGCAGTGCCGACCGACAACTCGGGGATGCCCGATCTGTCCTTGACCCGTAGGTATGCGCCGACGCTGTCGGACGAGGAGATATTGGCGTTGCCCGCCGTTTTGAGCGGATCACCGCGCGACATGGCCGACAAGTTGCGGGGGTTCCGCGACACCTACGAGCTGACGTCGTTCACCGTGCAGGAGAACCACGCCGACGGCTTCGCCAAGGTGATTGCGGAGCTGCGCTGACCGCTGGCGGTAAGCTCCCAGCCGATCCGCCCCAGGGGACCTGACGAAAACTCTTGGAGGCCTGGTCTCTGGCGGTGAGCTCGTACCGCCGGGAACGTGACTTTCCCGATTTGGGAACGCGCGATGCCCGCAGCGTCATAGGTGGCAAGCTAGCCCAGCTGCCAGCGGCGTCAGGATCGCAAGCCAGATCGCGGTCGTCGGCGCCAGCCTCTCGCGCCACTGGATACCGCGGGACGCCGGGCTGGTCAGCCGTGCGGCGCGGGCCGGTACTGCAGTACCGGCGGCTCCCAACGCAGTCGACGACGCTACCGACCTCTGCCCCGCCAGGGCCAACAATCCGCTCAGCAGTGGCACCGGACCGTAGCAACGGACCGCGACATCGTCGGCACACATCTCCAACAGGTCGGCGACCGCATCCGCTGCCGCGGGAAACAACGGCAGCCGCGGCATGCTCGTAGCAATCGCTCGCAGCAGCATGTGCAGACCGTGGTGACGGCCGGTCAGATGAGCTCTCTCATGCGCCAGTACAGCGGCCAACTGCGATTCGTCGAGCCGGTCGAAGGCGGCGGTGGTGACGATGATGGCATTGGGCCGACCCGCCACGCAATAGGCAGTAGGCTCACTTGCGGATATCACCACTACACCGGGCTGGTCACTGGGCCGGCCGATCATCAGGGCGATCGACGCGTGGCGACGGCTGCACGACCGCTGTTGCCGCAGCCGGCGAGCACTACGCAGGATCACCACAGCGGTCGCCATCAAGCCCACTGTCAGGAAGCCCAAAGCGAAGGCCGAACCGGCCTTCTGCGGCAGTCCCAAGTGGCCCGCGATACCGAGTATCTTCCGGCATATTGTGAGTGTCGAATGCCGCCCTATACTCATTAACACGTCGATGAGCAGGATGACCAGCGCGCCAACCCACGTGGCGATAACTGCGGTCACCGTCGTCACCCACGCCGCTACAGCGAGACGTGGATGCACACCACGCCCGGTGACGCGCCGGAGCAGCGGCGGCCCGAACCAAGCCAGCGCCAACGCGTGCAAAACCAGCAAAATAGCGGTGTTCATGTGAGGTTCCCGCCCTCGATGATGCGACGCAGGGCGGCCCGAACCTCTATCGAGTCTTCCTGGCTCATCTGGCCGAGAAAAAACGACAGCACTAGATCTGAGTCGCCGCCGGTGTCCAACGCATCGCGCATCAGGGCGGCTGAATATTCCTCTCGGGTCATGGTCGGCCAGTAGTGGAAGGCCTTGCCGGCCTTTTTGCACTGCAGCCAGCTTTTGCGGTGCAGGTTGTCCATGGTCGACATCACAGTGGTGTAGGCGATCTGCCGCTCGCGTACCAGATCCTCGAAGATGTCGCGCACCGTGACCACGTCCCCCCGCCTCCACACCCGGTCCATGACGGCGGCTTCGAGACTTCCAAAACTATGAGCGGGCACGAGGTCCATCATTTAGTTGCACGGCAGGGGCGGTGTTGGCCTTGACAGTAGCAGGAGAACACACACCAGCCATTAATCAGCGACGATGCCCGCGCAAGATGATTCGCGTCATCCTAAGCGTGAAGTGGGTGAACCGCCAGGACTGCACGAGCATGTTTTGCCGCATCCGAAGCGTCGCACGGGTGGGCAGCGGGGCGTCGGCAATGCTCTCGGCGGTGCGGGTGTTGGCGTCTGAGTTGAGGCCGTTCTCGTCCACGGGGGCGCCTTTCATTCGGGGATCAGCCACCACAGCGGTCGGGCCTTGGCTTTATAGATGAACATGTAGTGCAGCATCAGCTTCATCCAGTGGCCGGCCAGGCCGAGTTCACCGAACGTGCCCGGGATATCGCGCCCGGTCTGCGGATACTTCGCCGGGTCGGGAACGACCGGGAACATCGTCATCGAGGCGGCCGAGCCCTTACGCAAACCGGTGCCGGCTGAGGCGATACACGCAGCACCCATGGTCGCCATCGAGGCCTGATGGGCGATAGCGTCGGGGTTTTTGATCCGGTCACGGATGGTCTCGGCGACCGTCTTGGCCATGACGCCCGATGGCATCCCGGTGCGCGGCGGTGCAGGCGTGATCACCGTTCCCTTGACGCTTTTGCGCGGCCGGGAGATCGGGTGCGGGGGGGCAAACGCGATGCCCGGGGCGAAGATGTTCGGGTAGGCGGGCGACTCGTAGGTGCGCGGCCAATCCTCGGCGCACCATTCGTCATACGGCTTGCCCGAGTAGTCGGCGTCGACTTTGAGAAAGCCCGACGGTGCGAACAGCACCGACGTGATGTCGTCGCCGTCTTTGTCGTAGGCGGCCAGCGGCGCACCCCGAAACGGCGGCAGCAGCATCGCGAAGTCGAAGTCAAGGTCGTGCTCGTTGCCGTCGAGTTGCTCGTAGCGCAGCTTGCCGTCCATCACCTCGTGCACGGCAGCCTGGGTGATCGCCTTGACCCCGCGCTCGCGGAACAGCGATTCGGTCCACATCCGGCTGGACTGTAAGAAACCTTTATCGATGAATTTCATGCCGTTGACGCCGAAGTCGCCGAGTTCGTATTCGTTGGTCAGGTAGATGATCTCGGCGAGGTCACGTACGCCGGCATCCCGCAGGACTCGATCGACGTTGAAGGTGTACTCGAATGCAGCGCCCTCACAGGTGCAGGTGCTGTGACCGATGCCGACGACCAGACGCTGCCGCTCTCCGGCCTTCAGTTTGGCGACGACCTGTTCGAAGGCCTTGCCCGCCTCGACGGCGTGCTCGGCGGTGCATACCGACCAGGAGTGCCCGCCGGGCCCCAGGCCGGGTGTGGCCGCGAAGTTCAGCTGCGGACCGGTGGCGTTGATCAGGTAGTCGTAGGTGAGGTTGCCGGTCTCGTCATGGCGTTCGGCGTCGGTGTAGGTGAAGTCCACCGACGGCGGCGAGGAGTCGCCGGTGCCCTCGGGGCGGATCGCGGTAGCAAAAGCCTGATGGAACTCGATGCCCTTGCGGCGGTAAACGGGCCGCAGTGGGATCAGCACCTTGTTCGCCTGCATCCGGCCAACCCCGACCCAGATGTTCGACGGGATCCAGTTCCAATCGGCGTTGGGGGACACCACCACGACCTCGTGTGCGCGCGGCAGCCATCGCCGCAGGTGCAGCGCGGCGAAGTGTCCGGCGATACCGGCGCCAAGGATGACGACTCGTGCCATTTGACTCTCCTCACTAGAACCGGGCCACCAAAACTAGAACCGGGCCATAGAGCGGCATTGTCACAATCATATACCCTGGCGGGTATAAAGCCAACCCGAACAGTCGCCGTCCTCGTCGTCCGATGGCTGCCACCGGCGACGTGTCCCGCATGTGCCGCCACCTAACGTTGAATACCCACACCGGTATGGGTTACCCTTCATGCGTGGACACCTGCCGGGGTATACAACAAGGCTACCCGTCACACATCGCCGCTATCGGGTAAGGAGACATGACATGTCCATCGCCATAAGCACATCCATCGACGCAGCCGACTTCGACAAAGTGGTCTCGAGAACTCGGGAGATATTGAAAGACAACGGGTTCGGGGTATTAACTGAGATTGACGTGCAAGCGACTCTGAAGGAAAAGCTGGGAGAGTCGATGGAGCGTTATCTGATCCTCGGTGCCTGCAACCCGCAGCTGGCACATCGGGCTTTGTCGGCGAAGAAGCAGGTCGGGTTGCTGATGCCGTGCAACGTCATCGTCCGCGAGGATCCGCAGAACCCGGCAACGGTACACATCGAAGCGATGCACCCCCGGTTGATGGCGGAGGTCGTCGACGATCCGGGTCTGTCGCCGGTCGCCGAACAAGCCACCCGCCAACTAGAAACCGCGATAAGCGCGCTCACCCAGGAACTGCGATGACCTCGATCGAGCGAGGTCCGGGGTGGCTGGCGGCAACCCCCGCCTGTAGAAGACAGTAGAACGAAGAGCAGATCGTGGCGTCCGCCGATGCGATGGATCTGGTACTGACACGGCTACGCCGTGCACAAGGCCAGCTCTCAGGGGTCATCGCGATGATCGAAGCGGGCCGTGGCTGCAAGGAAGTTGTCACGCAGCTGGCTGCGGTCTCTCGTGCGCTCGACCGTGCCGGCTTCATGGTGGTCGCGGCCGGGTTGCGGCAGTGCATCATCGGGACTGACAGTGCCGACGGCCCGGCGCGCACCGAGGCCGAACTCGAAAAGCTCTTCTTGTCGTTGGCCTGAGATCGTTTCCCGGCCCCGCGGACGGGAATGTACGGATGAACAAGTTCACGTCCGAACGCTAGCCCCTAAAGCGAAGGGAGACCCTCATTTTCGCGCCACTGAAGCGGGCCTGGGTGCCCGTAGTCGTCGTCGTGGCGGCCACTCTCGGGAGTATCGCCGTTATCAACCTTCGCGGCGTATTCGGCTCCGACGCGATTTTCTCCTGGAACGGAAGCGGCTCTGAAGTGATCGAGTCGATCAATACCAAACATGTGACCTACGAGGTTTTCGGGCCACGCCATGCCGCCGGGGGGGTGAGCTATTTGAACGTCGATAGCCAGGCCGAACAGGCAGAGTTCAGCAGCCTGCCCTGGACCCACGAGATGACGACGACAAACCCGGCGGTCATCGCCAACGTGTTGGCCCAAGGCGACAGCGACGGTATCGGGTGTCGCATCACCGTCAACGGTGACATCAAAGACGAGCACTTCTCCGACGGGCATCACGCCCAGGTGTTTTGTCTGGTGAAAGCCGCATGAGCAGCCACCACGACACCCGCCCGCTGTACATGCGGGCGGTCCGTCGGCTCGCGGTCCCGATTATTCTCGCCTGGCTGGCGCTGACGATCGCGTTGAACGTGTTGGTGCCGTGGATCGAATTCGTCGCCAGGGATCATGCGGTCACGATGTCGCCGCAGGATGCGCCGGCGATGATCGCCGCCAAACAGATTGGTAAGACCTTCCAGGAGTTCGATTCCGACAGCATGGTCATGCTGGTCTTAGAAGGCGACCAGAAACTCGGCGAGGATGCCCACCGCTATTACGACACCTTGGTGGAAAAGCTGGTGGCGGATCACGAACACGTCCAGCATATCCAGAATTTGTGGGGAGATCCGATCACGGCCGCTGGCGTGCAAAGCACCGACGGCAAGGCTGCGTACGCGCAGATCCACACGGCCGGCGATCAGGGCAGCACCCTGGGAAGCGAGTCGGTCGACGCGGTCCGCAAGATCGTCGACGCGTCACCGCCACCGGACGGGGTGCGGGTGTATGTGACCGGGCAGGCCGCGCTCACCACGGACATGACCGAGGCCGCCGACAAAAGCATGTTCAAAATGATGGGCGTGACCGGCGTGGTCATCATGATCATGCTTGCGCTTGTTTATCGCTCCGTCAGCACGGTGCTTCTGGTCCTGTTGATGGTCTTCATCGAGATGCTCACGGCCCGTCAAGTTGTCGCGGTTCTTGGCCACTACGGCCTGCTGGGATTTTCGACATTCGTCGTCGCCATGCTGTCGTCGCTGGCCATCGCCGCAGGAACGGATTATGCGATTTTTCTCATCGGGCGCTACCATGAGGCGCGCCAGGCCGGCGAAGACCGAGAAACCGCCTGGTACACGATGTTTCACGGCACCCAGCACGTTATTTTAGGTTCGGGCCTGACGATTGCCGGCGCGTCATTGTGTTTGCACTTTGCGCGGTTGTCCTATTTCAAGGCCTTGGGCATCCCGTCGGCGCTGGGTTTGCTTGTCGTGATCGCCGGCGCGCTCACTGTGGCGCCGGCGATCGTCGCGGTGGCCAGCCGCTTCGGCCTGTTGGACCCCAAGCGTGTCGAGGGGCGTGGGTGGCGGCGCATCGGCACGGCCAACGTCCGCTGGCCCGGACCGGTCTTTGTGGCGGCGCTACTGGTCACCCTGGCCGGCATGCTCCTGGTACCGAGCATGAAGATCAGCTACAACGATCGCTACTACATCCCCAGCGATCTCCCGTCGATCGTCGGGTATGACGCCGCGGAGCGACATTTCAGCGCGGCCCGGATGAATCCCGATATTCTCATGATCGAAAGCGATCATGATATGCGAAATTCCAGCGACATGCTCATTTTGGACCGGATCGCCAAGAACATGTTCCGCACCCGCGGCGTGGAGAGAGTACAAGGCATTACCAGGCCGCTGGGCAGCCCGATCGATCACACGTCGATACCGTTTCAGATCAGCATGCAGGCGGTCCCGATACAGGAAAACCTGCAGTTCATGCACGACCGGATGGCCGACATGCTCACGATGAGCGACGACCTCGGCGCCATGATCAATTCCATGCAGCGGCTGCGTGACCTGGTTGGGCAGATGAGCGACACGACCGGGAACATGGGCGATCACATGGTGGAAATAAAACACACCGCGGATGAGATACGCGATCACATCGCCGATTTCGACGACGTCATACGACCGATCCGCAACTACACCTACTGGGAGGCGCACTGCTTCAACATCCCGGTCTGCTGGGCGGCGCGGTCGGTGTTCGAGGCCTACGACGGGGTGGACAGATTCAGCGAAAACATGCAGCCGCTGCTTCAAGACATCGACGACCTGAACACGGTGCTGCCCCAAATGGTCGCGGAGTTTGCGCCGATGATCGCGGTCGCGCGGTCCATGCAGGGCAGCCTGCTGACCATGCACAGCAGTTTCTCGGGCCTGATCACCCAGATGGAGCGGATGACCGACACGGCCAGCGCAATGGGGCAGGCCTTCGATTCCTCGAAGGCCGACGACTACTTCTACCTGCCGCCGGAAGCCTTCGACAACCCCGATTTCCAGAAGGGGTTGCAACTCTTTTTGTCCCCGGACGGCAAGGCCGCGCGCTTCATCATCACCTACGACGCGGACCCGGCAACCCCCACCGGCATCTCCTTCGTCAAGCCGGTACTGGCCGCGGCGCACGACGCGGTGAAGGGCACCCCGCTGACCGGCGCCAAGTTCTACCTCACCGGCACCGCCGCGGTCTACAACAACATCCAAACCGGCGCGAAATACGACATCCTGATCGTCGGGGTAGCCGCGGTGACGCTGATCTTCATCGTCATGTTGATCATCACCCGCGCGCTGGTGGCCGCAGCCACGATCGTCGGCACGGTGCTGTTGTC
This sequence comes from Mycobacterium sp. NGS48, assembly GCF_059812585.1. NCBI lineage: Bacteria > Bacillati > Actinomycetota > Actinomycetes > Mycobacteriales > Mycobacteriaceae > Mycobacterium > Mycobacterium sp. NGS48. Next base: position 319,940 of record NZ_JCALCY010000002.1, read on the forward strand.
GCTCGGTGCCGCTTTCGGGCTAACGGTGCTGGTCTGGCAGCATATTTTCGGCCTGGAACTGAACTGGATCGCGCCGGTGTTCGGGGTGATCATCTTGCTGGCCGTCGGATCAGACTACAACCTGCTGCTGGTCTCCCGCTTCCAAGAAGAAATCGGCGCCGGAATCAAGACCGGCATCATCCGCTCCATCGGCAGCACGGGCTCGGTCGTCACCGCGGCGGGCCTGGTGTTCGCCTTCACCATGATGTCCATGGTCGCCAGCGACCTGTACTCCATAGGACAGGCCGGCAGCACGATCGGGCTCGGGTTGTTGTTCGACACTTTGATCGTGCGTTCCTTCCTGACGCCGTCCACCGCGGCGCTGCTGGGACGCTGGTTCTGGTGGCCGCACAAAGTGCGGGCTACCCCCGGTCGGGCTGCCTACCGAGCCGAGGCCCCACGGGCAGCAGACGATGATCCGACTGTTGCACACGCCGGCAGGCGCGGGGTGGAGTAGCCGCCGGCGTTGACGTTCAGTTCCGGGCAGCCGATGTCGTTGGGTAGATGGTGAGTGGCCACGACCACCGTCCGTTCTGCGCTGACCAGCCCGCCATCGGGGTCGAGCAGCCTGCGCAGCAGCACCTCGGCGTCGCCGGCGTCGAGGTGTTCGGTGGGTTCGTCGAGCAGCACGATGCGCGCCGGTGAGATGATGGCCCGGGCCAGCAGCAGCCGGCGGCGCTGACCTGCGGACAGTGCCTGCGCACCGCCGGATAACACCGTCGCCAAGCCGTCGGGCAGGCCGGCCAGCCACCCACCGAGTCCGACCCGGTGCAGCACCGCCATCAGCTCGTCGTCGCGGCAGTCGCCGCGGGCCACCAGCATGTTGTCGCGGACGGTGGTGGCGAAAGTGTGTGCGTCTTCGGCGAAAAAGGTGATGGCGTTGCGCAATTGGTCTTCGTCGAAATCACTGAGCGCGGTCCCGTCCAACTCGGCCTGGCCGTGTAGTGGCGGCAGCAGGCCGGCCAGCGTCATCAGCAGCGTCGTTTTGCCGGAGCCGCTGGGGCCGGTGACCGCGAGCCGGGCACCGGGTTGCAGGTCCACCGTCACCAGGGTCGAGCGCTCGGCGTGGTGACCGACGCGGATATTGGCGGCGCACAGCCGGTGGGTCACCGGTGGATGCGACTGCGCCGGCGGGCGAGCCGGGTCGGTGCCCGGCTGGTCTGCGGGGGCCAGGTCGAGCAACCGCCGCGCCGCGATCCGCGACCGGGTCAACTGGATGGCCGCGGCCGGCAACGCCGCGGTCGTCTCGAATGCCGACAGCGGCAACAGCATCAGGATCGCCAGGGTGGTGGGCGCGACGGTGGGCGCGATCGAGATCGAGGCTATCACCGCGCCGAGCACGCTGACCCCGATCGCTGCGGTGGGCATGGCGGCGGCCACCGCGGCCGGGGTTGCCGCGGCGTCGATCGCGTCGGCCCAGGCGCGTTGCCGGCGTTGCGACTCGGCGACGATATCAGGCAGTCTGCCGCTGACGCGCAGCTCGCTGGCGTGCTCCAGCGCGAGCATCGCCGCCACGTCACGCTCGGCCAGGTGTTGGCGGGCAACGTCTTCGGCCGCCGCGGCTGCCCGCGCCGACAGCCACGGCGCGATCACCCCGGCGGCGAGCAGGCAGACCGCCAGCACCGCGGCGGCCGCCGGCGAAATCACCGCAATCACCGCCACGGCGGCCACGCTGAGCACAACCGCGACCCCAATCGGCAGCAGGGCGCGCACCAGCACGTCGGCCAGCACGTCGACGTCGGCGCCGACCCGTGCCACCAGCTCACCGCTGTGCAGCCGGGTCGCGACGTCTGCGGGTCCGTGGGCCAGCCGGCGATAGATTGTGCCGCGGGCGACGCCGGCCGCGCGCAGCGCGGTGTCGTGGGTGGCCAGCCGCTCGCAGTAGTGCAGCACGCCGCGGGAAATCGCCAACGCCCGCACCGCTACCACCGCGATCGACAGGTCCAGGATTGGCGGCATCTGCCAGGCCCGGGTGATCAGCCAGGCCGACACCCCGGCCAGCCCCAGCGCGCTGGCCTGCGACAACACCCCCAACGTGACTGCCAGCACCAGCCGGGGCAGCCGCGGGCGCAGCAGGGTTGACGCGGTCAGCAGATCAGGCGGGCGCATAACGACTCGCTTCCACGTCGATCACCCGGTCGCCGATCGCCAGCACCGGGTCACGGTGGCCGACGACGATCACCGTCGCGCCGGCCCGCGCCCGCTCGACGAGGGCCCGCAACACCGCGTCTGCGGTCTCGGCGTCCAGGTGGGCGGTCGGCTCGTCGAGCAGCAGCACCGGCGCGGGTGATCCGAGCGCGCGGGCCAGGCCGAGCCGCTGTCGCTGACCCAGCGACAGCCCGACACCGCCGCACCCGAGCTCGGTGTGCACTCCGCCGGGCAGCTCCGCCAGCACCAGATCGAAACCAGATGCCGCACAAGCGGTTTCTGCATCATCGAGTTCGCCGAACAGCGTCAGGTTGTCGGCGACACTGCCCGGGATCAGCACCGGGCGTTGCGGCAGCCAGGACAGCTGACGCCACCACCGGGCCGGGTCGAGGTCGGCGACGTCGATCCCGGCCACGGTGATCCGCCCCGACGTCGGCACCGTGAGCCCGGCGACGCACTGCAGTGTGGTGCTCTTGCCGGCGCCGTTGGCGCCGGTGAGCACCGTCACTTGCCCAGGTTCGAAGACCGCGGTGAGCGCGCGTGGCGCCTTCCCGTCGCGGCCGGCGACGCTGAGCCGTTCGGCGCGGATCACCGCACCGCGCGCGGACACGGTCCGGTGTCCTGGGGCCGGGCCGCCGGTCGAGTCGTCGATGAGCGCGAACGCCTTGTCGGCGGCCGCGCGGCCGTCCTGGGCGGCGTGGTATTCCACCCCGATCCGGCGCAGCGGTGCGTACACGTCCGGCGCCAGCAGCAGCACCGTCAGCCCGGCGGTCAGGCTCATCTGGCCGAACACCAGGCGCAGCCCGATGCTGACCGCGACCAGGGCGACGCCGAGCATGCCCAGCAGCTCCAGCACCAGTGCCGACAAGAAGGCGATCCGCAGCGTGGCCATCGCCGAACGGCGGTGGGCCGTCGAAAGTTCGGCGATGCGATGTTCGGGCCCGGCGGCCCGGCCCAGCGCGCGCAGCGTGGGAATTCCGGCGACCAGATCCAGTAGTCGGGCCTGCAGAGTGGTCATGGCCGCCAGCGCGGCCGCTGACCGGTCGGCGGTGGCCAGGCCGATCAGCACCATGAAGATCGGGATCAGCGGCAACGTGACCGCCACGATCACCGTCGACTTCAGGTCGTAGAGCGCGATCACCGCGACGGTGGCCGGGGTCAAGATCGCGGCCAGCGCCAACGCGGGCAGGTAGGCGGTGAAGTAGGGGCGCAACCCGTCCAGGCCGCGGGTCACCACCGTCGCGGCGGCGTCGCGCTGGGCGGCCAGTTCCCGGGGGGCGCGCGCGGTCACCGCGGTCAGCACCTGACCGGCCAGATCGGCGATCACCGCGCTGGCGCCCCGCTGGCCCAGCCGCGCCTGCAGCCAGTGGGCCGCCGTGCGAATTGCCCACAGCGCCGCCAGGATCGAGATCAGCGGCATCCAACGCTCGACGCTGCGGGTGGACGGGTCGGTGATGACCCGGGAGGCGATCTGTGCCAACACCATCGCCGAAGCGACCGCGCAGCCGGCGATCACCACACCGTAGGCCACCGTGGCGGCCAAAAACCGGCGCACCGCCGTCGATGCCCGCCACAAGCGCGGGTCCAGCGGTGCTTGGGCTGACGAACCGCTTCCGCTCAAGACGGGTGCCTCGAAAGGCCGGTCGACGGGGGTATCCGCTCGGCCGAGATCCGCTGCCGGAACACCCAATACGTCCAACCCTGGTAGGTCATCGCCAACGGGGCGAAGACCACCGCCGCCCACGTCATGATCTTCAACGTGTAAGGGGTCGACGACGCGTTATAGATCGTCAGGCTCCAGGCCGGGTTGAGCGTGGAAGGCACCAGGTTGGGATACAGCGCAGCGAACAGCAGGATCACCACCGCAGCCACCACCACCGCGGTCGACAAGAATGCCCAGCCGTCAGAGCCGCGGCGCCACACCAACGCCACCGCCGCCACCTGGGCGATGACCGCGACGGCCAGCACCAGCCAGGTCCACGTCTTGCCGTAGGCCAGTTGGGTCCACCACCCGAACCCGGCAACCAGCGCGGTCACCGGTGCCGACAACCACGCCGCGAACCGCAGCGCGTCGTCGCGGATCGCGCCGGCGGTTTTCAGCGCCACAAACACCGCGCCGTACAGCAAAAACAACCCGCCGGTGGCCAGCCCACCCACCAGCGTGTAGGGGTTGAGCACATCAGCGACCGACAGGTGGACACGGTGGTCGGCGTCCACCGGAAGCCCGCGCACCAGCACCGCGAACGCCACGCCCCACAGCACCGCGGGCAGCCACGACCCAGCGGCGATACCGACGTCAGCCCGGGCCCGCCACTTCGGGTCGTCGATCTTGCCGCGCCACTCGATGGCGACCGCCCGCACGATCATCCCGACCAGGATCACCAGCAGCGGCAGGTACAGCGCCGAGAACACGCTTGCATACCAGCCCGGAAACGCCGCGAACATCGCGCCACCGGCGGTGATCAGCCAGACCTCGTTGCCGTCCCAGACCGGGCCGATGGTGTTCAGCGCCGCACGGCGATGCGACTCGATGTCGCCGGTGCCGGCCCGGCCGAACGGCTCCATCAGCATGCCCACCCCGAAATCGAAGCCCTCCAGGATGAAGAACCCGAGAAACAGCACCGCCACCAGACCGAACCACAGTTCTTGCAGCGCCATCGCGTCTACCTCCTTCCGAGACTGACGGGCAATCAGTAGGCGAATGACAGCGGCGCCACCTCGTCGCTACCGGGCGGAGCCGGCGGGGCGAGTTCGGCGTCGTGCTCCTGCGGGCCTTCGACGACGTAGCGTTGCAGCAGCCGGAACCAGATGACCGCCAGCACGCCGTAGACCAGGGTGAACATCACCAGGGAGGTGACCACCATCCCGGGTGAGTGACTCGACACACCGTCGGCGACAGTGAGACGGATCAGCTGGTCGCCGGTCGGGTTGGGGGCGACGATCCATGGTTGGCGGCCCATCTCGGTGAAAACCCATCCCGCGATGTTGGCCAAGAACGGCGTGGGGATGGTCAGCAGCGCAAACCAGGAAAACCACCGCCGGTTCGGGGTCCTGCCGCCGCGGGTCAGCCACAGCGCGATCAGAGCGAACAGCACCGGCACGGCCAGCAGCCCGATCATCGCCCGAAACGACCAGTAGGTGACGAACAGGTTGGGCCGGTAGTCGTTCGGCCCGAAGCGCTGCTCGTAGTTCTGTTCGATGTCGCGCACACCCTCCAGGTGCACGTCGCTGAACCGTCCTTTGGCCAAAAACGACAGCGCGTAGTGCATGTCGATAACGCGGTGGAGGTGGCCGCAATTGTTCTGTGTCCCGATGGTCAGGATCGATAAAGGCGGGTCGGTTTCGGTGTCGCATAACGTTTCCGCGGATGCCATTTTCATCGGCTGCTGGACGAACATCAGCTTGCCCTGGATGTCGCCGGTGAACAACAACCCCACCGCCGCGGCCAGTGCCACCCAGCAGCCCAGGATGGTCGCCGGGCGATACATGCTGCCGGCGTCGGTTTGCGCTGCGGTGGTGTCGGTGCCCGCGCCGGCGGCACGCCCGTTTCGGGATCGGACCATCCACCATGCGCACACCGCCGCAACAAACGCTCCCGCGGTGAGGAATGCCCCGCCGATAGCGTGTGAAACCGCTGCTTGCGCAGTGTTATTGGTGAACAACGCCAAGATGCTGTCCAACTCAGCACGGCCCGTTTCGGGGTTGTAGTGCGCGCCGACCGGGTGCTGCATGAACGAGTTGGCCGCGATGATGAAAAACGCCGACACGTTGGTCGCGACCGCCACGATCCAGATGCAGGCCAGATGCACCCAGCGGTGCAACCGGCCCCACCCGAAGATCCACAACCCGATGAAGGTGGACTCGAAGAAAAAAGCCGCCAGACCCTCCATGGCCAGCGGGGCACCGAACACGTCGCCGACGAACCGGGAGTACTCACTCCAGTTCATGCCGAACTGGAATTCTTGCACGATGCCGGTCGCCACCCCCAGCGCGAAGTTGATCAAAAACAGCTTGCCGAAGAACTTGGTCAGCCGATACCACGCAGGGTTATCGGTGATCGTCCACACCGTCTGCATCACCGCCACCAGCGGCGCCAAACCGATGGTCAGCGGCACGAAGATGTAGTGGTAGACGGTGGTGATGCCGAACTGCCACCGGGAAACATCAAGGGTGTTCATCGGCCACCTCCCGAGCTATACGACTTATACTACTACGTCATGTAGTAGTTGGCCTCCCGCTCGGCGGCCGTCAAAACCCCTGCACGGTGCAGCAGCGCACTTAGCGGACACCAGCCCACTGCTGCGTTGAGCAGCAAGTTCGCGCCCACCCATCCGGCGAGGAACCGCAGCCGCCCCGACTGCGCAGGCCACACGGCCTGCGCGAGCTGGGTTGCCAGCACCATAGCCCCGGCGACGAGACTCACGATCCGCTCGATGGGCCACCCGTGCGGCTTGGGTATCCCGAACACGCCTCGTTCGGTCGACATCTGGTCTTGCATGACAACCCTCCTTGTCAGTTCCTTTAATGGTCTGTCCGCGGGATCGCTTAGGCCAGGGCCAAAAACAGCTTTTCCAGCTCGGCCTCGGTCAACCGTGGCGCATCGCCCGACCTGCTCTCGCTGATGCAGTCCCGCAGACCCGACGCCACGATCTTGAAGCCGGCCCGGTCAAGGGCGCGGGAGACCGCCGCGAGCTGGGTGACGACATCTTTGCAGTCGCGGCCCTGCTCGATCATGGCGATCACCCCGGCGAGCTGACCCTGCGCGCGACGCAACCGGTTGAGCACCGCAGTGATGGTGTCCTCGTCGCCGATCATTGACTCCTCCATTCCTGAAAGTCCTGTAAGCACCCGATACTACCCTAGGGGGTATCTGAGCGTCATGACCCTGACCGGGTTGAATACCGATACGGGTATCGGTATCATAACGGGTCATGAGCGAACATAACCACTACCACGACGTACTCAACGAGCTGAACCCGCAGCACCGGGCGCTGCGCGAGAAGATCCCCGAGGTCTACAAGGGCTTCGCACAGATGAGCAACGCCGCGCTGACTTCCGGCGCGTTGGACACAAAGTTCAAAGAGCTCATCGCGGTGGCTATCGGTGTCGTGGCCGGATGCGACGGCTGCATCGCCTCACACACCAAGGGTGCTGCCCGCGCCGGCGCCTCCAAAGAAGAAGCCGCCGAAGCCATTGGGGTCGCGTTCCTCATGCATGGCGGGCCGGCCACCATATACGGCGCCCGCGCATACGACGCCTTCTGTGAATTCGCCGACGCACGCGTCGGCGCGACATCGGGCTCGCCGCAATGAGCCGCGAAACCGTGAGACTGGGTTGTCTTTTTCAACAAGGCCGAAAGGAGGGCTGCGGTGCCGGTAAAAGCCCTCACCCACGCCGATTTCGAATCGACGATCCAGGTCAGCCCAATCGTGCTGGTCGACTTTTGGGCCCCGTGGTGTGGCCCGTGCCGGACCTTCGCGCCAGTCTTTGAGCAGTCGGCTCAAGACCATCCCGACGTCGTGCACGCCAAGGTCGACACCGACGCTGAGCCGGAGCTGACCGCAAGGTCCGGTATTCGATCCGTGCCCACCGCGATGGCGTTTCGCGACGGTGTCCTTGTCTACAGCCAGCCCGGGGCGATGCGCCCAGCGGCGCTAAAAGACCTGATCGGCCGACTCAAGGCGTCCAACAGATAACAGCCCACCTATCACCCACGACTGGAGCCTTGATGTGTTATCCGTGCCCTGCTCTTACTGCGGCAAAACCACCTGGGCGGGCTGCGGCCAGCACGCCGATGCCGTCATGAGATCCGTACCGGCCAACCGACGGTGCACTTGCTGCGACACCACCGCACAGCAACCCCACCGGCCGCCACGTTAGCGACTATCCCCCTGCGGGTATGTCCCACGTCGAAGCGCCCCGGAAATGGAGTGGACCATGACCGCTGAAGCACCGCAGGCCGCACCGCTACAAGCCCACCGGCCGTTTCCGCCCCGGCTGGGCCCGAAGGGCAATCTGGTCTACAAGCTGGTGACAACGACCGATCACAAGCTGATCGGGATGATGTACGTGATCACTTGCTACGCGCTGTTTTTCATCGGCGGCCTGATGGCATTGTTGATGCGCGCCGAGCTCGCAGCGCCGGGGCTGCAGTTCTTGTCCAACGAGCAGTACAACCAGCTGTTCACCATGCACGGCACCATCATGTTGCTGCTGTATGCGACCCCGATCGTGTTCGGTTTCGCCAACCTGGTGCTGCCGCTGCAGATCGGTGCCCCAGACGTGGCGTTCCCGCGGATCAACGCGTTCTCGTTTTGGCTGTTCGCCTTCGGCGCCGCCATCGTGGTAGCCGGCTTCATCACCCCCGGCGGGGCCGCCGACTTCGGCTGGACCGGCTACACCCCACTCAGCGACACCGTGCACTCCCCCGGGGCCGGGTCTGATCTGTGGATTATGGGCCTCGTCGTATCGGGTCTGGGCACCATCTTGGGGGCGGTCAACATGATCACCACGGTGGTGTGCATGCGCGCGCCCGGTATGACGATGTTTCGGATGCCGATCTTCACCTGGAACATCTTGATCACCTCGATCATGGTCCTGTCGGCTTTTCCAGTGCTGACCTCGGCGTTGGTCGGCCTGGCCTACGACCGACACCTCGGCGGCCACATCTATGACCCGGCCAATGGCGGGCCGATCCTGTGGCAGCACCTGTTCTGGTTTTTCGGCCACCCCGAGGTCTACATCGTCGCGCTGCCGTTCTTCGGCATCGTCACCGAAATCTTCCCGGTGTTCAGCCGCAAACCGCTGTTCGGCTACACCACCATGGTCTACGCGACGATGGCCATCGCGGGACTGTCGACGGCGGTGTGGGCGCACCACATGTTCGCCACCGGTGCGGTACTGCTGCCGTTTTTCACCATCACCTCGTATTTGATCGCGGTGCCGACCGGGATCAAATTCTTCAACTGGATCGGCACCATGTGGAAGGGCCAGCTAACCTTCGACACGCCGATGCTGTTCTCGGTCGGCTTCGCCGTGACCTTCCTACTCGGCGGCCTGACCGGGGTGATCATCGCCAGCCCCCCACTGGACTTCCATGTCCACGACACCTACTTCTTGGTGGCGCACTTCCACTACACGCTGTTCGGCACCATCGTGTTCGCCACCTTCGCCGGTGTCTACTTTTGGTTTCCGAAGATGACCGGGCGGCTACTGGATGAGCGGTTGGGCAAGCTGCACTTCTGGCTGACCTTCATCGGGTTTCACACCACGTTTTTGGTGCAGCACTGGCTGGGCAATGCCGGCATGCCGCGCCGCTACGCCGACTATCTGCCCACCGACGGCTTCCAGGGCCTCAACATCGTCTCCACCATCGGATCGTTCATCCTCGGCGTGTCGATGATCGTCTTCGTGTGGAACGTCTTCAAAAGCTGGCGCTACGGCGAGGTGGCCACCGTCGACGACCCGTGGGGCTACGGCAACTCACTGGAGTGGGCCACCAGTTGCCCGCCGCCGCGGCACAACTTCACCGAGCTGCCCCGTATCCGCTCCGAGCGCCCCGCCTTCGAGCTGCACTACCCGCACATGGTCGAACGGATGCGCGCCGAAGCGCACCTCGGCCGCCACGGCGAGGCCAGCGGGCGCGAGACCGCGGCAGTACGCAGCCAGGTCGGTCGCAATTTATGGAAAGGGAATGAGGTGCGATGAGCACTAACACCGAGGTATCTGCCGTACGAGCCATGCCCCGCATCGGCGACCCAGCCATGACAAGCACGGAACTTCCCAGATGGGGATCCGTTCTGGCGGTGGTTGCCCATCCCGACGACGAGTCGTTCGGTTTGGGCGCGATCCTGTCTGCGTTCGCCGACCGCGGCGCACGGCTGGCTGTGCTGTGTCTGACCCGCGGCGAGGCGTCAACATTGCACGGCGTGGCCGGCGAGTTGAGCGAGGTTCGGGGCGTCGAACTGGCGAGCGCCGCCGAGGTTCTCGGCGTGTCGACAGTTGAGCTGCTGAGCTACCCTGACGGCCGACTTTCCGACACGCCGCCCGCTGAATTGGGAACCCGTGTTGTCGACTTCGCACAAAGGGTCGACCCCCGTGGTTTGCTGGTGTTCGACCCGAGCGGTGTCACCGGCCACCCCGACCATCAGCAGGCCACCGCTGCAGCGCACGCCGCTGCAACCAATACTGGTCTGCCGGTGCTGGGTTGGACGCTGCCTGTCGCCGTCGCCGAAGCGCTCAACCGCGAGCACCACACATCGTTCATTGGGCATTCGCTGGCAGACATCGATCTGGTCGTCCCGGTAGACCGGCGGCGACAATATGAGGCAGTGGGCCACCATACCAGCCAGGCATTACCGACCAGCGTGCTATGGCACCGCCTGGAGTTGTCAGGCCCGCACGAGTACCTGCGCTGGCTCACCCACGGCTGAGGTCGACGTCCCAGCGCGACCATGTTCTACTATCTAGGTACGTAGATAGTAGAGCGAGCATTATCCCTGTCGCTCCAACCACCCGCCCGACCGGAAGGAACCGCCATGCCCCGCCGGCTCAGCGCCCTACTTGCCGCCGCAGCGATCGTCGTCGCAGCGTGTGGTTCGCAGCTAACAGCCGAGCCGGGCCTGGTTACACCCGCCGGCGACCCCTCCGCGCCGGCTCAGCTGCAGTTCACCGCCGAAACCCTGGCCGGTCAACCGTTTTCTGGTGAAAGCCTGCTGGGCAAACCGGCGGTGCTGTGGTTCTGGGCGCCATGGTGTCCGGCGTGTCAACGCGAAGCCTCGACGGTGGCCAAGGTTGCCGCGGCTAATCCCGCGGTGACGTTCGTCGGGGTGGCCGCACGGGCCGATGTGCCCGCCATGCGCGAGTTCGTCGACAAATACCGTATGGCCGGGCTCGCTCAGCTGGCCGATACCGATGCGGCAGTGTGGGCGAAATTCGGTGTGACGCAACAACCCGCGTACGCGTTCGTCAGTTCAGACGCCAGCATCGACGTCGTGAAGGGCACGCTCCCCGAAGCACAGTTGACCGAGCGAGTCCACAGGCTTGTCGCCAAATGATCGACACCGCGGCGCTGAGTTTCGCCCTGGGCGCTGGGCTGGTCGCCGCGCTCAACCCGTGCGGGTTCGCGTTCCTGCCCGGCTATTTGGGCTTAGTGATCGCCGGTAGCCAAGACGCGTCGCGGGGCGCGGCGCTGGCCCGCGCAGCTGCGGCCACGGTGACGATGGCGCTCGGATTTCTGACGGTGTTCGGCATTTTTGGCCTGGCGATCTCACCGGTGATTGCCTCGGCGGGAAAGTACCTGCCCTTTGCCACCGTGGCCATCGGTGTTGCGCTGGTCGCGATGGCATTTTGGCTACTGGCCGGCAAGGACCTCAGCATTCTGTTGCCCAAGTTGGCGGGCGGTGCACCTACCGCACGGCTGGGTTCCATGTACGGCTACGGCGTAGGCTACGCAACCGCTTCGCTATCCTGTACGATCGCACCGTTTCTCGCTGTCGTCAGCACGACATTCAAGCAAGGGTCGATGCTCTCGGGTGTGCTGGCGTTCCTGGCCTACGCAGCCGGCATGAGCGTCACTGTGGGGGTGGCGGCGCTGGCGGTCGCGGTAGCCGGCTCGTCGGCCGCCGCGGCGTTTCGCCGGATTCTGCCCTACGTGGGCCGCATCGCCGGCGTTATCGTGCTGTTGACCGGACTCTACGTAACCTATTACGGGTACTACGAAATCCGGCTACACTTCACCGGCGCAGGCGCCGATGACCCGGTAGTCAACGCGGCCAGCGAAATACAGGGCTGGTTGGCCCACCAGGTCGACAGCCTGGGTCCATTACCACTGTTGTTGGTGGCTGCCGCGCCGGTCGCCGTGGTAGTCGGCTGGCACGCCATCGCCGGCCTGCGCTCGCGAAACCGCAGCGTGGCTAGGGCTAGGGATTATTTGTCAGACAGCAGCTGATGGACCAGCGGGTGATAGGAAGCTGTGCACGGCGATCGCAAGATCTGAAGCGATGTCTGGTCTGGCAGCTGATGCTGCTGCGCGCCAACGTGCCACACGCAGGGGACGCACACACCCAGCGCCGATGGTTTGACCACCCGGCGAAAATGGTGAGGTGGAAGAGATCCTAGGCGGCTGTGGCAATACCGAGAATACGTACCCGAGCTAGTGCGGAAAGCGGCGCAGTTGATAAACGATACCCATTTCGCGAAGGATCGTGAACGGCTCAGCCGGGCTCATCATCGAAACGGTGAACGGCTTGAGCGGTGTAGGTGGTTTTCACGGCGCCACCGGGGGTGGTTTCGGTTTTCATGATCGCGTCGACGCGTACCCGCATGCCGAGTCCGAATCCGCGGACGTCATCTACGCCGAGTTGGCCGCGTTTGACGGTGACGGTTTCCCCGTCTTCTTGGCGGATTAGCCAGGATTGCACGGAGCTGACGGTGAGGTATTCGCCGACGAGCTGCACTGGCTGTTCGTCGAGGTTGGCGTTTTCCACGGTGGTGGCGATGTGGGCGGCGGCGGCCGCGGACACCGCTACCCGGCGGGTGGCGCGAGCGGGTTGCCGCCAGTCGATTTCGACGTCGAATCGAGCCCGGTCCAGGGTCTTGGACAGATCACGTAGCGCCGAGGCGGTGCGGGGCCCCATCTGGCCGAGTTGTTGCACGAACAGTGAGTCGGCGGGGTCGGGGCCGATGTCGTTGCCGGCGGCGAACACGTCAATCGTGGCGCCGATCGCGGTGTCGAGCAGCTGATCGTCGGTTTCGAGCTCGGCGAACATGCCGACCTTGCCGTCCCCGTGTCCGGTTTCGATAATCGGCGAGCTGGCCGGCGTAAACGCCAAGATGATGGACCCGCGCCCCGGTGAGGCAGTGAGCAACAGGTCGGTGCGGCGACGCACAAGGGCGTTGGGTTGGCGCTCCAGTGTCTTGTCGCCCTGGTGGGCGGCACCGACCGCGGTGGCCAGCCGCTGGAAGCCGGTCATGACCCGTGCAACATCGGCCACCCGCGCTGCCGATCCGCTGACCCCGTCGCCGGTGATGCGGATGCTGCCGTGCGACGCCAGCGTGCGGCCCAGGGTGTCGGCGGCGATTAGCCCCTCGACGCTGATTCGGGACAGGTCATCCGGCGTTGTCCAGGTGGGTGCGTCGTCGTCGGCCATCGCCGCCAGGAGGGTGGCTTCCATCCGGTCGATGTCGTCCTCACTGGTAGTCATCGACGATCACCTCCACATAGCCTTGGCGAGGTAGCGCGTCTTGACGTGCCGGTTGCGATCCCCGTGGGCCGGAATGCATTCGCTGGAGGTAATCATCCACTTGGCCTCGCAGTTGCAGGTAGTCGGGTAGGTAGCGGTCGTCGGTGCTGGTGTCGGGCTGGCAATGCCAGGCGACGAGTTGCGTGTCCACCTGCACTCCGAGGGTGCGGCGGACCTTACCGCGTTGCGCGAAGGCTTGCAGGAGTTTGATGCTGGCCGGGTTCAGGTGCGCCTTGGCCAGCTCGAGGTCCTCGGCCCAATACACGCACGACACCACTTCCGGGTCTGGGTCATTGGAGAGGAACTGCCCGTAGAGCCACGCGGCGTTGACGTGCACGTGCCGGCGCAGCACATTTGTCGCACACTCCCAGTCCTGCCATAACCGTTGCCGGTGTGCGCTGCGCCCGTCGACGAAACGCTGATGCACCTCGTCTCGGGTTGCGCGATATCGGCCAGGTGGCAGCAACCCGTGCGATGAGTCCAACTCCGGAATCACAACACCGCCCCTCTTGTCGCGCGCCGTGCGGGCCTATCCGACTGCGTGTGCTGGACCGCTGTCCTCCTGTCGTTCAGTGAGTTGTGACCATGGTGCGCCATCGGGTGCGTCCTGGTCGGCCGACGCGGCGAACAGCGCGTCGATGACCTCGTCGATGCGTGCCACTGCGTCTTGGGCTGCGGCCGCAAGCCGCTCGGGGCCCTCGTGCTCTGCGGCGCTGGCCAGCGCGGCGTGCAGGTTTTCCCGCGCAGCCAGCAACCGGCCGAAGTCGACCCCGGTGGCGGCCGGGGTCTCATCGGTGGCGAATGCGCGGATCAACTCATCGAGCGCCTTGCGTTGCCGGGTGCTCATCCGCTGGGCTTCGGAAGGCGGCTGGTAGGCGACCGGGGCCGGGGCCCTCACCTCCGCTGCGGCGAATGCGGTGTTCTCCGAGACGTCGGCCAGATAGGCGATCGCTCGGATCGAGGCATCCGAGGCCCGGGTGGCGTAGGTGCCCTGCCGCAGCCGGTTGAGCGTGGCGTGCGAGATATCGTGACCTGCGCCCTGCGCGAGTTCCGCCAGTCGACGTCCCGACGCACCGCCATGCCTCTTCACGGCGACATCAATCAGGTCGATCAACGACCTCGGCGTCTTCACCATGTCCTGCCACCCACTTCCCGGCTACGCTGACGCGTGCGCGCGTGCGCGCGCGAGACCCAGTCTTCTGGAACCTGGAACACGAGTCAAGCGCAACACGCCGTTGCGGTACGGGCGCAATCGAATCACAGGGATGTAACCTGCCTCATGTGACGGACGGCATTGGGTTAGGCGGTCGCTCGCCGGGTCACACGGCGGCGGTTCGGAGTGGGGCCATGCTTGGGCCAGAGCGCCCGACCCAGGGCGTCTTCCAGGCGGGCCAGCGAGCCGATGTCGCAGAGCACCGTGCCGGCCAGGATGCGCCCGATCGTGGTATGGGCGACCCCGCTAGCGGTGGCCAGTGCGCGCTGGCCCGTCGCGGTCTCGGCCATCGCAAAGCGCAGCGCACGCGCCAGGTGCTGCGCGGCGGACGCCGATGGCGGGGCATCGGCGACCAGTTCGGCCTCCGGCCAGGTCCCAGTGGCCACGTAGGCCACCGGGGGCTGGTCGGCGTTGCTGCGCGGCATGCGCCCACGATAACCGCCAGTGCCGTCGCATCGACGCGACTTGTCGGACCCCTCTGCTCAAATGGTGCATACATGCACCGATGCAGAGGGAGGCGGCATGCGCAACCGGTCATCGAAGGCGCCGGGCCTTGGTGAGCGCCGGCGAGCAGCTGGCGCTGCCGTTGTGTTGGGGGCCCGCCATGGCTGACGGCAGCCTGGAGACGGCCGTGCACGCGGTGATCGGCGCCTGGATCGATGACGGCGCGCTGGCCGCGCAGACCCTGGACAAGTTCGGGTTGCTGCTGTGCCGGTTCGCCCGGTTCGCCGCCGCCCATGACATCACCACGCTGGCCACGGTCGATGCGGCGCTGGTCACGAAATTCGTTGCCGCCAAAGGACGCACCCGCCACGGCAGCGTGTCGGGGGCGGCGGTGGCGACTATGCACAACCGGCGCGCCGCACTTCGGGCGTTCTACCGCACCGCCCGCCGGCTGCAGTTGGCTCTCGATGACCCCACCACCGACATCGACGTTCCCGCTCGCCAATCCTCGGTACGGCGCCCCCTGTCGCACGACGAGTCCGCCCTGGTGCGGCTGTTCGCCGAACACGGCACCCCGACGCGACATGCCGCCACCGCCGCGCTGCTTCTGGCCGGCGCGCACACCTCCGAGCTGGGACACATCACCGCCACCGACCTCGACGCTCAGGCCGCGACTGTGTGGGCGCACGGGTCATACAAGCACCGACCCCGCGTCCTGCCGCTGGACAACTGGTCGCTGCGGGTGCTCACCGAGCGCGCCGACCACATCACCGGCCCACTACCTACGTCGGCCTCGTCGCCGGTGTTGTGCACCGGCGCCGGCGGCAGCGACGCCCACAAACAAGCCCGTGTATGCGTCACCGTGCGCGACATCCTTTCCCGCGCCGGGCTTTCCCAGGACCCCGGCATCCGCCCCGCATCGCTGACCGCTTATGCCGGCCGCCTCGAATTCGACCGCACCGGCCGTATCGAAGACGCCGCCCACCGCATCGGCTCGTCGTCGCTGGACACCACTGCGGCCCTGATCGGCTACCACTGGCACGAGTCGGGTGATCGGCCGTGAGCCGCAAACCCGCCACGTCCAACCAGGCCGACGCCTACGGCGCCAAGCGGATCGGGCAGAGTCAGCTGCACAGGATCGAGACCCCGATGGATCTCACCCTGCTCGAGATCGACACCATCGAAGCCGTCGCGTCCAGCGAACTCATCTATCGACTCGCCGCCACCCTGCCCGTCCATGAGCCCGGCACCCCAGGTCGGCTCCCGCACTACCCGCCCTGGGTGCACCTGCTGCACAAGGCGCTGGCCGGGGTACTCGGTTCGCACAGCAAGGCCGCCCGCGCTATGGCCCACCCCGCCTACTGGCGCTCGATCCGCCATCACGCCGCCAAGCACGGGGCACCCACCGCGCAGCGCCGCCCACCGCAGCGATGGCACCACAACTACGCCCAACACCTGCTCGACGAGCACGCCAACGAGCTAGTCGACGCGTTCCGGCCTTTTGCCCGCCGGTTGGCCATCGAGATCGGCTGCCTGGACCCCGCCGCTGCGGTATCCCACACCAACCCCGCCCGCGGGCAATACATCGTCGGCGATGGCACCGTCGTAGCCGCACCGGTTCGCAAGTCCACCGCCGACAAGTGGGCCGAGAAGGGCGGACGTCGCGTCAACGCCGGCATCGAGGTGCAAAACGGCGAAAGCGACAAGGAGTTCCGATACGGTACCAAATTCACCATGCTCAGCACCCGCCCCGACGCCATCCGCAACAACCGGATCATCCTCGATGTCGACGCCGTGCCGGCGGGCAAGGGCTACGGCGGTGAAGCTCGCATCGCCACCGACATGATCGACCGCGTCGTCGCCGATCCCGACGTTCGCTGCGACGGCGTCTGCTACGACGGCGCATTCCGCGGCACCCACATCGACCACACCATGAAACAGGGCCTGACGGTGCTCTCACCCATCCACGACGGCACCCGTAAGCCCACCGCCCTGACCCGCCTCGACTGCGCCTGCGGCGATACCCACGACCTGTGGACCGCCGACGGCCGTATCTGCGAGCGGCAGGTCCTCGACACCGGGGACAAACACTTGCAGCCCTGCCCCGTCGCCAAGATCTACCCGCGCCGCAACGCCGACACCAGCTACCGCTGGTATATCGAGTTCGCCACCCCCTCGTGCGGCACCGTGCACCGCGAACGTATCGACACCACCGAAGCCGACCGCAGCCGCGGCTACAACCGCGCCGAACACCTGCGCCAACACGTCAAAACCGACGACGGGGCCAGCGTCTACGACCGCTGTTATGGCTGGCGCGAAGACTCCGAAAGCCTCAACAACACCCTCGACCGCACTCTCTACGGCGGCCGCATGATCGCCTATAGCGCGCTGCGCCAACTCACCGTCATGATCGGATTCGCCTTGGGCCGCAACGCCATCGCGGCCTACCTGCACCGACGACGACAACCCGACCAGGGAGCCGCCTAAGCCCGCCACCACGACGAGCGTCACTCAACGCCGACCACGCACGCCCAGACGTCGCGTGTCCATCGTCATGCCCGATACACTCACACCCGCCGTACTCGACAACACGACGCCCGCCGTCGCGACGCCGACCACGGCACCAGGATGTCCAAGAAGCCGCTGAAATCGCGCCTCGCCAGGGTTTTAGTCAGGTATTCGAAGACGTCCCCCGCCCCAGTAGCTCAGGGGATAGAGCAACCGCCTCCTAAGCGGTAGGTCGCAGGTTCGAATCCTGCCTGGGGCACTCATCGCCATGTATTGCTTCGGTTGATCCTTGGGGCTTAGCTACGGTGGCTTCAACGAAGAGAGGATCTCGAGCGGCGTGAACGCCCTGACCTTCTGCCTGGTGGAGCCCGCATGAGCGCCGACGTCACCGAGGCGCCGACCGACGCCCTGCCTGCCCCGGTTCAGGCGGTGCGGGAGCGCTTGCCGCTGTGGATCCACCGGTTGGCGGTGCCGGTCATCCTCGCGTGGGTGGCGGTCACGGTGCTGCTGAATGTCGTCGTCCCCCAGCTGGAAGTGGTGGGACAGATGCGCACAGTGTCGATGAATCCCCAGGACGCGCCGTCGATGATCGCTATCAAGCGTGTCGGCAAGGTCTTCAAAGAGTTCGACTCCGACAGTTCGGCGATGATCGTGCTGGAGGGTCAGCAGCCACTGGGCGACGCGGCCCATGACTACTACAACCAATTGGTCGCCCAACTGCGCGCGGACACTAAACACGTCCAGAACGTCCAGGACTTCTGGAGCGATCCGCTGACCGCGGCCGGCTCGCAAAGCCCCGACGGCCTGGCCGCCTACGTCCAGGTCTATCTCGCGGGCAACCAGGGTGAGAGCCTGGCCAACGAGTCGGTCAAAGCCGTTCAGGACATCATCAAGAAGACGCCCGCGCCGCCTGGCGTCGACGCCTACGTGACCGGCGATGCTCCGCTGCAAGCTGACCAGAACATTGCCGGGGACCGCAGCCTCCAGCTGATCACCGGGCTCACCTTTCTGGTGATCACCAGCATGTTGCTGTACTTCTACCGGTCCATCGCCACGGTGCTGTTAATGCTGGCGACGGTCTTCCTGAACCTCGCGGCTACCCGCGGCTTCGTCGCTTTCCTGGCCTACCACAACCTGATTGGACTCTCGACGTTCGCGACCAATCTGTTGGTGATGCTGGCGATCGCGGCCTCGACGGACTACGCGATCTTCCTGATCGGCCGATATCAGGAGGCGCGTAGCGCCGGCGAGGATCGGGAGAATGCGTTCTACACGATGTATCGCGGGACCAGTCATGTGATCCTGGGGTCGGGGCTGACGATCGCCGGCGCGACGTTCTGCCTGCGCTTCACCCGGATGCCCTACTTCCAGACGCTGGGTGTCCCGTTGGCCATCGGCATGCTCGTGACTGTCGCCGCCGCGATGACCCTGGGTGCCGCGGTCGTGGTAGTGGCCAGTCGGTTCGGGCTGCTGGAACCCAAGCGGGCGATGCGGATTCGGGGTTGGCGCAAGATCGGCGCGGCCGTGGTGCGCTGGCCGGGACCGGTGTTGGTCGCGACGGTGCTGGTCTCGCTGGTCGGGCTGATCACCTTGCCCGGTTACAAGGCCGGCTACAACGATCGCAAATACCTGCCGGCCGATCTTCCGGCCAATGAGGGGTATGCCGCCGCCGATCGGCATTTCTCCCAGGCCCGGATGAACCCGGATCTGTTGCTGGTCGAAACCGACCACGACATGCGCAACCCCGCCGACTTCCTGGTCATCGACAAGGTCGCCAAGGCCGTCTTCCGCACCTCAGGCATCGGACGCGTGCAGGCCATCACCCGGCCACTGGGCACCCCGATCAACCACGCGTCGATCCCGTTTGCGATCAGCATGCAGGGCACCACCCAGCAACTGAACATGCAGTACATGCAAGACCGCATGAAAGACATGCTGGTGATGGGTGAGGACATGGCTCGCACCATCACCAGCATGGAACAGATGCTCGAGATCACCCGCGGCATAGCCGAGACCACCCACAGCATGGTCACCAAGATGCACTTAGTAGAGGAGCACATCCAGGAATTACGAGAACACATGGCCGATTTCGAAGACATGTGGCGCCCGTTCCGCAGCTATTTCTATTGGGAAAAGCACTGCTATGACATCCCGATCTGCTGGTCGCTGCGCTCGGTCCTCGAAGCGTTCGACAGCGTCGACATCATGACCGATGACATTCAGAACCTGATGCCCGACATGGACCGCCTCGACACGCTGATCCCGCAGATGCTCACGGTGATGCCGCCGATGATCGAGACCATGAAAAGCATGCGGGTCATGCAGCTGACCATGCAGCAGACCATGGGTGGGCTGCAGGATCAGATGGAAGAGATGATGAAAAACCAGTCGGCGATGGGCCACGCCTTCGACGAGGCCAAAAACGACGACTCCTTCTATCTGCCGCCCGAAGCGTTCGACAACCCCGATTTCAAGCGCGGGCTGAAGATGTTCCTATCCCCCGACGGCCATGCAGTGCGGATGATCATTTCCCACGAGGGTGAACCGATGTCGACGGAGGGCATCTCGCGTGTCGAACCGGTCAAACATGCCGTGCACGAGGCCATCAAAGGCACCCCGTTGGAGGGCTCCAAGGTCTACCTCGGCGGTGCGGCGGCCATGTACAAGGACCTCGCCACCGGCACCATGTATGACCTGCTCATCGTCGGGATCGCGTCGCTGTGCCTGATTTTCATCATCATGCTGATCATCACCCGCAGCGTCATCGCCGCCGCCGTGATCGTGGGCACCGTGACGCTGTCGCTGGGTAGCGCCTTCGGCCTGTCGGTGCTCATCTGGCAGCACCTCATCGGACTTGAACTGGATTGGTGGGTGCTGCCCATGGCGCTCATCATCCTGCTGGCGGTCGGGTCGGACTACAACCTGCTGCTGGTGGCGCGGTTCAAAGAAGAGATCCACGCCGGACTCAAGACCGGCATCATCCGGGCGATGGGCGGCAGTGGCTCCGTGGTGACCTCGGCCGGCCTGGTGTTCGCATTCACGATGTCCTCGATGGTGGTCAGCGAGCTGCGCGGTCTCGGTCAGGTCGGCACCACGATCGGCCTGGGCCTGCTGTTCGACACCTTGGTGGTGCGCTCCTTTATGACGCCGTCGATCGCCGCGTTACTGGGCCGCTGGTTCTGGTGGCCGCAACGGGTGCGCACCCGACCTGTGCCCAAAAGCTTTCTGCCACAGCATCATCGGGTCTAAAGCTGGCCAGCGCCGGGTCATCACGAGGGGTCGATGGCCCGCAGAGTGGTCTCGGCCAGCCACCGATGGCCATGTTTGTCAATCGCCGCCAATGGCAATGTTCTTGCAACAGGCGGGTATGTCGGTCGACCGGCGCATCCGCTCAGGTCTCGTCGGTTCAGCCGAGAGCCGACGAGGCCGTCTCCTCCGTCAACCCAACGCGCCCGCCGTTCCGTGAACGGGCTTACGTCACTCTCTTAGTTGTAGTAGCGTGCGGGTTATGGACCCGGGCCTGTGGATTCTCGGCGGCTACCAGAGCGACTTCGCACGCAACCTCACCAAGGAAGGTCTCGACTTTGCTGACCTGACCAGCGAAGTTGTCAACGCCACGCTCGCTGCGGCCAAGGTGGATGGGTCCGAAATCGGCGTGGTTCACGTCGGCAACGCATTCGGGGAGATGTTCGCCGCGCAGGCCCACCTCGGCGCGATGCCGGCCAGCGTGTGCGAGTCGCTGTGGGACGTGCCGGCCTCCCGCCACGAAGCCGCCTGCGCATCGGGCAGCGTGGCGACGCTGGCGGCGATCGCCGATCTGCGCGCGGGCAACTACGACACCGCGCTGGTCCTCGGTGTCGAGTTGGAGAAGACCGTCCCCGGCGACGTCGCCGCCCAGCACCTGGGCGCCGCCGCCTGGACCGGACACGAAGGGGTCGGGGCGAAATTTTTGTGGCCGTCGATGTTCGCTCAGGTCGCCGACGAGTATGACCGCCGCTACGGCTTGGACGACATCCATCTGCGCGCGATCGCAGAACTCAACTTCGCCAACGCGCGTCGAAACCCCAATGCGCAAACCCGCGACTGGACGGTCCCCGATCCGATCAGCGACGACGAGGCGTCCAATCCCGTCATCGAAGGCCGGCTGCGACGGTTCGACTGCAGTCAGATGACCGACGGCGGAGCAGGACTGATCCTGGTCACCGATCGCTACCTGCGCGCGCATCCCAACGCACGTCCCCTCGGCCGCATCGTTGGATGGGGGCATCGCACCATTGGGTTGGGCCTGCGGCAAAAGCTGGACCGCGCAGCCGACAATCCCTACGTGCTGCCGCATGTGCGGGCGGCCGCACTTGATGCGTTCGGCCGCGCAGCGGTGTCGCTCGAGGACCTCGATGGCATCGAGGTACACGACTGCTTCACACCGAGCGAATACCTGGCCATCGACCACATCGGCCTGACCGGGCCCGGCGAATCGTGGAAGGCCATCGAAAACGGCGAACTCGAAATCGGCGGCCGGCTGCCGGTCAATCCCAGCGGCGGGCTGATCGGCGGCGGACATCCCGTCGGCGCATCCGGGATACGGATGCTCGTCGACGCGGCCAGGCAGGTCAGCGGAACAGCCGACGACTACCAGGTCGAGAACGCGAAAACCTTCGCCACCTTGAACTTCGGCGGTAGCACCACGACCACGGTCAGCTTCGTCGTCAGTGCGGCAGCAGGCTGATCACGTGGACGTCGAGATTGTCGGCAAGTTCCTTTCCACGCTGCCCGAGGACGACGACCACCCGTACCGAACCGGTCCGTGGCGACCCCAGAGCACCGAATGGGATGCCGACGACCTCACCGTTGTCGAGGGTGAGATCCCCGCCGATCTCGACGGTGTTTATCTACGCAATACCGAAAATCCGCTGCATCCGGCGTTGAAGACATATCACCCGTTCGACGGCGACGCCATGTTGCACGTCGTGGGCTTCCGCGAGGGAAAAGCGTTCTACCGCAACCGCTTCATCCGCACCGATGGCTTCCTGGCCGAAAACGACGCCGGCGGACCGTTGTGGCCGGGCTTGGCCGAGCCGCCGTCGCTGGCCCGACGCGACGACGGGTGGGGCGCCCGGGGCAGGATGAAGGACTCGTCGAGCACCGATGTCATCGTGCACCGGGGGACCGCGCTGACCAGCTTTTACCAGTGTGGTGATCTGTATCGGGTCGACCCGTACTCCGCCGAAACCCTTGGTAAAGCACAGTGGAGCGGTCATTTTCCGTTCGACTGGGGAGTGTCGGCACATCCCAAGGTCGACGCCAAGACCGGTGAACTTCTGTTCTTCAACTATGGCAAGCGCGCCCCGTACATGCACTACGGGGTCGTCGACGCGGACAACAACCTGGTGCACTATGTCGATGTTCCACTGCCCGGGCCGCGGCTGCCACATGACATGGCATTCACCGAAAACTATGTCATTCTCAACGATTTTCCGCTGTTTTGGGAGCCCGAGCTGCTGGCCCGCGATCTACACGTGGCGCGGTTCCATCGCGAGATGCCGTCGCGGTTCGGGGTGCTGCCGCGGCGCGGGCACACTGCTGACATTCGATGGTTCGAAGCCGACCCGACGTTCGTGCTGCATTTCGTCAACGCCTACGAAGACGGCGACGAGATCGTGCTGGACGGCTTCTTCCAGGCCGACCCCGAGCCGGCTGACACCGGTACCGGCACCAAATGGCAACGGGCCTTTCGTTTTCTGGCCCTTGACCGCATGCAGGCACGGCTGCACCGGTGGCGGCTCAACCTGGTGACCGGTTCAGTGCGAGAAGAACAGCTGTCGGAGACGATCACCGAATTCGGCATGATCAATGCCGATTACGCCACGCGTGACTACCGCTATGTCTACGCCGCCACCGGTAAGCCCGGCTGGTTCCTGTTCGACGGGCTGGTCAAACACGACGTGCTTACCGGCCGCGAGCAGCGTTATGCGTTTGGTGACGGCATCTATGGAAGCGAAACCGCGATGGCGCCGCGCCCAGGTGGTGGCAGTGAAGACGACGGCTATTTGGTCACGCTGATCACCGACATGAACGCCGATGCCTCCTACTGTTTGGTGTTCGATGCCGCACAGCTCAGCGATGGGCCGGTATGCAAACTCCTGCTGCCGGAGCGTATTTCCAGTGGCACCCATTCCACGTGGGCGCCTGGGCCGCAGCTGCGGCGCTGGGATTCCGTCGACTCGGCAGCCGAAGCGATCGGATTGTAGGTGCCGACCGCACTAACTCCCGGAGGCACCAACGCGGTGGGCCGGATCCTGGGGTTGCTCGGCGACGAGTGGACGCTGCTGATCATCCAGCAGGCACTATTGGGAGCGACTCGCTACGGCGAGTTCATGGCGCGATTGCCGATCTCCAATTCGGTTCTCACCAACCGGCTGCGGGCGCTGACACAGAACGGGCTGTTGAACCGGATGGCCTACCAGACGCGTCCGGTCCGCGCCGAATATCAGCTCACCGAACGCGGCCGGTCGTTGTGGCCGGTGCTGCTGTCGATTTGGGAATGGGAGCGGCGCTGGTCGCCCCAGCACACCCCTCGGCTTCCCGACATGCGCCACCACGTCTGTGGCGCTGATTTCGCACCGTTGTTGACGTGCCGGTCATGCGCCGAGGTAGCGACCGAGAAGCAGGTGGCGGTCCGCTGGGGCCCCAGCGGCTCGTGGCCGCGGTCGGTGCCCGAGGCGGCGACCCGTCGCCGAACGGCTGCCGGCAACGGACAGACCCAGGCCGGGCTGTTTCCCGAGACCATGAGCGTATTCGGAAACCGTTGGTCGGCAGCCTTATTGGTGTGCACGTTCTTGGGCGCTACCCGCTACACCGACTTTCAGTGCCAGCTCGGCGCACCGCCCACCCTGTTGGCCGGCCGACTGCAGACATTCTGCGCGACCGGTGTGCTGACGACGTCGCGGCAGGACGGTCCGCAGAATGCTCGCTACCAACTCACCGAAAAGGGACGAGCCTTCTTCCCGGTGCTGATCACCGCACTGCATTACGGGCAGCAGTGGTTTCACGCACCCGAGGGTCCGGCGGTGCTGCTGACCCATCGCGCTTGTGGCGCGGCGTTCACCGGCGAGTTGAGCTGCGACCAGTGTGCCCAGCGGCTGGCAGGTGCACAGATCAGCGCGGTCGACGGCTCCGGTCACGATAGAGCGACGACGCCAATGCCCACACTGAACACATGACCGCGCCCGCAGCGCCGACGAAACCGACATACAACCCGTAGGCCGCCGATACCGGCGGACTGACATTCACATCGTAATACCACATCGTCAACGCCACTATCAACAGCGAAAGGATCAGCGCGGCAACCGATGCCAGCTTGACCGACAGCCCGCGGCCGACCATCGCGCCGGCCACCAGCAGCGTCGAGGAGAGCAAGACGATCAGCTGTCCCGTCCCGAATCCGCGCGGCAGGTCCAGGCTTCCCATGCTGCCACCGATGGCGCTCGCCCGGCCGCCGCCGTTGACACTAGTCATCAACCACGGCAGCCACGTGCTGATCGACACCACCGCCGCGAACAGCGCAACCAGCCAACCGGGATGCAGGCGGGACATACTGCGACAGTAGCGCGCACTTTAGGGTAGATGCATGACCGAGCTGCCCGATTGGGCACAACAGCTGGACCTGGCGCCCAACCCAGAGGGCGGCTGGTTCCGGCAGACCTGGCGCAGCGATGTCACGGTCGGACAATCTGCACTGCCGCCGGACTACACCGGGCCACGCAGCGCCGGAACAGCGATCTTGCTGCTGCTGATGCCGGGCCAGCAGTCCGCATGGCACACCGTGCGCAGCGCCGAATTGTGGCTGCATCATCGGGGCAGTCCGCTGCTGCTCGACATCGGACCTGAACGGCCCAGCAGCACAACACATGTGCTCGGTAGCGACATCCTGGCCGGTGAGCAACCCCAGCTGCTGGTGCCGCCACGGCACTGGCAGCGGGCCAGACCGCGCGATGACGAGCCCAGTTTGGTGAGCTGCGTCGTGGTGCCCGGCTTCGACTACGCCGATTTCGGCCTCGGCGCAGATTAATCCTGCAGCGACGACAGGTTGAACACCGCACCCGTCGGGTCGGCCGCCGCGGCCAGCCGCCCATAGGGGGTGTCCTCCGCGGCCTGCAGCACCGCGCCACCGTTGTCGGCGATCATCTGCAGCGTCTTGTCGACATCTTCGGCGCCGAAGAACGTCGTCCAGTGGGACGGGATGCCGTCGGGCAGACAACTGCTGCCGTCCATCACCCCGAGCAACTGCTGATCGCCGAACCATGCCGTGGTGTAACGGAATTCACCGGTGTCGGAGATCTGCTCGGTCCGCCATCCGAGTATCTCGCGGTAGAAGTCGACTGCGGCGCCGTAGTCGCGTGTCGTCAGCTGGTGCCAGACCGGTGCGCCGGCTTCGCCGATCACCTCGAAACCGACGTGCTCCGCCGGCTGCCATAAGCCGAACGCTGCGCCGGACGGGTCGATGGCCATGCTCATCGTTCCCTTGGCCGGTATCTCCATCGGCCCAAGGCACGACGAACCGCCGGCCGCAGTCAGCGCAGTCACGGTGGCGTTGACGTCAGCCGTGTGAAAGTAGGTGGTCCAGACGTCGGGACCCTGCCATTCCGGATTGTTGGCCATCAGCCCGGCAACCGGCCGGCCGGCGGTGGTGACGTTGATGTAGCCGCCGTATTCGGGGCCCGCCGATTCGAAGGACCAGCCGAACACGGTGCCGTAGAAGTCTTGGGCGCGGTCCAGGTCCGACGAAGTCAGGTCGATCCAGGTGGGCGCGCCCAGCGGCGCGTCGTGACGAATGGGCACGATGGTCTCCTTCGGTGCGGTCTGGCCCCCGTACGGGGCTCACTGATACCGACTACCGCTGACGCCGAAACTCATCGCGGCGCGCGTGAAACCGGGTCATGCCGGGGCGAACACCGTGACGAACTTCTGCAATGACTCGCGGATATCGCCCTTGAGTGCACCCGCGACCACCATGCCGATCGGACCGAACAGTGCCGGACCACCCAGATGCACATCAAAACTCACGACCGAGCCGTCGCCCTTGGGTTGGACTTTGGCGAGCAGCTTGACTTTCACACCGCCGACCCCCTGGCCATTGAGGGTCATGGCCTCCGGTGGCTTGTAATGCACGATTGTCCATTTGATCCGGTTGGGCATGCCCTTGACTTCGACGATCGACTCGATGACCGTGCCTTTTTCCAGGGTCTCAGGAATCTTGCTGCGCCAGACCCGGTGAATGGTCAGCCAGTCCTTGAAGCGGGAGAGGTCGGAGGCATGTCCCCAGGCTTGCTCGGGCGGCAAGGGCACGTCGATGGAGCCGGAAAGTTTTGCCATGACTAATTCTGCGGGTCGCCTTTGTCGACGGCCTTTTTGGCAGCGTCCTGCACCTTGTCGACGGTGTCCTTGTATTTGCCTTGCGTCTTGGTGTCAACGAAGTCGCCTGCTTTGTCGATCGCCTGATCAACCTTGTCGGCGTTCTGCGACAACAGATCCTTGGCCTTGTCCAGGAATCCCATGAGTCCCTCCCTTCCGCTGCAGAGCCTACTGCCACAGCTGCCGGCGTTCGCCCAGGGCAAAGCCCTGAATCCACCACACCGCCTCGACCGCTGCCGCACCGAGCACACCGATGCCCATGGCCGTCGACGTGATAACCAGGTTCGAGGGATCCAGCAGGAACTTCTCCTGCGCCAGCGGCAGACTGAGGATCACCGCATAGGCCAGTCCCGACGCGATGACCAGCGCTAACCGCCACCACTGATAGGGGCGCGCCACCACGGCCAGCACCCAGATCGCGGTCATCAGCAACGTGATCAACGCACCCGTCGACGCCTGGGTCTGCTGCTCCGGTCCGGCCGCCCGGCCCTGATAGGCCGCCAGGTACGAGATGAAGGTGGCGACGCCGACGACGAGCCCGAAGGGCAGCGCAGATGTCATCACTCTGCGGACAAAGCCGCGGTGAGCGCGCTCGTTGTTGGGCGCCAGCGACAGAATGAACGCCGGAACGCCGATGGTGAACCAGGCCGCGATCGTGACGTGGATGGGCTGAAAGGGATACAGCAACGGATCGGCGCCGAACAGCTTTGAAATCAGCCCGGCAATACCCACCAACAGCGCCAGCAATACCGAGTACACCGTTTTGGTCAAGAACAGATTCGCGACCCGCTCGATATTGCCGATCACCCGGCGGCCCTCGCCGACGACGTAGGGCAGCGTGGCGATTTTGTTGTCCAGCAACACGATCTGTGCCACCGCGCGCGACGCCGGACTGCCCGAGCCCATCGCGACGCCGATGTCGGCGTCTTTGAGCGCCAGCACATCGTTGACTCCGTCGCCCGTCATCGCCACCGCGTGCCCGTGCGCCTGCAGCGCATGCACGATCGCCCGCTTCTGGTCGGGACGCACCCGGCCGAAGGTGGTGTACTGCTCCAGCGTGTCGGCCAGCTCGGCCGGCTCGGTGGGCAATCGCCGCGCATCCATGGTCGCTCCGTGCAGGCCAAGCTTGTCGGCTACCGCACCAACCGACACCGCGTTGTCGCCGGAGATGACTTTTATCGAGACCTGCTGTGCGGCAAAATATTCCAGGGTCTTGCGGGCGTCGGGACGCACCTTCTGCTCAAGAACGACCAGCGCGATCGGCGTCACCCGGCCGGGCGCATCCGGGTGCTCGACGGATAAGTCACTGGACCCCAGCAGCAGGACGCGCAGGCCCCCCGCGCCGATCTGTTCGGCCTGCTTGGCGGCCGCCGATGCCGGGTCGGCCAGCACATCGGGCGCACCGATCACCCAGTTGCCGTGTTCGCGGTAGGAAGCGCCACTCCACTTGGTCGCCGACTTGAACGGCGCCATCGCGGTCGCTACCCAGCCGGGCGGCCGGTTGTAGGCGCTGCCGATGGCCTGCATGCTGGCATTCGGCCGGGCGTCGGCCACAGCCAGCGAAGCCAGCACATCGGTAAGGTCTTCGCGGTGTCGGCTCGAATCGGCGACCTCGACGACCTCCGAGACCCGCATGCCGTTTTCGGTCAGCGTGCCGGTCTTGTCCGCGCAGACCACGTCGACTCGGGCGAGACCTTCGATGGCGGGCAATTCCTGCACCAGGCACTGCCGCTGGCCGAGCCGAATGACGCCGACCGCGAACGCAATCGAGGTCATCAGCACCAGCCCTTCGGGCACCATCGGCACCAGCGCGCCCACCATCCGCAGTACCGACTCCCGCCAGCCCGCGTGCGTGGTGAACAGTTGGCTGTAGATCGTCAGCAGACCTGCGGGCACCAGCAGGTAAGTGATGAACTGCAGGATTTTGTTGATGCCGACGCGAAGTTCGGATTTCACCAGCGTGAACTTGCTGGCTTCCTCGGCCAATCTGGCCGCGTAGGCTTCCCGGCCCACCTTGGTGGCGCGGTATGCGCCGATGCCGGCGACGACGAAACTTCCCGACATGACCGGATCATCGGCATTCTTGCCGATGGGGTCGGCCTCCCCGGTGAGCAGCGACTCGTCGATTTCGAGGCTGGCCGCCTCCACAAGTTCACCGTCGACGACGATCTGGTCACCAGGACCCAGTTCGATGATGTCGTCGAGCACCACCTCGTTGGCCAGTACCTCGCGAATCCCAGATTGCCGCCGCACCACCGGTTTTGACTGTCCGACGATCGCGAGCTTGTCCAGCGTCTGCTTGGCCCGGATCTCCTGGACCATGCCGACGATGCTGTTGGCGATGATGAGCAAGCCGAACATGCCGTTGATCACCGAACCGGTTGCCAACACGATGACCAACAGCACACTCAAAATGGCGTTGATGCGGGTGAAGACGTTGGCACGGATGATCTCTGGCACGCTGCGCGTGGCGCGCGCGGGGATGTCGTTGCTCTTACCGTCTGCTACCCGCTGCGCCACCTCGGCGTCGGACAGGCCAGCGCTCAGCGAGGTGGTCATCACCGCATGCTAGACCGCGCACCTTTCAACCAGCAGAACCCGGCTACGGGTCCTCATCATCGAGAAGCTCGTCGGGGCGGTGGATGCGGTTGACGCGTGGTGGCCCGGTGCCGTCGCTCCAGGCAAGACGACCATCGTCGGTCACGGTCGTCGTGGCGTTGCCGCAGGTTTCCTCGGCGTGGTCGGGCGCACATGCGAAATACAAGCTGTCAGCATCGGTTTGGCCGCCGCTGGCCCAGGCGACTGCGTGGTGAACCTCGCAGTGGTAGCCGGGCTCGAGGCAGTCCGGCCGGGTGCAGCCGCGGTCCCTGGCGTAGCACACAATGCGTTGGTCCACCGTCGCGATGCGTTTGCTGCGGCCCAAATAGAGCGGTCGCTCCGAGTGGTCGTCAAAGACGACGAGGTAGTGAATGCTCTCGCCGGCCATTCGAATCAGGTCGCGCATGGGCAGTCGAGTGTTTCCGCCGGTACGTGCCGGCGCCGGCATCGGGATGTCCGGATCGTTGACCGCGCGGGCGGCCTGATCGAGCTCAGTCAGCGTCGTCGTCGCGATCACGGTGACCGGGATGCCACGATGCGCGCCCAGCCCGCCGGAGCAAATGCCTTGGCGCAAGCCAAACTTCACGGCGTCGTGGCAACGCTGTGAAGGTGTGCGCCGATCGCGTTCGTCGTCGGCCGCCGTCTCGGGTACGTGACGACCGGGCCGCATCGCCGCCGTGACGGCTTCCAGATAGGCGCGGGCCTCGGGATCCAGCCAGCCGCTGAGCCGGCTCATCCCATCGATGCCCTGCCGACCCAAGACCAGGCCACGGCGCTTTGCGCGGTCCTCATCGGAAAAGTTGCCGTCGGGGTTGAGGCAGTCGGCGATGTGCTGGCCCACTGCGGTCACGAATTTCGCGTCTTGCCTGCCCGCATGGCCGACCAGCGTGCGCTCGGCCTTCTCGCGGTCGGCGGCACTGACCGCCGCAGGGAGTACATCAAGGGCATGGCATACCACGGCGATGTGATCATCACCGACGCTGCCCGATTCGACCGCGGCGGCCAGCTTCGGCAACTCCGGCGGCAAGACCGGCCCGGTCAACGACCGTCGGGGGCGGATTCGCAGCGCGACCCGGAACCGGCGCTTGACTTCCGCCGAGGTAATCCGCAGCCGCGAACACAGCACACGACGTATCGACACGTCGGCCGGCAGCGCCGGATCGTCGGGTCCGTCGACCGGGTCGGCGATCTCACCGAAAACCCGGTAAGACAAGCCGCGGTTGATTCGGTCCAGCGTCTCCAACTGCTCGGCCATTTCAACGCGAAAAGCATTGCCCACCAGGTCGGTGCAGGTAGCGCGTAGCCGGGCGTAAACAGCGTCGATCAGCTCGAAGTCGTCCCGTATCTGTGCGCGCGTCGCGTCGGCGGGAAGAGCATGACCGGCGGAATCCATACTTTCACGGTATCGAACCTCTGTTCGATCCACATCGCCGGAAAGGCCATCTGTGGATAAAGGCTCAACTGTGGATAACTGCCGCGGGCCACCATTCATCAGCCGGGTGTCGGCTGTCGGCAGTATGGTCGTCCGGACTGGGAAGAGTGAAGGGAATCGGCCGGCGATGGGGTCCGTGCACGAGGTCATCGAGGCGTTCCGCAAGGCTCCGTCGAACTCGGAGCGGGGAACGAAGTTCGAGAAGCTAATGGTGCGGTATTTCGAACTGGACCCGATGCTGTCGCAACGGTACGACGCGGTGTGGCGGTGGATCGACTGGCCGGGGCGGCAGGGCAAGACCGACACCGGTATCGACCTGGTGGCCCGCGAACGCGACACCGGTGACTACACCGCGATCCAATGCAAGTTCTACGAGCCGATGCACACGCTGTCCAAGGGCGATATCGACTCGTTCTTCACCGCGTCAGGCAAGACGGGACCTACGAGAAGGCTGAATCCGCAGAAGGCAAGCTAGATTACGCCCCTGGCACCTCTGACGTCGACCAGCACGGCTACGGCTACCGCCGCGTCGACAACATCACCGACGGCATCCTCAATCTCTACCGCGACGCGATCGGCGAGAACGTCGCCAAGGACGACATCTTCTACTACGTGTACGGGCTGCTGCACGACCCTGCCTATCGCGAGAAGTACGCAGCTGACCTGAAGAAGATGCTGCCTCACATCCCGACACCGGAAACTCCTGCACGTTTCGAGCAGCTTGCCGATGCTGGCCGCAAGCTGGCCGAACTGCATGTCGGTTACGAGGACGTGGACCCGTATCCCCTTGATGTGCAAGTGAAGCCAGGTGTCGACCTAACGGACCGCGAGACCTGGCGAGTGGAGAAGATGAAATGGCGGTCCAAGCAAGACCACTCAGCGATCGTCTACAACACCAAGGTCACTATCGCCGGAATCCCTGAGGATGCCGAACGCTACATGCTCGGCTCACGGTCCGCGCTGGGCTGGATTATCGACCGGTATCGGGTGACCACCGACAAGGCCTCGGGAATCGTCAACGACCCCAACGACTGGTGCGACGAGCACGACGATCCGACCTACATCGTTGACCTCATCAAAAAGGTCACCACCGTCAGCGTCGAGACCATGAAGATCGTCGACAGCCTGGCGCCGGCAGGCGACTAGCCGGATTCGCTTCTTTCTTCGGCCGCGGGATGCTCGGCTGGAGTTCGGCGCGCCCAGGCAACTAAGAAGCCGAGAGCGAGGATTATCGGGACGGTAACCCACCAAAAGAACAGCACGTACATCGGGGCAGCAAATACTATGTCCCACATCAAAAGACCGACATATGGGTTTGAGGATGCCGATTCTGCGACGTTGTTCGTCACCAGAGCCAGGACATATACCGCGACTATCGCGACAATGTAAACCAAGAACGCTGCCGCCACGACGGACCACAAGAGCCGCCACCAAGACGGTTTTGCGAACGTCAGACTCATCGTCCCACTGCCACGTTGGGAATGCCGCCCTGGAACGGACTGGTCAGTTGTGTGGTGTGCGACAAGAAGGGGTCGCCTCCCAATGGATTGGCGTTCTCCAGCTCCCACAACCAACCCGGCATGTTGGGCCGTACCGGCGGAATCGTGGCGTCGCCGATCCAGTGATGCCGGGAAAGGCTGGTGCCTGGTCCGTACTCGCTGCCTGAGTTCGCAGGCGTCCATTGCAGTTGAGAAGGTGCGGCGCCGTCGCGGTATTGATATGTCTCCATGCTCGGATAGATCGTAGTGTTTCCACCGAGGGCGACCGTGCCGTCCGCCTGCGGACTCAGGGTGATCCTTCCATTGACGGTGATGCCTAATGCCTTACCTACGGGGTTCTCGTAGGCGTCGTAAGCGTTGTAGTCGATGGTCATCCGCCCGTCCGGCGCCTGGACGACGTGGACGTTAGGAGTACCCGCTGCCGCACCGCCGCGTTGCCCATCGACATTCACGGTCGGGTTTTGGCGGACGACGACGACGCCGTGGTCGTAATCCACGAACACGGACACGCGCGACGCTTCGGGGTCCGCTGTAGCGCTCGGGCCACGGTTATCTCCGAGATTCATCGGGAACAACCGCCCTTTGCCGACATCGTCTAAGTCCTTAGCAGTATTTATCACCTGGTCGGTAGGGATGAACATGTTGGACCGAACGACCCCTTTGCCCGGCTGCGGTGTGACCCGCCCAGCAACGACCTGCGGCGGCACCCCGCCGTACTTGGGGTCATAGCTGTGCGGATCCAGAGCCGCTGCCATCCGCCAATCGTTTGCGCTGACCGGCTCGCGTCCGTACACCTTTTTGAACGCTTCCTCTTGGTTGTGTGTGCGCTCGCTGTTCGGGTCCAGCGGGACAGTCGGCGGGCTTCCAGGCTGGTCCACTCCGTCGAGCAAGTTCACCGCGTGCGTCAATTCGGCGTCGGTCTTCTCACCGGCGGCGTGAATTTCCTTAAGTGCGTTTACGATTCGTTCCTGGTCTTCCGGTTTGGCGTCTTCGGTAAGCGGTGTGACGGTGCCGGTGGCCATGTCGATGGCAAACTTGCCTTCGGCAAGTGCTTTGATGTCCCTCAGCTGCTTCTGAACAGCTTCGATGTCATCGGCCGCGCCTGTCATCGCCTTGGCCGCTTCCTGGTGGGCCTCGGTATGGGTCGCCAGGTAGGCGGCGAGTTTGTCCAAGCTCTGATTCGCTGCCTCCGCAGCTTGTCCGCTCCACGTGCTGTTGATCGGCAGGTGCTTCAGCGCACCCTTGATCTCGTCCATCGACGCGGCGCGATTGTTCAGCGCTTTGGCCACGTCACGAACGTCGTGGGCGTCCCATCGCTCGATGTCGGCCAGGGTCAGCGGCATCAGAGATGATCTTCGCGCACTCGGATAATGTCCGCCGCGGCGTTATCGTCGATGTTCTCGTAGGCATGCCCGATCTTCGTGAACGCCTCGCAGTGGTGCTGCAACTCATTGCTGATTTGGGCCGTGATGCCTTGCAGATGGGCAAGTTTGTCCCGCAACGCTGCCGTCGACGAACCGACCCATCCCGACGCTGCTGATTCGATGGTGGCGTTCGCCGCTTCGTGCGCCTCGGTGTGCTCGGCGCGGTGCATGGCGAGGTGATCCGACGAGATGAACAGGTCGGCGGGATCAACCTCCAGCGGCTCAGGCACCGTTCCTCCTCCCCGGCTGTGCACAACCCCTACCACGTGATTCTAAGTCTCGCTCACTTCTTCGTCCGACACAGATTCGTCTTGTACCCTTCTGAGCTGGGGCTTGTCGCGCCTCAACGCCTGCTGAACGGTGTCACCATCTGGCATCGACGCCAGGTAGTCGGCCTTGGTGAAGGGCTGACCGGTCTGACGCCGCGTTCGGATTCGGCGAAGATGCGCGCGTGCACCGTCCACGGCTCGTGGCGAACCACGTCGCGGAAAAGCTCGTTGTCCATCGCATAGACACCGGGCACCGACAGATTTTTCGGCTCGCGGACTTGCAAGATTTGTGTTGGAGACGGACTTACTTGACAGGTACCAAATGCACAACGGCCGGTGTCATCGGCTCAAAGCCGCCACCATGGTTCGAATTCCGCCGGCAGCTTCGGATCCACGCGCTGGCCGGGCTTGGGCACCACCACTCGGACGTCGGACGCCTCGGCGGCGGCCAGCAGCCGTTCGATCGGCTCGGCCCACGGGTGTGGCGCCAACCGGAAGGTGCACCAGTGGATCGGCACCAAAAGTCGGCCACCGATGTCCAGGTGTGCCTGGACCGCCTCCTCGGGGTTCATGTGAATGTCCGGCCACGCCTTGTTGTAGGCACCGACCGGCATCAGCGTGACGTCGAACGGTCCGTGGTCGGCGCCGATCTGCCCGAAGCTCGTGGTGTAGCCGGAGTCACCGGCGAAAAAGGCGCGATGGCGCGGACCGATGATCGCCCAGGACGACCACAGTGTGGTGTTGCGGTTCAGGAACCGCCCGGAGAAATGGCGCGCAGGTGTGCAGATCAGGGTGAGCTCGTCGATCTGGGTGCTCTCGTTCCAGTCGAGTTCGATGATGCGTTCCTCGGGGATCTCCCATTCGCGCAGGTGCGCGCCGACGCCGAGTGGGACGACAAACGGTGCTCGTTGGCTACGGGCCAACGCCACGATGGTGTCGATGTCCAGATGGTCATAGTGGTCGTGGCTGATCACAATGGCGTCGAGAGCCGGCAGTCCATCCAACTCCCCCGGCGGCGGATGCATCCGTTGCGGGCCGACGACATCGGACGGTGAGCAGCGCTCACTCCACACCGGATCGGTCAGGACGCGATAGCCGTCGATGTCGAGCACCGCCGTGGCATGGCCGTACCAGCAAACCTCGAGAGCAGTGGAACCGCTGTCGCAGCCCGGCGGCGATTCCACCGGAATCGACGCCGCGGGCCGGGATGCGGCGCGCCCGCCGAGAACCTCACGCAGGACCAGCCGCTGTTGTTCGCGGTCCATGCTGAACAGGGACGCCGGTTCGAGGTTGGTGAAGACACCGTCGTGGAAATTGGGTGAGCGATCGGCTACCGCACGAATTTTGGCGGGGCCGGCGCCGAGCGCGGCCGGTGCGCCGTGCACCGCGCGCAGCACCCACCCACCGCCGGCCAGCGTCACCGTGCCGGCGGCCAGTCGCAGCGCTCCGCGCAGCATGCGGTCAGGCCCCCTGAAACTTCGGTGGCCGCTTCTCCACCCGAGCGACCTGCGCTTCGATCACGTCCTGACTGCCCCACGCCTTGTCGAAGAGCTCTTTGTGGACCGAACTCGCCTCCTCGATGGCGTCGTCATTGAGCACCCGCTTGGCGTGCTGCAGCGCCAGCGGCGCCAGCCCGGCGATCTCGGCAGCCCACTCTTGTGCCTCGGTCAGCGTTCCGATCCGGTTGGCCATACCGGTCTGCAACGCGACGTCGGCGGTCAGCTTTTCCGCCGACAGCAGCATCGCCCGTGCACGGCCATGGCCGACCAGCGACGCTAGTCGACGGATGCTCCAGTTATCCAGCGCCAGGCCGTATTTCGACGTGGGGAATTGGAAGAACGCTTCGGGTGCCACCACCCGCAGGTCACATTGCATCGCCAGCTGCAGCCCGGCGCCGATCGCGGGGCCGTTGATCGCCCCGATAATCGGCATCGGCGACGCATCCAACACTTTGTGCAGCTCGACGAGCCGGTCCGGGTAGTCGGCGGCGAACGCGTCGCCGCTCAAGTCCGCGCCGGCGCAGAACACGGTGCCCTGCCCGGTCAGCACGATCGCGCGGACGTTCTCCCCCGATGCCTTCTCCACCGCCTCGCGCAACTCCTCGACAAGCTGGGAGTTCAGCGCGTTGCGCCGTTCGGGTCGCTGCAACTCGATGGTCATGACGAGTTCGACCTGGGTGACACCGATCATGCGGGCCAGCCTATTAGCCTCTCCTCGTGAGCCAGATCGGGACCGTCGAACTGCGCGACGCCGTGCTCGACGATGGATCCTTCACCAGCTGGGACGACACGCCGCTGACCGTGCCGACCAACGAGTCGTATGCACGCGAGCTGGCGAAGGCCCGCGCCGCGACCGGACGTGACGAGTCGGTGCTGACCGGCGAGGGCCGGGTGTTCGGTCGTCGGGTGGCCGTGGTGGTCGGCGAGTTCGGCTTCCTGGGCGGTTCCATCGGCGTCGCCGCGGCCGAGCGAATCACGACTGCCGTAGAGCGTGCGACCGCCGAGCGGCTGGCGCTGGTTGCATCGCCGAGCTCCGGGGGCACCCGGATGCAGGAGGGCACCGTCGCATTCCTGCAGATGGTGAAGATCGCCGCGGCCGTCACCTTGCACAAGCAAGCGAACCTGCCCTACCTGGTGTATCTGCGCCATCCGACAACCGGCGGGGTGTTCGCGTCATGGGGTTCGCTGGGGCATGTGACCCTCGCTCAGCCCGGAGCGCTGGTGGGCTTTTTGGGCCCACGCGTCTACGAGCAGCTCTACGGCGAACCGTTCCCGGCCGGTATCCAGACCGCCGAGAACCTGGCGCGCCACGGGGTGATCGACGGCGTCATACCGCTCGCGGAGCTCCGAGAGACGCTGGATCGCACATTGACGGTGGTCGCCGACGATCCCGAGCTGCCGCCGGCGCCCGCGCCGGTCGACGAAGTGCCCGACGTCGAGGCGTGGGATTCGGTGGTCGCATCACGACGCCCCGATCGGCCCGGGGTCAAGCATCTGCTGCGGCACGGCGCCACCGACCTGGTCCTGCTGTCCGGCACGGGCCAGGGCGAGGCGGCGACAACGCTGTTGGCGCTGGCCCGCTTCGCCGGCCAGCCCGCAGTTGTCCTCGGCCAGCAACGCGTCGTAGGCGGGATCGTGGGGCCGGCAGCGCTGCGCGAGGCTCGCCGGGGCATGGCTCTGGCCGCCGAACTGCGCCTGCCGCTGGTCCTGGTCATCGACACCGCCGGACCGGCCCTGTCGGCCGAGGCTGAGGAGGATGGGCTGGCCGGTGAGATCGCCCGATGCCTGTCCGATCTGGTCACACTGGACACCCCGACGGTGTCGGTGCTGTTGGGGCAGGGCAGCGGCGGGCCGGCGCTGGCGATGGTGCCCGCCGACCGGGTCCTGGCCGCACGCCACGGCTGGCTGGCGCCGCTGCCGCCGGAAGGCGCCAGCGCGATCGTCTTCCGCGACACCGCGCACGCCGCTGAACTGGCTGCCGCACAAGGAATCCGGTCGGCCGATTTGTTGGCGTCGGGGATCGTCGACGCGGTGGTGCCCGAGTACCCTGATGCCGCCGACGAGCCCGTCGAGTTCTCCCAGCGCCTCTCCCGCATGATCGCCACCGAGCTTCACGCGCTGCGCGGGGTGCCGGACGCCGAGCGTACGGCGGCGAGGTTGCAGCGCTACCGCCGCATCGGGCTTGCCGGGCCTATGGCGGGCCGCTTGCCGGAGGATTAGCATCCTGTTCAACTTGATATCGAATGCGATATCACTTCTCCGCGGCATGTCATCGCCGCTGTCCGATGCCCGATCAGGCAAGATGGGCGCATGGACACTGGTGCGACCTCACCCCGGGTTTTGGTCGTCGACGACGACTCCGACGTGCTGGCCTCGCTGGAACGCGGCCTTCGGCTGTCCGGCTTCGAGGTGTCTACCGCGGTCGACGGCGCCGAGGCGCTGCGCAGTGCCACTGAGACCCGGCCGGATGCGATCGTGCTCGACATCAACATGCCCGTGCTGGACGGCGTCAGCGTGGTCACCGCGTTGCGCGCCATGGACAACGACGTGCCGGTCTGTGTGCTGTCGGCGCGCAGCTCGGTCGACGACCGGGTGATGGGTTTGGAGGCCGGCGCCGACGATTACCTGGTCAAGCCATTCGTGTTGGCCGAATTGGTAGCGCGGGTCAAAGCGCTGCTGCGTCGCCGCGGCTCCACCGCGACGTCCTCGTCGGAAACCATCACGGTCGGCCCGCTGGAGGTCGACATCCCCGGCCGGCGGGCACGAGTCAACGGCGTCGACGTCGACCTGACCAAGCGGGAATTCGACCTGCTCGCGGTGCTGGCCGAGCACAAGACCGCGGTGCTGTCGCGTGCTCAACTGCTGGAGCTGGTGTGGGGCTACGACTTCGCCGCCGACACCAACGTGGTCGACGTGTTCATCGGCTACCTGCGGCGCAAGCTGGAGGCCGGCGGCGGACCGCGGCTGCTGCACACCGTGCGCGGGGTGGGATTCGTACTGCGCATGCAGTGACCAGGCGGCCATGAACTTCTTGTCCCGGATCCTCACCCGTACGCCCTCGCTACGCACCCGGGTGGTGATCGCGACCGCGATCGGTGCGGCGATCCCGGTGCTCATCGTCGGCACTGTGGTGTGGGTCGGCATCACCGGCGACAGCAAGGAGCGGCTGGACCGCCGACTCGACGAGGCGGCGGGTTTCGCAATCCCCTTCCTGCCCCGCGGCCTCGACGAGATCCCCCGATCGCCGAACGACCAGAACACGGTGATCACCGTGCGCAAAGGCACTCAGGTGACGTCCAACGCGAACGTCACGCTGCCGGAGTTGCCCGTCGGGTACGCAGACACCTATGTCGACGGCGTGCGCTACCGGGTACGCACGGTCGAAATTCCGGCGCCGCAACCGATTTCGGTGGAGGTAGGAGCCACCTACGACGACACCATCCTGCGCACCAACAACCGGCATCGGCGAGTGATTCTGATCTGCGGCTTAGCGATTGGCGCGGCGGCGGTATTCGCTTGGCTGCTGGCCGCATTCGCGGTACGACCGTTCAAGCGGCTGGCCCAGCAGACCCGGGCGGTCGACGCCGGCGACGAAGCGCCGCAGGTGAAAGTCCGCGGCGCGACCGAGGCAGTGGAGATCGCCGAGGCGATGCGGGGCATGCTGCAGCGAATCTGGAACGAGCAGGACCGCACCAAAGACGCACTGGCGTCGGCCCGCGACTTCGCGGCGGTGTCGTCGCATGAACTGCGCACCCCGCTGACCGCGATGCGCACCAACCTCGAGGTGCTCTCCACGCTGGATCTGCCCGACGACCAACGCAAGGAAGTGCTCAGCGACGTGATCCGCACGCAGTCGCGCATTGAGGCCACCTTGAGCGCACTGGAGCGGTTGGCCCAAGGTGAGTTGTCGACGTCGGACGATCATGTGCCGGTCGACATCACCGAGTTGCTGGATCGCGCAGCCCACGACGCCATGCGGGTCTACCCCGATCTCGATGTCTCACTGGTCCCGTCGCCGACGTGCATCATCGTCGGGCTGCCGGCCGGGTTGCGGCTGGCCGTCGACAACGCGATCGCCAACGCGGTCAAACACGGCGGTGCCAGCCGGGTTCAGCTGTCAGCGGTCAGCTCGCGAGCCGGGGTGGAAATCGCCGTCGACGACAACGGCAGCGGGGTGCCCGAGGAGGAACGTCAGGTGGTGTTCGAGCGATTCTCGCGCGGCTCGACGGCCTCCCATTCAGGCTCGGGTCTGGGCCTGGCGCTGGTGGCTCAGCAGGCTCAATTGCACGGCGGGACAGCGTCTCTGGAGAACAGCCCGCTAGGCGGAGCGCGGCTGCTGCTACGGCTCCCCCCGCCACGCTGACTCCAACGCCGAGTTACGGATCAGCGGGTAGGTCGTCCTGTGTGGCGTCGTCCTCAGCGGCGTCGGAGCCAACCGGCGCGTCAGATTTGACCCGCCGAATCATCAGCGCGAACGTCAGCGCCAACCCGAGCGCAAAAGCCAGCACCATCAACCACCAGTTCGGGTCGGTCATGGCGCTCCTATCTCTCGCGAACCGGGCGTCTCCACGAGGGCCTGCTCTTCACTGGTGCGCTTGACAGATATCACGGTGATCGCCCAGGCGACCCCCGAACCCACCACGAAAGCCAACAGGTACCAGAGCCATTGGGTGACGAAGTCCATATCGGGTTCTCCTCAGCTGCCGCGATTTCAGCGCGGTCCGGTCGGCATGACGGGACCGGAGTTCTCCATCTCATTGACGAGATTCAAGTTGGGCCAGGCGTCTTCGGCTGCCTGCTCGACCGCATCCTCCTGATCGGCCGATGCGGCGGTCCCGGTTAGCGTGATGGTGTCACCCTCGACGGTCAGGCTGAAATCGGGAATCGCCGCTGCCGCGTTGAAAACCGGCCCCGCATCGGAGAAATCGAGCGAGTTGACGTCGGGGTTGATGCCGAGATAATCGATCACGTTGGCGTTCGAACCGACCGATGCGATCACCGCGTCCAGCAGCGCCGCCTTGGCTTTGGCGTCGGGAAATTCGCCGCGCAGCGTGATGTCGTTGCCCGTCCGGATGATCGACACCGGCGCCAACGTGATCGGCGGAATGGTCGGTGTATTCGGCAAGGCGCCCGGCTGCGACGGCGGGTTCAGCGTCGGCAGGGCGCCGGGCGACTCGTTGGTCTCCGAGCGCGTTCGATCCAGCAAGCCGTAGCCGATCACTCCCAAGAGCAGCGGAATCACCACTAGCCCGATCAACCACGGGACACCAGGAGATCGTCGGTAGAACTTCGAAGCCGCCCGCCGCTCGGGGGTTTTGGGTGCTTCGCCGGAATCCGCCATCGGCCCTCCACGGTCGAGTTCTTGTTCGGGCGATTTGAAGCCTAAGCCTGCGGGCTACCGGGTGGCGAGCAGGTCGATGACGAAGATCAACGTTTTACCTGAGAGCTGGTGCCCCGAGCCGGCCGGACCATAGGCCTGCGCGGGCGGGATGACCAGTTGGCGCCGACCGCCCACCTTCATTCCGGGGATACCGTCCTGCCAGCCCTGGATCAGGCCACGCAGCGGGAATTCGATGGACTCGCCGCGACTCCACGAACTGTCGAACTCCTCGCCGGTGTCGTACTCCACCCCCGCGTAGTGGACCTCGACGGTGCCGCCCGGGACGGCTTCGGGCCCGTCGCCGACCACAAGGTCTTGGATGACCAATTCAGTGGGCGCGGGACCGGCCGGGAATTCGATCTCTGGTTTCTGTGTCACCGGGCCACCATAGCCTCGGAGCCGCGGCAGCCGGTCGGCTACCGCGCGTCGATGGTGGCGTAGTTCCGCTCGGTGTAGCCGGTGTAGATCTGGCGCGGACGGCCGATCTTGCTGTCGCCCTCGTCGTGCATCTCGCGCCAGTGCGCGATCCAGCCCGGCAGCCGCCCGAGCGCGAACAGCACGGTGAACATCCGCGTCGGGAAACCCAGCGCCCGGTAAATCAGCCCGGTGTAGAAGTCGACGTTGGGGTACAGCTTGCGCTCGACGAAGTAGTCGTCGGTCAGTGCGGCCTCTTCGAGTTCCTTGGCGATATTCAGCAGGTCGTCGTCGCCGCCCAGCTTGGCGAGGATCTTGTCGGCCTGTTCCTTGACGATGCGCGCCCGCGGGTCGTAGTTCTTGTAGACGCGGTGGCCGAATCCCATCAGCTTGACGCCTTCTTCGCGGTTCTTGACCTTGCGGACGAACTCGCCGACGTTGTCGTCGCTTTCGCGGATCTGCTCGAGCATCTCCAGCACCGCCTGGTTGGCGCCGCCGTGCAGCGGCCCCCACAGCGCGTTGATGCCACCCGAGATCGAGGTGAACAGGTTGGCCCGCGACGAGCCCACCAACCGCACCGTCGACGTCGAACAGTTCTGCTCGTGATCGGCGTGCAGGATGAACAGCATGTCCAGCGCCCGAACGATCTCCGGGTCTGGGTGGTAGGGCTCAGCGGGCAACCCGAACGTCATTCGCAGGAAGTTCTCCACCAGTGTCTGTGAGTTGTCCGGGTAGAGGAACGGCTGGCCGACCGACTTCTTGAACGCGTAGGCGGCGATGGTCGGCAGCTTGGCCAGCAACCGGATCGTGGAGACCTCCACCTGGTCGCCGTCCATCGGGTCCAGCGAATCCGGGTAGTAGGCGGAGAGCGCGTTGACCACACTGGAGAGCACCGGCATCGGGTGGGCGTTGGGCGGGAACCCGTCGAAGAACCGCTTCAGATCCTCGTGCAACATGGTGTGCCGCTGGATACGACGGGTGAACTGATCCAGTTCGTCCTTGGTCGGCAATTCCCCATAGATCAGCAGATAACTGACCTCGATGAACGTCGACTTCTCGGCGAGCTGCTCGATCGGGTAGCCGCGGTAGCGCAGGATGCCGGCCTCGCCGTCGATGTAGGTGATCGCGCTTTTGGTGGAAGCGGTGTTCATGAAGCCGCTGTCGAAGGTGGTGTACCCCGTCTTGGCCAGCAGCGAGCCGAGCGCAATACCGTCGGCTCCCTCGGTGGCGTGTGTGATCTCCAGGTCCAACTCACCACCCGGGTACCGAAGAGTGGCGGTGTCGTCGGTTGCGGCCACAAGAACCCCTTTGCGCGTCTCTGATGCTGCCTAGGTTGCGTATAGCTGAAGGTAGTCGTTATTGCGATGGCGCGCCCGCCCGGGGGCGGAGTGCGCGGCGGGTCGATGGTCAGGTAGAGCCCCGGCGCGCCGCCGCTCTCGGTGCGCGGTAGCGGACGAACGCCGGGGCGGCCAGCGCGGCGACCACGATACCCGCGACCACCAGCGCACCTCCGCCCGCGGCGGTGGCCGATGTCCCGATCACTTCGGCCGCGGCGCCGTGCACCGCGTCGGCCAATCTGGGCCCGCCGGCAACCACCACGATGAACACTCCTTGCAGGCGCCCGCGCAGGTCGTCGGAGGCGGCCGCTTGCAGGATCGTCGAACGGAAGGCGGCCGACACCATATCCGCGGCACCGCCAAGGGCCAGAAATGCCAACGCCGCCCACAGCAGCGACCCGGCCCGACCGTGCGCCGCGCCGCTGACCACTCCGAAGCCGACCATCGCCATTCCCCATACCGCGATCGCGGCGACGGTTACCAAGCCTTGGCGCCCGACTCGTGGCAACCAGCCGGAGAACACGCCGCCCGCCACCGCGCCGACCCCCATCGCCGCGGCCAACAGCGCCATCGCGGTTCCGCCTTCGACCGGCCCGCCGAAGCTCTCGTGAGCCATCTGCGGGAACAAAGCGCGCGGCATGCCCAGGATCATCGCGATCAGGTCCACCACGAACGACATCAGCACCACGGTGTTGCCGGCGAGGTAGCTAAACCCGGCCAGCACCGCGCTAAAGCCCCACCGCGACGAGGCGGCCCGCGGTTCGATTACCGGCATCGGCGTCAGCCGAAACGTCGCCCAGATCGGCGCCAAACAGGTCAGCGTGTCAATCAGATACAGCGTCGACAGGTCAACCCAGTTCAGCATCAATCCGGCCAACAGCGGGCCGACGATCACGCCGAACGACGTCACCGTCATGTTCAGCGAATTGGCGGCCGGCAGCTGGTGGCCGGGCAGCATTCGCGGGATGGCCGCCGAGCGGGTTGGCGAGTTGACCGCATAGAACGCCTGCTGCACCGCCAACAGGCCCAGCACCACCCACACGTCGTCGACCGACAGCGCGGCCTGCAACCACAGCAGCAGCGAGGACACCGCCAGTCCGCACGAGGCGATGATCAGCAGGATCCGCCGGTCCATCGCATCGGCCCAGGCGCCGCCCAGCAGGCCGAAGACGATCAGCGGAACTAACGCGAAGATTCCGGAAAGCCCGACATATGCCGAATTGCGGGTGAGCGCATAGATTTGCACCGGCACCGCGAAGATCGTCAGGTTCGCGCCGATCACGGTGACGATTCCAGACAGCCACAGCCGACGGAAGTCCGCGGTCCGCAGCGGTGTGGTGTCGGCAATAAG
Source organism: Mycobacterium sp. NGS48 (assembly GCF_059812585.1). Classification (NCBI taxonomy): domain Bacteria; kingdom Bacillati; phylum Actinomycetota; class Actinomycetes; order Mycobacteriales; family Mycobacteriaceae; genus Mycobacterium; species Mycobacterium sp. NGS48. The sequence goes on from NZ_JCALCY010000002.1 coordinate 364,149, forward strand.
CCCGCTCGGTCTGATTGTCCGACTCCTCCTCATCGCGCTGCGCGCTCTGCATCGTCGTCGGACGTTCAGGGCTGCAGGCGTTCGACAACCCCGCTGATGACGCGAATTCGGTTGTGCACCCGGTTTTCTCGACCCTGCCAGAATTCGACGACGTCGGGCGCGATGCGGTAGCCACCCCAGGCGGGCGGGACCGGGATGTCCTCGGTGTCGGCGAAGCGCGCGGTCACCTCGGTGAGCTGATCGAGCAGCGCGGCACGCGACGCGATCGGCTGTGACTGCTGCGACGCCCACGCGCCCAGCTGTGAACCGCGGGGCCGCTTCGACCAGTAGTCCTGCGTCGTCTGCGGATCCACCTTGGTGACCGGGCCGCGGATGTGGAATTGCCGGCCCAACTGATACCACGGGAAAGTCGCCGACGCGTACGGCGTTGCGGCAAGTTCGGCGCCTTTGGCCGAGTCGTAGTTGGTGTAGAAGGTGATGCCGTCCTCGTCGACGTGCTTGCACAGCACCGACCGGCTGACCGGCTTCCCGGACTCGACGGTGGCCAACACCATGGCGTTGGGCTCAGGAATCCCCGCGCGCTCGGCCTCGTCGATCCACTTGCAGAACAACGCAAGCCATCCCTCGTCGAGCCACTTCTCGTCGAGGTCGCCGCTGCCGTCTTTCTCTGACCCGTATTCCACTCGCATTGCCGCCAGGTGCTCGTTGTCTAGGCCTGCCACCGGTCAACGCTACCGCCCGGCTAACCGCCGCTTGATTACCGGCCGGTAGCAACGAGCCCGGAGCAGGGTGCGAGAATTCACCTATGACTGTGATCCCGGAGAATTTCGTCGCCGGCCTCGAAGGCGTGGTGGCATTCACTACCGAGATTGCCGAGCCGGACAAGGACGGCGGCGCGCTGCGGTACCGCGGCGTGGACATCGAGGATCTGGTGAGCCGACAAATCACCTTCGGTGATGCGTGGGCTTTGCTGGTCGACGGTAAGTTCGGTCACGGTCTGCCGCCGGCAGAACCGTTCCCGCTGCCGATCCACACCGGTGACGTGCGGGTGGACGTGCAGGCGGGCCTGGCAATGCTGGCACCGATCTGGGGATACCAGCCGCTGCTCGACACCGATGACGACACCGCGCGCGCCCAGTTGGCGCGGGCCTCGGTGATGGCGCTGTCCTACGTCGCGCAGTCGGCGCGCGGCATCTACCAGCCCGCGGTGCCGCAGCGTGTTATCGACGAATGCACCACGGTCACAGCGCGTTTCATGACCCGGTGGCAGGGTGAACCGGACCCCCGGCATGTCGAGGCCATTGACGCCTACTGGGTGTCGGCCGCCGAGCACGGGATGAACGCCTCGACGTTCACCGCACGGGTGATCGCCTCGACGGGTGCGGACGTGGCCGCGGCGCTGTCAGGCGCGATCGGGGCGATGAGCGGCCCGCTGCACGGCGGCGCGCCGGCCCGCGTGCTGCCCATGCTCGAAGAGGTCGAGCAGACCGACGATGCACGTGGACTGGTCAAGGGCATCCTGGACCGCGGCGAAAAGCTGATGGGATTCGGTCACCGCGTCTACCGTGCCGAGGATCCGCGCGCCCGGGTGTTGCGCGCAACCGCCAAACGTTTGGGGGCGCCGCGCTACGAGGTGGCGGTGGCGGTGGAGCAGGCGGCGCTGTCCGAACTGCGGGAGCGCCGGCCAGACCGCGCAATCGAGACCAACGTCGAGTTCTGGGCCGCAGTGATCCTGGACTTCGCCCGAGTGCCGGCCAACATGATGCCGGCGATGTTCACTTGCGGTCGCACCGCCGGGTGGTGTGCTCACATTCTCGAGCAGAAGAAGCTGGGCAAGCTGGTCCGTCCGTCGGCCATCTATGTCGGCCCGGACCCGCGCAGCCCGGAATCCGTCGAGGGGTGGGAACAGGTTCGCGAGGCCTCATAGTCCGCCGCGACGAGATAGTGGCTCCGACTATGAAATCCGGTCCACCAGCGCATCGAGCAGCCGTCGGCCAACCGATGGTCTGGGCGCCGCCGCCGCGATCGCCAGCATGTCGTCGACGGCGGTGAACTTGTCGCGCGGCCGCTCGTCGGCGGCGCCGCGCGCGACCTCGGCGGCGTCGATGGCGTGCCAGCCGGCGGCGTCGATAGCCTCGGGCCGGCGCGCGTGCACCAGTCTGGCCAGGGTCCGCGGCCCGGCTTGCGGATCGGCCAGCAGGCCGTCGTTGAAGTCGGCGACCAGCGCCTGCACAGTGTGCAGAGAGCAGGACTTGTTGGTGCCGATGAACCCGGTCGGTCCGCGTTTGATCCACCCGGCCACGTAGGCGCCGGTCACCGGTTGTCCCGAATCCGGATCAACGACGCGGCCCCCGTCATTCGGTACTACTCCAGCGGCATCGTCGAACGGCAGGTCACGAATCGGGTTGCCGTGGTAGCCGATTGACGTCAGCAGCAGCCCAGCGTCCAATTGGCGCACCTCGTCGGTGCCGGTGACCGTGAACTCCACGCCGCTGACGCGCTGCTCGCCGAGGACGCGCGCAGGGGTGAGCTGATAGGTCAGCCGGATCCGCGGTCTCGACGGCACCGTTGAGGCGTCACCGAGTTTGCTGAGGATCTGCAGTTTCTGCCTGGTCGATTTGTCGGAGACGGACGCGAGGTCGCGGCGCACCAACTCGTGGTCGGCGGCGTCGAGCACCACGTCGGCGGTGGTGGTCAACCCGATCAACTCCGGCAGCGTGAACGCCGACTGTGCGGGTCCGCGCCGAGCCGCGATCACCACCTCCTGCACCCGCGACGCACGCAGCACTTCCAACGCGTGGTCGGAGATATCGGTGCCGGCCAGCTGATCGGGATCGGCGGTGAGAACGCGGGCGACATCGAGCGCAACGTTGCCGTTGCCGACGATGACGACTCGCTCATGGCTCAAATCGACTGGCAGATCAGTGAAATCGGGATGGCCGTTGTACCACGCCACCATCTCCGTCGCGGTGCCGGTGCCGTTAAGGCCCATCCCGCCGATGTCGAGCCGTCGATCATTCGGCGCACCAACGGCATACACGACGGCGTGGTGGTGAGCCAACAGATCCGCGTGGCTCAGGTGCTCACCAACCTCCACGTTGAGAAAGAACTGGAAGCCCCGACGATCGGCGACCTCCTCGAACAGCCGGGTTACCCGCTTGGTGTTTTGGTGATCGGGTGCCACCCCGGCACGCACCAACCCGTACGGGGTGGGCAGCTTTTCGAACACGTTGACCCGCACTCCGGGCTGGGTGAGCAGCTCGTCGGCCGCGTACATCGCCGCCGGCCCGGAGCCGACGATCGCCACGGTCAGCGGGCAGCCGCGGGCATGCACCTCCGACGCCGGAATAACCGGGGCCAGCTTCGAAGTCGGCGGCAGCTTCACATCGGCGGGCCGTTCCGGGTAGAACGACGAGTTGATCTCGATGAACGGCAGTTGCTTAGACTCCAGCCGGGTATCGGGCGCAATGGCTCCCACCGGGCAGGCGCTCACGCAGGCTCCGCAGTCGACGCAGGCCACCGGGTCGATGTAGAGCATCTCGGAGGTGGCGAAACCCGGCTCGTCCGGCGTGGGATGGATGCAGTTCACCGGACAAGCGAAGACACAGGACCCGTCGTTGCAGCACGACTGGGTAATAACGTGCGGCATGAATCAACCGGGACTGTCAGGCAGCCGGCACCGCGGCCAGGTGCTGGCGCGCTGGTTCGCTGCGGTAGCGCGACGGCTTGCCGTTGATCTTGCAGATCCGCCATATCAACTTGGCGACCGGGTTCATCAACCCAGTGTCGTGACACAGCATTCGGACATCGCCGAACATGTCGCGAAGCATCTGCTGGGACTCCGGCGAGCGGAAGAACACGTCCTTGCGCACCTGACGGGGGATATCGAACTCACGCCAAAAAGCCTTCGGCGGCACCACAATCGCCGAGCACAGGATCCGCATGGTCACCGGGACAAACAATGACAGCCAAAAACGCTTGCGGCGCGGCAGATCCGGGACACGCTTGCGCAGGTACTCGTGGGCAAACGAGATGTGGCGAGCCTCTTCGGCGACGTGAATCGCCATCACCCGTTCCATGATCGGGTGCAGCTCCTTGCCCTCGCGCAGCACGTTCTTCTGCGTGTGGTCGATCGGCTCCTCGCCCGCCAGGATGCCGAACCAGAACGGGATGGGCAGCGGGCCGGCGACCAACGGGATCAAAGGCTGAACCCATTTCAGCAACCGCGGCATGCCTGGCACGTCGGCCCCGATGTGGTTCACCATCTCCTGGAACATCATGGTGTGGTTGCACTCTTCGACCGCTTCGTGCAGGCAGTACCGATACTCCGGCGATCCGTTCGGAACCCAGAAGGCGTACTCCATCAGGCCGCGAATCAGGATCGACTCGAAGTGCAGGCCGACCTTGGCGACGTTCGCCTGGCGCCACATGCCGATCTGGATCTGGCGTTCGGCGGACTGCGCCTGATACCAGGGGTGGCGGCCCAACGGATCAGTCGTCGGCAGTTTCCAACGCGGGTCGTTGTCGGTGACCGCGAACTCGGGTGACTTCCAGTCGATGTCGGTGTAGGGGTTGAAGTTGCGCCGCACCGACCCCTCGGACAGCGTGTTCAGCATGTCCACGTACTGCTGGTCGTCTTGGACGTCCATGTTGCGGCGCCAGCGCCGTATCATCTTCGTCCGAGCCATCTTCTGAGCCATCCCCGGTCTCTCCTGATGAGGTTTACATTTGGACGTCTTGTGTCTAGACAGTACCGCAGGTATCGCAAACTTTCTAGACCCCCGCGGACACTGTGGTGCAGCGGCGGACGACGACCATGATGTGGTCTGGGTCACACAGCCGCAGTCACTAGCCTGGTGATCATGGCTGAGGCATTGACGATCCCCGACGGCATTAAACCCCGCGACGGCCGGTTCGGATCGGGTCCCTCCAAGGTGCGCCCCGAGCAGCTGCAGGCGCTTGCCACCAGCGCCGCCGGGCTTTTCGGAACCTCGCACCGGCAGGCGCCGGTGAAGGATCTGGTCGGCCGGGTACGCACCGGCTTGCGTGACTTCTTCTCGGTGCCCGACGGCTACGAAGTCATCCTGGGCAACGGCGGCGCGACCGCGTTCTGGGACGCCGCGGCGTTCGGGTTGGTCGACAAGCGGTCGCTGCACCTGTCCTACGGCGAGTTCAGCTCGAAGTTCGCTTCGGCGGTCACCAAGAACCCGTTCATCGGGGAGCCGATCGTCGTCAAATCCGAGCCCGGTAACGCACCCGAGCCGCAAAGCGACCCGTCGGTCGACGTGATCGCCTGGGCACACAACGAAACCTCGACCGGCGTGGCGGTGCCGGTACGGCGCCCGGCCGGCTCGGGTGACGCGCTGGTGGTCATCGACGCCACCTCCGGCGCAGGCGGGCTGCCGGTCGACATCACCGAGACCGACGCCTACTACTTCGCGCCGCAGAAGAACTTCGCCAGCGATGGTGGTTTGTGGCTGGCGATTCTGAGCCCGGCGGCGCTGGCCCGCATTGAGACCATCGCGGCATCTGGACGCTGGGTGCCCGATTTCTTGTCGCTGCCGATCGCGGTGGAGAACAGCCTGAAGAACCAGACTTACAACACCCCGGCGATCGGAACCCTGGTACTGCTGGCCGAGCAGATCGACTGGCTGTTGGGCAATGGCGGGTTGGACTGGGCAGTCAAGCGCACTGCGGACTCGTCGCAGCGGCTGTATGGATGGGCCCAGGAGCGGCCGTACACAACGCCGTTCGTTGCCGAGCCGGGGCTGCGTTCACAGGTGGTCGGCACCATCGACTTCAGCGACGACGTGGATGCTGCGGCCGTCGCGAAGGTGCTACGGGCCAACGGCATCGTCGACACCGAGCCGTACCGCAAATTGGGACGCAACCAGTTGCGCGTCGCGATGTTCCCCGCCGTGGAGCCCGACGACGTCAGCGCCCTCACCGAATGCGTCGACTGGGTCGTCGAACGGCTCTGAGCCGGGCGGCGTGTCAAAACGGTAACGGTCGGTCGCTGCACTAAAGTGCGCACCAATCGGGTCGGATGCAACGGCTCGGAGGAGGTCGCCATGCGGGAACTCAAAGTCGTCGGACTCGACGTCGATGGCAACCACATCATCTGCGAGAGCGACAATCCGGCCGACAAGTTCACCCTGCGGCTCGACGACCGGTTGCGGGCCGCGGTGCGCGGTGACGGGGCACGGGCGGGGCAAACTCAGATCGAGATCGAGGTCACCAGCATGCTGCGTCCCAAGGAGATCCAGGCCCGTATCCGTGCCGGCGCGTCCGTCGAGCAGGTAGCCGCGGCCGCCGGTGTGGATGTCGCGCGGGTCGAGCGGTTCGCTCACCCAGTGCTGCTGGAACGTTCGCGCGCCGCTGAGCTGGCGACTGCCGCACATCCCGTCCTGGCCGACGGTCCCGCCGTGCTGACACTGCTGGAGACCGTCACCGCCGCACTGGTGGCGCGCGGCCTCAACCCGGATGCCACCACGTGGGACGCCTGGCGCAACGAGGACGGACGCTGGACGGTGCAGTTGGGCTGGAAGGCCGGGCGCTCCGATAACCTGGCGCATTTCCGCTTCGTCCCGGGTGCCCATGGCGGGACTGTTACGGCGATCGACGACACGGCCAGTGAGCTGATTGACCCAGACTTCGACCGCCCACTGCGGCCGCTGGCACCGGTCGCCCAGTTGGACTTCGAGGAACCGGAACCGGAACCGCCGACCGCAGAAGACACTGCACCGGAGGAACCCCCGAGTGAGCCGGCACGCGGACGTCGCGGCAAGCCGCCGGTCCCGGCGTGGGAGGACGTGCTGCTGGGGGTCCGCTCCGGCGGGCAACGCTGATCTGGATCGTCGGCAGACCTGGGAGCTACCTCCCCAATATCGCCAGCGTCAGCAGGGCTAGCCACGCGCCCGTGACACCCACTCCTGCGCCCAACACGAACCAACGCAACACCGGCGTATACCGCCACCCCCAGAGGGTGGGTGCTAGACCTCCGGCCGCGACGACGTTGAGCCCGACCGCCAGTAACGGATGCACGCGGACCAACCCCAGACTGAGCACCACGATCGCGACTGCAGTTACTGCGGCGACAAACCCGGCCACCGTCAAACCCGTTGCCCACGGGGTGGTTTCGTCAGACACCAGCCGAGCCTAACCCGATTGCTCGCGTGCACGTTCGTAGAAGGCGAGAGCCGCCGCGGTAGCGACATTGAGCGAATCGGTGCCGCGCGACATCGGAATGCGCACCCGTACATCGCTTGCCTGCATCGCGGCCCGACTCAGTCCGTGTCCTTCGGCGCCCACCAGCACTGCAACCGGTTCGTCACGCACCAGGCGCATCGCCGCCGGCAGCGTCTCGCTATCGCAGCCGGGCGTCATGGCCAGTAGCCGAAAACCCTTTTGCCGCAGGATGTTTAAGTCATCAGGCCAGTCGGATGCCCTGGCGTACGGTACCAACAGCGCGTGGCCCATCGACACCCGCACCGCGCGCCGGTACAGCGGATCCGCGCATCCCGCACCGAACACCACCGCGTCCACGCCGAGTCCGGCCGCGTTGCGAAAGATCGACCCCAGGTTCTCGTGGTCGTTGACGCCCTCGAGCACCGCAACGGTCCGCGCTCCGTCGAGAACCTGCGCGACACTCGGATCCGGCACCCGACGCGCCGCGGCCAGCACCCCGCGGTTGAGGTGAAACCCAACCACCTGTGCCATCACTTCCGCGCACACCCGGTAGCACGGGGCGGTACTGCCAACCAGGTCCGGTCTGAGCTCGGCGAGCCTGCGATCGGTGCCCAGAAACGCCAGCGGCGTAAACCGGGATGCCAACATGCGCTGCACCACCAGCACACCCTCGGCGATGACCAGACCTTTTCCGGCCGGAAGGTCGGGGCGACGATCGATGCTGTTCAGATCCCGGAAGTTGTCGAGCCGCGGATCGCCGGGATCGTGGATATCGCAGACCACGACGTGGTCTGTGCTCACGGACTTTCGTCGACCAGCGCCAAGATGAGGTCCGCAGCGTTGCGCAGAGTGTCACGCTCGGCACGGGCCAGGCCCGCCAACCGCTGAGCGAGCCACTCCTGGCTGGCACGATATTCGGCCTCCAGCAGTTCAGTGCCGGCTTCGGACACCGAAACCAGCACCTGCCGACCGTCGTCGGGGTGTGCGACACGGTCGACGAACCCCAGATCGGCCAGTGAGGCGATCACTCGGGTCATCGAGGGCGGCCGGACCCGTTCACGACAGGCCAACGTGCCGGGCGTCATCGGCCCGTCTTTGGCCAAGGTCGACAACGCCGACAGTTGCGACAGCGATACCGGGGACTGCGGGCGCCGAAACCGCAGCTGCCGGGCCAGCCGCATGACTGCCAACGACAAGTCGCTGGCCAGCCGCGTATCGCCGTTGATCACAGCGCGAAGGTTACGACACAACGTCCGTTCGTAAACAGCGAATCACCGACACATGCGGCGCGGGCCGGGTTTGATGGGCCGCTTGCCGCCGGGTTAGCGTGATCTCGATGTCCGTCGAGCCAAAGCAAAGCCCCAAGCCGCCACGTCTGCCGGTTGCGTTGCTGGACGTGTGGCCCGTCATCGCGGTGGGCGCGCTGGCCTGGCTGATTGCTGCGGCGGCTGCATTCATCGTGCCCGGCCTGGACAACTGGCGACCGGTGACGCTGGCTGGGCTGGGCGTCGGGCTGCTGGGCACCACGATCTTCCTCTGGCAGCGCGACGCTGCTCGCCGCGGCGCGCGCGGCGCACAAATCGGGTTCGAATCCCAACTTGATCGGGTCCAAAGTGAGTTTGACCCAACGAACGAAGACCACTAACAGGAGGACAGTTCAATGGCAGCGCCGCTATTGCAAGCACAAGTCGACATCAAGGCGCCGGTGGCCAAGGTTTGGTCATTGGTATCGGATTTCCGGCTGATGCCGCAGTGGAGTCCGCAGTGCCGCTGGATGAAGCCCCTCGGCCCGCTACGTCAGGGCACCCGGACCCTCAACCTCAACCGCCGCAACTTCCTGTTCTGGCCGACCACGTGCACCGTCACCGAGGTCATCCCCGAGGAGAAGGTGGCGTTCAAGGTCAACGCCAACGGCACCATATGGTGCTACGAGCTGCAAGCGATCCCCGAGGGCACCCGACTGGTCGAGAGCCGGCACGCCGAAAACGGGGTCAAGGCGATCTCAAGCATGACGGTGAACGCGCTGATGGGTGGGTCGGACAACTTCGATCGCGAACTGGTCGAGGGAATGAACGTCTCGCTGGCCAACATCAAAGCCGCCGCCGAGAAGGGTTAGGACTCCGCGGGTTCGTCGGCGGGTTTCTCGGCGACGTCGAGCACGCCATCGTCGTAGGGCTCGTATGCCGGCGAGCCGCTGCCGGCCGGCGCCGGTGTGTCGGAATGCGCGCCGCACCCGTATTCGTAGTCGACGACGTGACCATCGGCGGACATCTCGTTGCCGCAGACGCCGAACATCGCGCCCAGCGAACCCGCCAACGGCAAGAAGAAGCCACAGTCGCGGCACACTCGTTTGGTCGACCGCGCCATCGGCGAACTGGGGCCGTAGTCGCCGTCGTGCCAGCGCCCGGCCGCGTGTGAGCGGCCCCAGGCACTCATCACCCGCCGCCGTCCGAATCCGACCTCGGCGGCGACGTCGTCGACCTGCGGGTCGCCGCTGGCCAGATAGCCCGGCACCAGTCGCGGGTCGTCGGGCAGCGGTGCGAGGAGATCTCCCGGTCCCAGGTCGCCCGGTCGCACCCGCTGATCCCACGGCATCCAGTCCGGCGCCAGCAGCGCCGTCGGCCCCGGAACCAGTACGACCTCGCTGATGGTGGCGTGGTCGGCGCCGGGGTAGGCGGCTACGACGACGGCCCATTGCCATCCCTGATAGCCAGGCAGGTGGGCCAAAAAGCGGTGGGTGGCCGCGGTAGGACCCTCGTAGCCGACGCCCAGGTATTCGCCCACTACGTCGGCCCCGCTGAACTCGCTCGCGGCCGTGCGAGCCTGGTCGGCCGCACCGGTGAGGACCGCGGCCAACGCTGGCGACCATTCGGCCGTCGCCGTCGCCGCCGATTCCCCTGTGGGCCCGGTCACGCTGTCCGCTGTCTCCATACTTCTTCAATAGTGCCGCAGGTCCATAGCGGCCAGCCGCGCCGGTCGCCTACGCGCTTGATCATCCGCGATGAGCGAGAATTGATTCGTGGGGCAACGGCGGCGTGATCACCCGACCGAGCATCCGGGGATGGCCAACTATCCGACAGCCGACCCGGCTTATCGCCGACCGCGCCGAGCGCCCGATGACCCGGCTGATCGCGCGTCACGCCCTGCATCGTCACCGCGCACCACGATGCCCAGCGCTAACCGCTACCTCCCGCCGCTGAATCGTCAGCCGGACCCTGGCCGTCGCAGCGAGGCGCCGCGTGCGGTTCCCACCGCCGAGCGGATCACCGTCACCCGCGCCGCGGCGCAGCGCAGCCGTGAAATGGGTTCGCGGATGTACGGTTTGGTGCAGCGGGCGGCGACCGCAGACGGCGCCGACAAGTCCGGTCTGACCGCGTTGACCTGGCCGGTGGTGGCGAATTTCGCGGTCGACTCCGCGATGGCGGTGGCGCTGGCCAACACGCTGTTCTTCGCGGCGGCCACCGGGGAGAGCAAGGACAGAGTTGCGCTGTACCTGCTCATCACGATCGCGCCGTTCGCGGTAATCGCCCCGCTGATCGGTCCGGCGCTGGATCGGTTGCAGCACGGCCGTCGCGTCGCGCTGGCGCTGTCGTTCGTACTGCGTACCGCATTGGCCGTGGTACTGATCACCAACTACGACGGCGTCACCGGCAGCTTTCCGTCCTGGGTGCTTTATCCGTGCGCGCTGGCCATGATGGTGCTGTCGAAATCGTTTTCGGTGCTGCGCAGCGCCGTGACGCCGCGGGTAATGCCGCCGACAATCGATTTGGTGCGGGTCAACTCCCGGCTGACCACCTTCGGGCTGTTGGGCGGCACCATTGTCGGCGGCGGTATCGCCGCCGGCGTGGAGTACGTGTTCAACCACCTGTTTGCGCTGCCCGGCGCGTTGTTCGTCCTCATCGCGGTGACCGCGGTGGGCGCTTGGCTGTCGATGCGGATTCCGCGTTGGGTCGAGGTAACCGCGGGCGAGGTTCCCACCACCTATCGCTACCGGCAGTCGCGTCGAAATTGGCCCGAAGAAGTTCGCCGCGCCAGCGGGGTGATTCGACAGCCGTTGGGCCGCAACATTATTACTGCTTTATGGGGCAATTGCACCATCAAAGTCATGGTCGGGTTCTTGTTCTTGTACCCCGCCTTCGTCGCCAAAGCACACGACGTCAGCGGGTGGGTGCAGTTGGGCATGCTGGGTCTGATCGGCGCTGCGGCCGGGATCGGCAACTTCGCGGGCAACTTCGCCAGCGCACGCCTGCAACTGGGCAGGCCCGCGGTGCTGGTGGTGCGGTGCACAGTGGCGGTGACGGCCGCGGCGCTGGTGGCGGCCGTCGCCGGCAGTCTCGTTGCGGCCACCATCGCCACCTTGGTCACGTCCGGGTCGAGCGCGATCGCCAAAGCCGCGCTGGATGCCTCCTTGCAAAACGATCTGCCAGAGGAGTCACGGGCCTCGGCGTTCGGACGCTCGGAGTCGACGCTGCAATTAGCCTGGGTGCTCGGCGGCGCACTGGGCGTGTTGGTGTACACCGAGCTGTGGGTCGGGTTCAGCGCCGTAGGCGCATTGCTGATCCCGGGTCTGGCGCAGACCATCCTCAGCTTCCACGGCGACTCGTTGATACCCGGCTTCGGGGGTAACCGGCCCGTCATGGTCGAACAGCAAGGCCGCCGCCACGACGGCGCCGCCGCGGTGCTGCGCGAGTGAAACGCCCTGTCGCGGTGCTGGTCGCCGTCGTGGTGGTGCTAGTCGCGGCCGGCGCCGGGTTCGGTGCCTGGCTGCTGGTGCGGGGGCACGGCCCGTCGCGGCCCGAGATCAGCGCGTATTCGCATGGTCATCTGACTCGGGTTGGGCCATACCTGTATTGCAATGTGCTCGACCTCAGCGATTGTCAGACGCCGGGGGCACAAGGCAAGTTGCCGGTGAATGACCGCGATCCGGTGCAGCTTTCGGTGCCGACGGCGATCGGGCGGGCGCCCTGGCGGCTGTTGCGGGTGTATGAGGATCCGGCCAACACCACGACCACCGTGTTCCGGCCGGACAGCCGGCTGGCGGTCACCATCTCCACAGTCGACCCGCAGCGCGGCCGGCTGAGCGGAATCGTCGTCCAGCTGATGACCCTGGTGGTCGACCCGGCCGGCGACTTGCACGATGTCCCGCACGCCGAGTGGTCGGTACGCCTGGTCTTCTGACGCCGAACGTCGAGTTGTCGGGTGAAATTGCGTGATTTTGCCCAACAACGCTCGGCGCTAGAGGTTGTGTAGAACCCGTTCGCCCTCGACCGGTGGGCCCGGCGGAGTGCCGTCACCAAAGGGCTTGCCGCCCAGCGCTTCTCGCTCATGTGGAGTCAGCCAGCCAGCCAAGTCCGGACCCTTGGGCACGATGCGGGTCGGGTTGATGTCGGCGTGCATGATGTAGTAGTGCTGTTTGATCTGCACGAAGTCGACGGTGTCGCCGAAACCCGCCGTCTGGAACAGGTCACGTGCATAGGCCCACAGCACCGGCATCTCGGACAGCTTGGATCGATTGCATTTGAAATGCCCGTGATAGACCGGGTCGAAGCGGGCCAGCGTGGTGAACAGCCGCACATCGGCTTCGGTGATGGTGTCGCCCACCAGGTATCGCTGCCCGCTGAGCCGCTCGCTCACCCAGTCCAGCGCGGTGAACAATCGGTCGTAGGCCGCGTCGTAGGCCTCCTGTGAGCCGGCAAATCCACACCGATACACCCCGTTGTTGATCTCGGTGTAAATCCGCCTGGCCACCTCGTCGATCTCGGCACGCAGCGACTCCGGGTAGAGCTCGGGCGCGCCGTCACGCTGGTAGGCGGTCCACTCGGTGGAGAAGTCCAGGGTCATCTGCGCGAAATCGTTGGTGACCACCGCGCCGGTAGGCACGTCGACCATCGCCGGGACCGTGATGCCCTTCGGGTAGTCGGGAAACCGCTTGAAATAGGCGTCCTGCAAGCGGGGGATCTTCAGCACCGGGTCGACGCCGCCGGGGTCGAGGTCGAAGGTCCAACTGCGCTCGTCGTGGGTAGGGCCGCAAAAGCCAATGGAGATAACCTTTTCCAGCCCTAGCAGCCGCCGGACGATGATCGCGCGGTTGGCCCACGGGCACGCGCGGGCGACGATCAAGCGGTATCGGCCCGGTTCGACGGGATACCCGTCTCGACCGTCTGCGGTGATGCGTGTCTCGATGTAGTTGGTGTCGCGGGTGAACTCACCGGCCCCGGCGACATACGAAGCCATGCTGTCAGGAGTCCGATACGGTCAAGACCCGCCGGGACATGTCCTCCTCGGTGGACGCACCCGGTTCCCATTCGGCGATCCACGGCCCGGTGCCCTCCGACGGGTCCAGGATTCCGGCTTCCAGCCAGGTGTAGCGTCCGCTCAGCACCTCCTCGGCCAACCGGACGTCGGTGCTGTCGGTGTTGGACCATAAGGCACCGAACAGTGCCTCGACCCGCAAGGTGGCCTGTTGGCAGAACGCGTCGGCAAGCTCGTAGGCCTGTTCGCCCTCGGCCCGGTCGGCAACCCGCTGTGCTTCGGCGCGCACGCATGCCGCCGACATGGCGAACAACTCCGCTCCGATATCCACGATGCGGCCGAGGAATCCTTGCTTTTGCTCCAAAGCTGCTTGCCAGCGCGCCATTCCGTAGAACGTGTTGCGCGCGAGCTTGCGCGCCGAGCGCTCGACAAACCTCATATGAGTCGCCAGCTTGCCGAACTCACGGTAGGTGGTCGGCAGTTGCCCTTCACCGAATGCCAGTTGCGGCAACCATTTTGCGTAGAATCCACTGGCGCCTGCTGCGGCCTTGGCCTTCTGCCGCATGTCGGCTTTGGGATTCGCCAGATCCCCGGCCGTACTCAGGTGGGTGTCGACCGCCTCGCGGGCGATCAGTAGCCGCATGATCTCGCTGGATCCTTCGAAGATGCGGTTGATCCGCAAGTCGCGCACCAACTGCTCGACGGGAACCGCGCGCTCTCCGCGCGCGGCCAGCGACTCGGCGGTCTCATAGCCGCGACCGCCGCGGATCTGCAGCAGATCGTCGGCGATCACGTCGGCCATCTCGCTGGACCACAATTTCGCCAGCGCCGCCTCGATTCGGATGTCGTTGCGGTCTTCATCGGCCATCTGAGCGGACAGTTCAAGCACCGCTTCGAGCGCGTAGGTGGTTGCGGCGATAAACGAGATTTTGCCCGCGACCGCCGCGTGCTTGCCGACCGGCTTGCCCCACTGGACGCGTTCGCACGACCACTCCCGGGCGATCTTCAGCGACCATTTGGCGGCGCCGGCCGCCATCGCGGGGATGGAAAGCCGTCCGGCGTTCAGGGTGGTCAGCGCAATCCTCAGCCCGTCGCCTTCCCGGCCGATCAGGTTTTCCCGTGGAACGCGAACCTTATGCATGCGAGTCAGGCCGTTTTCGATGCCGCGCAGCCCCATGAACTTGTTGCGCCGCTCGACAGTGATGCCCGGCGAATCCGCCTCGACGACAAACGCGCTGACTCCCCCACGGTGCCCGTCGCTCTTGGGCACTCGGGCCATCACCACCAGCAGATCGGCGACCACACCGTTGGTCGTCCACAACTTCACGCCGTCAAGTTCGTATGCCTGCCCGTCGTCGACCGGGGTCGCCGTCGAGGCCAGCCGGGCGGGGTCGGAACCCACATCGGGCTCGGTGAGCAGAAACGCCGATATCCCTCCGGCCGCGCACCGCGGCAGGAACTTCCGCTTCTGTTCCTCAGTGCCGGCCAGTTTGAGTGGTTCGGGTACCCCGATCGACTGATGCGCCGACAGCAGTGCACCAAGACTGGGATTGACCGTCGCGACCATCACCAATGCGCGGTTGTACGCGACCTGCGACATGTTCAGGCCGCCGTACTCGGCGGGAATTTTCATGCCAAAACAGCCGAGTTCGGCAAGACCCTTGACGTACTCGTCGGGAATCTGGGCATCTCGCTCGATGACGCTGCCGTCGACGCCCTCGAGAAACTCCCGCAGCTTGGCCAGGAACTCTTCGGCACGGGCGGCGTCCTCGTCGGCCGGGCGGGGAAACGGGTGGATCAGCTCTAACGGAAAGCGACCGAGAAATAACTCCTTCGCGAACGACGGCTTATCCCAACCGCTTTCGCGAGACTCCTCGGCTACCGCTCTCGCTTGCTCCTCGCTGACCTGTGCCTGCTGCGCCATCGAACACTCCTGGGGTTACGACCATTGTTACGCGTCAGTAACCAGTGTTGCCCGCGGCGCACTTCCGTACACCATCTTTTAGGAGAATCGCAGTTGCGACTCAGCCATCCAACTCGCGGGCCACAGCTTTAACCACCTCGGAAACGCGACGGGCCGTCTTTCGGTCCGGGTAGCGGCCCTTGCGCAGTTCGGGCTGCACGGTGCTTTCCAGCAAGGTGATCATGTCCTCCACCATGCCGTGCAGCTCGTCGGGGCTGTGCTTGTGTTCGGCCGGGCCTTCGCGGCGAGTACGCGACAGGGTGGGCGGCGGATCAATCAGCTTGAGACTCAATGCCTGTGGCCCGCGACGACCAGAAGCCACGCCGAACTCGACGCGCTGTCCGGCCTTAAGGTCCTCGACGCCCGCGGGTAACGCCGACGAACGCACGTAGACGTCTTCGCCATCCTCCTGTGACAGGAAGCCGAATCCCTTCGCGGCGTCGTACCACTTCACCTTGCCAGTCGGCACTGGTCTCACCTGCTTGTCTAACGAAATCTCTAGAATGGGCAACACAATGAAGCGTCCCGCCTGCGCAGGACGCAATGACTGCTGATCCTACTCGGACGCGGGCTGCCCAAGCATCCCCGTTACTTGTGGGCACGGTGGCGACCCTCACCGCCCGGCTGAGCCGCGTTGGCGATCGCCACTGGGTAGGCTGGCACTACCGCTGGAGGTGATATGCGCCTGATTCTGAACGTCATCTGGCTGATCTTCGGCGGCCTTTGGTTGGCCGCCGGCTATCTAGTGGCGGCCGTCGTCTGCTTTTTGCTCATCATCACCATCCCGTTCGGCTTCGCTGCCCTGCGTATCGCGCTGTATGCACTGTGGCCGTTCGGGCGCACGATCGTTGAAAAGCCGGGCGCCGGGACCGGAGCGCTGATCGGGAACGTCATCTGGGTGCTGCTATGCGGCATCGCGCTGACGATCATTCATGTGACAACCGCGATCGCGCAGGCGGCGACGATCATCGGTATCCCGCTGGCGCTCGCCAACCTCAAGCTGATCCCGGTGTCGCTGGTGCCGTTGGGCAAAGAGATCGTGCCAGTCACTTCGCGCACTCGACCCGAGTCGGTGCTGGCATGACGTTGATCGCACTCGGTGTGCCTACGGTGCGCCGCCCCGAGGATGACCCGAGCAACCGCGGGCCCGCCCCGGCCACTGGGCCGTTGGTCGACACTTTCGGGCGGGTTGCCACCGATCTGCGGGTCTCGTTGACCGACCGCTGCAATCTGCGCTGCACCTATTGCATGCCCGCAGAGGGGCTGGACTGGCTACCCGGCGAGCAGCTGCTACAGCCCGACGAACTGGCTCGGTTGCTGCGTATCGCGGTGACGCGGCTCGGGATTACCAGCGTGCGATTCACCGGCGGTGAGCCGTTGTTGGCCCGTCAGCTCGAAGAGGTGGTGGGCGCGGTAGCGGCACTGCGGCCACGTCCGGAAATCTCGCTGACCACCAACGGCCTGGGGCTGGACCGGCGAGCCGCCGCGCTCGCCAAGGCCGGCCTGGACCGCGTCAACGTGTCGCTGGATACCGTGGACCGCGCCCACTTTGCCGCCATCACCCGGCGCGACCGGCTTGACGACGTGCTGGCCGGGCTGGCCGCAGCCAAGGAAGCCGGCTTCGATCCCGTCAAGGTCAATGCCGTACTCGATCCCACCACCGGACGTGCGGACGTCGTGGAGCTGCTGCGGTTCTGTCTCGAGCACGGGTACCAATTGCGGGTCATCGAGCAAATGCCACTCGACGCCGGCCACCAGTGGCGCCGCGGGGAGGTGCTGAGCGCCGACGACGTGCTGGCGGCGTTGCGGCCGCATTTCCGGCTGCGACCCGACCCGGCACCACGCGGGTCGGCGCCGGCCGAGCTGTGGCTGGTGGACGAGGGCCCGGGCACTCCGGTCGGGAAAGTCGGCGTCATCGCCTCGGTATCGCATCCGTTCTGTTCGACGTGTGATCGGGTGCGGTTGACCGCCGACGGCCAGATCCGCAACTGCTTGTTCGCCAAGCAGGAGACTGACGTTCGTAACCTGCTGCGCAGCGGGGCCGACGATGACGCGATCGAAGCGGCCTGGCGCACCGCGATGTGGGCCAAAGCTGCCGGACACGGCATCAACGACCCCGACTTCATCCAGCCGGACCGCCCGATGAGTGCGATCGGCGGCTGACACGTGGCTCAACCGTCGGACGCACTCACAGAGATACCGGTCACGGTCCGCTACTTCGCCGCGGCACGGGCCGCGGCCGGCGCCGAGTCGGAAACCATCGCGGTGCGGGCCGGCGCCACGGTGGCTGAACTCGTCGGCGGCCTCGCCGGACGCGACGCAAGCCTGGCGACGGTGCTGTCCCGATGCTCCTACTTATGCGACGGGATCGCGGTCAAGGACGACGCGACCGTCCTGCGCGCCGGCGACACGATCGACGTCTTACCGCCCTTCGCTGGCGGTTAATCACGTGATTTGCGTCACATAACGGTTTGATCACGGCACGGCCACGGCCTGGTTGCGACACGTCGTGACCTGCGCAAACTAAGCACGTTCCTGGTGTTTCGGCGGTGTGCCGCAACGGAAATCGCCGAATTCATTGAGACGTGACTCTCCCGGCGCGACCCGCTACCGTCGTCCGCGGGCTTGCCGCGTCTACTCGACCGCTGGGCCTACCCCGCCTGTAGCGCCGAGCTCCATCCAGCAGACGGGGGCCAACGACAACCCGTGGATGGAGGCGGGGGACCCACCGGTCCGCCGAAATCGGACTGGAGCCTCATCAAGGCTCCTAGGGGTGAAGCCACCGCCGTTCCCCCGTGGACGCGGCAGTGGCCGGGCGACCTCTCCTAGCCCGAACCCGACAGCTGACCTCGTGGGCGCATACAGAGAGGACATCACCGGCGTATGAGTGGACGGCATCGTAAGCCCACGACATCTAGCGTCAGCGTCGCCAAGCTCGCCTTTACCGGGGCCGTGATCGGAGGCGGCAGCATCGCCCTCGCCGGCCACGCCGCGGCGGCGACCGACGGCGAATGGGACCAGGTAGCCCGCTGCGAGTCCGGCGGCAACTGGGCGATCAACACCGGCAACGGGTACCAGGGCGGGCTGCAGTTCAACCGAGGTACCTGGGCCGCTCATGGCGGCGGCGAGTTCGCCCCGTCGGCGCATATGGCGAGCAAGGAGCAGCAGATCGCGGTCGCCGAGCGGGTGTTGGCTACTCAGGGCCGCGGCGCCTGGCCGGTATGCGGTCACGGGTTGGGTGCCGCCACGCCGCGCAACGTCGTTGCCGACGAGCCGGTGAACGCGCCTGAAGACGACCCGGCTGCCAACGGCGAGCCGGCAGCACTCGATGCGCCGTTGCCACCGCCTGCCGAAGAACCGGCTCCGCCCGTCGAGCTGGTGGCCGTCGACGAGCCGGCGCCGCCGGCAGAACCCGCGGCGTTCGACGAGTCGGCGCCGATCGACGAACCGGCACCGCCGGTCGACGAGCCCGCCCCGGTAATCGAGGCGGTGGCAGACGAAGCACCGGTGGACGAGCCCGCACCGCCGGTTGAGACCATCGCGCTCGACGAGGCGCCGCCCGCCGACGCCCCGGAGGAAATTCAGCAGGCCCAAGCGGTGTCGAGTTGGACCGTCGCCGACGATGCACCGCTGGCGCCTGTTCCCAACGAGCCGGCACCGCTCGAGGCACCGCAGAACATGGACCTCGACTTTCTTGGCAACTTGTGGCAAGCCATCCAAGCAGAGGGCGTCAACGGCAACGACGCACTGACCGCGCTCGGCCAGCAGCCTGCGACCGCTCCGGCCCCGTAAGCCTGCGGTTAGGCCGAGCCCACCCACTCGTCGGTGCCGTCGGCGAAGAACTGGTGCTTCCACACTGGTAACCGCGCCTTGATGGTGTCCACCAGATGCGCGCACGTCTCGAATGCCGCGCGGCGATGATCGGAGGCCACCGCCGCCACCAGCGCCGCATCGCCGATCTGCAGGACACCGACGCGGTGGCTGGCCGCGATGGCCCGCACCCCGCGGCACTGCTCGGCAACTTCGGCGAGCACGTCGGCCATGACCTGCTCGGCCGACGGATGCGCGGAATATTCCAGCCGCAGCACGCCGCGTCCGCCGTCGTGGTCGCGGATCATCCCGACGAACCCTACGACCGCGCCGGCGGCCTGATGCCCTACTAAATCTTCGTGTTCGGCCAGCAGGATCGGCTGCTCGGTCAGCGCGGCGCGCAAAACCTGCGTCATCAGCGCCACTCCTCCATCCCGGCTACGCCGGCATCATCGTCGTCGGCGCGCGTCATCGCGGATGGTCCCCGCCGGCGAGTTGATCCAGCGCATGATCCAGCACGCCGTCGAGCACGCCGAGCCCGTCACGCACTCCGCCGGTCGAGCCGGGCAGGTTGACGACGAGGGTCCGGCCCGCCACACCGCTCACCCCGCGGGAGAGCACCGAGGTCGGCACCTTCGGCAGACCCGAGTTCCGGATCGCATCGGCCAGTCCGGGAATCTCGTAGTCGAGCACTGCCGTCGTCTGAGCCGGCGTGTCGTCGCTGGGTGAGATGCCGGTGCCACCCGAGGTGATGACGACGTCGACGCCCTCGCCGACGGCGTCGCGCAGGGCCTTCCCGACCGGGTCACCGTCGGGTACTACCAACGGCTCGGACAGCGAAAATCCGCGTTGCCCGAGCCATTCGGTGATGATGGGTCCGCACCGGTCGTCGTAGACGCCGGCAGCTGCGCGAGTGGAGGCGATGATGACGCGTGCCGACCGGGCGGCCATCACCGCACCCAGGTCCCGTGCCGGCCGCCGTCCTTGCGCAGCACCCGGATGTCGTCGATGCGAGCAGCCGGGTCCACCGCTTTGATCATGTCGTAGAGCGTCAGGCCGGCCACGCTGACAGCGGTCAGCGCTTCCATCTCGACACCCGTGCGGTCGGTGCTGCGCACGGTTGCGGTGATGTCGATTGCCGACTCGCCGACGGTGAAGTCGACCTCTACACCGGTCAGCGCGAGCTGGTGGCACAGCGGAATCAGGTCGCTGGTGTGCTTGGCGGCCAGGATGCCCGCCACCCGGGCGGTAGCCAGCGCATCACCTTTGGGCAACCCGCCGGCCGAGATGAGCGACACCACCTCCGCGGAAGTGTGGAAGGTGCCGGCCGCGACGGCGGTGCGCTTGGTGGCTCCCTTTTCGGTGACGTCGACCATGTGCGCAGCGCCTCGCTCGTCGATGTGCGAGAGCGGGCCCGAAGCTGCAGCGCCAGACATCGACCGCCTACCGGTTGACGTCAGTGACCGGGTGTAGGTAGGGCAGGTCGTCGGAGGGCAGCGGAAAGACCAGGTCACCGAACGGCGAGAGCGCGCCGACTCGGTCGGTCGCCAGTTCGCTCACCGCGTGATCGTCGGGGTCGGTCGTCGGCCAGCCCTTGTCGACGTACCGCGCCTTTTGCGCCTTTTTGTCACCGTTATCAGCCACGAGGTCCATTCTGACAGGTCGCCCACCGAGGGACCTGCCGAGTAGCCAGTTAACGCACCCGATCGGGCCCTTCGGCCGTCATGCTTCGCGTCAGCCGACTGCTTTACGCTGGTCAGCAATGACTGAACACACCCCGAGCATCGCGTTGGGGTCCTGGCTGGCCGACTTGCCCGACGAGCGGCTGATCCGCCTACTGGAGCTGCGGCCCGACCTTGCCCAGCCCCCGCCCGGCAGTATCGCGGCACTGGCCGCCCGGGCCCAGGCGCGTCAGTCGGTGCGGGCTGCCACGGACGAGCTGGACTTCTTGCGGCTGGCAGTGCTTGATGCGCTGCTAGTCCTGCATGCCGACACCGCGCCGGTGCCGGCCGCCAAGCTGCTCTCGCTGATCGGTGATCGTGCGCCCGAGGCCGACGTCGTCGCCGCCCTCGACGACCTCAAGGAGCGCGCCCTGGCTTGGGGCGACGCCGAGGTTCGGGTGGCCGCCGACGCCGCCGCCGGACTGCCCTGGCATGCCGGGCAAGCAATCTTGGAGGACGAGCCGCGCACCCGGGAACAGACCGTCGCGCTGCTCGACGAGCTCGACGCCTCAGCCTTAGAGGTGTTGGAGAAGCTGCTGGAGGGCTCCCCGCTGGGGCGTACCCGCGACGCCGCACCCGGCGCCGCGCCGGACCGCCCGGTACCGCAACTGCTGGCCAAGGGCCTGTTGCGCCGAGTCGACGCCGAGACGGTGATCCTGCCGCGCGACGTCGGACACGTGCTGCGCGGCGAGGATCCGGGGCCGGTGCAGCTGACCGCGCCGGATCCGGTCACCGCCACCACTACGGCTGCCGACGCCGATGCTGCCGCCGCCGGAGCGGTCATCGATCTACTGCGCGAACTCGAAGCTCTGCTGCAAACCCTCAGTGCTGCACCGGTTGCCGAGTTGCGCAGTGGCGGTCTGGGGATACGTGACGTCAGACGGCTGGCGAAAGTCACCGGGGTCGACGAGGCCCGGCTGGGTTTGATTCTCGAACTGGCGGCGGCCGCCGGCCTGGTCGCGAGCGGCATGCCGGATCCGCCGCCCGACGATGGCGAGGGCCCGTTTTGGGCGCCGACGGTGGCGGCCGACCGGTTCGCCGAGACATCCACCGCTGAGCGATGGCAGCTGCTGGCCAACACCTGGCTAGACCTTCCCAGGCGTCCTGCGTTGATCGGCACGCACGATCCGACAGCCAAACCCTATGGCGCCCTGTCGGATTCCATCTACTCCACGGCAGCGCCGCTGGATCGCCGTCTGCTGTTGAACATGCTGGCCGAACTGCCGCCCGGCACCGGGGTCGACACGACATCCGCGTCGGCGGCGCTGGTGTGGCGCCGGCCGCGCTGGGCCAAGCGGCTGCAGCCGGGCCCAGTCGCCGACCTGCTGGACGAGGCGCATTTCCTCGGGCTGGTCGGCCGCGGCGCGATCAGCACCCCGGGCCGCGCGCTGCTGGATCAGGGCGAGCACGATGCAGTGCTCGACGCGATGAACCGGGCCCTTCCCCCGCCGGTCGACCACTTTCTGGTGCAGGCCGACCTGACCGTGGTGGTGCCCGGACCGCTGGAACGAGATCTCGCCGAGGAGCTAGCCGCGGTGGCAACCGTTGAATCGGCCGGGGCGGCGATGGTTTACCGGGTCACCGAACAGTCGATCCGGCACGCGCTCGACATCGGCAAAACGGCCGACGAACTGCACGGATTATTCAGGACATACTCTAAAACGCCCGTGCCGCAAGCACTTACCTACCTCATCGACGACGTGGCCCGTCGGCACGGCCAGCTGCGGATCGGTATGGCGGCCTCCTTCGTCCGTTGCGAAGACCCGACGCTGCTGGCCCAGGCGGTGGGAGCCCCCGCGGCCGAACAGCTGGGGCTGCGGATGCTGGCATCGACGGTGGCGATCTCTCAGGCACCGATCGCCGAGGTGCTCGCTGCCCTGCGCAAAGCAGGTTTCGCCCCAGCCGCCGAGGACTCCACCGGGACCGTCGTCGACATCCGGGCCCGCGGCGTTCGGGTGCCCACGCCGCAGGTGCGCCGGATGCATCGCCCGATCCCTCGCCCCAGCAGCGAGACGCTCAGCGCAGTGGTCGCCGTGCTGCGCAAGGTCAGCGGCGCGCCGTTTGCCAACGTACGGATCGACCCGGCAGTCGCGATGTCGTTGTTGCAACGCGCCGCGCGGGATGGCATCACGGTGGTAATCGGTTACGTCGACGCCGCCGGGGTGGCCACTCAGCGAGTGGTGACGCCGGTCGCGGTGGTGGGCGGTCAGTTGGTGGCCTTCGATGCGACGTCCGGGCAGGCCCGGGAGTTTGCCATCCATCGCATTACTACCGTGTCGGCCGAGTCGGGATAATCGACGGTATGACCGACGGGCCCTTGATCGTGCAGTCCGACAAGACGGTTCTGCTCGAGGTTGACCACGAGCTGGCCGGCGCTGCGCGCGCGGCGATCGCGCCGTTCGCGGAGCTGGAACGCGCCCCCGAGCATGTGCACACCTACCGCATCACCCCGCTGGCGCTATGGAACGCCCGGGCCGCCGGCCACGACGCCGAGCAGGTGGTCGATGCACTGGTCAGCTATTCCCGTTACGCGGTACCGCAGCCGCTGCTGGTCGACATCGTCGACACCATGGCCCGCTACGGGCGCCTGCAGCTGGTCAAGCACCCCGCACACGGCCTCACACTGATCAGCTTCGACCGCGCGGTACTCGCAGAGGTGCTGCGGCACAAGAAGATCGCACCGATGCTCGGCGCCCGCATTGACGACGACACCGTGGTGGTTCATCCCAGCGAACGGGGCCGGGTTAAGCAGATGCTGTTGAAGATCGGTTGGCCGGCCGAGGATCTGGCCGGCTACGTCGACGGCGAAGCGCACCCGATCAGCCTGCGTCAGGACGACTGGCACCTGCGCGACTACCAGGAGATGGCGACCGAGTCGTTCTGGTCGGGCGGCTCGGGTGTGGTGGTGCTGCCGTGTGGGGCGGGCAAGACACTGGTCGGCGCGGCTGCGATGGCGAAAGCCAGTGCGACGACGCTGATTCTGGTGACCAACACCGTCGCCGGTCGGCAGTGGAAGCGCGAGCTGATCGCCCGCACCTCGTTGACCGAAGAAGAGATCGGCGAATACTCCGGTGAGCGCAAGGAGATTCGCCCGGTCACCATCGCCACCTACCAGGTGATCACCCGGCGCACCAAGGGTGAATACCGCCACCTGGAGTTGTTCGACAGCCGCGACTGGGGACTGATCATCTACGACGAGGTGCATCTGCTGCCCGCGCCGGTGTTCCGGATGACCGCCGACCTGCAGTCGCGCCGGCGACTTGGCTTGACCGCCACCCTGATCCGCGAGGACGGCCGCGAAGGCGATGTGTTCAGCTTGATCGGCCCGAAACGCTATGACGCGCCGTGGAAGGATATCGAAGCGCAAGGCTGGATCGCGCCGGCCGAGTGCGTCGAGGTGCGAGTGACGCTGACCGATAGTGAGCGGATGACCTATGCCACGGCAGAACCGGACGAACGCTATCGGCTCTGCTCGACCGCGCATTCGAAGGTCGCGGTGGTCCGTTCGATTCTGAGTCGACACCCCGGCGAGCAGACGCTGGTCATCGGCGCTTACCTGGATCAGCTCGACGAACTCGGCACTGTGCTCGACGCCCCGGTGATCCAGGGATCCACCAAGACCGCCGAACGCGAGGCGTTGTTCGACGCGTTTCGCCGCGGCGAGATCACCACCCTGGTGGTGTCCAAGGTAGCCAACTTCTCCATCGACTTGCCGGAAGCCGCAGTGGCGGTGCAGGTTTCGGGGACTTTCGGTTCACGCCAGGAGGAGGCGCAGCGGCTGGGCCGGCTGCTGCGACCCAAGGCCGACGGCGGGGGCGCGATCTTCTACTCGGTGGTGGCCCGGGACAGCCAGGATGCCGAATACGCCGCGCACCGGCAACGCTTCCTCGCCGAGCAGGGCTACGGCTACATCATCCGCGACGCCGACGATCTGCTCGGTCCGGCGATTTAGGGTCCGTCGACTTCTAGAGCGTCAGGATCGTCGCCGAGGCGGTGCCGGGGGCGCCATACACCTGCGCCAAGCCGACGCGGGGGTTGCCGGGAACCTGCCGCTCGCCGGCCTCACCGCGCAGCTGGCGGACCAGTTCGTGCACCTGCCGCAATCCCGAGGCGCCGATCGGCTCACCGTTGGCGATCAGACCGCCGTCGGTGTTGACCGGAATCGAGCCGTGAATCTCGGTGGCGCCGTCGGCCACCAGCTTCTCTTGCTCGCCGTCGGCGCACAGCCCCGTTTCGGCCATGTGGATGACCTCGGCGCCGGCGTCGGTGTCCTGCAGCTGGGCAATGTCGACGTCCTCGGGACCAATGCCGGCGGCATCGTAAGCGGCTTTGGCCGCGTACACCGTCGGCGAGGCGTCCTCGTCCAGCGGTGCCGACGTGGCGTGCACTTCGTACGCCCCGAACCGCCGGGTACGGATCTCACTGGCTTGCACGTACACCGGCTTGTCGGTGAACTTGCGGGCAATGTCGCTGCGGCACATGATTACCGCGGCCGCGCCCTCATCGGGTGCGCAGAACATGTACTGCGTCAACGGATAGTTGAGCACGGCCGAGTTGAGGATCTCTTCCTCCGGAATCGGCTTGCGGCGGAAAGCATTCGGGTTCAGCGCGCCATTGCGGAAGTTCTTGGCGGCGACTTTGGCCAGCGTCGCTTGCGAGATGTTGTGGTCGTGTATGTACTTGTTGGCCTTCATGCCGAAGAACTTGGTGGTGACGAACTGCCCGTTCTCGGCATACCACTGCGGCAACGCCAGCTTGGCCGGGTCGTCGGTGAACGCGCCGCGCGGGTGCTTGTCCAGGCCGATAGCGATGCCGATGTCGTACTTGCCCAACCGGATGGTGTCGGCGGTCTGCTGAATGGCGCTGGCGGCGGTGGCGCAGGCGTTGAACACGTTGGTGAACGTGATACCGGTCAGGCCGACCAGACGGGTCACCGCGTCGGGGTTGGATACTTCGTAGCTGCCGCCGAAGCCGAACTGGATGTCCTTCCAGTCCAGACCGGCATCGGCCAGCGCGGCCTGAATCGCGTCGGCGCCCATCTGCATCGCGGTCTTGTCGAATCGACCGAACGGGTGCAGGCCCACTCCGATGATGGCTACGTCATTCATCGCTTGACTCCCTGATCAGGCCGGTTGGAAGGCGAACGTCACGACCTCGTTGCCCTCCTCGTCGGTGGTCAACGGCACCATGGTCAGCTCGACGTCCATGCCGAACTGCAGCTTGTCCGGATCGTTTTCGGTCAGGCGTCCCTCGACGCGAATCACGTCGCCGAGTTGCACCAAGCCGACCCCGAAAGGGGTGAAGGCCTTCCCCGTCGGCCCCGCATACGGAGCTCCCGGGGGAAAGCCCTGGGTGGTCCAGGCCACCAGGGTTCCGCGGCGGGGCAGCAACACCTCGGACATTGCGGCGCCGCTGCACCGCGGGCACCGCTGCTGCACCGGGAACGTGGTAGCCCCGCAGCCGTCGCATTGGCTGCCGATCAATTGCGGGCTGTCGTCAGGCCAGGTCGAGATGTCGGGCGCCAGTGCCTTCTGCATCGAACGATCCTCCTAGTACGACACGAGAATAATGCTGACTAGACGGTACAACAACGTTCGATTAAAGCGGAAATCACATTCTCCTAGCTCAGCGCCGGGATCACCTCACGCTCGAAGAGCTCTACGCCTGAGCGGTCATAGGCCGCCTCGGGGAAGTAACAGATCACGTATTGGCAACCGAGGTCGCGCAGGCGCTGGAGTCGCTCGACGACTTGCTCGGTTGTGCCGGTCGCCGTCTCGGGCCCGGTGGTGCCGGCGATCATGGAATCCGCCGCAGTTTCGGGCACGCAGCCGGCTAACCGGTCGCGGACCCGACCCAGCCGGTCTTTGACCTCGGCCTCGGTGGCGCCGACGACCGCGTTGAGGTTGGCCGAGCGAACGATGGCATCGAAATCGGTGCCCACGTCGCGACAATGCTGGGCCAACACGTCGGATTTGTGGGCAAACGCCTCGGGCTCGGGAGTGAAGTTGGTGTACTGCGCATACTTAGCGGCGATCCGCAGCGTCACCTTCTCGCCGCCCCCGGCGATCCACAACGGGATGCCGCCGGCCTGCAAAGGCCTGGGCGCGACGATTGCGCCGTCGACCTGGTAATGCTCACCATCGAAGCTGACCGTGCCGTCCCGCCAGGCGTCGCGCATGATCTGGACGCCCTCGTCGAGCCGCCCCAGTCGTCTGCCCGCGGATGGGAAGCCGTAACCGTAAGCGCGCCACTCGTGTTCGTACCAGCCGCCACCGATACCCATTTGGACCCGGCCACCGGAGATGATGTCGGCGGTGGCGGCCACCTTGGCCAGATAGACCGGATTGCGGTAGCTGATCGCCGTGCACATCTGGCCGAGTTTGATCCGCGATGTCGTCGCCGCGTAGGCCGACATCAGCGACCACGCCTCGTGGGTGGCTTCGCCGGTGGGCATCGGCACAGTGTGGAAGTGGTCGTACACCCACAACGAGTCCCATGCGCTGTCGTCGGCGTAGCCGGCCAGCTCGCGCATCACCGCCCAGTGCTTGTCGGGTTCGATCCCGACCAGATCCAATCGCCAGCCCTGCGGGATGAAAAATCCAAAGCGCATAGCTTGGGACTTTAACCCTGCGTCAGATGTCCAGGGCGGCAAGCGCGCCTTCGACCGACGCGGCCCGGGCCCTGTCCAGCGGCGCATCGATGAAGTGCATGCAGCAATCCTGCAGACCGCCGAACGCGATCACCGCACGGGCGGCTTGCTCCAGGGTCGGCTCTGGTCCAAACACCAGCCTGCCGAGCCGTTCGCGCCAGGCCAGCACCTTCTCGACCAAGTCGAGGTCCTCGAGGATCCCGAATTCGGCAAGGACCACGACGAGATCCCGCCGATGTCGGTAGTGGAAGTCGAAGTACCCCTCGAGCAACTCGCGCACATCGGTATGAGCACGCTGCTCTTGCTCGACGACGAACTGCTCGCCGTCGTCGATCAGCGGTTGAACAATGCTGCGTACCAGTTCTTCTCGTGACGGGAAGTGGTAGTACAACGCCGGCTTGGTGATTCCCAGTTTGTCAGCGATGTCTTGCAAGCTGGTCCGTTGCACGCCTTGCTGCACGAACAGTTCGCGGGCAGCGTCTTGGATGCGCTCGCGGGTATCCGAGCGCGGCCTGGTCACCATGCCAGTTTAACTGACTTACCGATAGGTAAGCGGGCAATGGTAGGCTTACCTATCGGTAAGTAAGGAGGTGCGAGATGCGCGTATTGATCTCGGGCGCCAGCATCGCCGGACCGGTGCTGGCGTTCTGGCTGGACCGGTATGGGTTCGACGTGACCGTGGTCGAGCGCGCGCCGACGTTACGCAAAACCGGTGGCCATGCCGTCGATTTGTTCCGCCCGGCGATGGAAATCTCGGCCAAGATGGGCGTGCTCCCTCGCATCGAGGCGCATGCCACCAACACGACGCGACTGAACATCTTCCGCGGCGACGACGGGCGACCGATCCGCGTCGACCTCACCAAGATCTACGGCGCTGCCTCCGACCGGCACGTCGAGGTCATGCGCGACGACCTCAGCGAAATCTATTACAGTGCCGCTGATGTCGAGTACCTGTTCGGCGACTCGATCGCAGCCATCGGCGCAGACGGTGAGGTGACATTCGAGCACGCGGCTCCCCGCAGGTTCGACGTCGTGGTCGGCGCCGACGGGCTGCATTCCAACGTGCGGCGGCTGGCGTTCGGTGACGACGCCGGCTTCACTCAGCACCTCGGGGGTTACCTGGCAGTCGCGTCGGCACCCAAAGCGCTGGTGCCCGATGGCGAGATGGTCGGTCAGGTCGACATCGGCCGCATCGCGGGGATCTACAGCGCACAGCATTTGGACGACGCGCGGGTGCTGTTCATGTTCCACAGCCCTGAACTCCAGTACCACCACCGAGACGTACTGCGGCAGAAGGATTTACTGCGCGACGCGTTCACCGGAACCCATCCGCGGGTGGACGGCTGGCTCGAACAGCTCGACACGACGCCGGCGTTCTACTTCGACTCGATCACCCAGCTGCAGCTCGAGAGCTGGTCGCGCGGTCGGGTCACGCTGGTCGGCGACGCCGGCTACTGCCCGGGGCCGGCGGTGGGCGGCAGCACCAGCCTCGCGGTGATCGGCGCGTACGTGTTGGCCGGCGAGTTGGCCCGCGCGCGCGGCGATTACCCGGTGGCGTTCGCAGCCTACGAACAACAGATGCGCGAGCCGGTGCGCCGCAGCCGCGCTTTTGCACGCAAAGCCGCTAAAACCGTCGTCCCTGGCTCGACGGCCGCGCTGTGGGCGGTGACCCGAGGTGCACAACTGGTGTCGGCGCTGCCCGCACCGATCAGCCGCGCAGTCGCGAAGCTGAACGTCACCGGAGTGCGCATGCATGATTCGATACCGGTGCCCGACTACACTGCACTCGTTTGGCAACATTGACGCATGGAACTTACCGGTATTGGCGTATGGAGTAGTCAACTGCGGTACGGCGATCCAGCCGAATCCGCCGAAGCAGCAGCTGAATTGGAGGAACTCGGCTTCGAAGCGCTGTGGATTCCCGATGTCGGCGGGCCGGTATTAGACGCGGTCGGCAACCTGCTGGCCGCAACCAAACGGACGGTGATCGCGACCGGGATTCTGAATCTGTGGATGCACTCGCCGGACGATGTCGCGGCCGGCTATGCCGACCTGACCGCCGCTCATGGTGACCGTTTCCTGCTGGGAATCGGTGTCAGCCACGCCCCGCTGATCGACTCTCGCGAGCCGGGCAAATACCGCAAGCCGCTGGCGGCCACGGCGTCGTTCCTGGACGGGTTGGATGCCGCGCATCATCCGGTGCCGGCCGAGCAACGGGTGCTGGCCGCGCTCGGCCCGAAAATGCTGGCCCTGGCCGCCGGCCGCGCCCGCGGCGCCCACCCGTACCTGGTCACCCCGGAGCACACCGCGGCCGCCCGCGCGGTCTTGGGAGAAGGTCCGCTACTGCTGCCGGAGCAGACCGTGATCCTGACCGACAGCGCCGATGAGGCGCGCGCCATCGGAACCGATTGGCTGCGCTCGTATTTGGCGTTGCCGAACTATGCCAACAACCTGCTGCGCAGCGGCTTCTCGCCAGACGATTTGGCGCAGGTCAGTGACCGGCTCTTCGACGCGATCATTGTCTGGGGCGACGAGAACACCATCATGCGCCGGGTGACCGAACATCAGGCCGCCGGCGCCGACCATGTCTGCCTACAGGTGCTGCTGGCTGATCCGACCACCTTCCCGCGCGAGCAGTGGCGCCGCCTCGCTGTCGCGTGCCGCGGCTAGCCTGGCGTACATGCCGCTCTCTGACGACGAACGCGAACAATTTCTGGCCGAGCCGCACATCGCCGCGTTGTCGGTGACCGCCGGCGATAGTCGCGGACCGTTGACGGTGCCGATCTGGTATCAATATGCGCCGGGCGGCGAGCCGTGGGTGCTGACCGGAGCAGGGTCACGCAAGACGCGGCTCATCGAAGCGGCCGGCTACTTCTCGTTGATGGTCGAGCGGCTCGAGCCGACGGTGCGCTACGTCGCGGTCGACGGGCCGGTCAGCCGAATCGAGCCGGGCACTGACGATCAACTTGTCGAGTTGGCTCGTCGCTATCTGGCGCCGGAACGGGTGGACGCTTATCTGGAGTACGCCCGCAACGAACTCGGGGAGAACGTCGTCATCTACCTGCAACCGCAGCACTGGCTATCCGCTGACCTTGGGGAGGTGTGAGGTTATGGCATCTAGGCACAGGCTGTTTCGGGTCTTCTACCGGCTCGGGTTCACGCCATGGGACGGTCATCCGCAGTCAGCGACATTGCGCGGACTCGTCGAGGGAAGCGATGCTTTGCCACCCGGGTCAGCGCTGGACCTCGGGTGTGGCACCGGCGACGCGTCGATCTACCTGGCGCAACACGGATGGCAGGTCACCGGAGCGGATTTCGTACCGAAGGCCCTCGACGAGGCCCGCTCGAAAGCCCGCGCT
Source organism: Mycobacterium sp. NGS48 (assembly GCF_059812585.1). Lineage (NCBI taxonomy): Bacteria > Bacillati > Actinomycetota > Actinomycetes > Mycobacteriales > Mycobacteriaceae > Mycobacterium > Mycobacterium sp. NGS48. The sequence goes on from NZ_JCALCY010000002.1 coordinate 395,091, forward strand.
GCCGACGTTACGGTCAATTTCGTCCACGCCGATGTCACGCACCTCAGTCAGGCCGGCATCGGAGTCGACTTCCAGATGATCGTGGACAACGGCTGCTTCCACGGCATGAGCGACAGCGATCGTGACCTCTACGTCCAAGAGGTCAGCGCGATCGCCGCCCCGGGCGCGCGGCTGTTCATGATCGCCTTCCAGCCCAGTGGCCGCTTCGGACCGCAAGGAGTCGATCAAGCCGAGATCGAGCGCCGCTTCACGCCCGCATGGTCGTTGCTGTCGGCCGCCGATGAACCGCGGTGGACATCTCAAAACAGATTCGCCGCGCGGTTTACGGCGCGCAGCTACGTGCTCGTTAGGTCAGCGACTTCGGCGGGGTGAACCGGTCGCCGTACTTGGCGGCCAGCTCGCGGGCCCGGGCGACGAAGCCCTCCTTACCGCCCGGGTAGCCGACGATGTATTGCGCAGTGCCGCCGGTCCACGGCGGGAAGCCGATCCCCATGATCGAACCGATGTTGGCGTCGGCCGTCGACGTCAACACACCCTCGTCGAGGCACTTCTGGGTTTCCAGCGCCTCGGCGAACAGCATCCGGTCGATCATGTCCTGCAGTGGCGGCTGCGCCGAGCCGGAGCTGAACGTCTCCCGCAGGCCCGGCCACAGCCGGGTGCGCTTGCCGTCGGCGTACTCGTAGAAGCCGGCGCCCTTCAACCGGCTGGGCCGCTCGAGCTCGATCATCTTCTCGACGACGGCTTCCGCCGGGTGCGGCTCGTAGCTGCCGCCGGCCTCCTCGACACCCTTGCGGGTGGCGACGGCGATCTTGTGCATCAGCTCCAGGTTGAGCTCGTCGGACAGCTGCAGCGGCGGGGCCGGGTAGCCGGCCTGCGAGCCGGCGTGCTCGATCGAAGCCGGCTCCACGCCTTCGCCGAGCATCGCCAGCGCCTCGTTGACGAAGGTGCCGATGACACGCGAGGTGTAAAACCCGCGGCTGTCGTTGACCACGATCGGGGTCTTGCCGATAGCCAGGGTGTAGTCGAAGACCCGGGCCAGCGCTTCGTCAGAAGTCTTCTCGCCCTTGATGATCTCGACCAGCGGCATCTTGTCGACCGGCGAGAAGAAGTGAATCCCGATGAAGTCCTCCTGGCGCTTGACGCCGGTCGCCAGACCGGTGATCGGCAATGTGGAGGTGTTGGATCCCAGCAGCGCGTTGGGCTCGACGACGTCTTCGATCTCCTGGAACACCTTGTGCTTGAGTTCCTGGCTCTCGAATACGGCCTCGATGACGAAGTCCACGCCGGCAAGGTCGGCGGCCTCACCGGTCGGAGTGATTCGGCCCAGCAGCGCCTTGGACTTCTCTTCGGTGGTCTTGCCACGCTCAAGTGCCTTGGCTTCCAGCTTCTCCGAATAGCCCTTGCCCTTCTGCGCGGCCTCCAGGCTGACGTCCTTGAGCACCACGTCGAAGCCGGCCTTGGCGGAGACGTAGGCGATACCGGCGCCCATCATGCCGGCACCGAGCACACCGATCTTGTTGATCTTGACCGGCTCAATGCCGTCTGGCCGCGAGCCGCCGCCGTTGATGTGCTGCAAATCGAAGAAGAACGCCTGAATCATGTTCTTGGCCACCTGGCCGGTGACCAGCGAGGCGAAGTAGCGGCTCTCGATGCGGCTTGCGGTGTCGAAGTCGACCTGAGCGCCCTCCACCGCCGCGGACAGGATCGCCCGCGGTGCGGGCATCGGCGCGCCCTTGAGTTGCTTGCGCAGGTTCGACGGGAACGACGGCAGGATGGCCGCCAGCGACGGCGACGCCGGGGTGCCGCCAGGCATCTTGTAGCCCTTGACATCCCACGGCTGAGTGTGGCTGTCCGGGTTGGCCTTGATCCACGCCTTGGCGGCGGGGACCAGCTCCTCGACGCTGCCCAGCACCTCGTCGACCAGACCCATGTCCTTGGCCTTGGCAGGCTTGAACCGGGTGCCCTGAGCGAGCACGCTCACGAACGCGTTCTGAATACCCAGCATTCGCACGGTGCGGGTCACTCCACCGCCACCGGGCAGCAGCCCCAACGTTGCCTCCGGCAAGCCAATCTGGCTGCCCTTGACGTCGGCGGCGATGCGGTGGTGACAGGCCAGCGCGATCTCCAGGCCCCCGCCCAGCGCGGCCCCGTTGATGGCGGCGACGACGGGCTTGCCGAACGTCTCCAGGGTGCGCAGATCCTTCTTGACCCGCTCGACGGTGTCGAAAGCCTGCCCGGCGTCTTCGGGGCCGAGATTGATCATGCCCTTGAGGTCACCGCCGGCGAAGAAGGTCTTCTTCGCGCTGGTGATCACCACACCGGCGATCGAATCCGCTTCCGCGACAAGGCGTTCGACGGCCTTGGTCATCGACTCGGCGTAATGCTCGTTCATGACGTTGGCCGACCCGGTCGGGTCGTCCAGGGTCAGTGTGACGATGCCGTCGGCGTCCTTGTCCCACTGAATCGTGTTCTCAGGCATGTGAGTTAAACCCTCTCGATGATCGTCGCGACGCCCATGCCGCCGCCGATGCACAACGTGACCAATGCGCGCCGGGCGTTGCGGCGCTCCAGTTCGTCGACCATGGTGCCCAGGATCATCGCGCCGGTAGCACCCAACGGGTGACCCATCGCGATCGCACCGCCGTTGACGTTGAGCTTCTCGTCGGGGATGTTCAGGTCCTTCTGGAACTTCAGCACCACCGAGGCGAACGCTTCGTTGAGCTCGAACAGGTCGATGTCGTCGACGGTCAGGCCGGCCCGGTCGAGCACCTTGCGGGTGGCCGGCGTCGGGCCGGTCAGCATGATCGTCGGCTCCGACCCGCTGGTGGCGGTGGCCACGATGCGGGCCCGCGGGGTCAGCCCCTGCGACTGGCCGGCTTTTTCGCTGCCGACGAGCACCAGCGCGGCGCCGTCGACGATGCCGGAGCTGTTACCGCCGGTGTGCACGTGGTCGATCTTCTCCACCCAGTGGTACTTCTGCAGCGCCACGTCGTCGAAGCCGCCCAGCGCCGCAACGCCTTCGAAGGCGGGCTTGAGCTTGGCCAGACCCTCCATCGTGGTGTCGGGCCGCATGTGCTCGTCGTGGTCGAGGATCAGCAGGCCGTTCTGGTCGCGGACCGGCACCACCGACTTGGCGAAGTAGCCGCCCGACCACGCCGCGGCGGCCTTCTCCTGGCTGCGCAGCGCGTAGGCGTCGACGTCCTCGCGCGAGAATCCCTCGATGGTGGCGATCAGGTCGGCGCCGATGCCCTGTGGCACGAAGCCCAGGTCGTAGTTGGTGGCCGGGTCCAGCGCCCAGGCGCCGCCGTCAGAACCCATCGGCACCCGGCTCATCGACTCCACGCCGCCGGCCAGCACCAGGTCGTCCCAGCCGGAGCGCACCTTCTGGGCGGCGGTGTTGACCGCTTCCAGGCCCGACGCGCAGAACCGGTTGAGCTGCACGCCGCCGGTGGTGTCGGGCAGGCCTGCGGCCAGCACAGCGGTGCGGGCGATGTCGCCGCCCTGGTCGCCGACCGGCGAGACGACGCCCAGGATCATGTCGCTGATCAGGGTCTCGTCGAGGTCGGGGAACCGGTTGCGCAGCTCGTCGACCAGGCCGACGACCAGGTCCAGCGGCTTGACCTCGTTCAGTGACCCGTGGCGCTGCTTGCCTCGCGGGGTGCGGATGGCTTCGTAGACAAAAGCTTCTTCGGACATGGCTGATTCCTCTTCACACGTGGGTTTCGGATCCGTCCACCGGGGACGCTAGTCCTCTGCAGGCCAGCCTAACAGGGCAGCCGATCAACCTGTTGGTTGGGAGCTCCTCAGCGCCGAGCGTGAAGTTGGGTTCACTTTCGATATCGAGCGTGAAGCTACGTTCACGCTCGGCCGCTTTAAGCTCGACGACCATGACGGTGTCGCGGCTGCGGCCGTACGCGACGACGGTGTTCGCCGAGATGTCGGCGCTGGCCGCGCGCATCGGCGCGGTGAACCTCGGGCAGGGCTTTCCCGACGAGGACGGGCCGCCGGGAATGCTCAAGGCCGCTCAGGACGCCATCGCCGACGGCGTCAACCAATACCCTCCGGGCCTGGGCATGGCCCCGCTCCGAGAAGCCGTCGCCGCACAGCGCCAGCGGCATTTCGGCATCGACTACGACCCGGACACCGAGGTGCTGATCACCGTCGGTGCCACCGAGGCCATCGCGTCGGCGGTGCTGGGCCTGGTCGAACCCAGCTCCGAGGTGATCCTGATCCAGCCGTTCTACGACTCCTACTCGCCGGTGGTCGCCATGGCGGGCGCACAACGGGTCGTCGTGCCACTGGCGGCCCACGGTCGCGGCTTCGCCCTGGACACCGACGCACTGCGGCGTGCGGTGACACCGCGGACCAAGGCGCTGATCGTCAACTCGCCGCACAACCCGACCGGCATGGTGCTGACCGAAACCGAACTGACAGCCATCGCGGAGATCGCCGTCCAAGCCGATCTGCTGGTCATCACCGACGAGGTCTACGAGCATCTGGTCTACGACGGCCGCCGACATCTGCCACTGGCCGGCTTCGACGGCATGGCCGAGCGCACGATCACCATCTCCAGTGCCGCCAAGATGTTCAACTGCACCGGCTGGAAGATCGGATGGGCATGCGGCCCAGCCGAACTCATCGTCGGGCTGCGGGCAGCCAAACAGTACTTGAGCTACGTCGGCGGCGCGCCGTTTCAGCCGGCGGTGGCTCACGCGCTGAACACCGAAGAGGCCTGGGTGGCCGCGCTGCGAGCCTCGTTGCAGCAACGACGCGACCGGCTCGCCAACGGGCTGACTGAGATCGGCTTCGAAGTGCACGACAGCTCAGGCACCTACTTTCTGTGTGCCGACCCGCGCCCGCTCGGCTACGACGACAGCACGGCATTCTGCGCGGCGCTACCGGAACAGGTCGGCGTGGCGGCGATCCCGATGTCGGCGTTCTGCGAACCGGACGCCGGCAAGCTTTGGAATCACCTGGTGCGCTTCACTTTTGCCAAACGCGACGACACGCTGGACGAGGCGATCCGTCGACTGGCCGCGCTGGGTGAAGGCCCGGCTATTTCGGCGCGCTCTCGCCACCCATGACTCGCTTGCGCAGGCCCTCTGTCGCCGCACCCAACACGATTTTGCTGGCTCGCTTGACGATGAACTCCGGTACCGGTCCTGAGGGTTCGACGGTGATGTCGAAGCGCACCCGGGTCTTGTCGACGCCCTCACGCTTGAGGCTGTATTCGACATGCTGTCCACGCTGCTGGAAAGTCTCTTCAGCATCCCAGACCACCCAGTCGGGACCCCAGTGATATTCCAGGATCTCCTTGTCGACCAGCCCGAAAATCTTGAGAGTGGCCCGCACATGATGCGGCCGGCCGTCTTCGTAACGGTCGAGCACTTCGACTTGTCGGTGCACCGTTGACCATGACGTCAACGTGCTGACATCGGCAAGCGCCTCCATCACGACGTCCGGCGGCGCGTCGATGATGATTTCTCGCGACGCTTGTACGGCCACCGGTCCCGCTCTCAGCCCTGCTGATCCGGCCGGTCGACACCCATCACCCGCCTGCGCAGCCCCTCGGTGGCGGCGTGCAGGATCCTCTTGCGGGCGCGGTTGACCAGAAACTCGGGCAGCGGGGCCGACGGCTCCAGGGTGATGTCGAATCGCACGCGGGTTTTGTCGTCGCCTTCACGTTGCAGGGTGTATTCGACGTGTTGCCCGTGCTGTTGACCCGTTTTGCGCGCATCCCACACCACCCAGTCAGGGCCCCAGTGGTATTCGACTACTTCCTTGTCGACAATGCCGACCACCTTCACGGTGACCTTCACGTGGTGGGGCCGACCGTCCGGATAGCAGTCCAGCACCTCGGCCTGTTTGTGAACCGAGGACCAGGACGGCACCGACCCAATGTCAGCTAGCGCGTCGAGGATCGCATCCGGCGGCGCGTCGATGACGATTTCGCGTGATGCTCGTACGGCCACTGGCATCAAGCTTATAACCGCAGGGGGTCCGTCACCGGGATTACCAGCCGATGGCCTCCAATGGTGTCGTCCCGGTCGGCGGCACCTGCACCGGACCGGCGGGCGTGCGGGAAAACCGCGGCGCCGGCGCGGCCTGCTCGACGCCATGAGCGTTGACGACTGTGGCGCGTGCGGTCATGTGCGCATCGCCGGCGGCCTCAGCCCACGTCAACACCGGGGTCACACATGCGTCGGTGCCCGCGAAAATCTTCGTCCACTCGTCGCGGGTCTTGCCGGCGAAGCGTTCGGTGAAAATCTCACGCATCCGCGGATAGGACCCGATGTCGAGTTGCCCCGGCACCTCGTCGGCGGACAACTCGAGCCCGCGCAGCAACTCGGCAAAGAACTGCGGCTCGATCGCACCGACGGCCAGGTACTTGGCGTCGGCGGTCTCATAACAGCGGTAGAACGGCGCACCGCCGTCGAGCAGAAACGACTCACGCTCGTCGCGCAACGCCCCCGTCGACTTCATCGTCCACATCATCTGGGCCAGCACGCTGACCCCGTCGATCATCGCGGCGTCGATGACCTGACCTTTACCGGAATGCTCCCGCTCATACAGCGCGGCCACGATGCCCAGCAGCACCAACATCGAGCCACCACCGAAGTCGGCGACCAGGTTCAGCGGCGGCATCGGCGGCCGGTCGCGGTAGCCCAGTGCTGACAGCGCCCCGGTCTGCGACAGGTAGTTGATGTCGTGGCCGGCGGTGGCGGCTCGCGGCCCGTCCTGGCCCCATCCGGTGATCCGCGCGAAGATCAACCGGGGGTTGACCGCAGCGCAATCCTCTGGGCCGATTCCGAGCCGCTCGCAGGTGCCCGGCCGGAAGCAGTCCAGCAGCACGTCGGCGTTGGCGGCCAACTCGAGTAGCCGCTGGGGTTGCGCCTTGACGTCGAGGTCGACGATGCGTTTGCCGCGGTGCAGCAGGTCGCGCTCCTCGGCCGGCATGGTGAGGACTGCTTGGTGGCGACCCGCTGCGCCCGGCTTCGCCGCGCTTGCGATCGCCACGCCGCCGGGGCGGCGCACCCGCACCACATCGGCACCCAGGTCGGCGAGCACCATCCCCGCGTGCGGCCCTGGCCCGATGCCGCCGAGTTCGACGACCCGCACGCCCGCCAGCGGTCCGGGGTGCGTCACCGACAGTCAGCCCTTCTTGACTTTGAGCACCTGTTTGCGCAGCCCGTCGGTGGCGGTTTCCATGCCGCCCTTCATGGTGCGTTTGAGCAGGAATCCGGGGATCGGCACGGACGGATCGACGTCCATGTCGAATCTGACCTTGGTCTTGTCGCCTTGGGACGTCAGCGTGTACTTGGCGTCCTGGGCCTTCAACTGCCCCGCGGACACCAAAGTCCAACTGACGCTGTCGGCTGCCCAGGTGTATTCGACGACCTGCTCGTCGGTGAGGCCGGCGGCCTTGATTTTCATCTTCACCCGACGCGGCCGACCGTTGTCGTGGGTGTCGAGTATCTCGGCGCTCTGGTACTGCGGCGACCAGGACGGCGTGTTCTCGACGTCGGCGATGACGTCGAGGATCTCCTCCGGGCTCGCTTCGATGACGACTTCGCGGGAATCCTGCACTGCCATGGTCCGCACCATAGCGAGGCCGCGCCTTGCCCGGTGGTGTTTTCGGCGCAGCGTAGCGTCGGTCTGGTGACTGCCTATACCATCGGTGATTACCTGCTGGACCGCCTCGCCGAACTGGGCGTCACGCACGTCTTCGGCGTTCCCGGCGACTACAACCTCGAATTCCTCGACCACATCGTCGCCCACCCCGACCTTCGGTGGGTCGGTAACGCCAACGAACTCAATGCCGGCTATGCCGCCGACGGCTATGGCCGGCTTCGTGGAATGGCAGCTGTGGTAACGACGTTCGGGGTCGGCGAGCTATCTGTGGCCAACGCGATCGCGGGCAGCTACGCCGAGCACGTTCCAGTGGTGCACGTCGTCGGCGGACCGTCCAAAGACGCCCAGGGCACGCGTCGGGCACTTCATCATTCGCTCGGCGACGGCGATTTCGAGCACTTCCTGCGGATCAGCCGGGAAATCACCTGCGCCCAAGCCAGTCTCATGCCCGCAACGGCAACCCGCGAAATCGACCGGGTGCTGTCCGAAGTACGCGAGCAGAAGCAGCCCGGCTACCTGCTGCTGCCCACCGATGTAGCGCGTTTCGAAACCGAGTCGCCGACGGCCCCGCTGCCGCGTTACACCGGTGGCACCAGCCCGCGCGCGCTGTCGTTGTTCACCGATGCCGCAACCGAACTCATCGCGGAACATCAGCTCACGGTGCTGGCAGACTTCCTGGTGCACCGTTTGCATGCGGTCGACGAACTCGAGGCGCTGCTGGCCGCCGATGTGGTGCCACACGCCACGCTGATGTGGGGCAAAAGTCTGGTCGACGAGAGCTCGCCGAACTTTTTGGGTATCTACGCCGGCGCGGCCAGCGACGAGCCGGTCCGCCGGGCGATCGAAGAGGCGCCCGTTCTGGTCACCGCGGGCGTGGTGTTCACCGACATGGTCAGCGGATTCTTCAGCCAGCGCATCGACCCGGCGCGAACCATCGATATCGGCGCTGAACAAAGCACCGTAGGCACACAGGTTTTCGCTCCGGTGGAGTTGTCCGCGGCGTTGGAGGCGGTCACCGAAATCCTGGCCCGGCGCGCCGTGAACTCGCCGGCGGTCGCGCCCACGTCCGACGACGTCAGCCGGGATCCGCCGGCGCGGGACCGGCCGCTGAGCCAGGAGGTGTTGTGGGACAGGCTCTGTGACGCACTCACCCCGGGCAATATAGTGCTCGCCGATCAGGGCACCTCGTTCTACGGTATGGCGGCGCACCGGCTTCCGCGCGGGGTGACCTTTATCGGGCAGCCGCTGTGGGGGTCGATCGGTTACACGCTGCCCGCCATGCTCGGCGCCGGGCTGGCCCACCCGGAACGCCGGCCGGTGCTGCTGATCGGTGACGGAGCAGCCCAGCTCACCGTACAAGAACTCGGTGTCATCTCCCGCGAGGAGCTGTCCCCGGTGGTCGTGGTGGTCAACAACGACGGCTACACCGTCGAGCGGGCGATTCACGGAAAGACGGCCCCCTACAACGACATTGTGCGCTGGGACTGGTCGAAAGTCGCCGGCGCGCTCGGTGTGACCAACCACCTGACATTTCGGGCGGAAACCTACGGTGAACTCGACGACGCCCTTACCGCCGCCGCCGAGCATCAAGACCGGATGGTGCTCGTCGAAGCCGTCGTCGGTCGCTTCGACATTCCGGATTTGCTCACCGAACTGGCTCGGCCCACGTCGCCGGACGGCAGCGCGCGCCGCTAGCGGGCTGAGCGTCTGTCCGCTTCGAGAATGGCACGCAAGGTGTGCCGGCAACGACCGCAGTCGGCGCCCGCGCCGCACGCGCCGGCGATTTCCTTGGTCGTCGACGCTCCGTCGGAGACCACCTCGGTCACCATCTGGCTGGTGATGCCGTTGCACAGGCAGACGAACATGCTGCGGTCCGTTCAGTCCTCGATCCGCATCATGTCCATGAATCTGCCCACGAACAACGGCGGATAGGCTCCTCTCCCCTGGCCGGTCATCCACTGCGCGGCAGCGTCAGGATGGTCGATCCAGCTCCGCACACTGTCCTCGTCGTCGAGTTCCTGCAGGATCATCACTTCCTGCCCGTCGTCGAAAGCCTGGAAAAGCCACGTCTTCCGAACGCCTGCAGTGGTGAACTTGTCGAGCGCGCGACGCACGTCCAGGCTCATCGCCGGCACGTTGTCGACGGCTGCGATCGCGGCCACCACCACCCCGGGTGCCCGCGGCTTGGCCGGCGGCGACGATTCGAAACGATCAACGACCTCCCCGGCGAAGACGGCTGGAATGTCGTCGACGCCCACGGCATCGAACCACTCGAAGAAGACCCGCGACCGCAGCAACTCCACGATCGGCTCTCTGCTGTGCACACCGATCATCACCAGTACGCGCCCGTAGTCATGGATGGACTTGTAGACCAGCACATGATGCGCGCCGATATCCGCGAGTGCCGATTTGCGTCGTTTCAGCAGCGGCCACACCCGGTCTGGATTCGGAACTCGGTAATCCGATGCGATCACCATCGAATGCGGGTGCGGCTCGACGGCGCTCACCGAAGTTTGTCCTTCATCACCTTGCCGGTCGCGTTCAGCGGCAGCTCGTCGCGGAATTCGATGTATCGCGGCGCTTTGAAACCGGCCATCCGCTGCCGAGACCACGCGAGCAAATCACCTTCGGACACCGGTGTTTTCGGCACCACGAAGGCTTTGCCCACCTGGCCGAGTCGCTCGTCGGGAACACCGATCACAGCAGCCTGGGCAACTGCGGGATGTTCCAGTAGAAAGCCCTCGATCTCGGCCGGGTAGGCGTTGAACCCGCCCACGATGAACATGTCCTTCTTGCGCCCGTCGATCCGTAGCCGACCCGCCGCGTCAAGCGTACCCATATCGCCGGTGTGCAACCATCCTTCGGCGTCGATTGCCTGCGCTGTCGCCGCGGGCTCGTCCAGGTAGCGTTGCATGACGCCGTAGCCACGAGCCAGCACTTCGCCGTCGTCGGCGATGCGCACCTCGACGCCCTCGCAGGGCAGGCCCGCAGTGGTGGCCACGGCCTCGAAGGAATCACCGGGCCGGGACAAGGTGATGTTGCCGGCCTCGGTGAGGCCGTAACCGGTCATCAACGTCTGGAAGGGCAGTTCATCGTGTATCCGACGGACCAGTTCGACGGGGATGTCGGCGGCACCGGTCACGCCTGCCCGTAACGTCGACAGCTTGGCCTTATCGGGCACTGTCAGCAACGAGTGGTAGAGCGTCGGCGGCCCGGGCAGCATCGTGATGCGTTCGCGGTCAATCAGATCCACGATCATGCCGATGTCGAAAACCGCGACGGGCAGCATTGTCGCGCCGCGGAGGAACGACGCGACGAGGCCCGCCTTCAAGCCGAACGTGTGAAAGTAAGGGTTGATCATCAAATAGCGGTCGGCCTCGCGTAGATCTGCGAGAGTGGCCCACTCTTCGTACATCCGCAGCGTCTGTTGATGATTCATCATCGCGCCCTTTGGGCGACCGGTCGTGCCCGACGTGAAGATGATGTCGGCGATGTCGGAGCCGCTCACAGTCTGCTCGAATGGTGGACCGTGGGACAGCATGTCAGATTTCAGATCGACCACCGGAACCCCCGCCGGTGCGGTGTACTCATGGCCCAGGAAGCCTTGCTGAACCAGGACGGCCTTGGCTTCGCTGCGGGCGATAATGTCGCCGGCTTCATCGGCCTTGAACCGCGTATTGACCGGCACCAAGACACCACCGGCGGTGAGAAGCCCGAACGCCGCGATGATCCATTCCGCGCAGTTCGGCGCCCAGATGGCCACTCGGTCGCCCTTGTCGATACCGAAGTCAGCGAAAGCGCCTGCTGCGCAGCGGATTCGATCGACAACCTGAGTGAATGTCAAGCGCAGCGGACCGTCGACTATCGCTTCCGCGTCGCCGAAGCGGTCCGCCGCGCTCACAACCATCTCGGGGATGGTCCGCCACCGCGCGTGATAAGTCACACCGTGACGAGCCGACCGAGGTTGCCGCCCATGATTTTTGCCTGGTCTTCAGCTGACAGGTGTGACAGCGCGTTGACGTAGTAGGTCGGCTCCGCCAGTCCTTCCGGGTGCGGCCAGTCCGAGCCGTACAAGACCTGATCCACGCCGACGAGGTTGACCAGATCGTCGATGCCGTCTTCGAAGAACGGGCTGACGTGGATGCGGTTCTTGACCATCTCGACCGGGTCGCTCGGGAAGGCTTCCGGGGCCTTTCGGAACACCTCGGCCAGCCCATCCAGCAACGGGGTCATCCACTTCGAACCGGCCTCGACGATCGCGACCTTCAGCTTGGGATGGCGGTAGAGCGCGCCGTGGATCACCCACGAGCCCACCGAGTCCTGGATCGGTCGCCACTCGTTGAGGATGCCCATCGCGTTGGTTTGGAACGGCAGCATCTCCTGGTCGGCGCCGTCCCATTCGGAGGTGTACCGGGAGTAGCCACTGTCGCTGGAGTGCATCCCCACCAGCAGGTCGTGCTCGACGACCCGCTCCCAGAACGGGTCGAACTCGGGCAGCGCGAACGACCGGGGGCCACGGAAGCCGGGAACCGGCGCCGGGCGGACCAAGATGCAGCGGGCACCACGCTTGACCACCCACTCCAGCTCCTCGATCGCCTTCTCCACGATCGGCAGGGTGATGACCGGGGTGGTGAAGATCCGGTTCTGGTAGTTGAAGCCCCAGACCTCATCGAGCCACTGGTTCAACGCATGGATCAAGACGTGGATGGCGACCGGATCGTCGCGCAGCCGCTCCTCGATCAGGCTGGCCAGCGTGGGGAACATTAGGGTGCGGTCCAGGCCCAGCTCGTTCATCTTCTCCAGCCGCGGGCCGGGCTCGAAGAAGGCCGGAATCGCGCGCATCGGCTCACCGAACAGCTCACGCTTGCTCTTGCCGTCCGGGTTGCCGTACTTGAAATACTCCTCCCAGGCGCCCGGCCTGGCGACGACCTCGAAGGTCGGGTTGGGAATGTAGTTGCTGATCACGCCGCGCAGCGCGATCTTGGTGCGCCCGTTGATCTGCACGTACTGGACGAAGTTCTTGTACTCCTTGGGCAGGAACTTGGTCAGCGCTTCCGGCGGCTCGTAGAGATGGTTATCCGCGTCAAAAATCGGAAACGGGACATCTTCCCGATGCGACAACTGCCCCATGAAATCCTCCTTCGCAGTTTTCGAGAATACTATTCTCACTCAGAGGTTAGCGCAATGCGCTCCCGGACCAGCCTCTTCTGCACCTTGCCGCTCGCCGTGCGCGGATAGTCGTCGGCCTCGAGTAAAACCTCTGGCCACTTCTGCCGGGCCACTCCCCGCTCGGCGAGGTGGTTGCGGACTTCTTCGACGCGCCTGGGATCACTGGTCGTGCCGGAGGTGAAGGCGATCAGGCCCGGTCCGGCGGGATCGGCGGCGACGGTGCCGCGGGCGTGCAGCCCGGCTGCCGGCCGACGGGCCACCCGCTCGACGTCGCGGAAGGTTCCCGACCACGTTCGTACGGCCGAGTAGACCCGAAATCCCGCGTCGGGCTGCGGCGTCCAGCTTGCGGCCAGCACCTGTCCGATGGTTTCGCGCGTCCACCAGCCCGCCTGCTCATACCGCGCGACGAGTTCGGCGGGAATTGTGCGCATGCCGGGGCTCCGACCGGCAAAATGTTGGGATCCTTCGACAGGCAGGGGCGATGTTATTCTCCTGCCAGGAGAATGCCAATATCGCGATGGAGACCCGCACATGGTGGATCTGGAGTTTGACCAGGGTCTTGCCGTGCTCACCATTGACCGGCCACACGCCCGCAACGCCATCGCGCTGGACACCATGGACCAGTTGGATAAGGCGATCGACGCGGCCGAGGGCGCCAGCGCGCTGGTCATCACCGGCGCGGGTGATCGGGCGTTCGTGTCGGGCGGAGACCTCAAAGAACTCAGCGCCATCAGGACCGAGGACGACGCCGCGACGATGGCGTGGCGGATGCGGTCCATCTGCGATCGCCTCGCCGGATTCCCCGCGCCGGTGATCGCCGCCCTCAACGGGCACGCGCTCGGCGGCGGGGCCGAAGTCGCCGTGGCCGCTGACATTCGGCTGGCCGCCGAAGACATCCGGATCGGCTTCAATCAAGTAGCGCTGGAGATCATGCCGGCCTGGGGCGGCGCGGAGCGGCTGGCCGCACTGGTCGGCAAAAGCCGGGCGCTGCTGCTGGCTGGAACGGGCACCGTGCTGGACGCTGCCGAGGCCGAGCGCATCGGATTGGTCGATCGGATATTGCCGCGGTCCAGCTTCGACGATGATTGGCGGCAGATCGCCGGCCAGTTGGCACACCGCGCGGCCGGTGAGATCAAACGGGTGGTGAAAGGGGTGTCCGCCGACGATGCGGTGAAAGCCTTCGCCCGACTGTGGGTCAGCGACGCCCACTGGGCGGCCGCCGATCTGGTGATGAACCGCAGCGCCAAAGGAGGTGCGAGATGAAATCTCTGCTGGGTGCAGCATTGGCGATGGTGGTGACCGCGACAACATTCGCCGCGCCGTCACAAGCGGACGACCCAATGCATGAGGTCAGGTACGTCATCACGTCAGCCCATCCGATCTATGCCGACATCTATTACCTGGATCAGCAGCCGCCCAAGTTTTCCGACTACAGCCACAACCCCTACCAGTTCACTCCCCACGTGAACGCCGATATCGCGCCGGGTCACCCCTGGGTTTCGCCTCCGGTCATGCTCTCGACGCCCGACGTGTACGCCATGGTCGTAGTCAGCACCGGTACCGAACCTGGCACGCCACAGTTTCACTGTGCTCTGATCATCGACGGGAAGGTGGTCGTCTCGAACGACGGCGCCAAGGGCGTGATCTGTTCGCAGCGCACCTGGTGACCCAGGCGCCCGTTGCCGACTTGCGCGGCTGTTGGCTCGCCGGCAACTGACAGCGGCCTCACACCACACGTCACGTCGGCAAGTGTGTATTGGCAACCGGTGAGTAGCACGTGGTGCTACACAGTGCTACCGCGGTCGCGTGACTGCGCAACCCGAAATCACTCAACGCGACTTGCGCATACGATCCAAGGAGATCATGGATGCAGTCCCGGCCCGCTGGCCACCGGGCAGTCATACCCGACGGGTTCTGCTGCGATCGAATCAACGACGAACCAGTGCGATGGAGTACCGGTCAGCCGCCGGCATCGGCGGACGCGGTGTTGTGGGCGACAGGGCGGGTGCGGGACAACGACCCGCTAGCACAGCTCAACTCAACCAGCGCTCAGTGAGTCAGGGAGTCGCCGACGCACCGTCCGGGACGGGATCGCCCTCGAGGCGCTGCAGGTAACCCTCCACGAACGCCGCGGTTTCAGCGTGGCCCGCAGACATACCCAGCGCTTGTTCCATGACCAGCACCCGGGACACGCTCGTGATCAACACCGACCATACCAACGGCGGCACCTCGGCGACAGCCATGCCGTAGCGCTCCATCACCGCTGACACCGCCTTAGCCTGCTCTTCACGGAAACGCTCTGCGTAGTAAGCGATTTCGGCTTTGAGCGCTTTGCGATGATTGGCCAAGGCAACGTACTCCATGGTCACCGCGGTGGCCGCCGGATCGAGACTGAACCGCCACAACGCCCATAGCGGTTGCGGCGACGCCAACGCCCGCGCATGCAACTCGAGGCCTTCTTCACCACGGCGGCGAAACGCCGCCAGGAACAGATCGTCCATTGTGCGGAAGTAATAGTGCACGAGTTGCGGTTTCAGCCCGGCCTTCTCGGCGACACGGCGAGACGTGACTGCGGCATAACCTTCTTCGAGCATGAGCTGCTCCGCCGCGTCGAGCAGTACGCCGCGGTTTTTCGCGTCGGGCGCTCCGATTCTGCGTGCGGACGTCATCCCTCTCCCGATCCTTGATGAACTCGCCGATCGTAGCGTCGACCTTGACCACGACCTTAACGCCATGCTAAGCAGTTGCTCAGCACTTTGACGATCTCGTACGCGGGCGGTGCTACGTCTCGCCGCGACACACAGCCCAAGTCTGAAGGAGACGCGTAACACCATGACCACCACCTTCGAGTCGATCGACTTCTTCACCGACCCGTCCCTGGTCCCCGATCCTTACGCTTACTTCGACTACCTCCGCGACCAAAACCCGGTGCTCAAGCTCCCGCACTACAACGTCGTCGCCGTCACCGGCTGGGAAGAGGCGAACGCGGTCTATAAAGACACCGACTCGTTTTCGAACTGCGTCGCGCTCGGAGGGCCGTTCCCGCCGCTGCCGTTCGAAGTCGATTGCGATGACCTCAGTCCGCTGATCGACTCCCACCGCGACCAGTTTCCGATGTTCGAGCACATGGTCACCATGGACCCGCCAGACCACACCCGCGCCCGGTCGCTGCTGAGCCGGCTGTTGACGCCGAGCCGGCTCAAGGAGAACGAGGACTTCATGTGGCGGCTCGCGGACCGTCAGCTCGAGGAGTTCCTCGGTGAGGGCAAGTGCGAATTCATCGCCGAATACTCAAAGCCCTTCGCCACCTTGGTGATCGCCGACCTGCTCGGAGTCCCAGAAGAAGACCACCAGGAATTTCGCACCATCCTGGGAGCGGATCGTCCGGGCGCACGGGTCGGTGCGCTCGACCACGAATCGGTCGGCGTCAACCCGCTGGAGTGGCTCGACGACAAGTTCTGCTCCTACATCGAGGAGCGGCGCAGTGCGCCCCGCGACGACGTGCTGACCGCGTTGGCGACGGCAAAGTATCCCGACGGAACTACGCCTGAGGTCATCGAGGTGAGCCGATCGGCAACCTTCCTGTTCGCGGCCGGTCAGGAAACCACCGCTAAGCTGCTCTCCGCGGCACTGCAGGTGCTCGGCGACCGGCCCGACATTCAGCAGCAGCTGCGAAATGACCGCAGCCTGATTCCCGGCTTCATCGAGGAATCGCTGCGGATGGAGAGCCCAGTCAAAAGCGACTCAAGGCTGGCCCGCAAGCCCGCCACGGTGGGCGGCGTCGACATCCCCGCTGGCACCGTCGTGATGGTGTTGCCCGGTGCGGTCAACCGTGATCCGCGCCGGTTCGACAATCCGCACGAGTTCCAGCTGGACCGCAAGAACGTTCGCGAGCACATGGCGTTTGCCCGTGGCGTGCATTCTTGTCCCGGTGCGCCACTGGCGCGGGTGGAGGGCCGCGTCTCGCTCGAGCGCATCCTGGACCGGATGACCGACATCGCGGCCAGCGAGGCAAAACACGGGCCGGCCGGTGAACGCCGCTACACCTATGAACCGACCTACATACTGCGCGGGCTTTCCGAACTGCACCTCACGTTTACCATGACGGGGTGAGCCGCGCCAGCCGGCGAGAACGTCGTCCGCGGTTCCTGGGCGTCGTGTACCGCACGCCGGTGCGACATCTCACGTCGACCGCCGAACAGGTAGCAGATCAACTGATCTGGCGTTCCACCGGCACGCCCGGTGTCGACTGGAAAGGCGGCGAGCACTATCTGAAGCGCCACATTGCGAAAACGAATAGACATGCCCACGACGCCGAACTGAGCCGCAACCTGTGGGACCGCAGCCTCGCCATCGTCGACAGCTAGTGAGCGGGCGTCATGATCTGCGTGGCTTCCGAGCGTCCACGCAGCACCGTGGAACCATGGGCCACCCAGTGCTGCCGCTCGGCCTCGTCGGCACGTGTAAGGGCGGCATCCGAACACAGCACCCGGCGCTCCGAGGTTTTCGCGAGGTCGGCCAGTCGCGCCGCTTCGTTGACCGCATCGCCGACCACCGTGTATTCATAGCGGTTTTCGGCACCGATGTTGCCTGCAAAAACCCGGCCGGCCGATATCCCGATACCGAAGTCCACCACCGGCAACTCGCGCAACCGCGTCTGCAAGGCGCGCGCAGTTGCCAAAGCAGCCGACGCCGCCCTGCTGTTGCGGAGCGGCGCGCCGAAGACCGCCAGTGCGGCGTCACCCTGAAACTTGTTGATGAAGCCCCGCTGTTGGTCGACCGCTCCGACTACGATCCGGAAAAATTCGTTCAGCACACCGGCGACCTCATCAGGCGGTCGACTGGCCGCCAGCTCGGTCGAACCCACGAGGTCCACGAACAACACCGCCGCTTCTCCTACTTCGCCGGATAGCGATGCACCTTCTTCTACTGCACGACGCGCGACGTCGACCCCGACATGCCGGCCAAACAAGTCGCGGAGGCGGTCCCGTTCGGTGAGTCCGCCAACCATACGGTTGAATCCGCTTTGGAGAAGCCCGATTTCGGAACGCTCGTAAACCTTGACGAACGTTCCAACTTGCCCATGCTCGATTTCTGCCATGGCGTCGACGACGTCGCGTACGGGGTCTGAAATTGATCGGGCCACCAGAATCATCCCACGCAGGCCCAGCATCACCGCGACAAGGGCAAGCACCAAAACGGCGGTCTCGACAGACGTGGTCTTCGGGACGATCCAGCCGTTCGACCGCAAGATGATCAGCGTCGCAATCCCCAACATCGGGAGCCCGCTGGATAGCAACCACATGCCTATTAGTCTGGCCAGCACGCCCGGTGCCGTCACAAAACCCTCGAAATCCGTTGTGGCAGCGGCAACAATCGGCCGGAGCGGACGTTGGCTGAGCAGTACGGCGGTGCCTGTCGCTGCGGAACCGCCGAAAACGATGGCCATACAGGTCGCCACCGCGACTGTGAGGCCGCCATCGAGGTTGAGCAATACGAAGATCGCGCCGCTGGCCGCCCACGTCGACGCTAAAACTATCGACTGATTCCGGACCAGGTCCATCGCCGCACGCCGTTGATCTGGGTCAGGCTCGCGGTGGGGAACGAACCAGCGCAACGAAGGAATGATCAGCAGGAACCCGGCGGCCAACACGGCAACCGTGCCCAGGACGATCACTGTCACCGATGTGATGACGTACTTCGCATCGAAGTCCGGATGGAATGAGCCGAGCCTATGACCGGTTAGTGCGACGACGACGATAAGAATTTCGGCGACGCTGAGCAGGTGCGCGAACGCCAGGCCGGCCGCATACCGAGCCGATGATCTGGCAAAGGTGCTGCGCGGCGCGTCGGCCAGCCTGCTCACACGATGAAGATAGCGAGGCTACGTGTCGCCGCGCACCTGTTGTTGCCGCAGAGACCGGATTGCTGAGTTCGGTCGACCTCCCGTTGACAATCCGGCGCACTGCGTTTGTCGCGCAACCAGCGCCGGATGGCGCAACTGGTTAGTCCTAGTAACGCACCAACGAAAACGGGAAGCTCACGGTCCCGCCCGGAGCACCTCCGCAGCCGGCGTCGAAAGTCGAGTCCACCGAACCGGCCAGCGTCACCGGATCCCAGGAATACGTGTCGTGCGATGGCAGAAAGTACACCGTGCAGCGCACTCCATCGGGCACATCGATGACCATCGTGTAACGACCATTCGCGAGGTTTGCGTCGGTATTCCAGGGCGCCGCCTGGCCATTGGGTCTCGGCAGGGCGTCTACATGGACGCAGTCCGTGGTGGGCACGACCGTATCGCGGGCGCACGGCGCGACCGACCAGATCCACGAGTGGCCCGGATCCCGCGGGGTCTGTAGGACGAAGTTACCGAACGGCATCCTGGCCGCGGCAGTCGGCGCGAGGGCTAAAGCGGTTGAGACGAGCACGACACTGACCACTGCGATCTTCGGGGTCTTCACGGTCTCTCCGTTCTTTGTCGCCCGCGGGCTTTGGCCGACTATTGGGTGCGGCCGGCAAAGATTTTTCCGGCTATGTGTCGGCCCGCACCCAAGTAGTGACACCGTCATGCCCTATGCACACCAGGAAGAGACCATCAGGCGCCTGCGCAACATAGTTCTGGTACCGCAGCCCGCATTCGGCGCCTTCGTCCTTGATTCCGGCCATCGGAGGTGACCGGAACCATCGCGGCTGATATTGCCTAGGCGAGCCGCAGAACATCAGCCGTCCGGGTTGGGTGGCGGGCACATAACCGCCGGAGACGCCGAATACGTAATAAGTGGTGTTGTCGCACGGAGCGCCGAGAACCATATTCGGAGCAATGCCCGGAGTGCAGGCCGGATAGTCGCACACCGTGGGCCCCGCGGCAGCCGGCGGCGGCATCGACATGCCGACACCGATCAGCGGGGCGACCACAGCCACGATGAATCGCACCAAGCTAGCCTGGCATAGCCGATAAGAAAATTCTCTTTTTTGGAGAAGGCCGGCTCCGGATGCAGCGCCCCACCCGCCGCGTGTTCCTGCAGGCCCGCAAGTGCGCTATGGCCGCAATGGCACGTGCTCAAAGATCTGGACATTGGTGATGGCTTCCGTGCGCTAACACACGTGCTGGTAATGTCATTCTCCGTGCGTGGTTGGAAGTTGTCAGACCGCCACGACTCGGTTGCGCCGGCGATGGTTGGAGGCAAGTGACCGATTCCGATACGGACCCCGCGACCGGCCCCGAGCTGTCCGCCTCGCTAGCTGAAGCCGAGGAAGAGGTCATCCGTGCAGGGGCGCGCGCCGAGGCGGCCCGCGCACTCGCAACGCAACTACGCCAAGATGCCGAAGCCGACTGCGGCGACCAAACCGGCAACGTCGAGGAGACCGAAGACGACACTGATGTGGACGGGCCAACATTGGTAAGAGCGCGACGTTGGCGCCCACCACGGGTCCGTCGCCCTAGCCGGAAAGCGGTGGCTGTCGGTGTCGGGATTGTGCTCATCTGCGCCTCGCTCGGTGCTAGCGGCTATATGGTGTGGCAGGACCACGCCATCGCGCACAAACGGCAGCTCGCCCCGGAGTTCGCTGCGGCCGCACGTTCTGGGGTCACAGCGTTGATGACCATCGACCCAAAGCACGCCAAGGATGACATTCAGCGCAGCATCGACGCGTCCACCGGCGAGCTCAAAACCCAACTGGAAGCGCGATCGGGATTCATGGCTCAGCGGGCCGAGGAATCGAAGGTGATCAGCAAGGTCACGGTGGAAGCCGTCGGTGTCGAGTCATGGACCGAGAATTCGGGCGTCGCACTTGTCTCGGTGAAATCCGACGTCACCGATCCGGACAACTCGAAACGCCCCCCGATGTTGTGGCGGATCAGCGTCAAGATCGAGCGGGACGGCGGTCAGCTCAAGATGTCCGGAGTTGATTTCCTGCAATGAGTGTCGAGCAAGAGTCGTCGCCAGACAGCGTGGAAACTCCGCCCATCGGCGAGGCGGAGGAAGTAACCGCTGGCGAGGAATCGGTGCGCGCCAGCGGATCGTCAGCCGCCGGGCGCCTCGCCCGCCGATGTCTAGCGAGGTGGCGTCCAATTTGTGCGACGGCGTTGGTCATTGCCACGATCGCGGTTGCTGCCGGTTTGTTCTTCTTCCAGTACCGTCCGGCTCAGCGGATCGGCGGCGCGGCCACACATCAGGCAGTCCAAGCGGCTTCGGACGGTGCCGTCGCGGTGCTGTCGTATTCCTATGACAATCTGGACCACGACTTCGCCCGGGCCAAGTCACTTTCGACCGGAGAATTTCTGTCCTACTACAGCAGGTTTAGTCAGGACTTCATCGCGCCCGCGGCGCGGCAGGGGCATCTTATTGCGACGGCCGAAGTACTGCGGGCAGCCGCAATTGAGATGCATCCGGATTCGGCGATCGTCTTGGTGTTCATGAACCAGAACACCGCAAGCAAAGAAAAACCAGAGCCGTTGACGACAGCCAGCAGCGTCGTGGTGACGCTGACGAAAGTCAATGGATCCTGGCTGATAGCGAAGTTAGATCCATTGTGATGGCCGCGACGGTCGGTTATGCGGATCGGCGACTTAGCGGCGAAGCTGGTGTTACTCTTCACGCTCAGCGACGCCGCTGCCGGCACCGGAAAGCCCGTATCTTCTAGTTGGGTCAAGGAACACGCAATGCGTTCAATGGAAATAACCGCCGCCGCGATGCTGGTGGCCGCCAACGTATTCGGTACTTTCGGCCCTGCCTCACCGGCGGGGGCGACTACCAAGGAGGACGTCGCCCTCAACGGGACGTATCAAGTCACGTCCAACGGCAATTTGGCCAAGATCAACCGTCAGTTCAATCAAGAGGCGGTCGTCACCACCACGTGGACGATCAGCTCAACCTGCACCACCTTCGAGGAGTGCACCGGTACGGTGCACAGCGCGCAGGGTTGGACTGCACCGATCCACATACGTGACGGTCTCATGTGGTACGTCACGCACGACGTGCCCGACTGGGAAAAATGCGAGGACGGTACCGCATTCACCGGCCGCCAGGAATTCACTTTCTGGCCGGTCGACCCGAACGGAAGCGGTCAAGTAGTGACCGGATCACCGACGCTGGCCGGCAAGGACAAGACAATCGGGCCAAGCGGCGCCTGCGGCCAGAACCAGTGGCTCACCGTCGAGATGCCGGTGCGGCTCGACAAGATCGGCTAATCGAGCATTCGAGCCCGGGCTTCAGGTAGGCAGCATGTCCCGCCACGTTTTGGGCGCAGCCGGCTTCACCAAATCTGACTGCTGGTATACGTGGCCGTCACGACTGACATATCGACCGGTACGCGGATCGTATTGTGCCGTCGCGACGGCCGCCAGCGGACCGGCTATCTTGGGCGCGAATGAGCTGTGAGCCGCCCGCGGCTGATCACCATTGCCTTTGTCGGGTGGTGAGGGAAGCGGGGCCGGCGCGGGTACGGCTGCGGGTTGCGAAACTTCGCCCGGCGCAGGAACATCCAGCGGCGCTATCGGCGGATAATCGGCCGCCTGTGTCGACATGTAGCCCGACGACGGCACCGGCGGCGAAGCATGCCCCGGCCCCGGTGGCCCGTACGTTCCGCGCGGACCCGGCGGCGTGCCGCGCGGGACCGCCCCCGGCGGCAGCGGTGTCCCCTCGAGTGGCCCGAAAATTCTCTGGTCCGAGGTGACTCGGTCGTCGGGCGGAATGCCCTGCGCCAGTAGGTTCGGGTCCAGCGGAGAGGGACCCAGAACGTGTTGGCGCATCGCCAGCGGCATGTATGGCTTGTCGCTTTTGCAAATTTCGACCGTCGGTGCACGCTTTCCGGGCTTGTCCATGCACGGATAGTTACGGGCGCCGCGCACCGAGAGCGGTGAGTCCTGCGGCAGTTTGCAATACAGCCCGTCCGGAGTGTCGATGTCGCTTTCGTCGTCCGGCGATCGCCAACTGCTCTGCGGCAGGAAGCCGACCGTGCAGATCGGCGGATCGTCGATTGTGAGTGCGAAGTCGCCATGGGCGAGACCGTTCGGCCAGTTTATGCCGTTGGCCGTTTGCTCGATGGCGACCAGTGGCGGCAGTAGTACCAGCAGTTGTTCCAGCCCCGGGTGGTAGGTGACGCCGATCTGACCGATGGTGGTGAGGTTGGCCAGCAGAACCGGCAGCGTCGGTTTGACCTGCTCGAGAAGCCGTGACGCCTCGTTCGCGGCCTCGGGGCCATTCTGCAGCACCGTACGAACTCGCGAGTCGTCGTTGGCGAGCACGTCCGAGATACCGGCGAAGCTGCGCGCCCACGTTCGGATCGCGTCGGTGGTCTGCGCCTGGGAGTCCAGGAACGGTCCGCTGTCGTCGATCAGGGTTCGGGTGCGGTCGGCAATAGCGTTGGAGTAATCCGCAATTCGGGAGGTCGAGTCCGAGAGTGATCCAACGTCGTAACCGGAGCCGTTGAATGCCTGGAACGTCTCGTCGAGTAATTGGCCGAGCTTTTGCTTGGGGATGCTATTGACGAGCGCACTGACTTGATCGAGCATGGGCCCGACCGCCTGTGGAATCGTGGTGTCGCGCATGACGATTGTTGAGCCGTTGCGCAGGTACGGGGCCGAGTTGGTTCGTGGCCGCAAGTCCACGTACTGCTCGCCGACTGCCGAGACGCTGCGCACCTCGGCTTGCAGGTCTGCCGGGATCTTGGGCGAAGCGCCAAGAGACAGCGTCGCTTTCGCGCCGTTGGGCGTCAGGCTCACCGCGGTCACCTTGCCGACTTGCACTCCTCGGTACGTCACGTTGGAAAATCGGTAGAGGCCGCCGGTGGCGGGCAGCTCCAACGTGACCGTCATCCGTCCGATGCCCAGCAGGGTCGGCGCTTGGATGTAGAAGAGAACCATCGCGACCACACCGATGATCCCGACCGTGGCGAAGATCGCCAGCTGGATTCGGACGAAGCGCGACAGCATCTATCCGCCACCTTCCGTCGGCGGGATTCCCGGCGGCGAAGCAGCGGGCCCCGGCGGGGGAGCAGGCGACGGCGCATCCGCCGGGGACCCCGGTGGCGGCCCGGCCGGTGGCGGAGGACCAGGCAGCGGCACAGCGTTAGGCGGCGGCGGAGCGCCCGGTGGTGCCGCACTCACGCCGGCATGCAAGGGATCGAGTGTGTAGTTCAGGTAAGGCGGCTCACCAGGCGCCGGTGGTTCGCTGGCGCCCAGCTGTCCCCAGTGGGTTCCCAAGAACGGTCCTTGCTTGAGCCGGGGAATCGTGAGGTCGAGCTCCGGAGAAACGTTGAAGTAGTCACCGCGAACCGCGCGATCGATGAAGTTCTGCCCGAACGGGAAGACCGACGCCCACGCGATAGCCGCGTCGAGATCCGGTCCGACGTCGGCAAGCGCACGTATCGTCGGCTCCAGGTTTTTCAGGTTCCTGACGAGGTCGGCCTGGCTGTCATTGACCAGCTTGGTAGCGGTATCGCTGAACACCCGAAGTTTGTCCAGGGCTTCCGTCAGGCGCGGCCGCTCTTTGATCAGCACCTCCAACGCCGGGGGGATCTTGTGCAGCGCCGCAGTGATGACGTCGCGTTGCCCGGCGAAGCTGTCGGCAAGCCGGTTCAGCGCCTGGATGGACGCCACGATATCGTCGCGCTGTTGGTCGAGCGTGCCCACGAACTTGTCCAGGCGGGTGAGCAAATCCCGCACGGCGCCCGCCCGACCGGACAGGGCCGCGCTGAAATTGTGGATGATCTCACCGAACTGCCCCAGCCCGCCGCCGTTGACGACCACCGATAGCGACGAAAGGGTTTGCTCTGTCGATGGATACGTCGACGCCCGGTTCAGCGGGATCGTGGCGCCCGGTTGCAGTCGCCCGACCCCCGGCTGACCGAGCGGCGGATTGAGCTCCAAGTGCATCGACCCCAGCAGGCTTGTTTGACCGACACTTGCTACCGCGTTGGCGGGGATGACGACATCGCGCTTTACCGAGATCTGGACGTCGGCGTGCCATCCCTTCACGGTCATCGGGCCAACACTGCCGACCACTACATCGTCGATCATCACCGGCGAATTTGACTCCAGCGTAGCGACATTAGCGATCTCAACGTGATAGGTGTCGGCACCTGCCCCGCGTCCCACTGCGCCAGGCAGTGGTAGTGAATTCAGGCCGTGGAATGCGCATCCGGTTGCGGTCAGCACCACGCAACAGCCAACGGCGAGCACTCGCCGAACGCCAGCCCGGACGGTCATGGCTGCGGCCGTTCTGCCGGCAGCGGGCCAGGTGGCGGAGGTGGTGGTGGCGATTCCATCGGCACTGTCGGCGCCGGTGGCAGCGGCATCGCCGCTCCGGGTATCCGTGGGAGCGGTACCGACGGCGCCGGCCCGGGCACAACCGAATCACCGTTCAATCCGGTATAAGCGGACACCGCGGGCGGGATCTCGGGCGGTCCGGGCTTGGGGCCTTCACCACCGGGCGCCAGCCGGGGCTCGGCATAGATGATGTTTTCCGGGTTCGCCGACGGCATGAGGACTGGGTTGATGGGGATCGGCGACTCGTTGTAGTTCAGCACCCGCAATCCGGGGCCGAGAAACAGGGCGCACAACTTGCCCGATTCGACCGCGGTGACAGTCTCGACGGCTGCCATCATCGAGCAGCCGGGAATCGGCAACGGGATAATCGCACCCGACGCCGTGGAATTCGCGAAGGGTACGATTCCGAACCCGCCGTTGATGGTTCCGGTGTCGGGGTTGTAGTCGTTCATGAAGTTGGCGATCGCCGTCGGGGCGAGGTGTAGAAGGTTTTCCAACGCCATGTGGTTGTCGACCAACGGCTGGGTGACGTTGGCCAATCGCGTTATCTGCTCGCTGGTCTGGTCACGGGTTTCCGCGATGAACCGCTGCACTTCGCCGACCGCCGTGGACAGGTTCGTCACCGCCGCGTCCAAATCGGATTTGCTGTCGTCGACCACGCTGGTAAGTGTGGCGAGCCGATTGTTGAACTGCACCAGTTGGACGTTGCTGTCGCGCAGCGCGGTGACGAAGGTCTGCAGATTTTTGATGATGTCGACGATGTTGCCGCTGCCGTCCGCCAGGATCCGTCCCACCCCGGACAGTTGGGCCAACGCCTGATGTAATTTCTCGCCGTTGCCATTTCCCAATGCGTTGGCGGCGCTGTCGATGAACCGGCCCACCGATGTGTCCGAAACGCCGCCTTTTGGCCCCAGATCCGTTGCCAGCCGCATCAATTGGGTCTTGACCTCGTCCCACTCGACCGGTACCGCGGTACGCTCGACCGGTATTGTCGCGCCGTCGGCCATGACGGGTCCGCTGTCCCGGTAGGCGGGTGTGAGCTGAACGTAGCGGGCAGCAACCAGGTTCTGCGCGACGATCACCGCTTTCGCATCCGCTGGAATCGGCACGTCATGGTCGACGTGCAGGGTCATCTTGGCCCGCGTGCCCTCGGGTTGGATGGACTTGATCGTGCCGACTTTGACGCCGGAGACGCGCACTTCGTCACCGGGATAGATCGCGGTCGTCGTCGTGAAGTACGCGGTGACGGTACGCGGGCGAAAGAAGATCTCGCGCACAACCACCGCCCCGCCGGCAAGGACGAGTCCCACCAAGGCGATGGCGAGCCACATTGACAGCCTGGTGCGCCGCATCATTGCGTCCCTCCGATCCGTCCGCCCAACGTACAACCAGGGCACTCTGGAATCCCGTTGTAGGGGAAGGGGACCAGCGACCGCGGTAGGGGCGACGGGAAGCCAGGACCGCGAGCCGGGTCGAAGGTGCGGAACCCCCAGAGATATTCCATGAACGGCCCGAAGATTTGGGGGACAGACAGGTTCGGCACGAACGCTGAGTAGGAAAACATGCTGGAAACGGCCTCGCCCAACGTAATCGCAAACTTTGCGGCACCCGGCAACGCCTTGGAGATGTTGTCGCGGTTCTTCTCCAACATCGCGGTCACCGAATTCAGCTTCTCCAGCGTCGGCGCCAACTTGCCCTCGTTGTCGTGTACCAGTCCCGACAACTGCTGGGCCACCGCCGACGTGCTGGCCAGCAACTCGACGATCTCCTGTCGCCGCGCGACCAATATTTGGAGCAGATCGTCGGAGTTGAGGATCAGCTGGTTCACTTGCTGGCTGCGTTCGGAGAGAATGTCGGTGACATCGCCAGCACTTTTGAGCAGCTGGCCCAGTGATTGGTTGCGGCCGTTGAGGGTTCGCGACAGCCGGGTCAGGCCGTCAAAGGCCGGACCCAGTTGCGGCGCGATCTGGTTGAGCGTCGCAGCCAACGTGTCCAGCGACTGGTTCAACGATTGGGTGCTGGTCCCGGTGGTGTTGGTGGTGAGATCGCTGACTGCCTCGCTCAACGAGTACGGCGACGACGTCCGCGACACGGGGATTACGTCCATCGGATGCATCACGTTGCTGCCGGCCGACTCCAGAGTCAGCATCCGCGCGCCGAGCAGCGTACCGGTCCTGATGTGCGCGGTGGTGTCGGCGCCGAGGGGGATGTTGCCCTTCAGCGTGAACGTCACCAGTGCATCGCCATGGCGCAGAGCGACACTCGATACCGAACCGACCTTGATGCCGGACACTGTCACGTCGTTGCCTGGCGCCAGACCGCCGGCTTCGGAAAACAACGCCTGGTACTTAACGGCCGTCGCCATCGACACCAGCCGGTCGGGCGACAAGCCAACCAGGATCACAAGCGCGATCACGACAGCGCCGATGAATCCGGCCTTGATCAGCCCAGCTCCGCGGTACTTATGCATTGGGTTCCTTGCACCTTCCCGCTTCAGACTTGAACAGTGGGGCCACTACGGTCTTGCCTTGCAAATCCGTACCCCGGAGCGTTAGCAAGCAGAAGTAGTACGGGATGGTGGCACCCATGACGCCCAGTCGTGTCAGCTTGCGGAAGTTCTTCGGCATCCGCTGGATTGCGGCGTCGATTCGGTCTTTGTCTTGATCGAGCAGTGGCGCCAAGCGACTCAACTGATCCACCGTGCCGGCCAGCGGGGGTCTAGCGTTAGTCAGCAGATCCGCGAGTGACGTGGTTCCGTTGCTCAACGAGTCGATCGCTGTGCCGATGGTGTCGCGGTCGTCCGATAATCCGGTGACCAACTGTTCGAGGCGATCGATGGCGCCGGAGAATTTGTCGCCGTCCTTTGAAAGGGTCGCCACCACGGTGTTCAGGTTGTCGATCAGTTGCTGGACCGTCTGGTCGTTGTCGGCCAGAGCATTTGAGAACGACGTTGTCTTCGAGAACAGCGACTGCAAGTTTCCGCCTTCGCCCTGAAAGACCTCGATGAGCGATGCAGTCAGCGCATTCACGTCTTGCGGATTAAAGCCCTGGATAACGGGTTTCAGCCCACCGAGCAGCAAATCGAGATCAAGCGCCGGCGCGGTGCGCCCGACGGGAATCTGCCCCCCGACCGGCAGCCGCTTGGTCGATCCCGGGCCGTCGACGAGCTCCAGATAGCGGTCACCGACCAGGTTGAGGTAGCGAACGGCAGCCTTGGTGCCCTCGGTGAGCATGATATTGCGGTCAGCGTCGAACTTCACCGCAACCTTCTTGTCTGGGCGCAGCGAAACACCGTTGACAGTGCCCACCCGGATTCCGGCGACCCGCACCGAATCTCCGACCTTCAGACGTGAAGCATCGTTGAAGATCGCCGAATAACCAGTGACCGCGCCGGTGCGGTACTGGCCGAAGATGAAGAACAAGAAAGCGGTCAACACCGTCATCACGATCCCGAAGACCGCGAACTTGATCACCGTCGCACGCAACGAGCCCCTCATCCTTGTTGTCCAACCTGAGCGGGGTTGCGCGGCGGCCCGTCAATCGGCCCGTAGAGCAACTGCTTGAGCCCGTCGAAATTCAGCAGTATCTGTGGGTTCCCGTACTTCCACGGGTTGGCACCGGTGTCGCCGACCACATACTTCGCCTTGGTGTTGAAGGGCAGCTTCGGAAGACCCGTACACTGCGGGCCACCGGTGGCCGCAACCTTGGGCAAGTCCGTCGGGTACCGATAACGTTCAGCGCCGAGCAGTAACGTGGCCGATAGGTGAATAGCCGGTTCGAAGAGCGGCGGAGAGTGTGACAACGTGGCGAGTCCGCCGAAACCGCAGTTGAAGGCCTTGTTGTAGGCATTGGTGAGATCGGTGGTCGGCACCAGCAGATGTAACGCATCTGTCAGCGACTTGCGGTTGGTGCCGATGACATCGTTGCCGGTGTCGGCCAAACCGATCGCGCTGATCAGCAGCGCGTCCAAATTGTGTTGCTCCTCGACGATCGCCTTACTGATCGTTGTCGCATTGGCGGCGGTTTTCACGAGGTTCGGCGCCGCGTCGGCGTAGGCGTCGGCTATCGCAGGGAGGACAGCGGTGTCGTGGCTCAAGGCGGACAGGCTTGGGTCGAGTTTCGCCAGAAACGAGTCGAGATCGCTGAGTGCCTGACCGATCTTTTCACCACGCCCACTGAACGCGGTCGCCAAAGCCCCGAGAGTTGCGTTGAGTTTGGCCGGGTCGATGGTGTCTAGAACCGACGACAGCCGCTGGAAGACGGTGTTGATCTCGACCGTGACGTGTTGGCTGTCGAGCACCTGGCCGGCGTGCAACGGCTGCTCCGACGGTTCGGCCGGCGGTAACAGGTCGACAAACTTGGCGCCGAAAACTGTTGGCGACGTGAGGTCGACGAGCACATTGGAGGGAATAAGGTGCATCTCGGATGGATACATCGCCAAGTGCAGCACCGCCTGGCCGTTCGGCCGCGCCTCGATCGAATCGACCTTCCCCACTTGCACGCCGCGCATCTTCACCTTGGCGTCCGGGTTCATCACCAAGCCGGCACGCGGCGAAAGCACGGTAACCGGTACACTTTCGGTGAAGCTGCCCTGGAACAAGCCCACCGCAGCGGCGACAATCGCGGCGATAATCGCCACGGTCACCAGACCCGTCAGTGCGCGTATCCCAGTGTGTTCCATCGGATCCTTTCCTATCCCGAGAGGTTGAAGTTTCCGTTCGAGCCGTAGATCGACAGCGAAACCAGCAGCGTTACCGATACCACAACAATGAGCGAGGTGCGGACCGCATTACCCGTAGCCACCCCGACACCCTCCGGTCCACCTGAGGCGAAATACCCGTAGTACGTATGTAACAACAGGACGGCGACCGCCATCAAGACCGCCTGCAAGAACGACCACAGTAAGTCGATGGGGTTCAAGAAGGTATCGAAGTAGTGGTTGTAAAGGCCACCCGATTGGCCGAACAAGACAACCGTGGTGAATTGGCTGGCCAGGAACGACAAAATAACCGCAATGCTGTAAAGCGGTGTGATCGCGAGCATCCCGGCGATGATCCTGGTGCTGACCAGGTACTCGACGGGCCGGATCGCCATGGATTCCAGTGCATCGATCTCTTCGCTGATCCGCATGGCGCCCAGTTGTGCGGTCACACCGGCACCGAACGTGGCCGCCAACCCGATCCCGGCAATCACCGGCGCCGCGATGCGGACGTTGATGAATGCCGCCAAGAAGCCGGTCAGCGCTTCGATGCCGATATTGCCCAGCGAGCTATAGCCTTGGACGGCGAGTGTGCCGCCCGCGGCCAGCGTCAGAAATCCAACGATTACGACGGTTCCGCCGATCATCGCCAAAGTTCCAGCACCCATGCTGATTTCGGCGATGAGGCGAATGACTTCGCGCCGATAGTGGATGACTGCGTGCGGCATCCCGGCGATCGCCCGGCCGTAGAACAACGTGTGATCACCTAGCTCGGCCAAAGCGCCGACCGGCCTACGCCATTGGCCGAGGGCACGGGTCGTCCGGGGATAGGTGGCTCGCAGCGTCCGCGCAGTCATGACTTGCTCGAGAATCGGATGCCGATGGCGGTGACCACCACGTTGATGACAAAGAGCGCCATGAATGCGTACACCACAGTCTCGTTGACCGCGTTGCCCACCGCCTTGGCCCCCCCACCGGAGATGGTCAGGCCCCGATAGCACGCGACCAAGCCGGCAATCAGTCCGAAAAGTGCTGCCTTGACGCAGGAGATGATCACCTCGGGCACGCCGGTCAACAACGTGATGCCGGCGGCGAACGCGCCGGGATTGACGTCCTGGACGAACACCGAGAAGATGTAGCCGCCCAGAATTCCGATGATCACGACGAGGCTGTTGAGCAGCAGGGCCACTAATCCCGACGCCAACATGCGCGGGGTCACCAAGCGCTGCACCGGGTTAATGCCCAGTACCTCCATGGCGTCGATCTCCTCGCGGATGGTTCGCGACCCCAGGTCGGCACACATTGCCGTCGCTCCCGCCCCGGCCACGATCAACACGGTCACCACCGGACCGACCTGGGTGACCGCCCCGAACGCGGCACCCGCGCCGGACAGATCGGCAGCACCTAGTTCGCGCAGCAGGATGTTGAGAATAAAGCTGACCAGCACGGTAAACGGTATGGCCACCAACAGTGTCGGCACCAATGAGACCCGCGCGACGAACCACGACTGTTCCAGCAACTCACGCCATTGGAAGGGCCGGCGGAACACGAATTTCACTGCGTCAGCAGACATCGCGAAAAGCCCGCCGACGGCCTGCATTGCGCCGGAAAGGCCATTCGGCAAGCTGATCCCGGTGGACCAGCGCTCCGCCCCCTTACTTGCCATCGGCGCCCGGTCCTTCCACAATGGTGACGGCCGATACTGCCGTCGGACCACCGATATTGTGCGCCAGTCCAATACGCGCACCATCCACCTGGTTGGCAGCCTCACCGCGGAGCTGTTCGAAAAGCTCCACGCATTGTGCCACCCCGGTCGCGCCCGGCGGATGTCCTTTGGACTTCAGGCCGCCGCTCGGGTTGACCGGCAGTGCGCCGCCGACGCTGGTCACCTGCTCCTCGACGAGTTTGTGCGCACCGAACCGCTCGGCGAATCCGAGGTCCTCGTAGCTGATCAGCTCGATACCGGTGAAGTAGTCATGGACTTCGGCGACATCGACGTCCGCCGGCGTCAGGCCGGCCATCGTGAACGCACGCTTGGCAGCGCGCACGGTGGCCGGAAACGTCGTCATGTCCGGCTTGTGCTGGTGCATCACCGAATCCAGTCCGAGGCCGACACCGCGGATCCACACCGGCCGGTCGGTGAACCGGTCGACCACATCTTCGGCGGCGAGCACGAGTGCTGCCGCGCCGTCACTTTGCGGCGCGCAGTCGTAGAGACCGAAGGGGCTGACCACGGTCGGCGCGGCCAACGCCTGCTCGAGGGTGATCTCGAAGCGCAGGCGCGCCTTGGGGTTAGTGACTCCGTGGTAGTGGTTTTTGACCGCGACCATGGCCATGTGCTCTTTGGTGGCAGCCGACTCGTGCAGATAGCGCGCGACGTGCAAGGCGAATCCGGCGGGCGCGACCAGGCCCAGCGGATAGTCCCATGCCATGTCCCGAGCCATCGCCTCCCACTCCCACAGCAGGTCCTTCGACGCGGTTTCGCGGAGCTTATCCGCGCCCATGACCAGTGCGACGTCGAATGCGCCAGATGACACCCCGAAAAGCGCATTGCGTACGGCGTCATTGCCGGTGGCACAGGAGTTCTCCACCCGGGTGACGGGGACGTCGGTCAGGCCCAGAGCGTCGGCCAAGATGCCCGACGGAAATCCGTCGGTGGTGCCCATTGCGCCGAACCAGGCGGCCTGCAGATCGGTTTTGGCCAGACCCTTGTCGACGGTGGCCGCGCAGTCGGCGAACGCCATCGGCAGCAGGTCTTTGATGCCCAACGCGAAGTGTTCGGCGAACGGCGTCATCCCCGCGCCGACGATGGCCACTCGCTTCATGCCGCCGCCTCCTCGGGTTCGAAGGCGTAACCGTAGTCCGGAACACCCGACCGCACGGCGATTCTGCGCAAAACGAGACGCCCCTTCTCGCCGATCGAAATCGCGTCCGGCTCAGCGCCGGTCACCTTGACCAGTGCGCGCACCTCCGAGTCGTCGAGTTCGACGATGGCCAATGCGTACGGCGTGCGCAGACCGGGCACCGGCATGTGCACCGAGACCGCGGTGTAGACGGTGCCGGTGCGCGGAAGCGGTACCAGCTCGTAGTCGGTGGCCAGCGTCCCGTCGTCGCCGACCCGGTAGCGCGGCGGAAAGTCCAGTTCGTCGCTGTCCGCGTGTTTGCCTGCCTCCCAGCGGACTTTGGCTTCGAAGGCGCGTTCGTAAGCGGCCAACGAAATCGCCAGATCGCTACCGGCGACGAACGTGGTCTCGGGCATCACCCGAGCGGCCGGCTGATGACGGTAGATCCGCGCCTCTCCGCCGACCACCGTGATTCCGGACAGGCTGGCCTGTTCGACTGCGACCAGGCGCCCGGTCATCTGCGCGGCTGACAGGTCGGCCAGCGCGAACAGCCCAGAACTCGAGCCCACCGTGGGTAGCCGGGGCTGCTGACCGGCGGACAACTCAACGGCCTGCTCGTGTTCCACGCCGGCGACGGCCAGCGGGGTGTCGACCCAGGCCGCCTTCAATGAGGCCACCACGCCGCGCTGCTGCAACAGCCGCGGGTCGCCGTAGTCGTGCACCACTCCGACGGCGTTGCGGGTGCGCACCGGCAAGCTGCGAGCGATGCGGGCGGCGGTGCGGACATGCAATCCGTCCTCGGCGGTGACGAGTGCCGCCGCGCCGGCCGGGTCGAGATCCACGCCGATGATCAGCGTGCGCGGGCGGGCCGAGCTCAGCGCGTCAAGCGTCGCCGGCGCCCCGCCCAGCCGTTCGTCAACTTCCAGCTCGGGATCCAGCCCCAGCCCGGCCAGTAACACCGCGGCGTTGCTGCTTTCGGTCAGCGGCAGGCTGCGGCTGACCACGATGACTTTTTCCACGGCGCCGCCACCACGGAGCGCTGCGCGGCCGGCTTCGACGGCCAGCGTGATGGCGTCCTCGTCGTCACCCGCCGCCCGGTGATAGGGGGTACCCCAGCACGGCAGGTAGGTGCCAATCGCGGCGACGTGCGGCATCGCGGGTCCCCTCAGGTGACGGCGCCGGCCGTCTTGAGCTCGATGATCCGGTCCCAGTCAAAGCCGAGCTCCGTCAAGATCTCGTCGGTCTGCTCGGCGAATCCGGGCGCCGGCCCCGATGCGGGCGCCGCGACGTCGAACTGTACCGGGTTGGCGACCAGTTCGAGTTCGCCTGCCTGTATTACATATTCGTTAGCCCGGATCTGGGCGTCGTCGGCGGCCTGCAAGGTGTCCTGCACCGGCGCCCAGGGGCCCGCCAACGTCGCGAAGCGCTCACTCCATTCGACAAGAGTGCGGGTGGCGATCACGGTACTCAGGATCTCCACGGCTTCGGGCGTGTGTGCGGCGATGTCTTCGACGGTGCCGAAACGAGGATCGTCGGCCAATTCGGGGCGATCGATGTGCTGGCACACGTCGGCCCAGAACTTGGTGGGCTGCATCATGACGAAGGAGATGTAGCGGCCGTCCTTCGTCGTATACAGCCCCACCAATGGGTTATTGGGGGCGCCGTGCACACCGGGCGGCAGCGCCTCCAACCGCTGTCCGAGATGTACGGTCAACGCCACCGTGTGCCCCATCGACCACAGGCCACTGCCGAGCAGCGAGACGTCCACGATCGACGGCTCGCCGGTGCGCTCCCGTTTGAGCAGGGCCGCCGCAATGCCGCCGGCGAGGTTGGTGCCCGAGATGGTGTCGCCGTAGGCCGGTCCGGGTGGACCGATCATTCCGTCCATCCCCGCCGGGGTGATGGTGGCGGCGGTTCCGGCCCGGCACCAGAAAGCGGTCATGTCGTAGCCGCCCTTTTCCGACTCCACCCCGCGCGGGCCGAGCGCGCTGCCACGGGCATAGATGATTTTGGGATTGACCGCGCGGATGTCGTCGACGTCGATCCCGAACTTCGTGCGGTGTCCCGGCAGGAAGCTGGTCAAAAAGACATCGGAGCGGCGAGCCAGCTCGTAGAGCACTTCCTTGCCCTCGGGAATCGATATGTCCAGTCCGAGGCTGCGTTTGCTGCGGTTGGCGTGCTCGATGTTGGGATTGGGGTCGCCCTCCACCCGCAGCATGCCGGTCTGGCGCAGGCCACGCTGGGGGTCGCCGGTCACGGCGTGCTCGACTTTGATCACGTCGGCGCCCCATTCGGCCAGCACCGCACCCGCCGACGGGACGAACCCGTACATGGCGACCTCGAGAACGCGGATCCCTTCCAGTGGTCTCATGCGGCTCCCCCCGCAACAGGCACGGCAAAGGTCTTGCGTTCCAGGAACTCTTCCAGCCCGGCCACCCCCATCTCGCGGCCGACGCCGGACTGTTTGAAGCCCCCGAATGGGCTGTCGGCGGCGAAGTAGTTGCCGCCGTTAATCGAGAACGACCCGGTCCGGATCCGCCGGGCCACCGCCAGCGCCCGATCCTGGTCGGCGCTGAACACCGCGCCGGCCAGACCATAGATGGAGTTGTTGGCGATGCGCACGGCGTCGTCGTCGTCGTCGAAGCTGATGACGGCCAGCACCGGCCCGAAGATCTCTTCCTGCGCGATCTCGCTGTCCGGGTCGACGTTGGTCAGCAGCGTCGGCGCATAGAAGTAGCCCGGATCCAATCGCTGGCCACCGGTGACCAGGGTCGCGCCGGCGGCGACGGCCCGCTGCACCATGCCGTGGACCTTGTCCCGCTGGCGCTCGTTGATCAGTGGGCCCATATATGTTTTCGGGTCGGCCGGGTCGCCGTGGCGCACGTTGGCGAAGTGTCCCGCGATCAGCTCGACAATCTGATCGTGGTGCGTTGTGGGCACCAGCAGCCGAGACGTCAGGGCGCAACCTTGACCGGCGTGGGTAACCATGGAGAACGCCGCGAACATGCTGGCCATGGTGAAGTCGGCGTCGTCGAGCATGATCACGGCCGACTTGCCGCCGAGTTCGAGGAAGACGCGTTTGACCGTCTCGCTGGCCGCGGCCATGATCTTTCGCCCGGTGGCGGTGGAGCCGGTGAACGTGACCGCGTCGACGTCGGGGCTGGTGGTCAGCGCGGCGCCGACCGCCGGGTCAGAGGAGCTCAGCACGTTCACCACGCCGGGCGGGATGTCGGTGTGGTTGGCAATCAGCTCACCGAGCGCCAGCGTGATCAGCGGTGTATCCGGCGCGGCCTTGAGCACGACCGTGCATCCGGCTGCCAGCGCCGGCGGCAGCTTGGCCAACGCCAGCTGATTGGGATAGTTGTAGGCGATGATCGCCCCCACCACCCCGGCGGCTTCTTTTTCCACCCAGCGGTGATGCTGCATGCCGCGCGATTCGATGTCGCCCAGATCCTCGCTCATCGGGTAGGTCCGCAGCAGGTCGGCGTAATACCGGACGATGTTGATCGGCTCATCGAGTTGCGGGCCGTGGGTCAGTGCGCGGGTGGCGCCGACTTCGGCGATCGTCAGGTCGCGTAGCTCCTCGGCGTGGTCGACCAATGCTTGGTGCAGCTGATCCAGACACCGGATCCTCAGCTCGACGTTGGTGGACCAGTCGGTGGTGTCGAAAGCACGCCGCGCCGCAGCGATCGCGGCCTGCGCGTCGTCGATGCCGGCATCCGGTGCGTGGCCGAGCACGTCGCCGGTGGCGGGGTTGACCGAGGGGAAGGTCTGTCGTGCGGTGACGAGGCGACCGTCGATCAGCAGTCTGCGGTCGGCGGCCGATGACTGCGCGGGGCTGTCGCCGGGGACGGACTGCCGATCTCCCTCGACCGTCCCCACCGTGTCCTGCGCACTCATTTCACCCTCCTCGACACATGGATAATTGCATTCTCATACCGGGCGAATCATACATTCCAGGTACGAGAATTCAACCAAACGGGAGAAACGAGACTGCCGTACTCGTGGGGGTTCGCGATGCCCTAGCCCCACACTGTCTTCGCAGGCCGAGCAGGGTTTCTGCCCAGCCTTGCGACCAACCTCGGTCTGAGAGTAGGGTTCTCATAATCGGAAGGGAGATTCTTGGTGTTCGAGACGGTCTCTGACGGAGCCGGGACGTGAGGACCGCCGTCGTCACCGGCGGCGGATCAGGTATCGGCCTGGCCGTCGCGGAGCGGTTGCGCGCGGGCGGCTACCGGGTTGCCACCGTCGACCTCAAACCGTCCGAGACCGAGTACGCCTTCACCGCCGACGTCACCGACCGAGCACAAGTCGACGCCGCGTTGTCGGCGATCCGCGAGCAACTGGGCCCGGTGACCGTCCTGGTCAACGCTGCCGGGCTCGACGGGTTCAAACGCTTCACCCAAATCGAGTTCCCGGACTGGCAGCGGATCATCGACGTCAACCTCAACGGGGTCTTCCACATGATCCAGGCGGTGCTGCCCGACATGCTGGACGCCGGCTGGGGCCGCATCGTCAACATCTCGTCGTCGAGCACACATTCCGGCACCCCCTACATGTCCCACTACGTGGCGGCCAAGTCCGCGGTCAACGGGCTCACCAAATCGCTGGCCCTGGAGTATGGGCCCAACGGAATCACGGTCAACGCGGTGCCGCCGGGTTTCATCGATACCCCGATGCTGCGCAAGGCCGAAGAGCACGGTCATCTCGGCGACGTCGAGAAGAACATCGCCGCGACTCCGGTACGTCGGATCGGCAGGCCCGAAGACATCGCCGCCGCGTGCGCCTTTCTGATCTCCGAGGAAGCCAGCTACATCACCGGTCAGATACTCGGTGTCAACGGCGGTCGCAACACGTAACCGGAAGGAGCAGTTGTGGGTCGGGTAACAGGGAAGGTCGCGTTCGTCACCGGCGCGGCCCGCGGCCAAGGCCGCAGTCACGCGGTGCGGTTAGCCGAGGAGGGCGCCGACATCATCGCGGTCGACCTCTGCCGTGACATCGAAACCATCGGATATCCGATGGCCGACCCGGAGGACCTCGACGAGACCGCCCGTCTCATCGAGAAGACCGGCCAGGCTGCGGTGATCGCCCAGGCCGACGTGCGCGAGGCCGGTGAGTTGCGCACCGCTTTGGAGAGCGGTCTGGCCGAGTTCGGCAAGCTCGACATCGTGGTGGCCCAGGCCGGCGTTGCGGGCATGAAAGGCCAACCGCCGCTGCAGGCCTGGTGCGACGTGATCAACACCAACCTGATCGGCACCATCAACGCCATTCAGGTGGCGCTGCCGCATCTGCGTGAAGGCGCGTCGATCATCGCCACCGGTTCCACCGCGGCGCTGATGGACACCGCCAAGAAAGACAACCCGGGCAACGACCCCGGCGGCATGGCCTACGTCCACTCCAAGCGCGCCCTGTCGACCTACGTACACGATCTGGCGACCGAGCTTGCGCCGCTGGGGATTCGCGCCAACGTCATCCATCCGACCAACACCAATACTCCGATGCTGCAGAGCGACCCGATGTACCAGTCGTTCCGGCCGGACCTGCAGAACCCGACCCGCGCCGATGCCGAGCCGGTTTTCGGTGTGCAGCAGGCGATGCGGATTCCCTTCATCGAGCCCGAAGACATCAGCAACGCCGTGCTGTGGCTGGCCTCCGACGAGGCCCGGTACGTCACCGGTGTGCAATTGCGCGTCGACGCCGGCGGCTACCTGAAGTGGTACGACTTCAGCAAGTAAGGGGAGAAACGTGAAGGTTTGGGTCGACCCGGACCGCTGCCAGGGACACACACTGTGCGCCATGATCGCGCCGGACTCCTTCGTGCTCGACGACATCGAAGGCCATTCCTCGGCGGTCACCGAAGACGTTCCGCCCGAACATGAATCGCAGGTGCGAGAAGCCGCCCAGTCTTGCCCGGAGCAAGCCATCATGATTCGTGGCGATCGCGAGGGCGGCGAAGC
Source organism: Mycobacterium sp. NGS48 (assembly GCF_059812585.1). Classification (NCBI taxonomy): domain Bacteria; kingdom Bacillati; phylum Actinomycetota; class Actinomycetes; order Mycobacteriales; family Mycobacteriaceae; genus Mycobacterium; species Mycobacterium sp. NGS48. Next base: position 433,659 of record NZ_JCALCY010000002.1, read on the forward strand.
CGGGCGACGCGGGTCGCCACAAGAGGGCACGGAGACAGGGCCTTGAGCGTCGACGACGTCGTCAGCGACAGCGATCGCAAGAAGAACCGGTATCACTTCGACCGGCACACGCCGGAATACCGAACCCAGTTCGAGAAAATCACCGAGGAGATCCACGCGAAATGTCCGATCGCGTGGAGCGAGACCTACGACGGCCACTGGGTCGCCGGCGGCAGCCAGGCAGTGTTCGAGCTGGCCCGCTGCCCGCACGTCTCCAACGACCACGACGTCAACGGCGAACGCCAGGGCTACCAAGGAATTTCGATCCCGAAAGCCAAGCGGGCAAGCGGCGTACGCGGCGGCATCCTGGAGATGGACGAGCCCGAGCACCGCAACTATCGCAATGTGCTCAACCCGTACCTGTCCCCGGCGGCGGTCAAGCGTTGGGTTCCATTCATCGATGACGTGACGCGGGCCTGCCTCGACGAGAAGATCCAGGAAGGCCGCATCGACTTCGTCGACGATCTCGCCAACATCGTGCCGGCGGTGCTGACGTTGGCGATGCTGGGTATCCCGCTGAAGAAGTGGGCGATCTACAGTGAGCCGACCCACGCCGCGGTGTACACCCCGGAGCATTCTCCAGACCTCGAGCGGGTCGTGGCCATGCACCGTCAGATGGGGCTCGATCTGCTCAACAACATGATCGAAATCCGGGAGAACCCCCGCCCCGGCATCGTCAATGCGCTCGTCCAGGCGCGGATCGACGGCGAACCGGCACCGGATATGGAGATTTTGGGCAATCTCGGTTTGGTAATCGGCGGCGGGTTCGACACCACGACCGCGCTGACCGCGCATGCCATGGAGTGGCTTTCGCAGCATCCCGACCAACGGGAGTTGCTCAGTCGGCAGCGGGATACCCTCCTCGATTCCGCCACCGAAGAATTTCTGCGCTACTTCACCCCCGCCGCCGGCGACGGACGCACCTTCTCCGACGACGTCGAAATCGAAGGAACTCATTTCAAAGAGGGTGAACGGTTATGGATCTCCTGGGCGATGGCCAACCGCGACCCGGCGGTGTTCACTGACCCCAACACGATCATCATGGATCGGAAAGGCAACCGGCACTTCAGCTTCGGCCTCGGCGTGCACCGCTGCATCGGCTCCAACGTGGCCCGCACGGTGTTCAAGTCCATGCTGACCGCGGTGCTCAACCGGATGCCGGACTATCGTTGCGACCCCGACGGCACCGTGCACTACGAAACCATCGGGGTCATCCAGGGCATGCGGCATTTGCCGGCCACCTTCAGCCCTGGGCGTCCGATGGGTGCCGGTCTCGACGAGACGCTGGAAAAGTTGCAAAGAATCTGCGACGAACAGGAACTCGCCCGCCCGATCACCGAGCGCAAGGACGTCGCCGTCATCGACTAGGGCCTTCGTCGGCGGGCCCTACCCCACCACAGCGTGGTCAGGCGAGTTTTGTCGGTGTCGTTGCGTAGTGTTCGGGTCATGTCAGGTCAGCGGTTTCGTCGCACGCTGGGAGGTGTGTGCTCGCTGGGGCTGCACTTGGTGTGGTGCCTGAAGTACCGGTGCCGGGTGTTGGGCGGGCGGGTCCCCCACCGCTTGGACGAACTGATCGGGCAGATCGCCGAGGAGCACGGTTGGCAGTTCGTGGCTGACGAAGTGATGCCCGATCACGTGCACTTGTTCGTGCGTGTCGGACCGACCGATGCCCCGGCCGCGGTGGTGCGCGCGTTCAAAGGGCGCACTGCGCGGGTGGTGCGCCAGGAGTTTCCGCACCTGCGGAGGTTGGCGAGGGTGTTGTGGTCGCCGGCGTATTTCGCCGTGTCGGTCGGCTATGTGTCGGACACGACGGTGCGCCGCTATATCGAACACCGGCGGGATGCGGTATTGGCGTCATGAGTCAACAGGTTCCGATCACCTGTGCCCGGCTGCACGGCAGCGCGGTGTATCTGGGCGAGGTCACCGGGCCGGATGGCACCGAGGCGCCGGTGTGGTCGACTGATCCGGATGAGGTGTTGGGCTGGCTATGTGATGGGTTCCGGTTCCGGTTCAACCAGCGCCGTTCGACGCGTTGCCGGTATTTGACTTGCGAGGACCGTGACGGTGATCGGGTGATGGTGAGCGACCCGTGCGGGGAGCCGGTGCTGGTGCCGATCGGGCGCACGGTGACTGATATCAGCGATGCCCAAGCCCGGCGCCGGCACAGCTTTCTGGCCGGTTTGCCGTCACTGGTGTTGGAGGCGACGCGGAAAACTGAAGCGACGGAATGGTTTGCGGCCGGTAAGCGCCGCACGACCAATAAGGCTGCGGGCCGGCGGCCGGGGGCGATGCCCGGTTTTCGCCGTAAGGATTCAGATCGGCGGTTTGTGTGCTGGTTCAACGGTGGCCGCAACGCGGTCTTCACCAAGACGGGCCGCCGCTCTGGTGTGGTGACGATCAGCGGCGCCAATCTGAGAACGCACCGCGCACCAGGATTGGGGCCCGAGGGCAAACCGCACAAGCTGGGCTGGAAGGTCACGCTGCACGTGCGGTTGTCGCAGCCGATCCGCGCCTACACGTCGGTGCGGGTGAACTGGACACGCCGCCAAGTGGTGTTCGTCAACGAGCCGCTACCCGTCGCCGACAAGGTCCCTACCGGTGAGATCGTCGGTATTGATCGTGGTGTGGTGCACACCGCCGCTGATGACCGCGGTGGGTTCTACGATGCCCCCGACATCGCTGGCTTGGACAAACAACGCAAGTTTCATCAGCGTCGGATGGCTAAATCCCGTGTGATCGCGGCCCGCCAGGGGCGGCGTTTCTGGGAGTCGAGACGCTATCAGGCGCACAAGTCCGCCGCCGCCAATTTGGCCGCGCGGCAGGTGCGGATCAGGGACGACTTCGCGCACAAACTGAGCACCCAACTCGTGCGCCGAAACGATGTCATCGGGATCGAGAAACTGCCGGTGGAACGTATGACACGGCGGCCCAAACCTGTTCGGGACCCGAACAATTCGATTCGCTTTCTGCCGAATGGGGCCGCACGGAAACGAGGGCTCAACCGGTCCATGCGCAATGCCGCGCTGGGCAGACTCGCCCAGTGCATCAAGTACAAAGCCAACCTGGCGGGGGTGGCCTTCGTTGAGGTGCCCGCCGCCTATACCAGTCAGCGTTGCCATCGGTGCGGGCACACAGCACGGGAGAACCGCGAAAGCCAAGCGGTATTCCGTTGCCTCTCGTGTGCCTGGACCGGCAATGCTGACACCAATGCCGCCGTGAACGTGCGTGAGGAAGCCCTCACGCGCTGGGCGGCGCAAACCGAACAACTGGCTGGGACATCCGGTAAGAAACCGGGCGGGATCACTCCCGTCAGCCAGGCGGGGAGCAAGAGTAAGACCGAGCCCCTCACGGGTCCGGCCCCTGAGCCGGCGGCATCTGCGATGAACCGCAAACCACCCGACGCCGCCTAACGGCCAAGGGAATCCACCTGATTCATCAGGTGGAGGATGTCAAGATGCGCAGCCGCTCCCAGCCCCGTACGGTCGAGGTCGGCGCCAGCTGCGCGGTCTCATAGTCGATGTCCCAGTCCGGCCAGCGGTTGAGCAACTCGTCGAGCGCTACCCTGCCTTCCAGCCGAGCCAGGTTCGATCCGAGACAGAAGTGCGCCCCCTTGCCGAAGGTCAGGTGTGAGCCGTCGTTGCGGTGGATGTTGAACGTAGCGGGATCGGCGAATCGGCGCGGGTCGCGGTTGGCAGCGCCGAACAACAACAGCATGGCGCTGCCGGCCGGCACCGTCGTGTCGTAGCACTCGAAATCTCTTGCCATCCAACGTGCCACGTGCGGGCCTGTCGGCTCGAACCGCAAGGTTTCGTTGATGGCACGGTTCAGCAGCGACCGGTCCTGGAATACGTCGCGGCGTTGGTCGGGATGCTCGGCGAACACCTTGGCCAGCCAGCCGATGAGCCGTCCGGTTGTCTCGTTGCCGGCACCGGCCACGACCTGGGTGTAGCGCAGCACCTCATCGCGGGTCAGCTTTCGTGTCACGCCGTGTTCGTCGTCGAACTCGACATTGAGCAGCGCAGTCATCAAATCATCGGAGGGATTCTTGGCCCGCCAGTCGATGTAGTCGGCGTAGATGCGCCCGTCGGCGATCCGGTCGGGGTCCATCACCTTCATCGGCGCGCCCGCCCTGGTGCGCAGGACGGCATCGTTGGCATCCCGGACACTGACCTGATCGGCTTCCGGGATGCCCATCAACATGCCGATCACCCGCATCGGCATCATCGAGGCCAGTTCGGCGATGATGTCGAAACCGTCCGACCCGACGTGCGGATCCAGGCAGCGCGCGCAGAATCGCCGGACCTGATCCTCGATCTCAGCCATCCGGCGTGGTGTGAAGACCCGCGACATCACCCCACGCAGCATGGTGTGCAGAGGCGGATCCTGAAACATCATGACACCGGGCGGCATGTCGAAATCCGATTGCACGAGTTCAAGGATGTCGCCGCGGCTGTTGGAGAACGTCTCCCAGTTCAGCAGCGCCTGCTCGACATCGGTATAGCGTGACAGCGCCCAGAAGTTGTAGCGCTCGTTGTAGTAGATCGGCGATTCTTCGACCAGCCGGGCGTACACCGGATAGGGGTCGGCGACGATATCGACATCGTAGGGGTCGTAGTAGACCTCGGTGTCGTTTGCGATTGTCACTGCGCCCTCTCCTTGTTTGGGCGATCGCCCAATTATATGCTGAGCCCATGTCTAGCAGCCCTTCCGCCGGGCGGTCAAGAGTGGGCGTCCGCGATTCGTCGACCCGGCGCTCGCTGATCCGGGCGACAGCCGAAGTGATCATCGACGAGGGCTACGCCGCCGCGACGTCGCGGCGGGTCGCTACCAAGGCCGGCATCCGGCCGGCGCTGGTGCACTACTACTTCCCGAGCATGGATGACCTCTATGTGGCCGTCTTGCGGACCGGGGCAGAGACGACCCTGCAGCGTCAAAGTCAAGCCATGACCGGCGATGCTCCGCTGCACGCGTTGTGGCGGCTCAACAGCACACAGGGCGCCCAGTTGATGCTGGAGTTCATGGCTCTGGCCAACCACCGCAAGGCGATTCGCAGCGAGATCGCCGCATACGCCGAGCGGTATGGCGATATGGAGTCGGCCGCGTTGACCGAGGCAATGGCCGCCCACGGCGTCGACATGAACGAGTTCCCGCCGGTGGTGATGTCGATGATCTTGACGAGTCTGGCGCGCATCATGTTGCTCGAACAAAGCCTCGGCATCACCCGCGGCCACGACGCGACCCGCGAGTTCGTCGAACGCTACCTCGACCGTTTCGAAGTGCGCGGCGGGCTCGATTCCTAGCTCCGCGATTGTGCGGTTTGATACGCACACCACGGCGCGTCGCGTATGAAACGGCACAGCCGGCGCTGACGGTCGATTCAGTGCGGCAGGCCCAAAACGCGCTGGGCGATGATGTTGCGCTGAATCTCCGACGTACCACCGGCGATGGTGCCGGAGAAGCTGCGGGCATAGCGCTCAAACCAACTCGCGAAATAGTGATCGAGGTTCATCGGCGCATACGGTCCGGTCAGCGCGGGATGCAGCAGTCCGTCGGCGCCGGCCGACGACAACGCATGCTCGCTGGCGCTTCGCTCTGCCTCGGAGCCAAGCAGTTTGAGCACGGAGATGGCCGCCACGTCTTCCTCGCCGCGCGCGGCGCGCGCCAACGCCACCGAGCCCAGCAGTCGCAGGGCTTGGTGGTCCATCGCCAACGTGGCGTACTGGTCACGCTCCAGCGCCGTGGCAGGGCGGAAATCGGCGAGCAGGTTATCCAGTCGATCAGCGAAACCCAGCCACATCATCGTGCGTTCGTGGCCGAGAGATCCGTTTGCCACCCGCCAGCCTTGGTTCTCCGGTCCGACCAGGTTCTCGGCCGGCACCCGCGCGTCGGTGAAGAACACTTCGTTGAAGTCGAGGTCATCGATCGAGCAGATCGACGGGAACGGGCGGCGCGCCACTCCGGGAGTATCCGTCGGGATCAGTAATGCGCTGATGCCCTTGTGCTTTGGAGCGTCCGGGTCGGTGCGCACAAAGGTCAGCAACACGTCGGCATCGTGCGCCCCTGACGTCCACACTTTCTGCCCGTTGACGACGAAATGGTCACCATCGCGCACCGCGCGGGTACGCAGTGACGCCAGATCGGAGCCCGCGCTGGGCTCGCTCATCCCCAGCGACGCAGTGATTTCGGCCCGGAGGATCGGCACCGCAAAGCGCTGCTTTTGTTCGTCGCTGCCGAACGACAACAACGATGCGGCAATGATGTTCACGCCCTGCGGATTGAAGCTGTGGTAGATGCGCCTACGGCACAGCTCCTCGAGGTGGACGAACTGCTGCAACACCGTCGCGTTGCGGCCGCCGAACTCCGGAGGTTGACCGGGCAGCAGCCAGCCGTTGTCGAACAGCAAGCGCTGCCAACGTCGTGTCCATGCCGGCATGTGCGACACCGACCGTGGGCGCTCGAGCGTTTCGGCTTCGGCAGGCAGATGCTCGTCGAGGAAGGCCGAGAAATCCGCGCGGAACGTCTCGACGTCGGGATCAAAGGTGAGCTGCACGGTATTCCTCTGCGATCATTGCGCGATGCTCGGCAGCGCCGCCGAGCATGTGCTCGCCGGCCTTGGCGCGCTTGAGCGCGAATTGCAGATCGTTCTCCCACGTGAAGCCCATCGCGCCGAACGACTGCAGTCCGTGCCGGAACACCAGCGACTGACACTCGCCGGCCGCGGCCTTGGCCATCGCCGCGGCCAACCGGCGGCGCGGATCGTCTTCAGCAATCGTCAGCGCGGCGAAATAGCCCAGGGCACGGGCGCGTTCGATCGCTACGTGCATATCGGCGGCCTTGTGCTGGATCGCCTGGAATGAACCGATCGGAACCCCGAATTGCTGACGGCTGCGGACATGCTCGAGGACCAGATCCAAAATGCATTGGCAGGCACCGACCATCGTCATGGCCATACCGGTCAACGCGACATGACGCGCCCGCTCGGTGTCGACGCTGACCCGGTCCGCGTCGGGGACCCGAACGCCGGCGAACGTCACGTCGGCGACATGCAGCACCGGGTCGAACACCGGGGTGCGCCGGGCAGTTACCGCACCGGCGTCGACGATGAACACCGCTGCGTCGGTGACCACGGCGAGCTGCTCGGCGCGATCCCCGTCCAGCACGTGGCGGGCGGTGCCGTCGAGCACCCATCCGTCGTCGTCGCGGCGCGCGGACACGCCGGTGTAGACCGCAGTCCCGGAGCGGTGCGGGTCGAACCGATCGGCTGCCAACGGCGCGAACTGGGTCATCGTCGCCAGGAACGGGGTGGGGTCGGCGGCGCGACCCAACTCTTCGGTCACGATGGCGAGTTCCACCGCGCTGGCCGCCTCGTTCAGTTCGGTCCAGCCGAGATCGACGTAGACCTTCCAGGCCGGGCTCGGGTCAGCGTCGTCTTCGGCGACGCTTCGCACCAACGCCGGCGGACACTGCTTGGCGACGACATCGCGGACGGTTTCCTGCCACAGCCGCTGATCAGCATCGAACTCCAAGAGCATTCGCGCGCCTCCTCGCCGCTGTGGCCAACCGTTCGAGAATAGCATTCTCGTTATCGAAAGTAACCGTCTCGGCGACGGCGAAACCACTTGCGGTCGAACAACTCGGACGCGGCGCGGCTATCAGGCGAGAAACCCGCACGACGTGGACCGGCCGTCGCATGCTGGATCAGAATGCTATTCTCGAATTGGAAGAATTTTGCTTACAGCAGGTCTCCGGCAGCAGCCCCGTGATTAATCGAAACGCTTACCGGAAATCCGTTGATTGGTGGTAAACGAGAATGTTAGATTACCTATCGACAGGCAACATGGGCCCGGCCGGTCAAACCGTTGCAGCCGGAAGGTGGCCTTCGTGATCGAGCACGCTGACGGGACACGAACACCGGTTATCGACGCGAGCGTGCACATTTTCTCCGCGTCGACACCTGACCTTCGCAACTTCCTCCGTGAGCCGTTCAAGAGCCGCGGCTTTCCCGACTACGAAATGGACTGGTACGGGGCTCCCGGCGGCGAGTACGCGAAGGGCACCGGCGGGCGTGACATCGGCTATCCGGGCTCAGACCCCGCGATGGTCGGCAACCACCTGTTTGCCGAACGCGGAGTCGACGTCGCAGTGCTGCATCCGATGGGCCGCGGGATCATGCCCGACCGGCACCTGGGCAGTGCACTGTGCGCCGCGCACAACGAGATGATGGTGTCGCGCTGGTTGGAATCCGCCGAGTTCGGCGATCGGTTCCGCGGCACCATCCGGGTCAACCCCGACGACGTCGCCGGCGCACTGCGTGAGATCGCCAAGTATCAAGACCACCCGCAGGTGGTGCAGATCGGCGTCCCGCTGCAGTCACGCGAGCTCTACGGCAAACCGCAGTTCTGGCCGCTGTGGGAAGCTGCAGCCGACGCGAACTTGCCTGTGGCCGTGCACATCGAGGTCGGCTCGGGCATCGCCTACCCGCCCACGCCATCCGGTAACACCCGCACCTATGAGCAGTACGTCAGCTTCATGGCGCTGAATTACCTCTACCACTTGATGAACATGATCGCCGAGGGTGTGTTCGAGCGGTTCCCCACGGTCAAGTTCGTGTGGGCCGACGGCGCCGCGGATTTCGTGACACCGTTCAGTTGGCGGATGGACTGCTTCGGCCGGCCGCACCTCGAGCAGACGCCGTGGGCGCCGAAGATGCCGAGCGACTACCTGCCCGGCCACGTCTATTTCGTGCAGGGCAGCCTCGACGGCCCTGGCGATGCGGAATTCGCCGGCGAATGGTTCGGCTTCACCGGCAAGGACGACATGGTGATGTTCGGCTCCAGTTACCCGCATTGGCAGTGCAACGACGTGCGAGTCCCCAGTGCCTTCACCGCCGAGCAGCGCGACAAGTTGTGCTGGCGCAACGCGGCAGAGCTCTACGGCATAGATGTCCAGGCCAGCGTGGCTGCACAGTAGAAGTTAAGCAAGGGAGACCACGATGACGACGATTCAGACTCAAGAGCGGGTCCCCGCCGCCGAGCGCATCGCTGTCCGGTGCGTCGACTCCGATGTTCATCCGGTGCCCAAACGTGGTGAGCTGACCCAATACATCCCGGAGCCGTGGCGCAGCAAATATTTCCTCGCCCGCAATGTCGGTGAGCAGATCTACTACGACGCTCCGGATTACGCGCACGCCTACGCGATGCGCGTCGACACCTTCCCCTCCGGCGGTGAGTTCCCCGGCAGCGATCCGGACATGGCATTCCGGCAGCTGATCATGGAGGCCGGCTCGGACATCGCGATCCTGGAACCCGGCGCCTACCCGGCGCGGCTGCCTGGAGCGCAGCACGCGATGTCATGCGCTTTGAACGACTGGCAGGCCAACCATTGGCTCGATAGCCACAACAACTGGCACGAGCGGTGGCGCGGGTCGATCTGTGCGGCCATCGAGGAGCCGGAAGCGACCGTTCGCGAAATCGAGCGGTGGGCCGGGCACCCCTACATGGCGCAGATCCTGATCAAAGCCGAGCCGCGCCCGTCGTGGGGGGATCCGAAGTACGACCCGATCTGGGCCGCGGCGACCAAGCACGACATCACGGTGAGCTGCCACTTGTCCCGCAGCCACTTCGAAGAGCTACCGATGCCGCCGGTCGGATATCCCAGCTACAACCACGATTTCATGGTGACTTACTCGTTGCTGGCCGCCAATCAGGTGATGAGCCTGATCTTCGACGGTGTCTTCGACCGCTTCCCCACCCTGCGGATCGTGTTCGTCGAGCATGCCTTCTCCTGGGTGTTGCCGCTGATGTGGCGGATGGACGCGATTTACGAGGCCCGCAAGTCGTGGCTGGACATCAAGCGCAAGCCGTCGGAAATCCTCAAGGAGCACATCAAGTTCACCACCCAGCCACTGGACTACCCGGAGGACAAGACCGAGTTGACCCGTGCGCTGGAGTGGATGGAGTGCGACAAGATCCTGCTGTATTCGTCGGACTACCCGCACTGGACGTTCGATGACCCGCGCTGGCTGGTCAAGCATTTGCCCAAGACGGCGCGCGAGGCGGTCATGTTCAAGAACGGCATCGCGACTTATCACCTGCCGGAAACGGTTCCGGTGCTCGAAGGTCAGGTACGGGTGCACTGAATGCCCGAAGAAGTCAAGCGGCCCCGGCTGGCACAGGGTCGCGAGCATGTCGTCGCGACGGTGGACGAAATCCCGCCGGGCACACACAAGTTGGTGCCGATCGGACGCCACGGCGTTGGTGTCTATAACATCAACGGCACGTTTTACGCCATCGCGAACTACTGCCCGCATCAAGGTGGTCCGCTGTGTTCGGGACGTGCCCGGGGCCGCAGCATCGTCGACGAGAGTGTCCCCGGCGACGCAGTGATGGTCCGCGACCTCGAGTACATCTACTGCCCATGGCATCAATGGGGTTTCGAGCTGGCTACCGGTACCACCGCAGTCAAGCCCGAGTGGAGTATCCGCACTTACCCGGTCCGGGTCGTCGGCAATGACATTCTGGTAATGGCCTGAGGTTGAGGAGAACGCGCGTGTCGTCTATCGAGATCAACGGCGGGGATGTCGTCTACGAAATCCTCGGCTCTGCGGGTGATCTCATCGTCTTGACGCCAGGCGGCCGGTTCAGCAAGGAAATACCCGGACTTCGTCCGCTGGCCGATGCGCTAGTCGACGGCGGGTATCGGGTATTGCTGTGGGACCGGCCGAATTGCGGGGCCTCCGACGTGCAATTCTATGGTCAGAGCGAGTCGCACATGCGGGCCGAGACCCTGCGCGGCCTGTTGACCAAACTCGACACCGGACCGTGCATCATCGCCGGTGGTTCGGGCGGAGCGCGAGACTCGATGCTGACAACCATGCTCTATCCCGAACTCGTCACCAAGCTCGTGGTTTGGAACATCGTCGGCGGTATCTACGGAACCTTCGTCCTGGGCTCGTATTACGTGGTTCCCAGCATTCTCGCGGTACGCGGCAGCGGGATCGAGGGACTGCTCAAGGTCCCCGAATGGCGCGAGCGCATCGAGGAGAACCCGGCCAACAAGCAGCGACTGCTCGACCTGGACCGCGACGAGTTCCTCACGGTGATGCTGCGCTGGCTCAATGCGTTCGTCTCCAAGCCGGGCCAAACCATCCCTGGTGTCGACGACGAGATGTTCGGCCGGATCACGGTTCCCACCTTGATCATCCGTGGCGGTGAGAACGATTGGGATCATCCCAAGCGGACGTCACTGGAAGTCAATTGTCTGATCAAGGGTTCCAAGCTCATCGACCCGCCGTGGCCGGAGGACGCCTGGGAACGGGCCGGCGAAGAGCGTGCCGCCGGAAAGGTGGATCGCTTCAACATGTTTGACACCTGGGTGCAGGCCGCGCCCGCAATTCTGGGGTTTTTGAGCAGCCGATGACGCTACGTCGTGAGAATGTGGACCTCAGAGTTGAGCGCGGATTCCAGCGCGGTGTGAATACGGCTCTCCGGCATCCGATCCAGGTCGGCCTGCCGCAGCGTCACATAGACAACGTCAAATCCGTCGTCCCCCGGTACGCGCTCGATCTCGCCGGTGAGCCCGAATCCCGCCAGTACGCCGTGTGCGTCGTCGTCGGTTCCCCGGCTGACGTAGGTCACCACGCCGGCAACCGGGTCGGTGCCGAACGCCTTGCGACACAGCTCGACTGCGGTCCGCGTGACCGCCTCGACGTCATCGCCGGCGATCAGCAGTTGCACCTCGCGGCGACCGATCGGCATGGCGCCAAGGCTGATGTCCAGCACGTCGGCGCCGGCTGCTTGCGCGAGCTCCAGGAGGGCGACCATGCCCTGGTCTAACTGCGCAGGTGTCAGCGCTCCCGACGGGTCGACACCCACCCGCACCACCGCGGTTCGCATGCACACCAGCCTAGCGAGGGAGGGTTGATGGAAACTACCGCCACCGCTTCGGCCCTCACCGTCGCCAGTTGGCCCGGCTGCGAACCGCGATTGCTGCGCGATCACCCGGGGCGCGAGGACTTTGCGGCATATCGGGAATCGGGCGGCTACCGTCACCTCGAGTCCGCCGACGGCCTGCTTGACGACGTCGAACGCAGCGGGTTGCTGGGCCGCGGCGGTGCCGCCTACCCACTGGCGGTCAAGCTACTCGCGGTGCGGGACAGCGGCCGACGCAGTGGATCCGGCACCGTTGTCGTGGCGAATGGCGAAGAGGGCGAACCCGCCTCGATCAAGGACCGATGGTTGCTGCGCAACCGGCCGCATCTGATTCTGGACGGGCTGCGGCTGGCGGCGGCAATCGTGGCCGCCGACCAGGTCTACGTGTACATGTCCGATCCGGAATCGGCCCGCAGCGTTGAATCCGCCCTGACCGAAATCGATACCGGCACCCTCGGCGACGTCAGCGTCGGCATTCGGGTGGTCGATCCCGGTTATATCGCCGGCGAAGAGACCGCGGCGGTCCGCGCACTCAACGGCGGCCCGGTCAAGCCGACCGACAAACCTCCCCGACCATTCCAGCAGGGAGTCAGCGGACGCCCGACGCTGGTGAGCAATGTCGAAACCTTGGCCAATCTGCCTTACCTGCAGCGGCACGGCGCGGCAGCGTTTCGCGCGCAGGGCACGGCGCTGTCTCCCGGGACCTTCTTGATGACGCTCACCGGCGCCAGGCGGCCCGCGGGTCTCTACGAGGTTCCACATGGCGTTACGTTTCCAGACCTGCTTGCGCTGCACGGTGTTTCGCCCGACCAAGTCAACGGCGCGCTGTTGGGCGGCTACTTCGCCGGCCTACTCAACCGCACGGTGCTGGATACCACCATGGACCACGAGACGTTGCGTGGACTGGGCAGCGGCTTGGGCGCCGGCGCCGTCACGGTGCTCACCGATGACTGCGCGGTAGCCGTCGCCGCCTCGGTGCTGGCCTATTTCGATCGCGAAAACGCCGGGCAGTGCGGTTCATGCTTCAACGGCACCGCAGCGATGGCAGCCGTCGCCGCGGCGCTGCGCGACGGTGTCGCTACCGACGAAGACCTGGTCCGGCTGCGCAGCTGGTCGGTGGTGCTGCGGGGACGTGGCGCCTGCGCGACGCTGGACGCCGCCTGCAACGTCGCGGCAACGCTCCTCGACCAGTTTCCGCACGCCATAGAACGGCATCGCGAAAACGGCTGCGCTGCATGTCAAGCCGACACATTCCGAGCCCAGCGGCCCTACGAGGTTGAGCCGACATGTGCGAACGCATGAAAATCCGCCTCGACCGCACCATCTGCGACGGGTTCGGTATCTGCGCCAAGCATGCGCCGCAGTATTTTTCGCTCGACGACTGGGGATACGCGTCCCTGATCGGCGACGGCACTGTCTCCGAAGAGGACCGCGACGCGGTGATGCGCGCCCTGATGGACTGCCCGGTACACGCCATTATGGAGATCGGTGAGCGTAGGCCCGACGACAGCCATCCGCCGTCGGACTGCGCAGAGGATCCCGCCGCAGACCTCAAAACCGAAGAAAACGAAGCGGAGTGGGGGTTCACCCGTTGAGCGGACGACCACTGCCCCTGATCACGCAGGACAATGAGTTCTTCTGGACGTCAGGCGCCGACGGCACTTTGCGGCTACAGGAGTGCACCGACTGCGCGGCGCTGATCCATCCGCCCGCCCCGGTGTGCCGGTACTGTCGCTCACACCAGATGGCTGTTCGGGCAGTGTCTGGTCGCGCGACGCTGGCCGGGTTCACCGTCAATCATCGATTCAGCCTGCCCGATCTGCCGGCTCCATATGTCGTAGCGCAGGTCGCGATCGACGAAGATCCACGGGTTCGGTTGACCACCAACATCGTTGACTGCGACCCCGATCGGCTGGAGCTGGGACAGCCCGTCGAGGTCGTCTTCGAGCAGGTCGACGACGTGTGGCTACCGTTGTTTCGTCCCGTCGAGGGTGCCGCGGCGCCATTGCCCGTCGACGAGATCGCTCCCGAGCGCTTCGGCGAGCATGTCCGGCCGATGCTCACGCAGGAGAAGTTCGAGGACAAGGTCGCCCTCACCGGCATCGGCATGTCGGAGATCGGTCGCCGGCTGATGGTGCCGCCGCTGGCGCTGACGGTGCAGGCGTGCGAAGCCGCCGTCGCCGATGCCGGGTTGACGCTCGACGATATCGACGGCCTCTCAACCTATCCCGGCGGCGGCAACCTGGGCGGGTTCGGTGAGGGCGGCATCACCGCGCTGGAGGCGGCGCTGGGTATCCGGCCAGTGTGGCACAACGGTGGCATCGAGACCTTCGGTCCAGGTGGCTCGGTGATTGCCGCGATGCTCGCCGTCGCCGGCGGATTGGCCCGTCACGTGTTGTGTTTCCGGACGCTGTGGGAAGCCACCTACAACGAGTTGATGAAGCAGGGCAAGATCGCCCCACCAGGGGGTCGCACGACCAGCTGGTTGATGCCGTTCGGCGCGACCTCGGCAGCGCATACCTTGGCGCAGAACGCGCAGCGTCACTTCCATCGCTACGGGACCACGAAAGAGACACTGGGCTGGATTGCGTTGAACCAGCGCGCCAATGCCGAACTCAACCCGTCGGCGGTCTACCGATCTCCGATGACCATGGACGACTACCTGAATGCGCGGCCCATCACCACGCCGTTCGGGCTCTACGACTGTGATGTGCCGTGCGACGGGGCGATCGCCGTCATCGTCTCCGCCATTGACGCTGCCCGCGACCTGCCCAAGTCGCCGGTCTTGGTGGAAGCGGTGGGAACGCAGATCGTCGAGCGAATCGACTGGGACCAGAGCACTTTGACTCATGAACCCCAGGTGCTGGGCCAATCGGCGCACATGTGGTCGCGCACATCGCTGAAACCCGACGAGGTCGATGTCGCCGAACTCTACGACGGGTTCACGATGAATTGCCTGTCCTGGATCGAGGCATTGGGATTTTGTGAGATCGGCGGTGCCCGCGAATTCCTGGACGGCGGCAAGAACATCGCCTGCGATGGCCAGTTGCCGCTCAACACCCACGGCGGTCAGCTGTCACACGGTCGCACGCACGGCATGGGCTTGCTGCACGAAGCTGTCAGCCAGCTGCGCGGCGAGGCCGGCGACCGGCAGGTCGCCGACGCCCGCGTGGGCGTGGTCAGCAGCGGCGGCTTGACGCCCAGCGGCGTTCTGCTCCTGCGGACGGACGCATGAGCCCGCGCCGGCGACGATGCAGCGGGGTCCCCGCGCAGCGGGGGCCGCGGAGCGCGATGAGGAGGAGCGGCGCATGAGCCTCCGCCCGAGAGTGGTGATCGTCGACGGGGTGCCGATGTCTGCGCTTGTCGCCGAAGCACCGGAGCCACGAGCGACTGTCATCGCCTTGCACGGCGGCGGCACCACCGCCGCCTATTTCGACTGCCCTGGCCATCCAGCGCTGTCGTTGCTGCGCACCGGTGCTGCGCGCGGCTTCACAGTTATTGCGCTCGACCGGCCCGGCTACGGCAGTTCCGCGCCGTATCCCGGGGCGCTGGCAGAACCAGAGCAACGGGTCCGACTGGCGTATGGCGCGGTCGACCGCATCCTTGGCCAGCGGCCCTCTGGCGCCGGGCTGTTCGTGATGGCCCATTCGAACGGCTGCGAATTGGCGCTGCGGATGGCCGCCGATGACCGCGGTCACGGTCTGCTCGGTGTGGAAATGTCCGGTACCGGTCTTCATTACCACCCCGCGGCCCGAGAGGTGCTGAAGACGGCCAGCCCGACGCACCGGCCACCCGGGCTGCGTGAACTGCTGTGGCATCCGGCGCATTTGTATCCCGCCGAAGTGGTGGGCGGAATCACCAACGCCGCCACCGGCGCACCTTACGAGGCGGCGATGGTCACCGACTGGCCCCGTCACGACTTCCCGCGCGTAGCCGCCCAGGTGCGCGTCCCCGTACAGTTCAGCGTCGCCGAGCACGAAAAGGTCTGGCAGTCCGACCCGGCGGCGCTGGCGGAGATCGCTGCGCTGTTCTCCGCCGCACCGAGATTCGTGATCAACGAACAACGCGACGCGGGACACAATCTCAGCCTCGGTCATACCGCCGCGGCGTATCACGAGAAGGTCTTTGCGTTCGTCGAGGACTGTCTCGCTACCCAAGCTGATTTGGAGGCCGGTTGATGCAGGTGGGGTTCATCGGGCTGGGCAGTCAGGGTGCTCCCATGGCCAGAAGGATCGTCGAAGCCGGATATCCGACGACGTTGTGGGCGCGCAGACCTGCCTCACTCGAGCCCTTCGGCGACACGGCAGCCAAGGTCGCCGAGTCGCCGGCCGAGCTCGCTGCCGTCAGCGACCTTGTCTGCCTGTGCGTCGTCGGTGACGCCGACATCGAAGAGGTTGCCGGTGGCGAGAACGGACTACTGGCCGGACTCAAACTGGGCAGCGTGATCGCCGTGCACAGCACCGTACATCCGAAGACATGCCACAAATTAGCTGAAATGGCGGAGGCACAAGGCGTCTCGGTGATCGACGCCCCGGTGAGCGGCGGGGCGCCGGCCGTCGAGGAGGGTCGTCTGCTGGTGATGGTGGGCGGCGACGCGGAGGTGGTCGAACGCTGCCGCCCGGTGTTCGAAACCTACGCCAACCCCATCGTGCACCTCGGCGATCTGGGTTCTGGTCAAACCACCAAGCTGCTGAACAACCTGCTGTTCACCGCAAACCTCGGAACGGCGGCCGGCGCGCTGTCGCTCGGCGAGGCACTCGGCGTCTTGCCGGACCGTCTCACCGAGGTCATCTCGCGCGGCAGCGGGAACAGCTTCGCGCTCAATGTTCTTGGTGGTGACACCGGCGGTTTGGATCGGCTTGCCGGCCTAGCGGGCGCACTGCTGCAGAAGGATGCCCGCTTGGTCGCCGACCTTGCCGATACTGCCACCGTTCCCGGCGGCGCCGTGCTGGATGCCGCCGACGCCACCCTGACCCTGATGGACCACCCACGGTGAAAATCGGCTTCATCGGTGCAGGGCGGATGGGCCGGCCGATGGTGGGTCGCCTCGTCGACGCCGGCCATGACGTCCGAGCATTAGGCCGATCCGACGAGAAACGGGCCGCCATCACCCAATTGGGTGCGACGGGCGTGTCCGAGGTAGTCGAGTTGAGCGCCGGCGCCGACGTCGTCGTGGTCTGTGTTTTCACCGACGAGCAAGTGCGCCAGGTTTGTCTGGACAACGATTTGCCCGCCACGATGGCGGCCGGTTCGAGCCTGGTAGTACATACCACCGGAAGTCCGCGCACCGTCGAAGCGATCGCAGCCTCATCTGCTGTCGAGGTGGTGGATGCCCCCGTCAGCGGTGGACCGCATAACGCCGCGGCCGGCGAATTGACCGTGTTCGTGGGCGGAGCCGATGAAACAGTCGCTCGGGTGCGGCCGGTGTTGAGCTGCTACGGCAATCCGGTCTTGCACGTCGGCCCGTTGGGTGCCGGGCAAAAGGTGAAACTGGTCAACAATGCGATGTTCGCCGCGAACATCGGGCTGCTGTCCGAGTCCGTCGAGCTCGGGCGGCGCCTCGGCGTGCCGGAGTCGACGCTGCTGTCGGCACTTACGCACGGTAGCGCAGCCAGCCGCGTGCTGGACCTGATCGCCGGCGGCGGTTCCGTCGCCACATTCACCGAGATGGCCGGTGAATTCGTGGGCAAAGACGTCGCGATAGCCAGAAGTATTGCAACCGAACTCGGCAGTAACCTCGGCGTGCTCGACGAGGTCATCGAGGCGGCATCGAAGGGATAAATGGGTGTTTCATTCCCGCCACGAATGATTTACCGTTAGCGTTACAGTCACGCCTTTCGTCGTAACGATTCCAGCCGCAGGGCCGCTGCTGAGGAGATGCCATGACCAAACCGAAGGTTGTCTTCGATCCGTTCTCTGAGGACTATTTCACCAATCCATTCGAGACGTACCGACGGATGCGCGAGGACGCGCCGCTGTACTACGACGAGCAAGAAGACTTCTACGCGTTGACGCGCCACGACGACGTGGCGGCCGCATTCAAAGATTTCGAGACCTATTCGTCGGCTCGGGGTTGCGACCTGGCGATGGTGCGTTCGGGCGAGGTGCCCCAGAAATCGATCATCTTCATGGATCCGCCCGACCATCGCCACATGCGCAGCCTGCTCAACAAGGCATTCACCCCGCGGGCCATCCAATCCCAGAAGGAGACCGTCCTCGAGCTGGTCGAGAAGTACCTGGGTGCGGCCAATCCTGATCAGTTTGATGTCGTCCAGGACTTCTCCGGCCCATTCCCCGTCGAGGTCATCACCAGGATGGCCGGCGTGCCGGAGGAATTCCGTCAGCAAGTGCGCCACTGGATCGACACCAGCCTGCACCGCGAACCTGGACAGGTCGGGTGGAGCGAAGCCGGGATGCAGGCCAACCTCGATAGCGCGATGTATTACTTCAGCCTGATCCAGCAGCGGCGCGAGGAACCGCAGGAGGACATGATCAGCCGGCTCATCGCCGCGGAGATCCCGGGCGATGACGGTGAAATGCGCAAACTCGACGACATCGAAATCACCGGATTCGCAGTCCTTTTGGGTGGCGCTGGCGCTGAAACCGTTACCAAGCTGGTCGGCAACGCGGCGGTCATCTTCGCCCGCAACCCGGACCAATGGCAGAAGCTGCTTGATGACCGGAGCAAGGTCCCGGCGGCGGTGGAAGAGCTGTTGCGGTACGAAGGGCCGGTCCAATACAACGTCCGCTACACCGTTAAAGAGGCTCACGTCAGCGGCGGAACAATTCCTGCCGGCAAGCCGGTGTTTTTGATCGGCGCCGCGGCGAACCGGGATCCCGACGCCTTCACCGACGCCGACACATTCGACATCGATCGCGACCAGACCCAGGCTCAGCACCTCGGCCTTGGATACGGGATCCACAGCTGCCTTGGCGCGGCATTGGCCCGGATGGAAAGCCGGATCGCACTGGAGAAGCTGCTCGACTTCATGCCCCGCTACGAAGTGAATTGGGATGGTCTGCAACGTGTCCACATGCAAAACGTCGCGGGCTGGCAGAACGTTCCGGTGAAGGTGATTCGGTGAAAGTAGAAGTCGACTACGGATTGTGCGAAAGCAACGGTGTCTGCATGGGCATCAATCCGGAAGTCTTCGATCTCGGCGACGACGACGTGCTGAGAATTCTCAAGCCGGACGTCACGCCCGAGACCGAGGAGGACGTGCGGCAGGCTAGCCGCCAGTGTCCGCGTCAGGCGCTGTCGATCACGGAGTAGTCACCGGGCTTGTCGCGGTGGTTTGGAACATGTCAGGTGACTCGCCTCGGTAATTCCCCACCGGTGTCCGGCGATACTTGAGGTTTTACCCAAAAACGCAGCGTGCGCATGCGCATGGCATGCGCATGTAAACTTGTGGCCATGGCAGTTGCGATACAGATCAAAGATGTCCCCGAGGAAGTTCGCGACGCGCTGGCGGCCCGCGCCGAGGCGCGCGGTCAGTCCACCCAAACGTATCTGCGATCGCTGTTGGAACGGGAGTACCAGGCTCAACGCAACCGGCAACTCTTGGAGGCGTTGGCCGGTCATCGCAGTCTCACCATGACAGCCGAGGAAGTGGCGACCGTCATCCGCGCCGACCGCAACGGGTGAGCTTCCTCCTTTGATCGTGGTGGACGCAGGCGTGCTGGTGTTGGCGCTCACAAGCAGCACTCCGAAAGGCGACGCGGCACGCGCGGCCCTGGAGGGCGACGATGGCTGGCTCGCGCCGGCCCACATGCCAGGCGAGGTGCTACACACCCTGCACAAGGCCGTATTGCGAAAGCAATTGGAACCTGAGGACGCCGAGGCTGCCGCCGACGCCGTCACCGCGCTAGCTATCGAATACGTACTTCCTGACGCACTGCTCCTGCGCACCGCCTGGGCGTGGCGGCACAACATCTCGATCTACGACGGCTTGTATGTCGCTGTCGCCGCCGAACACTCCGCCGCCGTGATCACCGTCGACAGCCGCTTGGCCAGTGCCACTGATCAACTCGGCATATCTGTCGCGATCACTCTGCTCTAGGTCCGCCAGAGATGCGGGGTACACGCCTCGTAAAGGGGGTAGGTTCCCGACTTGCAACAAACCTCGAATGTCTGTGCCCAGCTCGGCATAATGGGTTTGGATCACGACCGCAAAGGCAGCAAAAGTCCGTTACATAAGCGGTAGCGTCATTGGTTGCTGGCTGGGCCGTCGACGGCATTTCCGTCGGAAGCCATCAACAACGCCTCAGCGGCGACGTGACGGGAGACGACCATGAAGCGCTGCATCTTCGGAGCACTGGCCGCCCTTCTGACGGCCACAGCGCTGATCGGCTCTGCACCGCCGGCCAGCGCCGGCTGCCGGTACGGCGGACCCGTGATCAGCAAGTGCGACGGACCCGTCCAGCCTGATGGCAGCTGGGAACGTTGTGTGGCCGTCGCCCACTTGATCTATAGCGGCGCCAGTTCCTTCCTCGCGCCCGACAAGCGCTGCGATGTGATGGGTCCCGAGCAGCACCCTGGCGATCTCGGCTTTGCCGACCCGCCGATGCACATCGACGACTAAACCGGAAATCTTCACAGCACCCGGACCGGGACGTGTGACCAGCCGGCAACGTTTTGCATGCTGACGCGTTGACAGCCCTCCCAGCGAACTTCGTAGCGGGGCATGAAGTCCAGCATCTTCTCGAGCGCGATGACACATTCCATCCGCGCCAGTGCCGCGCCCAGGCAGCTGTGAATCCCGTAGCCGAACCCTAGGTTCTGCGCCTCGGCGCGGTCGCGGTCGATGTCGAACGTATCGGGATCGGTCCAGGCTTCGGGGTCTCGATTGGCCGACCCACCGACGAGAAAGACAGGTTTGCCCGCCGGGATCGTGATGCCATGCAGCTCTATATCTTTCATCGAACGGCGGACGTTGTATTGTGACGGCGCCTCGTAGCGCAACAACTCTTCCACCGCTGCGGGAACCTTGCTGCGGTCCTCGAGCAGCATCTGCCACTGCGCAGGATTGCGGGCGAACACCGTTGCCGCGTTCCCGATCAACTTGGTGACTGTTTCGGCGCCCGCGCCACCCAGCAGCGTGGCAAATCCGGCGATCTCGGAGCCCTTCAGTCGCGTCTTCTCGCCATCATCGCGTTCGATCGCCGCTGCGATCAGGCCGCTGATCATGTCATCTTGCGGGTCGGCCCGCCGCTGTCCGATGAGCTCGTAGTACATCACCCAAGCATCAGCCATCGCCCGGGCTCCGGCTTCCGACATCTCGATCTGGCCCGGCTCGCGATGCAGTAATTCGTCGATCCACAGCCGCACCTTTTGGCGGTGCTCGGCGGGCACGCCGAGCATCCGAGTGATCACTTCGACCGGAAACAACGCCGAAAAGTCCTGCACGACATCGAATTCGCCAGGATCGCCTGCCGCCAGAAACCGCTCGACTTGCTCGGTCACCATCGGCTTGAGCGACATGATCGCCCGTGGGGTGAACACCTTGTTCACCAGGCTGCGCATCTGCCGATGCTCAGGTGGGTCCATCGAGATGATCATCTTCGCCGGCAGCTTTTGACCCGTTCGCACCATCGCCAGATCCACGCCGTAAGCCGACGAATATGTCTCGAAATCCTTGAACGCCGCCGCGACATCCGCATGTCGCGTCAACGCGTAGAAGTCATACTGCTCGCTGTAATAAACTGGCGCCTCGGCTCGCATCCGGCGATATGTCTCATAGGGTCCGGTGAAGAACTCGTCGGAAAACGGATCGAATACCAGCGCGGCGACGCTCATACCGTAACACTAACAGTATCAGCACCAGTATAAGCGGACGCGTCGGGGCCCGGGGAGAAGAGCCCCGAGATCAACTGCTAGCCAGGCGTGGTCGGCATGTCGAAACCGGAGAGAATGACGGCGTTGCAGTCGGCCGCGGCCTGCCGCAGTTTCGCCGCTTTTTGATAGCCCTCGGACTCGTACCAAGCGCGCGCCGCATCCACCGATTCGAATTCCAGGACGATGGTCTGGTCACCATGCCAGCTACCTTCGATGACCTTGGGAGCCGTATCCACCGCGAGAATGTTGACGCCGGCCATCGCTCCTCCCGCGGCCCGGCCATACGCCTTCATCCCCTCCGGGTCTTTGATGGCCTCGGTCAGGATGACGTATCCCTTGGGCATAGCGACAGCTCCTTAACTCGTCTCGATGGCCTGTTCTGGGCATTCTTTGACCGCATCACGAACCGCATCTTCGAACTCGACGGGAATCTCGGGCACGATCACCGTCGAGTAGCCGTCGTCGTTCAGCTCGAACACCGACGGGCAGATCGTGGTGCAGATCCCGTGTCCGCGGCAGCGGTCCTCGTCGACCCTGGCTTTCACTGAGTGCCCTCCGCCGTGAATTCGAGGTGCAGTTCGGTCAAGCCGCGCAGGATGTAGGTCGGAACATATTGGTAGCGACGGTCATTGGCCGGGCCATGCCGGCGTTCTGAAATCGTGATGTTGGCAGTCCGGTCCAGCAGACGTTCAATCGCCACTCGGGTTTCGGCCCGGGCCAGCGGCGCACCTGGGCAACTGTGAATCCCGCGTCCGAACGAGATGTGCTGCCGCGCGTTCTTGCGGGCAAGCTCGAACGTCTCCGGATTCTCAAACCTGCGCGGATCGCGGTTGGCGGCGGCATTGACGACCATGACCGTTGTGCCCGCGGCGATTTCGACTCCGCCGACGCTGGTGTTGACACGGGACAGCCGGAAGTCGCCCTTGACCGGGCTTTCGATGCGCAGTGCCTCTTCGATGAAGTTCGGGATCAGGCTGCGGTCATTGCGCAGCTTCTGCTGAATGTCGGGACGTTCCCCGATGACCTGTAGCGCGGCGCCGAGCAGCCGCACCGTCGTCTCCTGACCCGCCGAGAACACATTGGTGGCAACGCGGGCCACGTCGGTCACATCCGGATTGGACCCGTCGGGGAAGGTCGCGGTAGCCAGGCCCGTCAACACGTCATCGAGAGGGGTACGGCGACGGTCCTCGACGTACTGCGCGAACGTGCCGTAGAGAAATTCCAATGGGCTGTGCGCCAGCGACTTTTCGCCGGTGCCACCGACGCCGCCGCCCGCGTTGCGGTGAATGCCGGTGACGAATTCCTCGCGGTCTTCTTCGGGCACGCCGAGCAAATCGGCGATGACCAGCAGTGTGAACGGACCGGCGAAGCCCTTGATGAATTCGCCCTCGCCCGGCGCCAGGAAGTCATCCAGTACCCGGTCAGCGAGCACCCACATGGCGTCCTCGTTCTCCTTGAGGCGCTTGGGAGTGATCAGCCGCATCAACAGCGCACGATGATCCGTGTGCGTGGGGGGATCCAGTGTCGGCAACTGGTCGCTGAACGGCAACTCGGCGCGGTGCTGCTCGATCAGTTCGGTCACGTCGTCACCCTCAAGCGGCACCGGGAAGCCGGGGAACGGCCCGGTCACCGAAACGCATGACGAGAAGGTCTCCGCATTGCTGGCGACCTCGACGGCCTCCTCCCAGCCGGTCACCATCGTCACCCCGTGGTGCGGCTCCCGCATAACGGGGCACTGCCCGCGCAGCGCGTCGAAGTACGGATACGGATCCTCGACCAGACGGCCGTCCTTAAAGAAATCCATCGCGGTGAAGTCATCCGCCATCTACTGCTCCGTTCGCGGCTAGTGAGAACGTCCCTCTCAGCGATGAATATTACATTTCCACAGCAGGTCGCCAGCGTCAACGTGGGCTACGTGGTCGATCTCAATGCACAGCGCAGGACGCGGCTGCCAGGCGCCGGATCCCGCCGGCGGAGGGCGGGACTCAGCTGGCCGGGACCAAGTCCGCGGCGACCGACGGACAGGCCATGACGCCCGTGCGGAAGGTCTCGACCAGCCCGATTCTGTCCCATACCGAGGCCGCCGCGAGCGCCTGGGCTTTGAATGCCTGCGCCGCGGCGCTCAGCCGGTGGTGGACCAGGCCGACGCTGTCGTTCAATTCGGCCGGCCACGTCTCACCCCACAGGGTGACTTCGGTGGCGCCGGCGTCCAGGGCCTGCAGCACGCCTTGGCGAACCCGGGAATCGCATCCGATGAGATCGGCGGCGGCTGCCAGAGTCTGCGGAATTGGACGATGCCCCACCGTGGCCAAGGCGTGTTCGAGGTCGATGATCTGGGCACCGAGGATCTGCAATGGCCGTTCGTCGAGGTGGTCGGCGACCAGGACGGTCACGTCCCAGCCGGCCATGGCCCGGTCGAACAGCCAGCCGCCGGCGAACCGCACTACGTCGATGACGTTCGCCGCGACGACGTCGAGCCGGTATCTCATGTCGTGCTCGGCGGTGTCATGTCGCGGGCCAGCGACTCCGCGTACTCCTTGAACACTTCGGTCAGCGGTATCGAAGGATCGAGCAACCATGTGGTCTCCATTCCGGTGATGAACGCGAGAATTTGCACGGCCTTGACGGCGACATCCATATCCATCCGGAACTGGCCGGTCTCCTGACCGCGCCGGATGAGAGCGGTGACGATCTCGACGGCGTCCTGGTATCTGCTGACCAGACGGTCATGCAGGGGCGCATCTGGATCCATATTTTCGGCCAGCAGCACGGTGTAGGTGCCCACCAGTTCCGGTGACCGGTAGAAGCGCTCTGCGACGGCGGCGATTTCCGAGATCAGGTCGCCGGCCCGGTCCGCGTGGGCGTCGTCGTCGGCATCGCGGACATCGACTACTGCGTGCAGCAGCTGGTCTTTGGATTCGAAATGGTGCAGCAGGCCAGCTGGGCTGACACCGGCTTCACCGGCGATCTGGGCCAATGTGGTGTTGCGCCACCCGTTGCGGGTCAGCAGCCGCTGCGCGACCTTGAGGATCCGCTGTTTGCGGTCTTCGCCTTTGGCCAGCAGCGTGTCGTAAGGCCGTGTCTCCGGCACCGGGCTCCTTCGGTCAACCAACCGGTGGTGATCGCCGGCGCAGCGGAGCCGGGCGCAGCGGGTCGCCACCAACCAACCTAGTGAACACACAGTAGGTTGGTTTGCGCGTTGTGACAAGGGTCTCAGTGAAGGAAGTTGGCGGCGCCAGTCACAGCCCGAGTGACTTGGCGATGATCACCTTCATCACCTCGCTCGTTCCGGCATAGATGCGGGCCACGCGCGCGTCGGTGTACAGCCGGGCGATCGGATACTCCATCATGTAGCCGTAGCCGCCGAACAGCTGCAGGCAGCGGTCGACGACGCGGCCCTGCATCTCGGTACAGAACAGCTTCACCTTGGCCGCATCGGATCCCGACAACTCGCCGGTGACCAGTTCGGCCGTCGCGCGGTCGACCATCGTCTGCGCGGCCTCGATCTCAGCGGACATTGCGGCCAACTCGAACTTGGTGTTCTGAAACGACGCGACCGGCGTGCCGAATGCCTTGCGCTGTTTGACGTAATCGATGGTCGCGGCGACGGCCGCCCGCGCTTGGGCCGCTGACCCGATGGCCACGGTCATCCGCTCCTGGGGCAGGTTGTGGCCCAGGTAGCCGAAGGCCTCGCCCTCGTCGCCGAGCCGATTGGCCACCGGCACCCGGACATCGGTGAACGACAGTTCGGCGGTGTCCTGAACCCGGCAGCCCATCTTGTCCAGCGCGCGGCCCTTGACGAAGCCGGGCATCCCGTCCTCGACCACCAGCAACGTCAGCCCGCGCCGGCGGTTGTCGGGATCGGTCGACGTCCGGGCGACCACGATGACCAGGTCGGCCAGCAGGCCGCCGGTGATGAAGGTCTTGGCGCCGTTGACGACATAGTCGTCACCATCGCGTACGGCGGTGGTGCGGATACCCGCCAGGTCGGAGCCGGTACCCGGTTCAGTCATTGCGACCGCCGTCAACAGGGTGCCGGCGGCGAGACCGGGAAACCAGCGCTGCCGTTGCTCCTCGTTGGTGTAGTGCAGGAAGTAGGGCAGGATCACTTCCAGCTGGGTGCGGACGGTGCCCATGGTGACCAGAGCCCGGGCGGCTTCCTCCTGCAGGATGACGTTGTAGCGGTAATCGGGCAGGCCCGAGCCGCCGTATTCCTCGGGGATGGCCATGCCCAACATGCCCAGCGCGCCGAGCTTTTCGAAGATCTCCCGCGGCATCCGGCCGGCTTTCTCCCAGTCGGCGTAGTGCGGTTCGATCTCTTTGTCCACGAAATCGCGGGCCAATCGCCGAAACGCCTCGTGATCGTCGGTGAACAGCTCTCGACGCATGCTCAGGCCACCAGTTCCACCAGGGTGGCGTTGGCGGTACCGCCGCCCTCACACATGGTCTGCAATCCATAGCGAATACCGTTGTCGCGCATGTGATGTGCCATTCGGGTCATCAGCACCGCGCCGGACGCGCCCAATGGGTGTCCCAGCGCGATCGCGCCGCCGAGCGGATTGAGCCGCTGGGGGTCGGCGCCGGTTTCGGCCAGCCACGCCAGCGGCACCGGGGCGAATGCCTCATTCACCTCGAACACACCGACGTCGGCGACCGAGACGCCGGCTTTGGCCAATACCTTCTCGGTGGACGGAATGGGACCGGTCAGCATCAGCACCGGATCGGCCCCGGTCACCGCGCCGGCCCGGTAGCGCACCAGCGGGGTCAGGCCGAGTTCGAGCGCGGTCGCTGATGTGGTGACCAGCAGTGCGGCAGCGCCGTCGGAGATCTGCGACGAGTTGCCGGCATGGATCACCCCGTCGTCGACGAAGGCCGGCTTGAGCGCGGCGAGTTTTTCCACGCTGGTCCCCCGCCGCACACCCTCGTCCCGGGTGACCGCGGTGTCGTCGACGAACACCGGCACGATCTGGGCGTCGAAGGCGCCGCTGTCTTGGGCGGCGGCGGCAAGTTCGTGCGAGCGCGCCGAGTACTCGTCGAGCCGGGTCCGGGAAAAGCCCCACTTCTTGGCGATCATCTCCGCGGACAGGCCCTGGTTGAACGAGAAATCACCATAGCGCTCAAGGACTTTGGGTCCATACGGCATTCCGGTGGCCCGGGCTGCGCCCAGCGGCACCCGGCTCATCACCTCCACGCCGCCGGCGACGACGACGTCCTGCTGACCCGACATCACCGCCTGTACGGCGAAATCGAGGGCCTGCTGGCTGGAACCGCAGGCCCGGTTAATCGTGGTTCCCGGAATGCTCTCCGGCCAGCCCGCGGCCAGTACCGCGTAGCGACCGATGTTGCTGGACTGATCCCCGACCTGCGACACGCAGCCCCACACCACGTCGTCGACGATCTCCGGATCGATGCCGCTGCGTTGCACCAATTCATTGAGGACGATCGCCGACAGGTCGGCGGCGTGCATCCCCGACAGTGCGCCGTTGCGTTTGCCTACCGGGGTACGCACCGCCTCGACGATGACTGTTTCACGCATCTGTCTGCTCCGATCT
Source organism: Mycobacterium sp. NGS48 (assembly GCF_059812585.1). Classification (NCBI taxonomy): domain Bacteria; kingdom Bacillati; phylum Actinomycetota; class Actinomycetes; order Mycobacteriales; family Mycobacteriaceae; genus Mycobacterium; species Mycobacterium sp. NGS48. The sequence continues at coordinate 461,015 of NZ_JCALCY010000002.1, forward strand.
CGAAACTGCCCACCGACCAGTAAACGACGGCTCCCGTCGTTGGGCGAACGCGGCATAGGCCTCGGCGGCATCAACCGTGGCAAAGTTGACCACCTGCGCACGGGCTTCATTGGCCAACGCGTCACGCAGTGTCCGGTCGGCGCCCTCGTTCAGCAGCGCCTTGCTGTGTGCCAGCGCGATCTGCGGGCCGGCCGCCAGACGGTCGGCCAGATCGGTGACGTAGGTGTCGATCTCTGCCGCGGCGACCACCCACGTCACCAGGTTCAGGGCTCGGGCTTCCTCGGCGTCGATGGTCTCAGCCAACAGCGCCAGCCGCTTGGCCTGTTGTAGCCCGACGATTTTGGGCAGCAACCAGGAGCCGCCGAGATCCAGTGACAGTCCACGCTTGGAAAAGATTTGGCAAAAGCTCGATTCCGGTGTCGCCACCACGAAGTCACAACCCAGCGCCAGATTCCACCCAGCACCCACAGCCACCCCAGTCACCTTGGCAATCGTGGGCACCGGTAGTTCATGCAGGGCCAGCGCCACGTCGGTGAGCAGTCGCAATTTGTATGTGGGATGGCCGCCATCGGGGCTGGAGATGTCAGCGCCCGAGCAGAACGCGCCGCCGGCGCCGGTGATGACGACCGCGCGCACCCCGCGGTCGTTTCGTGCGGCCGTCAGGGCCTCCGCCAATGCAATCCACAACTCGCGGTTGATCGCATTTTTGCGGCGCGGGCGGTTCAGCGTCAGTGACCGGACGCCGTTGCGGTCGCTGCAGAGCAGCACAGGCTCATCGGACATCAGCGGTAGACCGCTCCGATGGCGCCTTCCGCACGCAGCGCAGTGATCTCGTCATCGATGATGCCGAGTTCGGCCAATACCGCGTCGGTGTGCTGTCCGAGCCCGGGTACCGCACCCATCGCGGGACGATAGCCGCAGACCACCGGCGGAGGCAGCAGGGCCGCAATGGGGCCCGCAGGTGTGTCGACTTGTTGCCAGCGGTCTCTCTCGCTCAGTTGTGGGTGCACCAGCACCTCGCTGGGCAGGTTGTAACGTGCGTTGCCGATACCGGCGGCGTCGGCGGTCTTCTGCACATGTTCCAGATCGCGGCTTGCACACCAGCCGCTGATTGCCTCGTCGAGGACGGCGCGGTGCGCCACCCGCCCGGCGTTGGAGGCGAACCGCGCGTCGTCAGCCAAGTCGTCGCGCTGCAGGATCTCGCGGGAAAGCCGTTGCCATTCCTGGTCGTTGGTGGTCCCCAGCACCACAGTCTGTCCGTCGGCGGTGCGGTAGGCGCCGTAGGGGGCCACGGCCGGTGAGCTCATGCCCAGCGGCTGCTGGTCGATGCCGGAATGCTGGGTGTAGGTCAGCGGGTAGCCCATCAGGTCGGTCATGGTGTCGAACAGGCTCACGCTCACCGCGTTGCTCACCGCGCCGCCGCCATTACGCGAATACAGCAGCGCCAGAATCGAAATCGCCGAGTACAGCCCGGTGCTGATATCGGCCACCGGCGGCCCGGGCTTGGCCGGCGCGCCCGGGGAGCCGGTGACCGCGCACGCCCCGGATTCGGCTTGGGCCAACAAGTCGTAGGCCCGCTTATGCGACAGCGGGCCACCCGAGCCGTAGCCGTCGATTTCGACGGCGATCACGTCTGGGTGCCGCTGGGCGAGGTCATCGGGGGCAATGCCCAGCCGGGCGGTCGATCCCGGCGCGAGGTTGGACACCAGAACGTCGGCCCGCTCCAGCAGCCGGTGCAGAATGGCTAGTCCGGCAGCCGTTTTCACATTCAGGGTGACTGATTCCTTGCCGCGGTTGGCCCACACGAAGTGTGCGGCCAGCCCGTTGACGACGTCGTCGTAGTGCCGCGCGAAGTCTCCGCCGTTGGGGTTTTCCACCTTGATGACACGAGCACCGAAATCGGCGAGTACCCGGGTGCACATCGGCGCGGAGACGGCCTGTTCCAACGCCACTACGGTGACACCGGCCAGCGGCGCCGCGGAGTCGGGCATTACATCACCATTCCGCCGTCCACGGGCAGCACTTGCCCGGTGATGTAGGAAGCGGCATCCGATGCGAGGAACACGAACGCCCCGGCGACCTCCTCCGGCTCGGCCCAGCGCCGCAGCGGGATGCGGTTGCGCATGTTGGCCGCGAACTTCTCGTTCGTCCGGATGGTTTCGGTCATCGGAGTTGCCGCCAGCGGCGCCAGTGCATTGACCAGAATATTTTTGGCGGCAAGTTCGCGGGCAAGCGATTTGGTGAACCCGATGATGCCGGCCTTGGCGGCCGAATAGTTCACCTGGCCGAGCGTGCCGGTCAACCCGGCCGCCGACGTCACATTGATGACGCGCCCGGTCCCGTCGGTAGGGATGTGCGGCATCGCCGCCTGTGTGCAATTGAACGCGCCCATCACATGGATATCGAACAACAGGCGGAACGACTCCTGGGAAGTCTTCTCGAACATCGCCGGCCGGGTCACGCCCGCGTTGTTCACCAGAATGTGCAGCTTGCCGTTAGCCAGCGCGGCCGCTTGCGCTGCTGCTGCGTCGGCGGACTCGCGATCCGACACGTCCAGCGCAGCAGACTCGACTCGTGCTCCCGATGCCGAAATCTGCTCTGCCACCGCAGCTGCCGTGTCCTTGTCCACGTCGGTGACAAGTACCGCCGCCCCCGCGTCGGCCAGTGCCTTGGCGACCGCGGAGCCGATGCCACCCGCGGCGCCGGTAACCAGCGCGGCGCGGCCCGACAGGTCGAAGTACCGGCCCATCAGTAGCTCCTTGGCAATCCGAGCACGTGCGAGCCGAGAAAGTTCAGGATCATCTCCTGACTGACCGGTGCGATCTTCATCAGCCTGGCCTCCCTGAAGTACCGCGATACGTGGTACTCCTCCGAATACCCCATGCCGCCGTGGGTTTGCAGCGCGCGGTCGGCGGCGGTGAAACCGGCGTCGGCGCAAAGGTATTTGGCGGTATTGGCTTCACGCCCGCACGACTTGCCGTTGTCGTAGAGCCAGGTGGCCTTGCGCAGTATCAGCTCGGCGGCGTCGAGCCTCGCCAGCGAGTCGGCCAACGGGAATTGGATGCCCTGGTTCATGCCGATCGGTCGTTCGAAGACGTGTCGTTCGTTGCCGTACTTCACCGCCTTCTCCAGCGCGACCCGGCCGATGCCGAGGGCCTCGGCGGCGATCAGCATCCGCTCCGGGTTCAGGCCGTCGAGAATGTACTGAAACCCTCTGCCCTCCTCGCCGACTCGATCCTCTACCGGAATGTGCAGGTCGTCGATGAACAGCTCGTTGGAGCTGACGGCGTTGCGGCCCATCTTGCGGATCGGCCGGACGTCGACCCGGCTGCGGTCCAGGTCGGTGAGAAATAAGGTCATCCCGTCGGTCTTCTTGCTGACCTCGTCGTAGTGCTGCGTCCGGGTCAGAAGCAGGATCTTCTGCGATTCGATCGCCTTGGAAATCCAGACCTTTCGGCCGTTGACCACGTAGTGGTCACCGTCTCGCTTGGCGAACGTGGTGATCCGTGAGGTGTCCAGGCCGGCACCGGGTTCGGTCACCCCGAAGCACACGTGCAGTTCGCCCGTCGCAACGCGGGGTAGCGTGCGGGCCTTCAGTTCGTCGGAACCGTGCACCACCACCGGGTGCATGCCGAAGATCGACAGGTGAATCGAGCTGGCGGCGTTCATCCCGCCGCCGGACCGGGCGACTTCCTCAGCCAGCAGCGTCGCTTCGGTGATACCCAGGCCGTGGCCGCCGTACTGCTCCGGGATCGTCATCCCGAGCCAGCCGCCGCTGGCGATCGCCTGGTAGAACTCGGTCGGAAACTCGTGCGCCTGGTCTTTTTCCATCCAGTAGTGGTCGTCGAACTTGGAAGCCAGTTCGGCGACCGACTTGCGGATCAGCTCCTGGTCGTCGGTCAGCTCGAAGTTCATTCCACCGCCGGGCACTGCGGGACTCCTTCGGGTCGGTTGATGCACCGGCGCAGTTGCATTCCGGCGGCGTGCTCAGTCCTTGTTGCCGGTGAGCGCTTTGGCGTTGGCGGCAAAGTCGGCGAACGACGAACCCGACCGGTCTTTGTGCTGACTGAGCGCCTGAATCGAGACGTCGTGTCCCTCGGCGGCCTTGCGCAGCGCGCCGACCGTCGCCTGCTCCCGGGGAATGTGGCTGAACGGGTCGAACGAGTACCAGCGCATCGCGTTCTCGTGGGTCACCTTGTTGATCTCGTCGTCCGGCACGTTGTTGGCGGACAAGACCTCCCACAGCTCTTCGGGAGCCCCGGGCCACATCGAGTCGCTGTGCGGGTAGTCGGCCTCCCAGCAGATGTTGTCGATGCCGATCATGTGGCGCAGCTGCACGCCGACCGGGTCGCTGATGAAGCAGGTCAGGAAGTGCTCCCGGAAAACCTCACTGGGCACTTTGCCGCCGAAGTTCTGATGGGTCCACGTCGAGTGCATCTCGAAGGTACGGTCCACGCGCTCCAAGAAGTACGGAATCCAACCCGTGCCGCCCTCCGACAGTGCGACCTTGAGGTCGGGGTATTCCTTGATCGGCTTGGACCACAACAGGTCTGCCGCGGCCTGGACGATGTTCATCGGCTGCAGGGTGATCATCACGTCCATCGGCGCGTCGGCTGCGGTGATCGCCAGCCTGCCCGATGACCCGATATGCACATTGAGTACGGTGTTGGTGTCGCACAACGCCTTCCACAGCGGATTCCAGTACTCGTCGTGGAAGCTCGGGTACCCCATCGCCGCCGGGTTTTCGGTGAAGGTCAGCGCGTGTACACCCTTTTTGGACACCCGCCGTACCTCGTCGGCGCACTTCTCGGCATCCCAAATCACCGGCAGCGCCATCGGGATGAACCGGGCCGGATAGGCCCCGCACCACTCGTCGATGTGCCAGTCGTTGTAGGCCTGCACCAACGCCAGCGAGAATTCCGGGTCTTCGGTGGCAAACAGCCGCCCGGCGAAACCGGGGAATGACGGAAAGCAGATCGAGCCCAGGATCCCGCCGGCGTTCATGTCCTTGACCCGCTCGTCGACGTTGTAACAGCCCTTGCGGATCTCGTCGAGCCCGGTTGGCTCGATCCCGTACTCCTCCTTGGGCCGGCCGGCCACCGCGTTCAGCGCGACATTCGGGATCACGGTGTCGCGGAACTGCCAGGTGTCGGAGCCGTCCGGGTTGTGCACCAGGCGCGGCGCATCGTCGGCGTACTTCTTGGCCAAGTGGTTCTTGAACATGTCGGGTGGCTCAACAATGTGGTCGTCGACGCTGATCAGGATCATGTCGTCTTTGTTCACCGGTTGGTCCCTTCCCTCGGATACCTCGGGCCATGGCAGGCGATGCGGGTGAGTCCCCGCTATGGAAATTAGCTTCTCAGATCGCGAGAATCAACATCTTCAGACTACCCCCTACGTAGGCTGCGCGTCGCCGAGACGTCTGGAGCGCCGACGCCGCCGATGATGTTTCTGCAGGTGACCACCACCTTTTTTGCCGGTATTGACCAATCCGACGGATCATGGAAACCTATTGGTCAAATATGAGAATATGATTCTCCACATTGAGGAGGCTGCTATGCGTCTGTCCCCGCTGCCGGCGGATCAGTGGGACGACGCTGTCCGGCATGCGGTGGCAGGCATGCTGCCCGAGGACCGACGAAACCCCGACGACGCGGGAAACCTCCTGGCCACCCTGGTGCACCACCCCGAACTCACCCGCGCGTTCTTGCGGTTCAGCGTCTACCTGCTGTACGGATCGACGCTGCCCGAACGGGTTCGAGAGCAGGTCATCCTGCGAGTCGCGCATCGGCGCGGCTGTGAATACGAATGGACCCATCACGTCACCATCGGCAAGCGGGTCGGACTGTCCGACGCCGACATCGCCGCTATCCAATCCGGCGACCCGCGCGACGAGTTCGACCGCGCGGTCCTCACTGCGGTCGACGAGCTCGACGAGAAGACCAACCTGTCGGATGCGACCTGGACGGCGCTGTCCGAGCGGCTCGACGAGCGGCAGCGGATGGACCTGATTTTCACGATCGGTGGCTACACCGCGCTGGCGATGGGCCTGAACACCTTTGGCGTCGAAGTGGAACAAGAAAGGTAAAATCGTGCCACATTTCACCAAGCCTGCTGCCGGCAGTTGGACCGAGAACTATCCGGAACTGGGCACCGCACCGGTCGATTACAGCGACTCGATCGACCAGGCATTCTTCGAAGCCGAGCGTGATGCGGTGTTCAAACGGATGTGGCTCAATGTAGGAAGAGTCAACCGCCTACCACGCACGGGCAGCTACTTCACCAGGGAACTACCCTCAGCGGGGCAAGGCACGTCGGTGATCGTCGTCAAGACCAAGGACGGGTCCGTCAAGGCGTATCACAACGTCTGCCGCCACCGCGGAAACAAGCTGGTGTGGAACGACTTTCCCAACGAGGAGACCTCCGGCACCTGCCGGCAGTTCACCTGCAAGTACCACGCCTGGCGTTACAACCTCGACGGTGACCTGACCTTCATCCAGCAGGAGGACGAGTTCTTCGACGTCGACAAGGGCGACTACGGACTGGCTCCCGTCCGCTGCGAGCTGTGGGAAGGCTTCATCTTCATCAACTTCGACGACAACGCGGCGCCGCTGATCGACTATCTCGGACCGCTGGCCAAGAGCATCGAGGGCTACCCGTTCGGCGAGATGACCGAGACCTACTCGTACCGGGCCGAGGTCGGCAGCAACTGGAAGCTGTTCATCGACGCGTTCATCGAGTTTTACCACGCACCGATCCTGCACCAGGGGCAGTACACCAAGGAGGAAGCCGCCAAGATCCAGAAGTTCGGCTATGAAGCACTGCACTACGAATTGGCCGGCCCGCACAACCTGCAGTCGACCTGGGGCGGCCAGGCCCCGCCCCCGGACATGTCCATGGTCAAGCCGATGGACCAGGTGTTGCGCAGCGGATTGTTCGGCCCGTGGGACAAGCCGGAGATCATCGAGAACCTGGAGCTGCCGCCGGGTGTCAACGTGAAAAGAGTGCCGCAGTGGGGTATCGACTCGTGGCTGTTCTACCCGAACTTCATGCTGCTGATCTGGGAGCCGGGCTGGTTCCTGACCTATCACTACTGGCCGACCGCGGTGGACAAGCACATCTTCGAGTGCACGCTGTATTTCGTTCCGCCGCGCAACGCACGGGAACGCCTGGCTCAGGAGTTGGCCGCAGTGACGTTCAAGGAGTACGCGTTACAGGACGCCAACACGCTGCAAGCGACCCAGACCATGATCGGCACCCGGGCCGTCAAAGAGTTCCTGCTGTGCGACCAGGAAGTCTTGATCCGCCACTTGCACAAGACGACCAGTGACTACGTGAAGGAGTACCAACGCAATGGCGCTACCGTCTGAATTCACCGATCTCGAGCCGTATTTGGACTGGGACCTGGCGACCGAGCCCGAGCGCTACGCTAAACGGCTGGCGTCGTCGATGCCGGAGTTGCAGGCGTTTTACGATGCCGCGTTTCCCCGCCTGGAAGACGTGATCGCATACTGTGACAAGTACCCCCTAACCGATCTACCCGAGGATGCGCGAAGCCTGATGCACCTCATGCAATCGCTGGTCATGGTGTCGTTTCCGGTCGAAGCGTGGAAGCAGCCGCGTGTACCCGACAGCGGTGCGGCCTGGGTGGAACTGATCCGGGAACCGGTGATCTGAACGGTGCTGACACTCAAGGCAGCCGGGCTACTCGACGTCGACGCCGGCGAGATCGTCCGTCCCGGCATCCTGCGGGTGGATGGCGAGCGGATCGTTGGTGTCGGCGGCGATCCCGAGGGTGACGTCATTGACCTCGGCGAACAGATCCTGCTGCCGGGGTTGATGGACATGGAGGTCAACCTTCTGATGGGCGGGCGCGGAGAGACCGGCCTGGCCTCGTCGGTCCAGGACGATCCGCCGACGCGGGTGCTGCGTGCGGTCGGCAATGCCCGCCGCACGCTGCGGGCCGGCTTCACCACCGTGCGCAACCTCGGGTTGTTCGTCAAGACCGGGGGATACCTGCTCGACGTCGCGCTCGGCAAAGCGATCGACGCGGGTTGGATCGAGGGCCCGCGGGTGGTTCCGGCCGGTCATGCCATCACCCCGACCGGCGGGCATCTGGACCCGACGATGTTCTCCGCGTTCGCTCCGGATCTGCTGCACTTGACCGTCGAGGAGGGTATCGCCAACGGCGTCGACGAGGTCCGCAAAGCCGTTCGGTACCAGATCAAGTACGGCGCTCAGCTGATCAAAGTGTGCTGCTCGGGTGGGGTGATGTCGCTGACCGGAGCGCCTGGCGCGCAGCACTATTCGGATGAGGAGTTACGGGCAATCGTCGACGAGGCGCACCGCCGGGGTCTGCGGGTAGCAGCCCACACTCATGGTGCGGAAGCGGTGGTGCACGCGGTCGCGGCGGGTATCGACTGCATCGAGCACGGTTTTTTGATGGACGACGAGGCGATTGCCGCGCTGGTCGACCACGACACATTTTTGGTGACCACCCGGCGGCTGGCCGATGCCATGGATGTCTCCAAGGCGCCGCCGGAGTTACAGGCCAAGGCCGCCGAGATGTTCCCGAAGGCACGCACCTCGCTGCTGGCCGCCTATCAAGCCGGCGTGAAGATTGCGGTAGGCACGGATGCGCCGGCCATTCCGCACGGCCGCAACGCCGACGAACTGGTCACCCTCGTCGAATGGGGCATGCCACCGCTCGCAGTGTTGCGGGCGGCGACGGTCACTGCGGCCGATCTCATCAACGTCACCGACCGGGGACGGCTGGCCGAGGGACTGCTCGCCGACGTGATCGGTGTGCCCGGAGATCCGTTGTCCGACATCACCGTTACCCAGAACGTGCAGTTCGTCATGAAAGGCGGCAAGGTATATGCCGACAAGAACTGACGATCTTGTCGAAATCCAGCAGCTGCTCGCCCGGTACGCCGTCACCATCACCCAGGAAGACATCGACGGGCTGGTGGGCGTCTTCACGCCCGACGGTACCTACAGCGCGTTCGGCGAAACCTATTCTCTGGACCGCTTTCCCGTCCTGGTGGACGCTGCGCCCAAAGGCTTGTTCCTGACCGCGACACCGGCGATCGAGTTGTCCGGCGACACTGCGACCGGCACCCAGCCGCTGTGTTTCATCGACCACGCCACCCACGACATGCGGATCGGCTATTACAACGACACGTATCTGCGCACCGCCGACGGCTGGCGGCTGAAGACCCGCGCGATGACCTTCATCCGTCGCAGCGGCACGCACGACTCGGGCCGCCCGCACGCGGTGGGGCGTCCGCCTGCATGAAGGTCGAGCAGTTCCGGGCGGATCTGCGTGCCTGGCTCGACGACAACGACCTGACTCCGGGGCCGGAGCATTCGCTCGAAGGTCACATGCAGCAACTCGCCCGAGTCCACGGCGCCCTCTATGACGCCAATTGGATGCGCTACGGGTGGCCCGTCGAGGTCGGCGGAATGGGTGGTCCTGCAATGCTTCGCGCGATCGTCGGTGAAGAGGTGGTCGGGCGGGGGCTTGCGGAACCGGGACCCTACTCGATGGTCGAGGTGCTGGCGCCGACGATGATCGACTACGCGCCGGCCGAACTCGCCGCTGAAATGGTGCCGCGGCTGCTGTCCGGCCGCGAGCAATGGTGTCAGGGCTTTTCCGAGCCCGGATCCGGCAGCGATCTGGCGTCGCTGTCCACCCGCGCTGCCGCCAGCGGCGACCACTGGGTCGTCAACGGGCAGAAGGTCTGGACCAGCTTCGCGCAGTATTCGACCCGCTGCATCCTGCTGACCCGCACCGCGCCCGGACATGACGGCATCACGGCGTTCTTCGTCGATATGGATACTCCGGGCATCACCGTGCGGCCGCTGCGCACCATGCACGGGGTCGACGAGTTCTGCGAGGTGTACTTCGACGACGTCGTGATCCCCGGCGACCGGATGCTCGGCGCGCCGGGTGACGGCTGGCGGCTCGCAATGGACCTGCTGCCGTATGAGCGCTCGACCTGCTTTTGGCAGCGGATCGCTTACCTGTACTCGCGATTCGACCGACTCATCGCCGAAGCAACCGACCCGGATGACTCCGCTTTGGGCTCGGCGTATCTGGCCCTGCACACCCTGCGCTGCCGCTCGCGTGGCACCCAGCATCGGTTGGCCGAGGACGGGACGCGGCTGGGGCCAGAGACATCGATCGACAAGGTCTTGTTGGCCACCGCCGAGCAGCGGCTGTACGACACCGCCCGGGACCTGCTGCCGGGTGTCGTCGAGCTCGGCGAGACAGACTGGCGCACCGAATTCCTGTATTCACGCGCGGCGACCATCTACGGCGGGACCGCCGAGATTCAGCGCAACATCATCGCCCGCCGGCTGCTGGATTTGGGCAAGGAGTGAGCGTGGACACCGATTCGTTGGAGCTGATGGAGGACGCGCTCCGCAAGACCATGACCTCGGTCTCCGGCCAGCAACTCGATGCGGCGCTGGCCGACCTCGGCTGGCTGGACATGCTCGACGAAACACCCGATGCCGCAGTCGCTTTGGTGTTCCGGCTACTCGGCGAGACCGGAGCCCACGCGCCTGTTCTCAACGACGTCGTGTTGCGCGAAGCCAGCCGTGGTGGCGGCGGCACCGTGGCGCTGCCCTACGCGGGCGGCGGCTGGATCCGCTGGGAACGCACCGACCAAGACAGCTCGACGCTCGGTGACGGCCTGCCGATACACCTTGTGGCCGAAGGGGATCCGGTGCCGCTGGCCGCCGGACGGCGCGCCCTCGCCTGGTGGCTGGTCGGAGCCAGCCGGGCGATGTTGTCGCTGGCGCGCCAACATGCTCTGGACCGCGTGCAGTTCGGCCGCCCCGTCGCCTCGTTCCAGGCGATCCGGCATCGGCTGGCCGAAACACTCGTCGCGATCGAGGGCGCGGAGGCCAGTCTGCACGCCGACGCAGCCGAGCCAGACGACCTTGGTGCGCTGCTGGCCAAGGCCGCGGCCGGTCAAGCGGCGCTGACCACCGCGCGGCACTGCCAACAGGTGCTCGGCGGTATCGGCTTCACCGCCGAACACGAGTTGCATCGTCATGTGGAGCGCGTGCTGGTATTGGACGGAATGCTCGGCAGTGCAAGGGAACTCACCCGCGAGGCTGGCGCCATCCTGCGGGCGATGGGTTTCGCGCCGCGGCTGGCAAACCTCTAGCCGCTAATTGCGCGAGCGTGCGTGTCTCCGGCCGACACGCCGCTCTAATGCTCGGGTTTGTGCACGCTCGCACGGGTTATCGGGGCAGGCCCAAAACCCGCTGAGCGATGATATTGCGCTGGATCTCCGAGGTGCCGCCGGCGATGGTACCGGCAAAGCTACGGAAGTAGCGATCGAACCAACTGCCGTAATGGGCATCCAAGTTCAGCGGTGCGAACGGACCGGTAACGTCGGGGTGCAGCAGGCCGTCAGCGGCTGCGGCATTGAGCGCATGCTCCGATGCGGTCTGCACCGCCTCCGATCCCAACAGCTTGAGCACCGACAGACCCGGCACGTCTTCCTCGCCACGGTCGGCACGGGCCAGAGCCGCCGAGCCGAGCAGTCGCAATGCCTCGGAATCCATGAGCAGGGTGGCGTAGTGGTCGCGCTGCAGCGGATCCGACGGTCGGTAATCGACGATCAGTTCACGTAGCCGGTCGGCGTATCCCAACCACAGCATCGTGCGTTCGTGGCCCAGCGAGCCCGTCGCGACCCGCCACCCCTGATTCAACGGGCCCACCAGGTTCTCGACCGGCACCCTCGCGTCGTTGAAAAAGACCTCGTTGAAATCCAGATCGCCGCGATCCGACGCCGACGCGAAGGGCCGGCGCGTCACGCCCGGAGTGTCGGTGGGGATCAGCAACACGCTGATTCCCTTGTGTTTTGGCGCATCGGGGTCGGTCCGCACGAACGTCAGCAGCACGTCGGCGTCGTGAGCGCCGGACGTCCACACCTTCTGCCCGTTGACCACGAAGTGGTCCCCGTCCAATACCGCGCGGGTCCGCAACGAGGCCAGATCGGAGCCCGCGCCCGGTTCGCTCATCCCCAACGATGCCGTTATGTCGGCCCGCAGAATCGGCACCGCCCAGCGCTGCTTCTGCTCGTCGGTTCCGAATGACAACACCGACGCGGCGATGATGCCTATTCCCTGCGGATTGAAGCTTTGGTAGACACGTCGCCGCGACAACTCTTCGAGATGTACGTATTGCTGCAGGACGGTGGCGTTGCGCCCACCTAACTCCGGCGGGTTACCCGGAAGCAGCCAGCCGTGCTCGAACAGCAACCGCTGCCATCGGCGCGCCCAGTCCGGCACATGCGACGACGAACGAGGCCGCTCGCCGGCTTGAGCCTCGTCGGGCAGATGCTCGTCGAGAAAGGCCACGAATTCGGAGCGGAACGCTTCTACGTCAGCATCAAAAGTCAGCTTCACGGGTACTCCTCGGCATCGGCGCCCGCAGTTCCACATTTCTGCTTCCGTGAGCACTGCAAAGAGAATAGTATTCTCGTGGTGAGAAAGTTACAATCTCTGACACGTCGTCCGTGAGGGGGTGCGAGACACCGATGGCACGGCGTTCTCCGGTACAGTCCAACCATGTTCTCCCCTCACGGCAACCGTCCGAGTCGTCGGTGACCAGTCCGAGCGAAGAGCCGGCCTGGAAGCAACGGGCGGTCGAGCGGTCGATCAAAACCGCGAAACTGCGCGCGGCCCAGCGCGTTCAGCGCTTCCTGGATGCCGCCCAGGCCATCATCATCGAAAAGGGCAGCACGGACTTCACCGTTCAAGAGGTTGTCGACCGCTCCCGCCAGTCGCTGCGCAGCTTCTACCTGCAGTTCGACGGCAAACACGAGCTGTTACTCGCCTTATTCGAGGACGCGTTGAGTCGGTCCGCCGACCAGATCCGCGCCGCTACGGCCAATCACTCCGACCCACTCGAGCGGTTGAAAGTCGCCGTCGAACTGCTCTTCGAGGCATCCCGACCCGATCCCGCCGCTAAAAGGCCGTTGTTCACCGACTTCGCACCGAGATTGCTGGTCTCCCATCCAGCCGAGGTCAAAGTCGCTCATGCACCGCTTCTGGCATTGCTCACCGAACTGATGGACGAGGCGGACGCCGCCGGGCAACTGCGTGCCGACGTCCCACCCCGGCGGATGGCCGCAATGACGATGCAGACGGTGATGTTCATCGCACAATCGAGCGGCGGTTCCGATGACGCGACCGTGCATCCCATCACCGCCGACGAGGTGTGGGACTTCTGCTCACGGGGATTCGCAGCGGAGAATTAGGTTACCTAGATCCGAGAACTCGACTTACACTAACTGAGTGCTCGACCTGTGGACGGACTTGCTCGGCTGTTTGAAGCTGCGGGTCTGCGACGGCGAGCAACCCGGGCAAGCCAACGTAACCGTGTTCGAGGCACTCAACCAACAACTGGAATACCATCGGATTTTCGGCGGTCAGCTGCTGGGCCAATTCGTCCGCGCGGCCACCACGAGCTGCCCGGACAAACACATCAAATCGCTGCATGCGGTGTTCGCCCGCGAAGGCCGCGCCGACGAACCGGTGCGATACCAACTGACCCGTCATCACGAAGGCCGGTCATTCGCGACACTGGCGATCACGGCTGGCCAGTCCCGCGGCACATTGGCCACCGGCTCGGTTTGCATGCACATGGCCGAGGACGGCCCCGATCACCAGAGCACTGAGGGCGTGCCGCCCGTCTTGGACGAGGGGCACCGGGTCGAATTGGACCTGATCCCTTGGGAAACTCGCTCAACCGACGATCTCAACTCCTCCACCGCCGGTCCACCCCGGTTCGAACTCTGGATGCGCACGCCGCCAGTTGACGCCGAGCTGGCGCCCGCGCTGGCCGCCTACGCCACCGACCTCACTTTGATCGGGACGGCGCTGCGCCCGATCGAAGGATTCAACCAACGCGGCAATGGGACCGCGTTCACCTCCGCGGTGACCAGCCATACGCTGTGGTTCCACCGCCCTTTCCGCACCGACGACTGGCTCCTGCTGCGCCAGCACAGTCCGATGTTGGCGCACGGCCGGTGCTTTGGATGCGGCGACGTGCTGAGTGCAGACGGCTCGCTCGTCGCTTCCTATGCGCAGGAGGCCCTGTTGCGCTTCAATCAGTGACGCCTGGAGCCGAATGCGTTGGCGGCCAAGCTCACTGGCCATGACGCGCAGGGAGAAGCCGCACTTGCGGTGTTCGAATATCGCACCGATAGGCTCGGCTGAGAATTTGATTCTCGCAATGCGAGAACTTTAGATGCCATAAACGGATTCGAGATTGACACTGGTAGCGGCTGATGACAGAGTTCAGAGGCAACAGGATGCAAGATCCCGTGAGAACACGGTTCCGTGAGAGGCGATATCCGTGACAGTCAGTGCCGCCAGTGACGTCTACTACGACCCGTACAACCCCGAACTGAATGCCGACCCCTACGGAATGTTTCGCCGGCTGCGCGAAGAATCGCCGCTGTACTACAACTCCGAGCACGACTTCTATGCGCTGAGCAGGTTCGCCGACGTCGACCACGCTCTGGTGGACTACCAGACCTTCAGCTCGGCCCGCGGAGCGATCCTGGAACTGATCAAGAGCAACATGGAAATGCCTTCTGGCGTCTTGATTTTCGAGGATCCGCCGGTGCATGACATCCATCGCAAGCTGCTGGCACGGATGTTCACGCCTCGTAAGATCAACGAATTGGAAAACAAGATCCGAGATTTCTGTGCTCGCTGCTTGGATCCGCTGATCGGCACCGACCGGTTCGACTTCGTGACCGATCTTGGAGCGCAAATGCCGATGCGGGTGATCGGAATGCTGTTGGGCATTCCCGAAGACGACCAAGAGGCGATCCGGGACCGCTCGAATGCCACCATGCGCACCGAGGTCGGCCAACCGATGACCATCGCCTCGGATGGCTTCGACACCGGTGAGGCTTTCGCTCAGTACATCGAGTGGCGGGCGGAGCACCCGTCCGATGACATCATGACGGAGTTGTTGAACGTCGAGTTCGAAGACGAGACCGGCGCTACCCGCCGACTCACCCGCGACGAGCTGCTCGTCTATGTCAACGTGGTGGCCGGGGCCGGCAACGAGACCACCACCCGGCTGATCGGCTGGGCCGGCAAGGTTCTCGCGGAGCATCCGGACCAGCGCCGCCAACTGGCCGAGGATAAGTCGCTGATTCCGCGGGCTATCGAAGAACTGCTGCGCTTCGAGCCGCCGGCGCCACACGTCGCACGGTATGTGACCCGCGATGTCGAGCTCTACGGCCAGACGGTACCCGAGGGCAGCGTGATGATGATGCTGATCGGGGCGGCCAACCGCGACCACCGCCAATTTCCGCCCGACGGTGACGTTTTCGACATTCATCGGGAAGCTCGTCAGCACTTGGCCTTTAGTGTCGGCACACACTACTGCCTTGGCTCGGCGCTGGCTCGATTGGAGGGGCGGATCGCACTGGAGGAGATCCTCAAGCGCTTCCCCGAGTGGGATGTCGACCTGACCAACGCCATGTTGTCTCCGACCTCCACAGTGCGGGGATGGGAAGCGATGCCGGCGATCATCCGCTGAGCCAACCTAATGTCAACAGTTAAACGTCAACAGAAACTGAGGTAATGATGGCGGGACGAGTCGAAGGCAAGGTCGCCTTCATCACCGGTGCCGCGCGCGGTCAGGGCCGGGCGCATGCGGTGCGACTGGCGCAGGAGGGCGCCGACATCATCGCGGTCGACATCTGCAAGCCGATCGACAGTGTCCAGGTTCCGCTGTCCACACCCGAAGATCTGGCCGAGACGGCAGACCTGGTCAAGGGCCAAAACCGCCGCATCTACACCGCCGAAGTCGACGTGCGCGATTATGACGCACTGAAAGCGGCGGTGGACGCCGGTGTCGAGCAGTTGGGTCGGCTGGACATCATCGTCGCTAACGCCGGGATCGGTAACGGCGGGGCGACGTTGGACAAGACCAGCGAACGAGACTGGACCGACATGATCGACGTCAACCTCGCCGGTGTGTGGAAGACCGTGAAAGCCGGTGTGCCGCATCTGCTGACCGGCGGACGCGGCGGGTCGATCATCTTGACCAGTTCGGTGGGCGGCCTGAAGGGATATCCGCACACTGGTCATTATGTAGCTGCCAAACACGGCGTGGTGGGGCTCATGCGGACCTTTGCTGTCGAGTTGGGCCAGCACATGATCCGGGTCAACTCCGTGCATCCCACCAACGTGAACACACCGTTGTTCATGAACGAGCCGACGATGAAGCTGTTCCGCCCCGACCTGGAGAACCCCGGCCCAGATGACCTCAAGGTCGTCGCGCAGATGATGCACACCCTGCCCGTCGGTTGGGTGGAACCTGAGGACATCAGCAACGCCGTGCTGTTCTTGGCGTCTGACGAATCCCGCTATATCACCGGTGTCACGTTGCCGATCGACGCGGGCAGCTGCCTGAAGTAGATCAATCGTGCCAACAACCGAGCTCCCGGTTCCCAAAGAGTGGGAACACGTTACCCCCGAGTGGATGACGGCAGCGATCGCCCGCCACTATCCCGGTGCCGAGGTCAACGAGGTCACCGTCGACATGCACGACGACGGGACCAACAGGCGTGCCCGGCTGGCGTTGAGCTATTCGGCGGGCACGGGGCCGGCCACCGTCTTCGTCAAAGCCGCGGACCCGGCGCACAAGGAGCTGATCCGCGCCACCAGCGGCATGTTTCACGAGCCTCGATTGTTCAATTCCGGCGTCGCATTACCGCTGGAGCATCCCATCGTCTACACCGCCCTCATCGACGAAGGCGACTACGACTTCGTGATGGTCATGGAGGACCTGAGGGCACGCGGAGCAGACCCACGCGATGCGACGCGGCCTATGACGGTGGCGGAAGTCGCCACCGGTGTGCGCGGCCTCGGCAGGATGCACGGACAGTATTGGGGCAACAGAGTTCTCAAGACCGCGGAACTCACCTGGCTTGAGCCGTTCGAGCCCTGGGGTGGCATGGAGATCGCGCCCCTGCCGGCAGCGGTCGAAAAGTTGGGCGACGACGCTCCCCCGCAAGTGAAATCGCTGACGATCGAGCAACTGATCGGTAATATCTGGGCGCCCTATATTCGCACGCTAACCACGTCGACGCAGACCCTATTGCACGGAGATCCGCATATCGGCAACACCTATCTGCTGCCTGACGGCGAAGTTGGCTTTCTGGATTGGCAGGTGGTACGCCGCGGCAACTGGTCGCTGGATCTCGGATATTTCCTTCAGGGTGCATTGACCACAGCAGATCGACGCCAATGCGAGCGCGAGCTACTCGAAGAATACCGTGATGCCCTGGCCTTGCCGGACGACGAGCTGCCATCATCAGAAGAGATCTGGCTGCGCTACCGGGCATCGGTGGCCCATGGACTGACCCTGTGGCTCTGCACCGCGAGCGCCGGCGAGCTCTGGCAGCGGCCAGACATCGCTTTAACGCTGGCGCAACGGTATTCGGCCGCCTACGCCGACCTAGACTCAGCCGCGGCTTTGGCAGCCATCGCGTAATCGATACGCATCCAAATCCGCATCGGTTAACGTTTCGCCATGGACGGTTTCGAAGGTCGGGGCGCGGTCATCACCGGCGGCGCAAGTGGCATCGGTTTCGCCACCGCCAGCACCCTTGCCCGGCGCGGCGCGGCCGTCGTGCTGGGCGACGTCGAAGGTCCTGCGCTCGAGCATGCAGTCGCGCGACTACGCGACGAGGGCCTTGACGCGCACGGCGTGGTCTGCGATGTCCGCCACCTCGACGAGGTTAAACACCTGGCCGACGAGGCATTTCGCCTGCTCGGGCGGATCCACGTGGTCTTCAACAACGCCGGCGTCGCAGTGGCCGGGCCGATCGCGCAGATGTCGCATGACGATTGGCGCTGGGTCATCGACGTCGACCTCTGGGGACCGATCCACGGTGTCGAAGCGTTTCTGCCCCGACTCCTCGAGCAGGGCGACGGTGGCCACATGGTGTTCACCTCGTCGTTCGCCGGCCTGGTGTCGAACGTCGGCCTCGGACCGTATTCAGTCGCCAAATACGGCGTGGTCGCCCTCGCCGAGGCGCTGTCGCGCGAGGTCAAGGCGAACAACATCGGGGTGTCGGTGCTGTGCCCGATGCTCGTCGGAACCAATATCGGCGACTCGCAGCGCAACCGCGGTCCTGACTACGGAGGGCCGGTGCGGCAGGCTGTTCCGGGCCCGGATGCGGCCGACGAGGGGGTCCTCGACGTCGATGCCGTCGCCGGCCTGACGGTGGAAGCCATACTGGCCAACCGGCTTTACGTCCTGCCGCACCAGGCCTCGCGGGGATCAATCCGTCGCAGGTTCGAGCGGATCGACCACACTTTCGACGACCAGGCCGCCCACGGCTGGACCCACTAGCCGGGACCAAGCGTCGGTTCAGCTGTGTGCGGATGGTGATACCAGCCACCCGCAGCGGGTGTCCCGCCGTCGACATGTCCGGTGCCAGTGCGTTGGCCGGATGCCGTGCGGTGCGAGTTCGAACGCCGCGGCTCTGCCCAGTGCACCAATCGATCCGGCGGCAGCGACGCGACCGCTGAGCTGGATGGCGGACGGACTGATTGCCACGGAATCTAGCCTGCCGCCGCCGTTTTTTCGAAGTGCTGATCGGCGAAACGGGCGATGCCGTCGAGTGCGTCGCGGGTGCGTTGCCACGGCGCGACGATGAGCCGGTCGATGCCGGCGTCAGCAGCGCGCTGGACATCCTCGGCCGAGGAGATCGGCACGGAGGTGGTGATTTGTGGTTTGCCGCTGCGCCCGTGCTCGGCCCACAGCCCGGACAGTATGCGTACCGACTCCGGTATCCGATCCACGGTGTGGTTCATCGGCAACCAGCCATCGCCCAGCCGCGCGACCCGGCGTAACGCGGCCTTGCCGTCGCCGCCGATGTGCAGCGGCGGGCCACCCGGCTGCACCGGCTTGGGCTCGAACATGACTTCGCCGAAATCGAAGAAACAGCCGTGGTATTCGACACTGGGTTGACTCCACAACGCGCGACACACCTGTAATGCCTCGTCGACCCGCGGACCGCGGCTGTCGAAGTCGAGACCGACCGCCTCCCACTCTTCGCGAAGCCAGCTCGCGCCGACACCGAAGTCGAAGCGGCCGCCCGACACGATGTCCAAGGTCGCAGCGGCGCGTGCGCTGACGAAGGGGTGGCGTAGGCCGATGTTGTAGACATAGGTGCCCAAGCGGATCGTCTCGGTCTGGGCGGCAAGAAACGACAGGTAGTTCAGCGCGTCGAAAATCGGTGTCTGCGGCGGAACCGGTGGATGGGCATCGCCCTGGTGAGGACTGCCGCTCATCGCGACTGGGAACACCAGATGTTCAGGGAGCCACACCGACTCGAAACCCAGCGCCTCCGCCTGCTTCGTCAGCTCCGGCCACAGGCCGGGATGGGCACGCGCGAGCGGAATACCGAACTTCATTGGGCTTTCGCCTTTCTCGCTACGCCCGGTGCCGAGCCGATAACGCCGTCAGCTTCCAGCACCGCGATCTCAGACTCGGTGAGCCCGAGTTCGGCGAGTAGTTCATGATTGTGTTGCCCGAGCAGCGGCGCGGACTGCTGATGAAAGCGGTGGGGCCCACGGGAGAAGCGCGCCGGCACCGTGCTGTGTGGAACCGACTGGTTGACCGGGTGGCCGACGGTTTCGAAGAAACCGCGGAAAGCCAACTGCGGCAGCTCGGTTTGCCGATGCGGCTGCATAACCTTTGCCACCGGGACACCGGCTTCCCACAAGCTGTGCACGATCTCGTCGCCGCTACGGCTCTGACACCAAGAGCTGAGCTGCTCGTCGATCCGGGCGTGTCGTTGCCGCCGGCCGGCTGCATCGGTCAGTGCCGGATCCATCGCCCACTGCGGCCGGCCGAGGGCGTCGCGCAGGCCGGCCCACTGCTCGTCGGTTGCCACTGCGACCGCGACCCAGCTGTCGAGGCGGCCGAATTCGTCGATGTCGGCGGTGCGGTAGAGGTTTTGCGGTGCCGCCGTGGGCCCGCGGTTACCGGCACGTTCCAGCAGGGCCCCGTAGGAGCTGTATTCGACGACCTGTTCGGCAGCGACGTTGATCGCGGCGTCGACCATGGCGGCTTCCACTAGCACTCCTTGCCCGGTTCGGCGTCGGTGCTCCAGCGCCAGCAGGAGCGCGTTGACCGCGTGTATACCGGCGTTGGGGTCGCCAACCGAATATGGGTCATACGGGTTGCGGTCGGGATAGCCGGTGAGCCAACTCAATCCGGACGCTGCCTCGATCACATAGGCGAAGGCCGGATTGTCCCGCCAGGGTCCGTCGAGTCCGAATCCGGGCATCCTCAGCAGGATCGCGTCAGGCCGTATCGCCTGCACGGCCGCGAAATCCAGTCCGATCTGTTCGAGCACCCGGGGCGTGAAGTTCTCGACGATCACGTCAGATGTCGCGACGAACCGGCGCAGCAGATCACGTCCGGCAGCGGTCTGCAGATCGAGCGTCAAGCCCTTCTTGTTGGTGTTGAGACCGGAAAAGATCGGCGAGCGCTCCCACCATTGGTCTTCGGTCATCGGCACCCCGGCGATCAGCCGAGTGCCGTCGGGCCGGCCGGTCGACTCGACATGGATGACCTCGGCGCCGAGCAGCGCCAGGAAATGCGTGCACGATGGGCCCGCCCAGAACGTCGTCATGTCCAGCACCCGCAATACGCTGAACGGCAGGCGATCCGCGGCGCCGCTGCCCGCCGGGCGGACGGGCGGGTGGGCCTGGCGGTAGCGGGCGGTATGTTCACCGAGTCGCGGGGCGGGTCGCGGCGGCGGCAGCAGCGGGGGCTGCATGCGGTAAGGATGAGCGGGCTGACTGAACCCGTCCCGAGGATTGGTGACGAACGACCGGCGCTGTTGGAAGTGGTCCAGGCCGGTGATGTTGGCGCCGTTGGCTACGGGAGCGTTGGGGACGCGGAAGGCGGTGGCGAGGTCACGGATCTCCCCGACGGTCTGCTCCTCGAACCAGGCGTAGATGTCTTCGGCCTTCTCGTTGGCCTGCTCGGTGATCGTGAGCGGCGAGTCCTCGTCGATCCAGTCCTGGTGACCGGTCATCGCGCAAAGATCGAACCACTGCTGGGCAGTCCCGCAGCCGACGTCGATGAGGCCGTCCTTGGCCCGTGCGATTCCCGGGACGGTGAGCCGGCGGGCGTCGCGCCACGGCCGGCCGAGCATCTCGAAGTAACTCACCGGGAAATACGTGAGGCCCAGGATCTGAGTTTCCAGCATGGACAGGTCGACGAGCTCACCGCCGCCGCTGTCGATTTGACGCAGTCGCGACGCCAGGGTGATCGCACTGGCAAACGCCCCCGCCACGTATTCCCCGACCTGGCCGCCGACGAATACCGGTGCCCGATCCGCCGATCCGCGACCCAGCCCGACGATGCCCCCGGACCAAGCCTGCAAGGTAAATTCGGTCGCCGGCCGATCCCGCCACGGCCCTGTCAAACCGAACGGGGTGATCGCGGTGACGATCACATGCGGGTGCTCCCGGCGGATTTCGGCCGGGGCAAACGTCGGGTGCTCGGCAACCGCCGAGCCGCGCGACCACACCACCGCGTCGGCGGATGCCAGCAGTCCGTTGACGAACGCGACATCGCGCTCGGAATCGGCCACTACGCTGTGCTTGGAGCAGGACAAAAAACTGAACAGGGCTCCGTCGCTGCCCGATTCGATGTCCGAACCCGACGCGGACCATCGCCGCAGCGGATCTCCTTGCGGTGGCTCGACTTTGACCACTCGGGCTCCGCCGTCGGCCAATAGTTTGGTGCAGTAGGCACCGGCAATGCCGGTGGACAGATCGACGACGGTATAGCCATCCAAGGGGCCGGGTAGCGGCTCCACGGTTACCCGTTCTTCTCGCGGCTTGACTTGCTCAACCGGAACTCGGGCGGAAACTTGCTGTCGTTCTCCTTGACCGCATCGTTCAGCCCGCTGTCAATGGCGTCGTCGAGCATCAAATTGTCGCCGTCGGGAACCGCACTGCCGCCCATCGATTCGAACAAACCGGTCAGCAGGCTGCCGAGATATTCGCCCTGGTGCTGCTTGACCACCTCGAAGAAGATCTTCTGCATGAAGACGGTATCGGTGGGGCGGTTACGTGCGCACGCCCGTGCGTACTTGTCGACTTCGGCCTCCAGCTGCTCCCGCGGCACGACCTTGTTCAAGAAGTTGCAGTGAAACATCTCATCGGCGGTGAAAGGCCGCCCGGTGAAGACCATTTCCTGAAAAGTACGCAGGCCCATTGTCTGAACCCAGGTCCACATTCGCGGGCCCCAGCCGTAGTAGCGGAACGATGGGTGGCCGAACAGCGCATCGTCGGAGGCGATCACCAGGTCGGCGTCGGCGGCCTGGTAGAAATGCCAGCCGTAGCAGTATCCCTTGGCTTCGACGATGCTGATCTTCTTGAATTCCTGCAACGCCCGATTGCCGGCCTGCGCGTTGGCGTACCACTGGCTGATCGTCGCGCCGTGACGAAACGAACCTTTCGGCGGGTACTGAATTCCGTCGTCTTCCAGCCTCAGTTCGGCCAGCCGGGCCTCGGGCGAATCACGGCCCTCCATGAACTCGGGAAGGTCGGCACCGCTGCCGAGATCGTCGCCGACGCCGCGAATCACCACCACCTTCACGTCGTCGTCGACGGTGGCCCCGCGCAGGAGATCGGCGTAGCGAAGCCGCGCCGCGGTAGTGGGTGCGTTGAGAAACTCGGGGCGGTTGAACGTGATCGTCGCGATCTTGGTCGTCGGGTCCTTCGCGTAGAGGATGATCTCCTCGGGCGGCGGAGGGTTGTCAGGCATGGACGACGCCTTGCCATGACGGACTCGTGGTCAGCAACTCTGGGCCGTCCGCGGTGATCAGCACCGCCTCACGGCCGAACACCGCGCCGACGCCCCGTTCCCAAACGTAACCGGTGACGGCGAGCACCATGCCCGGCTCCAACTGTTCCTCGGCGGCGGTTGCCGGCAGATGCGCCGAAACCACCGGCGGGTCGAAACCCAGCCCCAATCCGCGTGCCACCGGCATCGGCGGCAGCGGTTCCCCCGCAGCGTGGTATGCGGCCAGCAGTTCAGCGGCCGGGGCGGCCGGCTGACACGCGTCATAAAGCCTGTCCCACAGCAATTCCCAGCGTCGGTAGAGATCGGCGGCACCATCGACTTCGCCGACCGGCCAGCTGCGGCCCACTTCGCCGGCGTAGCCGCCGGCAAGCACACCCGCCGACAGCGCCACCAGGTCACCGGACGCGACCCGTCCATCGTCGCTGCCCCGCCGCCACGGGTGCTCGCGCGAAGTCACCCATGCCCCGTCCTGGGTCGCCGGCGTGCTCACCCCGCCGGCCGCCATGGCCTCCAACAGGACGCCGGCCAGGGTCTTCTCGCTGACTCCGGGCCGTAATCCGGCGGCCGCCGCGGCCAGTCCGTTCTCGGCCACCCGGATGGACGCACGCAGTGCCGTCACCTCTTCGGCTGTCTTGATACGCCGGGCGGCCCGCATCGCCAGCTCCCCGTCCACCAGTTCGGCGCTGGGGAAGGCCACCGGCAGCAGCTGTGCGAAGCCGGGGGAAAGCGCATCGGTGCCAACGCGTTTCGCTGTGGCCGCACCGTCGATGCGTTGCAGCACCGAGATGGTGTTCATCGGATTCCAGGCGATGCCATAGAGGTTCTCGTGCGGGATATCCTCGGGCACCCCCTCATCCCAGGTGCTGAGCAGGTGAATGGCGCCGGTTTCCGCGACGACGACACAGGTCGGACCGAACGGCCGGGTGCCGGCCACCCATAGCTGCGGCACACCGGTCATGTAGCGCACGTTGGCCTGCCGGCCGAGCACCAGAATATCGAGGTCGTGGGCCGCCATTTGGGCCAATGCGCGCTCGCGGCGTCCGCAGCGCAGCGCGGGGTCGTCGGGCAGAACCTCAGTAGCCATAAGGGTGATAGGGGTAGTCGGTCAACGGGATCCAGCCTTCCTCGGTGATGACGATGATCTCTTCGCTGCGGTAGCCCCCAGTGCCGTCCTCCCACACGACCGGCTCCAGGACCAGCACCATCCCCGGTTCGAAAACAAAGTTCTCGTCGAACTCGTCACCGAGATCGGTGCCGATCATTGGTGTTTCAGCAGCGTTCACGCCGATACCGTGACCCAGGTAAAAATGCGGCAGCCACGGTCGGCTGCCGCCATTGGCTTTCGTCGCGGCTCTGCCCAGCTCCGCGGCGGTGGCGCCGGCACGCGTGACGCCGAGCACCGCGGTCATGATTTCCCGCCATCGGTCGAACTGCGCCTGCTGGCGCGCCGTGGGGTCCTGGCCCACCACCCAGGTTCGGCCGAAATCCGAGCAGTAACCGGCGTAGGTGATGCTGACGTCGGTCCACAACACGTCGCCCGCGGCCAGTTCGCGGTCGGTTGTCAGCAGCGGCAACGCCAGATCGCCGTGGGTGGTCCACACCCCGTCGGCCTTGTTCTTCGGCATCACTTGCCAGATCGGTTCGAGCATGCTGGCCATCGCGCCCAGCTCGAAGGCGCGACGCAGAAAGCCGGCCGACAAGTCGATCTGGCGGATGCCGGGGGCCAGGGCGGCCTGCACGTCGATCATGGCCTGGTCAGTGATGCGGCACGCCCTGCGGATACAGGCCAACTCGTCGGGAGTCTTGATGAGCTTGGCGGCGCCAATCACCTGGGCGGCATCGACCGGTCTGCCCGCCCGGAACAACTGGTCCTGGGCGCGCCGCATCGCTCCGGTGAACTCGTCGACCGCGACGACCGCCTCGGCGGGCACCAATTCGGCGACCACCCGCGCGAAGTTCTCCACGCCCTCGTCAAACTCCAAATAGACTGGGCCGTGCAGATGGTCGGCGGGCAGCCCGGATTCCGATGCCGTGCCTTCGCGGAATGGCAGGAACAAATGTGGCCACGGGTCGTCGGCACACACCACCGCGACGGGGCGTTCGACGTAGGACAACCCGGCGTCGCCCAGCGGCCAGCTCGCACCGGTGGCATAGACGACGTTGTTGTTTCCCAGCAGGATCAACGCATCAACGCCGCGGTCGGCCATCGCCGAGCGTAGCCGCGCACCGGTCTGAAAGCGCATCCGATCGAGGTCCGGAGTGTCCGGGATCTCGATTGCAGACGGCGGTGCCTGCATAAACGTGGTCATCAAACTGCCTTACAGTCCGAGGAATTGGGTGATGTTGCCGCTCACAATCTGTACAGCCGCCTCCGGGCCGACCGCATCGACGACTGCGGCCAGCGACTTCTCGGAATAGCCGTAGGTGCTTTCGTTGTGCGGGTAGTCGCTCGACCACATCACCTTGTCGACGCCGATCTTGTCGATCAACTGCAAACCCAGCGGGTCGAGCATGAACGACGCGCTCATGTGCTTGTCCCAGTAGTACCGCACGTCGTGCTCGAGGGGTCGGTTGAACATGTGCTGATAAGACGCGACGAGATGCTCGGCATCCTGCAAAGCCCATGGCACCCAGGCGATCCCGCCCTCAAACCAGCCGATGCGCAGCTTCGGATGCCGGTCGAGGATGCCGGAGAAAATGTACTTGGAGAAGGTTTCCCGGAACCCGTCGATATTGATCATCATGCCCACCACCACGCTGTTGAATTCGCATGGAGTTTTCGGCGGCGTCTCGCCGATGTGATGAGTGACCGGCAGGCCGGCTTCTTCGATCTCGTCCCACACCGGGCTCATGGCATCGCTGGCGTAGTCGATGATATTGCCCTCGTCGTCCTTTCCCGGGTTCAGCGGAAGCAGGAATGTCTTGAGACCAAGCGATTTCAGATCCGTAAGAGTCCGGCGGGTGCCTTCCGGGTCCCACCAGTTGATGAGTCCCGCACCGTAAAAGTGACCACCTGATCGCTCCTGCAACTCGGCGATGTACTCGTTGTAGATGCGGAACGCGAGTTCGCGAAGTTTTTTGTCCGGGTAGTGGAAGAGCGCCAGGATCGCGTTGGGGAATGCCAACTCCTTATCGACCCCGTCGTCGCGCAACTCCTGGATTCGCGCTTCGATGTTGGTGCTTCCGGCCCCCGGCAGGTCGTCGTACTGCATCAGCACCGCGCTGAAGTCGCCTGGCAGGAACGATTGCCCTTTGCGGCCGACCTGGTAGGCGCCATCCTCGTACCAGATTCGCGGTGCCTTGTCTTTGAGGTCATCAGGGAAGCGCTCGTAGAAGATGTCCTCGGCAAGCGAAATGTGGTTGTCCGCAGAGAAAACCACAGTGCCTGCCGGCAATCCGGTGCTTGTGACGTCGGCGTGGCCGCGACGATCCTTGGGTGCGCCGTATCCTCCGGGCGGATAGAGCGAGATGGTGGACTGGCTGGACATCGTTGATCCTCCAATCGGATCGGCTTGGTTTTCGAGGGTAGTCATCTAGGCCTGGCCCTTATAGGCGATCACCAGGTCACCGGCAACTCGTAGACGCCGTATGCGAGGCGGTCGTTTTTGAACGGGATCTTGTCGAACGGCACCGCCAGTTTCAGGGTGGGTATGCGCCGGAACAGTTTGTGAAAGACCATCTGCAACTCCACGCGGGCCAACTGCTGACCGACGCATTGGTGCGGGCCGAAACCGAACGCCAGGTGCTGGCGGGCGGGCCGATTCAGATCGACTACCTCGGGGTCCGGGAACTCGGCGGGGTCCCAGTTCGCCGGAGCCAGGTCGATGATGATGCCCTCGCCCGCACGGATCACCTCGCCGGCAATCTCGATGTCCTCGGCGGCCACCCGGCGCTGCCCGTTCTGAATGATGGACAGGTAGCGCAGCAGTTCCTCAACCGCATTGGCGATCACGGTGTCGTTGTTGGTGTCTCGGATCACCGCCAGCTTCGCGGGCTCCTGCAGCAGCGCAAGAATCCCCAGACCGATCATGTTCGCAGTGGTTTCGTGGCCGGCGATCAGCATCCCGGTGCCCAGTTGAGTGGCCTCTTTGAGGCTGAGTTCGCCGGATTTCACCCGGTCTCCCAGGTCCGACACCATGTCTTCGGTGGGTTCGGCTATCCGTGCCTCCAACAGCCGGATCAGATACTTGGACAGCTCGGTTGCGCCTGCAGCGGTGTCCTTGGCGGTCGCGTACCGGGAGACGCCCATGGTCGCGTGCTCCTGGAAGAAGCCGTGATCTTCGTAAGGCACGCCGAGCAGCTCACTGATCACCAGCGACGGGATCGGCAACGCCAGCGCCGTCACCAGATCGGCGGGTTGCGGGCCGGCAAGGATGGCGTCGATGTGCTCGTCGATGATCTGCCCGATCGCTGGGCGCATGGCTTCAACTCGCCGGGAGGTCAGCGGGCGGGACAGCATGCGCCGGAAGCGAATATGTTCGGCCCCGTCGGAGGTGAAGACCGATCGGGGGCGCTTGTGCACCGTGGCCAGCATGCCTTCGTTCCAGTGTGGAAAGCCATCGCGCCGGTCGTCGACACTGACCCGCGGGTCGCCGAACAGTGCCCGCGCCTCCTGGTATCCAGTGATCAGCCATGGCGTGCTGCCGTCCCAGATCCGCACCCGGGAAAGCGGTTTCGTTTGAGCGAGTGCCATCACGTCCGGCGGCGGCGCGAACGGGCAACCGCCCGACCTCGCCATCGGGTATTCCGGAATTCCCGAGGTGGTCTCGGTCGCGGCGCCGGTGAGCGTGTCGGACACTTCTCACTCCTCGATGTGAATGGCTTGGGCAGGGCACACCGCGGCGGCGCCGCGGGCGTCGTCAGCCTGCTCGGCCGATGGGCGTTCGTTGAGCAGCACGACGACACCGTCCTCGTCACGTTGGTCGAAAATCTCGGGTGCCCGCATCACGCAGTTTCCCGAAGATGCGCATGCGTCTTGGTCGACAGTCACTTTCACCGGTCGCTTCTTTCACTCACCGGGGCAAGCCACAAACCCACGATCGCGTCGATTAGTCCGGAACC
The DNA here is from genome assembly GCF_059812585.1 of Mycobacterium sp. NGS48. Taxonomy (NCBI): domain Bacteria; kingdom Bacillati; phylum Actinomycetota; class Actinomycetes; order Mycobacteriales; family Mycobacteriaceae; genus Mycobacterium; species Mycobacterium sp. NGS48. Next base: position 488,970 of record NZ_JCALCY010000002.1, read on the forward strand.
GGCGGCCTGCCAACTGGACACGGATGTTTTTGCGGCAAGCGCACGTTCGCGGTCGGCGCAGGTGTGCATCAGCAGGTTGCGGGCCATCAGATTGCGCTCCACCCGAACCCCGACCGGCAACTCGGGCAGGCAGCCGTTGATGCCGTCGATCACCTGCACCAGCGACGGGGACGTCAGCGCATCTTTGACGACGATGTTGTGATAGGCCGGGTCGGTCATCACCTGCGCGGCAAACCGCGCGTACCAAGTGGGGTTGCCCAGTTCGGCGAGGTGTTCGGTGAGCGGACGCACCAGGCACGCCACCCAGTCGCGCATCTCGCTAGACGCGCCGGCCTGCACAAGCTGAGCAACCATCTCGTCGCGCAGTCGCTCGATGGGCACCCGGTGCTTGTGCTCAATGGCGCGTACCAAATCGGTTTTGGTGCCGAAGTGGTAGCCGACCGCGGCGTTGTTGCCCTGGCCGGCGGCCTCGCTGACCTGCCGGTTGGACACCGCGAACACCCCGTGCTCGGCGAACAACCGCTCGGCCGCGGTCAGGATCGCCTCCTGCGTCGTGCTGGCCCGCTCGGTGCGCGCGGGCCTGGCCGTAGTCACGACGCCCAGTCAACCGCGCAGCGTACTTTAAGTCAAGCGATTGATTTAATCTTTCGGACGGCGCCGCCGGATCGCTTTGCCGGCCGACGTGCCGCCGTCGACCGGGAGCACCGTCCCGGTGACATAGCAGGATCGGTCACCGGCCAGATAGAGCGCGGCTTCGGCGACGTCGTCCGGTGTGCCCTCGCGCTGCAGCGGCCGGTCAGCTCGCATCTGCTCCCGGATCGTGTGCTCGAAGCGTTCGAGCTCTTCAGGCGACTTGGCGGAGGTCGACGATGCCAGTATCGGAGTGGGGATATTGCCCGGGGCAATGCAATTGACCCGGATCTCGTAGTGTGCCAACTCGATTGCCACAGACTTGGTGAATTGGATGACCGCCGCCTTGGAGGCGCGATACGTCATCACCCCGCCACCGGCCTGGATACCACCGATCGACGACACATTGACGATCGAACCGCCGCCGCCGGGCGCCATGTGCCGAGCCGCCTCGCGGGTGCCTGCCATGACGCCGAGCACGTTGACCGCCATCACCCGCTGGAAGTCGGCGAGGTCGTCCTCCAGAAAACTGCGGTGCATCCGACTGGAGATACCGGCGTTGTTGACCATGATGTCAAGGCCGCCGAACTGCCGAACGGCCCGCGAGACCAATTCGGTGACCTGGTCGGGGTCTGCGGTGTCGGACTGACGGAAATCCGCTTGGGCGCCGTGCCTTTCCGCTAGCGCCTTGCCCCGGTCGGCATCAATGTCGCCGATCACCACCCGGGCGCCCTCCGTCAAGAACCTCTCGACGATGCCGGCGCCGATGCCCGAGGCACCGCCGGTGACGATCGCGACCTTGCCGGCTAATTCGTTGACCACACCGATGAGTTAATCGACGCGATCTCGGTTAAGTCAAGCGATTGATTTAGGAACTGGACCCGGAGCCGCGTCCCGCGGAGCACGGCGACGATGGTTTCCCGCTGCCGGCGATCTTGAAAAACCAGTGGATTCCCTGGCTGCCTGATCTTCGTGCGTGATACGTTCGCGTCGGTGGGGCCTTTAACTATGCGTCTACACGGTGCCGGCTTGGAGCAGCCGCGGAGCCACCCCACTTGCATGGCTGCGGAGCTTGGCGTGACCTGGTGGCGCAGTGAATGCAGTCGTCATCCCTTCCGTTCAAAGGAGCCGATTTGAAACTCAAACGATGTGGCGCTGCGCTCGGTGTGATTGCCACCGGCGCACTGGTGCTGTCGGCGTGCGGCAATGACAACAGCGCGAATCAAGGGAACCAAGGAAACAACCAAGGGGCGCAGCCGTCTGGTTCGGCGTCTGCTTCGTCGTCGGCGAACGTCACGTGCGGCGGAACCAAGACGCTGAAGGCCAGCGGGTCGACAGCGCAGGCCAACGCGATGGCTCGATTCGTCAACGCTTTCGAGCAGGCGTGCCCGGGTCAAACCCTGAACTACACCGCCAATGGTTCGGGCGCCGGCATCAGCGAATTCACCGGCAAGCAAACTGACTTCGGCGGTTCGGACGTACCACTGAGTGCCGACGAGGCCGGCAAAGCGCAGGAACGTTGCGGCTCGCCGGCATGGAACCTGCCCACGGTGTTCGGGCCTATTGCGGTCACCTACAACGTCAAGGGCATGGACAAGCTGGTCCTCGACGGGCCGTCGGCCGCCAAGATCTTCAACGGTGCCATCACCACGTGGGATGACCCTGCGATCAAGGCGCTGAACACCAACGCCACGCTGCCCGCCGAGCCGATCCACGTCGTGTTCCGCAGCGACGAGTCCGGTACCACAGCCAACTTCCAGGAATACCTCGACGCGGCGTCCGATGGCGCGTGGGGCAAGGGTGCCGGAAAGACGTTCAACGGCGGTGTCGGTGAAGGCGCCAAGGGCAACGACGGCACTTCGGCTGCTGTCAAGAACACCGAAGGGTCGATCACCTACAACGAGTGGTCGTTTGCTCAGGCACAGAAGCTGAACATGGCTCAGATCGTCACCTCCGCGGGTCCCGAGCCGGTGTCGATCAGCAGCGACTCGGTCGGCAAGACGATCGCCGGCGCAACGATCAAGGGGCAGGGCAACGACTTGGTCCTCGACACGATGTCCTTCTACAAGCCGACGCAGGCCGGCTCGTACCCAATCGTGCTGGCGACCTATGAGATCGTCTGCTCGAAGTATCCCGACCCGCAGGTTGGTTCAGCTGTCAAGGCGTTCCTGCAGGCCACCATCGGCCCCGGGCAGAACGGCTTGGCGGACAACGGGTATATCCCGATTCCCGACTCCTTCAAGTCGAGACTGTCCACCTCGGTCAACGCTATCGCCTGATCTGAGGCCGCCATTTCCCGAGAATCGCTGACCCGGCCCAATCCGACCGGGGCAATGCCTGGGTTGACGGCGACAGGTAGCGGTGCAGGACGGCACGGCGACCGACTGTTCAAGTCGGTCGCCGTTGCCGCCGGCGCGACGATCGTGATCGCGATCGGTTTGATCGCGATATTCCTGCTGATCCATGCCGTGCCGTCGCTGCGTGCCAACCACGCGAATTTCTTCACGAGTGCCGAATTCGACACCCGCGACGCCAAGAACCTGGCGTTCGGTATCCGCGACCTGTTCATGGTCACGGTGCTGAGTTCGATCTTCGCCTTGGTGTTGGCCGTACCGGTCGCCGTCGGGGTGGCGGTGTTTCTGACCCAGTACGCGCCGATAAGGCTGTCGCGTCCGTTCGCGGTGATGGTTGATCTGCTGGCTGCGGTGCCGTCGATCATCTTCGGGCTCTGGGGAATCTTCGTATTGGCGCCGCAGCTCGAGCCGATCGAACTGTTCCTGAACCGCCACCTGGGATGGTTGTTCCTGTTCCACAAGGGCAATGTGTCCCTGGTGGGCGGTGGCACGATCTTTACCGCCGGAATTGTGCTGGCCGCGATGATCCTGCCGATTATCTCCTCGGTATCCAGAGAAGTGTTCCGGCAGACCCCGCATATGCAGGTCGAAGCGGCGCAGGCGCTCGGCGCGACGAAGTGGGAAGTCGTGCGGATGACCGTGCTGCCGTTCGGCCGAAGCGGTGTCATTGCGGCGTCGATGCTCGGTCTGGGACGCGCGCTAGGAGAAACGGTGGCCGTGTTGATCATCTTGCGCGCGGCCGCCCAGCCCGGGCACTGGTCGCTGTTCGACGGCGGCTATACGTTCGCTTCCAAGATCGCCTCGGCCGCAACCGAATTCAGTGAACCGCTACCGACTGGAGCCTACATCTCCGCTGGATTCGTGCTGTTCGTGCTGACGTTCATGGTCAACGCCGCCGCCCGTGCAGTCGCCGGCGGGAAGGTGAACGGGTGAGTACCGCAGCGCTCGACCGACCGGTCAAAGCCGCGGCGTTTCGCGGCATCGGCATCAACCGGCGAATCAAAAACAGCGTCGCGACAGTGCTTTTCCTCGTCTCATTCGTCGTCGCGTTGGTGCCGCTGATCTGGGTGCTGTGGGTCGTCATCGACCGTGGTTGGTGGGCCGTCACCCGGAAGGGCTGGTGGACCCATTCGCTGCGCGGCGTGATGCCCGAGCAATTCGCCGGCGGTGTCTATCACGCGCTCTACGGGACGGTGGCGCAGGCAGTGGTGGCCGCCGTCATCGCCGTGCCGCTGGGCTTGATGGTCGCGATCTACTTGGCCGAATACGGTCCCGACCGCCTGACTCGGGTGACCACCTTCATGGTCGACGTGCTGGCCGGGGTGCCCTCAATCGTGGCGTCGTTGTTCATCTTCAGCCTCTGGATCGCGACTTTGGGCTTCGAGCAGAGCGGATTCGCGGTATCCCTGGCGTTGGTCTTGCTGATGTTGCCGATCGTGGTGCGTGCAGGCGAGGAGATGCTCAAGCTGGTGCCTGACGAACTGCGGGAAGCCAGCTACGCATTGGGCATCCCGAAGTGGAAAACGATCGTGCGGATCGTCATTCCCGTTGCGCTGCCGGGCATCATCTCCGGCGTCTTATTGTCGTTCGCGCGCATCATCGGCGAAACCGCACCGGTGCTGGTGCTGGTCGGCTACAGCCGCTCGATCAACTACGACATGTTCAGCGGCAACATGGCGTCACTGCCGCTGCTGATCTACACCGAACTCACCAACCCCGAACACGCCGGTTTCTTGCGGGTTTGGGGCGCGGCGCTGACGCTGATCATCGTGGTGGCCGTCGTCAACTTGGTTGCCGCCCTGGCAACCAGAATTCTGGCCATCGGGCGGACCTAGCCGTTTCGGCGACTCCTACTGTCATGTATTGATGACCGCTGTTCTTCGGTGCAAAGGGGATGGTGACGAGGTCATATCAGGCCCTCTGATAGTCGGTTGGCAAACTCGCGCGGGCTGGATGCTCACAGTTCCGGGCGAGGGTCGATTTTTAAACGTGCAGCGTTCGAACTCGTCTCAGAGCGCGTGGGAGCAGAGCTCGGACTCTGCGCGTGCCGGTTCAGCCGTGGCTTCGAATGGTGTGAGCGCTGCGGTGTTGTCGACGTGAATGGGTGCGTCCAAATGTCCGGCAGCCGGTCGCAGTAATCGGGGTGTTGATGGGCGCATTGCATCGTTTCCGCCGCGCAGACACTGGCCGTTTACGGGCGCGCGGGATTTCTCGCACCGGGCGTCCGGAATACCGGTTCAACTGACGGCGGATCGTCGATCAGCACGGGCAGTACGAAGACTCTGACGTAACGTCGTACCAGCTCCGGATCATCGCTTCCGGGGACCAGACCGCGCAGCAAGCTGACCGCAGACACGGTTAGATGGTGGGCCGCGTCGATCGGACGGACACCGTGGCGCAAAGCGCCCTTCCCCTGACCGAGTTGAAAGGTGATCAGAGACTCGACGATTGCGGTCAGCGGCGTCGACTGGGCGAGGTAGTCCGCGAGCGTCATCTGGTCGGAGTGCTCGGTGAGGACTCCGAAAACTTTGTCTTGGGCGAACTCGGTGGCCACGACGACCAGCGCCTCGACGATCATCGTCGCTATATCGGCGTCGGCGTCGAAACGCTCGAAGATGGTGGCTACATGCCGATCCGTCGCCCGGGCCACCAGCGCGGCGAGCAGTTCGTCGCGGGTCGAGAAATGACGATAAATAATTGTGCGGGTATAGCCGGCTTCCCGGGCGATCACATCCATGGTGGACGCGCGATAGCCTCGCTCGATGAGCGAGCGCTCCGCCGCATCCAGCAGAGCTTGCTTGGCCTCCTCAGAGGTCTTGCCACCCCCGAGAGGTCGCCCGCGGGACCGGTTTTGACCGGTGTCCCGTGTTGGCATGACCTTCTCGATTCGATAGCTCAATTCCCACCGCAGGTCACGGCTGGCCGTCTCGGGTGGCAATTGCCGACGGTACTACCCACATCGGCTGGCGGGCACGGGCGAGCGTCCGCATACCGCCTACAGGTACCTCGAAGAGGGTCCGATTGCCCGGCGACGCGTCGGGCAAGCTGGCAGCAGAGCCGCGAAAGTTCGATTATGTGTACAGCGCGCACCTCTCTGTGTACTATTTGCTCCACCGCGATCAAACCGCTCATTTTTTCAAGGAGCGATTATCGGTTTACCAGCAGGGTCCTTGGCGACCGAGAGGCCGAGTCTCCAGTCTCAGGTCTGGTACCGACTCGCGCAACGAACGCTGCTGGCGCAGGCCCGCCGGTCAGTCGCATCATCGACTGATAGGTCGCTGAGTGACCGGCTGACAGCCGTGGGACGTCACATCAACAACCTCGCGCGTCTTCGGCGTCTGCGGCCGGTCAAGGGTGTACAGGTGAGTCGCAATCGCGTTGACGGCGTCCTGGTGGAGACCATCCGCACGACCGCTTCCGGCCGCCGACCGCGGGAGGACGCCGCGATCGTTTACCTTCACGGCGGTGGGTTCTTCTGCGGAAGCCTCGACACCCACCGCCACATCGCCGCGGCTCTCTCTCGACGCACTCAACTGCCGGTCGTGCACGTCGAGTATCGCCAACATCCTCAAGTCACTATCGACCGGACTATCGAAGATTGCTTAGGCGCCTACCGGTGGCTACTCGATCAAGGAACCGATCCGGCCCGGACCGTGCTGGCAGGCGACTCCGCTGGAGGATTCCTCGCCTTCGCGACCGTCTTAGCGGCCCAACAGCAGGGCTTGGGAACGTCCGCGGGCGTGATCGGAATCTCGCCGCTGCTCGACCTCGACGGCACTCACCGCGTGGCGCACGCCAACGCGTCCCGCGACCCGATGGGTGTCGGCGTCGGACTCTCAGCCCTCATCGACTGCGTCGGTTCCGCAGCAAAGGACCGCGACGCCATCTCGCCGCTGAATGGGGACCTGAACCATTTCCCACCGACGTTGATCGTCGCTGCCGAATCCGAAGCGTTGCTCAGCGATGCGGAGCGCATGTACGGAGCGCTGACTGAACGCGGACGTGATTGCACACTCAAGGTGTGGCCCGGCCAACTACACGGATTTCCGGCGATGTTGCCTTTCCTGCCAGAAAGCCGAGCGGCTCTCGACTGCATCGTCGAATTCATTGACGCGCGGCTACCGCAAACGGGATGGGTTTGATGTGCGAACGATGGTTGCGCCGGTGGTTGTTTCGATCGTCACCCAGATCCGAACCGACTCAGAGGAGATGAGGTTATGGCATTCGTGATCACACAACGGTGCTGCAACGATGCCAGTTGCGTTCCGGAGTGCCCGGTCGATTGCATCCGTCCGGCTCCCGATCACGCGGAGTTCGCGACCACCGAGATGCTCTACATCGACCCCGAGACGTGCATTGACTGCGGCGCCTGCGTGGATGCCTGTCCGGTCGGCGCGATCTATTCCGAGGATGAGCTGCCCGAGACGATGGGGCGCTATAAGGACATCAACGCGAAATATTTTGAGCGGCATCCCTTGCAGCCGGATTTGAGCATTTTGGAGAATCCCACCCGGCCGCCTGAGGAATTGGGAACACTGCGAGTTGCGATCGTCGGCGCTGGCCCTGCAGCGTGTTATGCGGCCGAGGAACTGATGTCTCGGGCCGATGTCGAGGTTGACATGCTGGACCGGCTGCCGACGCCGTTCGGTTTGATCCGTGCCGGTGTTGCGCCCGATCACCTCGGGACCAAGGGGGTCGGGCCAATGTTTGATGAGAAGTTCGACCACGACGCGTTTCGGTTCCATCTCAACGTCGAGTTCGGCGAACATCTGACCCACGAGGAACTGGTCCGTCATCATCACGCCGTCATCTATGCGGTGGGAGCTTTCGACGAGCGGCGGCTCGATATTCCGGGTGAAGACCTCAAAGGCAGCCATCCCGCGTCGGAATTCGTCGCGTGGTACAACGGCCATCCCGACTACGCGGACACACCGTTCGACCTTTCCGGTGAGCGTGCGGTTATCGTCGGTAACGGCAATGTCGCCTTGGATGTGGCGCGGATCCTGCTCCTCGGGGCGGACGAGCTGGCGACTACCGATATCGCTGATCACGCGCTGGAAACGCTGCGGCACAGCAATATTCGCGAGGTGGTGCTACTCGGGCGCCGTGGGCCGGTTCAGGCGTCGTATTCGTCATCGGAGTTTCTCGCATTCGGCTATCTTCCTGCTGTCGATGTCGTGATCGATGAGCGGGAACTCGACCTGGATCCGGCCAGCAAGGCGGTGATCGAAGATCCCGAGGCCGAGCCGGCGCTAGCCTTGAAAATGCAGTTGGCGCAGGAGTATGCGAAGCGGTCGGTGGACGCGGCCCATAAGCGCGCCGTGTTCCGGTACCTAGTGTCGCCCGTCGAGATCCTCGGAGACCAACACGTCGAGAGCGTGCGTGTCGTCAAGAACAAGCTGGTCGAGTCCGACGGTGTCTTGAAAGCCACCGCCACCGACGAGACAGAAGATTTCGAGGCCTCGCTGGTGTTGCGCTCCATTGGTTTTCGTGGCCGGCCGTTACGTGGACTGCCGTTCGACGAAAGAACGGGAATTGTTCCCAACGACCACGGCCGCGTCGTCGGCGATGCCGGTGAGCCGATGACGGGTGCCTACGTGGCCGGGTGGATCAAGCGTGGTTCGACCGGCACGATCGGCACCAACAAGCATTGTGCGGGCGAAACGGTCGAGAGCATCCTCGAGGACTTCATGGCCGAGCGGCTCGACGCCCCGGCGGCCGACCGGAGTTCGTTCGAGCGGTTGGTGTCCGAGCGCCAACCGGATGTTGTCAGCGGCGGCGGCTGGCGCGCCATCGATGAGGCCGAGCAGCACCGCGGGGAGTCGTGCGGACGTCCGCGGGTCAAGTTCACCGACGTCGCCGAGATGGTCGACGTAGCCAGGAACGCGTGAGAGGAGGACACCGGTGGCAGAGCCAAACCTTCCGGAGGGGTTCGACGTCACAGATCCGGATATCTATGTCGAGAGGGTGCCGTTCGAGGAGTTCGCCGAGCTTCGCCGGGCCGCGCCGATCTGGTGGAATCCGCAGCCGCGCGGCGCCGGCGGATTCGACGACGACGGTTTCTGGGTGGTCAGCAAACTCGACGACGTCAAAGAGGTGTCCAAGCGAAGCGACGTCTTCTCCAACTATGAGAACACGGTCGTACCACGTTTCGCCGATGAGATTCCGCGAGAGAACATCGAGCGACAACGAGCCATCATGCTCAACATGGACGCTCCCGAACACACCAAACTGCGCAAGCTGGTGTCCCGGGGGTTCACCCCGCGTGCGATCAACACTCTCAAAGAGAGCTTGAGCGAACGTACCGAGAAGATCGTGAATTCCGCTGCGGAGTCCGGCTCTGGCGACTTCGTCACCCAGGTTGCCGTCGAGTTACCGCTGCAGGCGATTGCCGACCTGATCGGCATACCGCAGGACGACCGGATGAAGGTCTTCGACTGGTCGAATCAGATGATGCAATACGACGATCCGGACTTCGCCGACATCGATCCCGTCGAGGCGTCCTCGCAGATCCTGGCCTACGCGTATGAGATGGCCGAGCAGCGCCGCAAACAGCCCGCCGACGACATTGTGACCACCCTGATCGAAGCGGACATCGACGGCGACGAACTCAGCTCGGAGGAGTTCGGCTTCTTCGTGATCCTACTTGCGGTCGCGGGCAACGAAACAACCCGCAACGCCATCACCCACGGGATGAATGCGTTCCTGGAGAATCCTGACCAGTGGGAGCTGTTCAAAAAGGAGCGGCCGAAAACCACCGCAGACGAGATCATTCGCTGGGCGACACCGGTCACGTCATTTCAGCGGACCGCGCTCGAGGACACCGAACTCGGTGGCGTTCCGGTCGAGAAGGGACAGCGGGTCGTCATGCTGTACGGCTCGGCGAACTTCGACGAAGACGCGTTCGACGACCCGAACACGTTCGACATCACGCGAAACCCCAACCCGCACGTGGCCTTTGGCGGAACCGGTGCCCACTACTGCCTTGGCGCGAATCTGGCGCGGCTCGAAGTCGATCTGATCTTCAACGCCATCGCCGATCACATGCCAGACATCTCCAGGGTCTCCGAGCCTCGTCGGCTGCGGTCAGGTTGGCTCAATGGCATCAAGGAGTTCCAGGTCGACTACCACACCGGTTAGCCGCAGTGAACATGACCGCGGAAGGTATATCTAGGTGACCCGATCCTTGCCCTCCCCTGACGAGTTCATTCGCAGAGCCGCGGATACAGTCAAGGGCATCAATGTGCTTCGCAAGCGCGGCCTCTTCAATCCGTTGCGGCCCGACCACGGCATCCACTCGGCCCTCAGTGCGAAACGGTACGGTCCGTTTGCTGGGCTGATCATTCCCGGCGCGCGGCGGTACGGATCCGCACCGGCCATCGTCGATGAGCGCGGCGCGCTGAGCTTCCGCGAGCTCGACGAGCAGTCCAACGCGTTGGCGCACGGGTTGGCAGAACAAGGTGTCGCGGAGGCAATGGTGATCGCCGTGCTGGCGCGCGATCACCGCGGGCTGGTCCTGACCATGGCCGCCGCCGGCAAGCTGGGTGCCCGGCTGGTGATGATGAACACCGGTTTCGCCAAGCCGCAGTTCGCCGACGTGTCCGAGCGCGAAAACGTTGAGGTGGTTCTGCTCGACAGCGAGTTCATGGCATTGCTCGATGCGATTCCGCACGACATCCCGCGGATCCTGACCTGGGTGGACGAGAAGGACGACATCGATCCTTCGACCCTGACCATGGACGGGCTCATGGATGGCCGGTCGACAGATGGGCTGCCGGTCCCCGGCAAGGCGGGCAGCATGATTCTGCTCACCAGCGGCACGACCGGAACGCCCAAGGGTGCACCACGCGAGAAAGTCTCGCCGCTGTCGTCTGCACAGTTCCTGGATCGGATCCCGCTGCCCAAGGGTGGGACGATCGTCAACGCAGCCCCAATCTTCCACGGGACAGGGCTGTCCCAGTTCGCCATCGGGCTGGCCCTGGGAAACAGAATCGTCTTGCACCGCCGGTTCAATCCGGAAGGCACCCTGCGCAGCGTCGCCGAAAACCGTGCAGACGTACTGGTGTTGGTACCCACCATGCTGCAGCGGATGATCGACCTCGGTCCAGATGTACTGGCGAAATACGACACGTCGTCGCTGAAGATCATCTTCGCCGCCGGGTCGTCGCTGTCACCGGACTTGTGCAAACGCACCGCCGAGGTCTTCGGCGACGTCCTTTACAACCTCTATGGGTCCACCGAGGTCGCGGTCGCAACCGTCGCGACGCCAAGCGAGTTGAAGAAGGCCCCCGGCACCGCCGGGAGGCCCCCGGTCGGTTGTCGGGTCGTGCTCTACGACGAGAACCGCGCCAAGATCACCAAGCCGAACGTCACCGGCACCATCTTTGTCGAAAGCGTCCTCAGCTTCAGCGGTTACACCGGCGGGGGAACCAAAGAGATGGTCGACGGAATGCTCGCCAGCGGCGACGTCGGTCACTTCGACGAGAACGGGCTGCTGTTCGTCGACGGTCGTGACGACGACATGATCGTGTCCGGCGGCGAGAACGTCTTCCCGCTCGAGGTCGAGAATCTGCTCGCCGAGCGTGAGGACATACAAGATGCGGCCGTGGTCGGAGTCGACGACCGGGACTTCGGAAAGCGGTTGCGCGCGTGCATCGTTCCCGGCCCGTCAGGCCCGCGTGACCCCGAGGAGATCAAGACCTACGTCAAGAACAATCTCGCGCGCCACAAGGTGCCGCGTGATGTGGTGTTCCTCGATGAGCTTCCGCGCAATGCGACCGGAAAGCTGCTGCGCCAGCAGCTCATCGACATGGACGTGGGCTCCGGATGAAGATTGCGGTCACCGGGGCGGCAGGGTTTCTCGGTACGAATCTGATCAATCGACTGGTCGATGACGGTCACGAGGTCAAAGCGATAGACCGCGTTCAGTCCCGCCATACCCGCGCCGACGGCGTCGAGTGGATTTCCGGCGACGTACTCGACACGGACTCGATGACCCACGCCCTCGACGGCGCCGAGATCGTCTACCACCTCGTCGCGATGATCACCCTCGCCCAGAAGGACGAGAAGGCTTGGGAAGTCAACACCGCCGGCGTACGCACCGTCGCGCAGGCGGCACGCAAGGTCGGAGTGCGCCGGATGGTGCACTGCAGTTCGGTGCATTCGTTCGACCAGTACGCGTGTGGTGGACGTCTGGACGAGACATCGGCGCGGTCGACATCGCCGGAGATTCCGGTGTACGACCGGTCGAAGTGTGCGGGCGAGGCGGAACTGCGCAAGGTCATCGACGCCGGGCTGGACGCGGTGATCTGCAACCCCACCGGCGTCTACGGACCGGTGGACTACGGTCCCTCGCGATTCAACGGCATGTTGCTGGACGCGGCGCGCGGCAGGGTGCCGGCCGTGATCGAGGGCAGCTTCGACTTCGTCGACGTGCGCGACGTGGCAACGGGTCTGATGGCTGCTGCCGACCGCGGTCGTATGGGTGAGAACTACCTGCTTCCCGGCGAGATGATCACCATGTTCGACGCTTTCCGGATGGCCGCCAAGTTCGCCGGGCGCCGAGGTCCGCTCTTCGCGTTCCCGCTCAGCGTCATCAAGCCGATCCTGTTCGTCGCCGAGCCGATCGGCAGCCGGTTCGGCTCGGACGTGGTGTCGAAAGCGGCGATCGGCGCGCTGCTCGCCACGCCGGTCATCGATGGCACCAAGGCCCGGACAGAGCTCGGCTATTGTCCGCGTCCGACTGCCGACACCATCCGCGACCTGGTCGCCTTCTTCGTCACCTCCGGTCAGCTCGAGAGGAAGTCGCGGTGGTGAATTGTGGTTTGCAACCTGCCGCTCAGGCGGCTGACTCCGATGCAAGGACGGCAAAGGAGGCGACCTTGAGGGTTACCGATCGGTCGAGAGAGCGACTGTTCAACTTCACGCTGCCGATGGGCGATCGGACGGAATCGGGCGTCGGATCACGAAGGGGTGGAGCGGTAAGCGTGCGCAAGTACTGTCGTCAGCCGGCGATCACCGCACCGCGCATACCCGCACAGCGCAAGGAGCCGATGAGGTTTCCGTTCCGCCGCTCTAACGTCACGGCCAGCGTCGCGCTCATCCGTCTAGCATCCCGGCGTGGTCGGCGCCGTTACGGTGGTGCTCAGGAAATGAAGAACGATGGCGCGTAAAGCAACGACCGTGCGGGACAAGGTTTGCGTTGTCACCGGGGGCGCTAGAGGGATCGGGCTCGCGACGGCCACAGCGTTGCACAAGCTCGGCGCGAAGGTGGCGATCGGCGACGTGGACGAGAAGATGCTGAAGGAATCCGCAACGAAGATCGGCCTCGAGGTCTACGGCGAGCTCGACGTGACTGATTGCGAGTCGTTCGCCGGCTTCCTCGACGACGTCGAGCGCCGGCTCGGCCCGATCGACGTGCTGGTCAACAATGCCGGAATCATGCCCGTTGGCAAACTCATCGACGAGTCGGACGCCCTCACTCGCCGGATCCTCGACATCAACATCTACGGTGTGATTGTGGGCAGCAAACTGGCCGCGCAGCGGATGGTCAAGCGCGGCGGGGGGCATATCATCAACATCTCGTCGATCGCCGGTGAGGTGCCCACGGCGGGGCTGGCCAGCTACTGCGCAACCAAATTCGCCGTAGTGGGTTTCACTGAATCCGCCCGCATCGAGTACCGCGACAGCAAAGTCCAGTTCTCCACGGTGCTGCCAACTTTCACCAACACCGAACTCACGGCCGGAACGGTTGGAGTGAAGGGGCTGAAGAACGCCGAGCCAGAGGACATCGCCGGCGCCGTGGCCCGTCTCATCGAGAAACCAAAGCCCCGTGTATCGGTGACCCGCGTGGTCGGCTTCTTCGTCGGCTTCCAAAAACTCATGCCGCCACGCGTGAACGAGTTCATGACCCGCAAATTTGGCGCCGAAAGAGTGTTTCTGGACGACGTCGATCCGCAACAGCGCCGCACCTACGAAGAGCGAGCTCGCGGAACCGAGCTCGAGAACTGATCGGGAATCATCATGAAGCGACTTTCGGGTGTTGACGCGGCATTCTGGCACGCCGAAACGGCGGGCTGGCACATGCACGTGGGAGCGCTGGCTATCTGCGATCCCACCGACGCGCCGGACTACAGCTTCGACTGCGTGCGCGAGCTCATCATCGAACGGCTGCCGCAGATGCCACAACTGCGTTGGCGGGTGGTCGGGTTCCCGTTGGGCCTGGACCGACCGTGGTTCGTCGAGGACGACGAACTGGACGCCGACTTTCACATCCGCCGCATCGGGGTGCCCGCCCCCGGTGGGCGAAAAGAACTCGAAGAGCTCGCAGGCCGTCTGATGTCCTACAAGATCGATCGTTCCCGCCCACTGTGGGAGCTGTGGGTGATCGAAGGCGTCGAAGGCGGTCGCATCGCGACACTGACCAAGATGCACCACGCCATCATTGACGGCGTATCGGGTGCGGGCCTCGGCGAGATACTGCTCGACATCGCACCCGAGCCACGACCGCCGTCGGAGGACACCGTGGGGTCGTTGGTTGGCCTTCGGATACCCGGCCTACATCGAGTCGCGTTAAGCGCGGTGCTTAATCTCGGAATCAAGACGCCGTACCGCGTCGCACGGCTGGTCGAGCAGACGGTCCGCCAGCAGCTGGCCACGTTGGGCCTCGCCAGCAAGCCGCCAGGTTACTTCGAGGCCCCGCACACCCGGTTCAACGCGCAGGTCTCACCTCACCGGCGGGTCACCGGCGCTCGGGTTGAAGTGGCGCGAGTCAAGACCGTCAAGGACGCCTACGAGGTGAAGGTGAACGACGTGGTGCTTGCGCTCGTGAGCGGTGCCGTCCGAGAGTACATGCTCAAACGAGGAGAATTGCCCGACGAGCCGCTTATCGTGCAGATCCCTGTCTCTACCCGCACCGAAGTGAACAGCAACGACGTCGGCAACCAGCTTGCGACGATGACCGTCTCGCTCGCCACCCATGTCGAGGACCCCGGCGAGCGGATCAAGGCCATCCACGAAAGCACCCAGAGCGCAAAGGAAATGGCCAAAGCGCTGTCGGCACATCAAATCATGGGACTCACCGATACCACACCGCCCGGACTGCTGCAGCTGGCCGCACGCACCTACACCGCCACGGGATTATCTTCCAACCTGGCCCCGATCAACCTGGTGGTGTCCAACGTGCCGGGACCGCAGTTCCCGCTGTACATGGCCGGAGCCAAGCTCGAGTCACTGTGGCCGCTCGGACCTCCGGTGCTGGATGTGGCGCTCAACATCACCTGCTTCTCTTATCTGGAGCACATGGACTTCGGCTTCGTCACCACCCCCGAAGTAGCCGATGACATCGACGAGATGGCCGATGCCCTCGAGCCAGCCCTGGCTGAACTCGAACGCGCCGCGGGCATCGCGATTGAACACTGAGCGGCGCAAATTTGAGCGACATCAGCGCGCCGCTGCGCGTCATCAGCGCGTATCCGGGAAGGCTGGGCGGATCGGCCAGTTACCGGAATGGCTGGACTACGAAGGCGTCGACGACGATGTGCCGTTCCTGCTTCAACTGGGCGGCAACTTCTCCACCCTGTTGTTGCCGCGGTCGGCGACGTAGACGTTTCCGTCGTTGTCCACCGCCACATCCAACGGGGTGTTGAGGCCGGTGAACGGCAATACCACCGGTTTGTCCGACCCGGCCGGCAGCTTCACCACTTGGCTGTTGTCGTGTTCGGTGACGTAGACGGTGCCGGCCTTGTCGACGGCGATACCCCAGGGCACGGCAAGACCGGTGAACGGCAGCTCGATCTGCTGGTTGGTACCGGCCGCCAGCTTGAGCACCCTGTTGTTGTCGGAGTCGGTGATGAAAACGTTGCCGGTGCTATCCACCGCCACACCATCTGGGTGGTTGAGGCCATTGAACGGCAAATCGGTCTGCTGGTTGGTACCCGCGTCGAACTTGACCACCCTGTCGTTGCCCCGGTCGGCGACGTACACGTTGTTGGCGCTATCCACGGCCACACCCTCGGGATAATTGAGACCGTTGATCGGCAGGTCCGTCTGGTCGTTCGACCCAGGCGCCAACTTCACCACCCGGTTGTTGAAGTCAGTGACATACACGGCGCCGGCGCTGTCCACGGCCAACCCTTGGGGTTCGTACAGGCCGGTGAACGGCAGCACGGCCGGACTGCTCGAGTCGGGCGCCAACTTCACCACCCGGCCGTACATGCCCTGGTTGGTGACATAGACGTTGCCGGAGCTGTCCAGTGCGACCCCACCTGGGGAGAGGTGGAAGTTGAGGCCCTTGAACGGCAGGTCAACTTGCCCGTTCGCCGACTTCGGCCCCGACGACGACCCAAATACGAGAATCGCGACCGCGACGAGGACGCCGATCACCACGAGCGCGATAGCCCCGATGATGACCCACCGCCTGCGTTGCTCGTCGTCGGCGCCCGGCGCCTTGCTGAAGTCCGGTGCGTCGCCAGGGCTGCCCGCCGCCGGGATCCCCGGCTGGCTGGGCCAGTTGCCGCCGCCGGTGTCCGGCGGCGGCGCCCACGCCGGCTGGGTCCACGCGTCGCCGCCAGGACGCGACCCAGTGGACTGGTTCCGGAAACCGGCCGGGCCCGCCTCGGCGGCCGGCGCCAGCTGGGTGGCGTTTTCGCCTCGCCTCAAAATCGTGGCGGCCTGATGCTGCTCGGTTGTGGTCAGCGCGTCGTGGGCTGCCGCGGCCAGATCCCCGGCGGTGCGATACCGGTCCTCGGGCTTTTTGGCCATGCCCTTCGCGATCACCTGGTCCAGCGCCGGCGGGACATTCCCGGGCTGCATTTGGCTGGGTCGCGGCACCGGCTGCATCAAATGTGCGGCGACCAACTGTTCGATGCTGTTCACCTGGTAGGGCGGCGCTCCGGTCAAACACTCAGCCAAAACACAGGCCAGCGCGTAGACGTCTGCGGGATAACTGACCTCGTCCCCGGAAAACCGCTCCGGGGCCATGTACTTGTAGGTTCCGATCGCGGTACCCGTCTGGGTCAGCCCCGGGTCGGTCGCAGCGCGGGCAATACCGAAATCCACCAGGTAAGCGAAGTCGTTCCCGGTGATCAGAATGTTTTCCGGTTTGACGTCGCGATGCATCACGCCGCTGGCATGCGCCGCGTCCAGCGCTGAGGCGATCTGGCTGACGATCGCCACCGCCCGTCCCGGCGGCAACGGCCCGCCGCGGGCCAGAATCTCACGCAGCGACGTGCCCTCGATCAGCCGCATGTCCACGTAGAACTGCCCATTGATCTCGCCGTAGTCGTGGATCGGCACGACGTGTGGCTCGGTCAGTCGTCCCGCCGTGTCGGCCTCGCGTTGCATCCGGGCGCGAAACTCGGGGTTTCCGGAAAATTGGGAGGAGATCAGCTTCAACGCCACCACCCGCCGCTTGCGGGTGTCCTCAGCCTCGTAGACCTCGCCCATTCCGCCCCGGCCCAGTAGCCGCTTCAGCTGATAGGGCCCAAACCACGAACCCACCCGCGAATCTGGGTCGGTCACCGTCGACGCTCCCTTCCGCTCATCACGAGATCGCATTCACCGCCGACTCGAGTTTCGATTCGAACGATTTCGGTAGCGGAATGTATCCGTACTCGTCCAAACCCTCCTGCCCCGAACCGATGCTGGCTTGCATGAACGCTCTCACAGCCGGGCCGGTTGCGGGATCCGGATACTTTGAGCAGACGATCTCATAGGTCACCAATACGATCGGGTAGGCACCGGACTGCGTGGGTTTGTAGAACGACGACGTGTCCACCACCAGGTCGTTGCCCTGCCCCTTGAACCTCGCTCCCTCAATCGTCTTTCCGACTGATTCGGCAGTGATCGTTACGGGATCCGGTCCCGCTGAGGTAATGACCTGGGCCATGTTCAGCTGACGCCCCACCGCATAGGACCACTCGTTGTAGGTGATCGCACCGTCGGTGGTCCTCAGCACCGACGACGTGCCCCCATTGCCGTCGGCGCCCTGCCCGACACCTCCGTTGAACGTTTTTCCGCTGCCTTTGCCCCATGCACCGTCGGAGGCGACATCGAGGTATTTCTGGAAGTTGTCGGTGGTCCCGGACTCGTCACTGCGGAACACGACCAGAATCGGCGTCGCAGGCAAATTGGCGCCTTTGTTGAGCGCGGTGATCGCCGGGTCATTCCACATCGTGATGGTGCCGTTGAAGATCTTGGCCGCCGTGGGCCCGTCCAGGTTCAAGGTGTTGACGTTTTTGATGTTGTAGGTGATCGCGATCGGTCCGAACACCGTCGGCAGGTCCCACGCCGGCGAGCCGCACCGCGCTGATGCCCTGTCGGGCTCGCCTTTGGATGGATCCAGAGCCACGTCGGAGCCACCCAGGTCCGTCTCGTTACTGAGGAACTGCTCCACGCCCTTGCCGGAGCCATTCGCGTCGTAGTCCAGCGTGTAACCGGGGCACGCCCGGATATAGGCATAGACGAATTGCTCTATCGCGTGCGTCTGCGCGGTGGAGCCACTCGCCTTGAGTTTCTTTTTGCCGCCGCAGTCCACCGGCACCGCCGTGGCACTGGATTGCGACGACGAGCTGTTGTCGTGGCTGCTGCACGCCGACACCACCAGTGCCGCGGCGACCAGCAAGCTCAGGGCGGCGCTGAATCGGTTGACCTTCACGCAACTCCTTTGAAGCGTCACGGTGACGAATACGCTCACTCCGCCGCCGGGTCGAGCCGAGCGCGGAACCACCCTCCGTCGCACAGGCGCATCGCTGCTCGGCAATAGTCGGCAACAGAACGCTGAGCTTACCGTGAGTAGGTAACAGCCGAGGATGAACGGTCGTTTGTCGCTGTGCGGTCAGCGGAGAAATTCCTGTAGCAATTCGTTGACATTTGACGATTGCTCGATTTGCGGGCAATGGCCCGCCGCTTCGACCACTGCCGAACGGCCGTCGGGAATCTGGTCGGCAATCTGCTTGGCCCAACCGAGCGGAAGTAGTTTGTCGCACGCCCCTTCGATTACCAGAGTCGGAACCGAAATGCGCGGGTACGCACGGCTACTCGACGGGTTCGGTGGCGGCGGGGCGCCGGGACGACGAAACCGCGCCGCCGCGACGGCTTCCCAGGCACCAGGCGCGGTGCTGGATTCGTAACGGCGGCGCACGTAGTCGTCGTCGGCCGGGTAGGCGGAATCATGGAAGAGGGCCGCCACGATGCGGCGCATGCCCTCGAAGGAGGCGTCGTATTCGTAAAGCGCCTGCATGTGATCGTTGCGCTGGATGTCTCCGCCGCCGCAGATGACCACCATGGCGCGTATCGGCAGCAGTGCCGAATCCGACGTGGCGTCGTTGAGCAGCATGATGGCGCCCATCGAATTGCCGACGAAGTACGCCGAGTCGATTCCTAACTCAGCGCAGAACCGCGCGACGTGGCGGACCCGCATACCGCGCCCGTCGTTGAAGTCGATGACCTTAGCCGACCGCCCGAAACCCAGCATGTCCGGCGCCAGGACCCGATGGTTGGCGGCCAGGACCGCGATGTTGCGTTCCCAACCGATTTCCGCGCTGACACCGAACTCCCCGCCGTGCAGCAAAACGACCGGATCGCCAGCTCCGGCTTCCAGGTAGCTGGTGACGAGCCCGTCGATCACGGTGGTCTTGTGCTGGATCTCCAACGAGGCTCCTCAGTTCGGGTACTCGGCAACCGTGCGTGCCCAGCACCATCCAGCGTGGAAACCACCATGTACCAGCACAAAACGCACGGCGGCCGCTCAGCCGGCGCTCGGGGCGGGAGCCGACCGCGTAAACGTCAGCACTTGGGATGCCAACAGGTCGAGCTGAGCCTGCACACCGGTATCGGCCAGTGCTCCGGCCGTATCCCAGATCTGGTCTGCCGAGTTGATCGCCACGCCCAGCGGAGTGGGCCAGGCGCGCAGCGCGTGACCGATCGCCCGGAGTTGGTCGAGCGTGCCCACCGCCGCCTGCCATCCGTAAGCGCAGCTGATACATCCCCACGGCTTGTTGTCGAGGTACACCCGGGAATCGTCGCGCATGTCCTCGATGTAGTCGAGTGCGTTTTTCACCAATCCCGAGATGCCGCCGTGGTAGCCGGGTGAGCCGACGATGACGGCGTCCGCCTCGCGCAGCGCGCCGATCAGCTCGATGGCTCTGGCTGTTCGGGCCGGTTCGTGCGGGTTGTACATCGGCAGATCGATGTCCTCGCCGCAGTACAGCTTGGTGCGTCCACCTTGGCGCTCAACGGCTGTCAGACAGTTCCGTAGCGCCCGTTCGGTCGACGAGTTCGATCGCAACGTCCCGCCCAGACCGACGACCAGTGGCCCGGCCTCAGTTAGTTTGGTCATCTTCGTCCCTACTTGATTGCGATGGGATTCACCGGAGACCCCACCGCGCCAACGACTCTGAGCGGCGGGGCGACCAGTTGAAACTCGTAGACCCCGTCGGCTGCGCAGTCTGCTGCCAGTGCAGTCAGGTCCCAGTACTCGCCGAGCATCAAACCCATGTCACGCAGGCACAGCATGTGCATCGGCAAATACGTTCCCTCGACCCCGGATACCGGGTGTTCGACCATCAGGTTGTCGGCGGCCACGGCCGCGACGTCGTGGTCGTGTAACCAGGAAGCGCAGCGCCAGTCCAGGCCCGCACCGAGCTCACTGCCGTCACCGGTCTCGAGAAACCGCGCCCACCAGCCGGTCCGGATCAGCACAATGTCCCCGCGTCCGATCGCCACCTGCTGTGAGCGGGCGACGTCGTCGAGTTCGCCGGGCGTGATGGGGTTGCCGAGTTCGAGGAACGTGTCTGCACCGCGGTGGCGGACCAAATCCAGCAGCACACCGCGGGACGTGATGCCTTTGCCGTCGACCTTGTCGATGCCGCAGTGAAATGCGCCGAAGCTGGTGACCGAACCCGCCGGGAAGCCGTTGTAGAGCTGGTCGTCGTAGTAGACGTGGGACAACGCATCCCACTGGGTAGCGGCCTGCAGCGGCATGATGATCATGTCGTCGTTGAAGCGGAACGGATTGTCTTGAAAGTATTTACTGAGCTCCTGTGCGCTCGGGTTGCGGTCCCACTGCGGTCCGTGTTGGGCCAGCGTGCTGGTGTCGCCGCCGTCGACGGTCATGACGTGGATCGGATTGTGCCGGAACTGAAACGCGCCCTGCGGGCCTGCTGACCCGAAGTCCACACCGAGCGGAAAGACCTTGCCGTGCTTGACCAAGCTCGCTCCTTGGGCGATCTTGTCCGTGGTGATGAAGTTCAGGGTGCCCAGCTCGTCGGTATTTCCCCACCGGCCCCAGTTGCTGACCTCGCGTGCGGCGCGACGAAAGTCGGTCAGGCCGGCCACGATGCGGCTCCTCCCTCGAGTTCACCGGCGATCGAGACGCCCACGGTTCCGCCGTCGACCCAGATGACCTGTCCCGAAATGTAGCTGGCAGCGCGGCTATTCAAAAACACCAGCACTGCGGCTTGTTCGTCGGGCTCGGCGACTCGGCCCAACGGCTTGGGGATATCGTCGAGATAATCCTGACCGTAGGCGGTCCGTAGTTGGTCGAGAATCGGTGTTTCGGTCACCCCGGGGCCGGTGCAGTTGATCCGGATACTCCTGGCGCCGAGGGCGGCGGCACATTTCATGGTGTAGAGAATGATCGCTTCTTTCGACAACCGGTACCCCCCACCGGTCAGCGCATCGGGGTGGCGGTGGCACCACTCGATGCCCTCGGCCATCGTCGCGGTATGCAGCAGCCCGGCCGTTGTTTGGTGACGATCCCGGTAGCCGGCTGCTGCCAGCGAGGACACACTGACCACTGACGACCCTGCGGGCATCTTGGGGATCACCGCCTCGGTGAGATGCCGCAGGCCCAGAAAGTTGACCGTCACGACGAGCAGCGGATCGCCGATCCCTGAGGACACACCGGCGACATTGAACAGCGCATCCACCTGCCCGCCAACGGATGCCACCGCACGATCGATCGACCCGGCATCAGTCAGGTCAACCTCGTGAAACTCGTCGATCTCGACGGTCGGTCGCGCACGGTCCAGACCGACGACCTCGGCCCCGAGTTCGGCGAGTTGGGCCACCACCTGCGCACCGATGCCCGAAGCACATCCGGTCACGACCGCCCGGCGGCCGTCATAGCGCCACAGTTGCTCGATCACGAACCTTGTTCTTTGGCGCGCTGCGCCGCTTGGACGCGGCCCTCGTTGATCTCGGCCATGGCTTCGGGGATCTCGCTGGCGGTGAACTTCCCTCCCCGGCCGGTGGGCAGCCCGCCGAAGGAGTAGCTTTCGTCGAACTCCGGTGCGGTCGAGGCCGTGCGGCGCGCCTCGATCTTCTCGACGACCGGCGCTAGCCGCTTGGTCTTCTCGGCCACCGCTTTGGCGTCGCGTTCGATGAATTCCGGCAGTACTTCTTTGCCCATGATTTCGATGGATTCCATGGTGCCCTCGTGGCTGCGCGGGTTGAGCAGCAGGATGATCTCGTCGACGCCGCTGTCCTCGTAGCCTCGCAGGAACTCTCGCACGGTGGCCGGTGAGCCGATCGCGCCGCGGCCGGGCCCGTAGGCCAGCGTCGGGTCTTTCTCGCATTCCTCGAGATACCGCTCCCAGACGCCGGTGCGTCCGGGGGTGTGCACACCGGTCATGTAGTAGTGCATGATCCCGAACGAAAAGAAGCCGCCACCCATTCCGAGTCGGTCAAGGGCCTGCTCGTCGGTCTTGGCCACCATCATCGACAGGTCGCCGCCGATGGCCAGGATGTTCGGGTTGATCTGCGGAGTGACCGGGACGCCGCTTTCCTCGAGTTCCTTGTAGTAGCCGTTCACCCGCTCGGTCAGCGGACCCGGCCCGGTGTAAGCGAAACTCAGTGCACCAATGCATTTTTGGGCCGCCATCTGAACGGATGCCGGCCTTGTGCAGGCCACCCACACCGGCGGGTGCGGCTTTTGCGCCGGCTTGGGGATGACGTTGCGGGCCGGCATCTCGATGTGCTGGCCTTTGAATCCGGTGAACGGCTCCTCGATCATGCAGCGGATCGCCACTTCGAGTGCCTCTTCCCACTGCGTGCGCTTATCGGCGGGATCGATGCCGAAGCCGCCGAGTTCGCCGACCGAAGACGACTCTCCGGTGCCGAACTCGACCCGACCGTTGGAGATCAGATCCAGGGTGGCGATGCGTTCGGCCACCCGGGCCGGATGGTTGACGACCGGCGGCAGGTGCATGATGCCGAAGCCCAGGCGAATGTCCTTGGTGCGCTGGCTGGCCGCGGCCAAGAACATCTCGGGCGCGGTGGAATGGCAGTACTCCTCCAGGAAGTGGTGCTCGGTCAGCCAGACCGTGGAGAAGCCGGCCTTATCGGCCGCCTCCACTTCGTCGAGGCAGTCCTGCAGCAGGATCCGCTCGTCGTCGGGCTGCCACGGGCGGGGCAGGGCGAATTCGTAGAACAGCGAGATCTTCACTGGTTACCTCCGATAAGTGATGAGCTTTGGCTGACAAGGTGTTTGGCGGCGACGTAGCCGAATGTCATGGCCGGGCCGATTGTCGCGCCGGCACCGGCATAGCTGCGTCCCATGACGGGTGCTGCGGTGTTGCCGACCGCGTAGAGGCCGCCCACCACGGTGTGGTCGTTGCGAAGCACCCGGGCGCACTCGTCGGTGCGCAGACCGCCCGACGTGCCGAGGTCCCCGAGAATGACCCGGAAGGCGTAATAGGGCGGTTTGCCGAGTGGATACAGGTTGGGGTTGGCCAGGGTAGGATCTCCGTAATAGTTGTCGTAAACGCTGTCACCTCTGTTGAAGTCGTCGTCATGACCGTTGCGGGCCAGCTGGTTGAAACGTGTTGCGGTTTCGCGTAGTTGGTCGGACGGGATCCCGATCTCGGCGGCGAGCTCATCCCAGCTGTCGGCGGCTTTGACCACACCCGACGTCAGCCAGGCCTTCGGCACCTTGCGTCCGGTGGGCACCGGGGCGCCCGGAATCTTGGGTAGCGGCAGATGCCCGGCCACAACGTAACGGTTCCAGGACCGGTGGTCGGTGATCAGCCAGCACGGGATGTGGGTGATCCCGGATTTCTGCCCGTCGAGCATGGCGTGGCCGAAATCCATGTAGGGTGCCGCCTCGTTGATGAAACGTCTGCCCGCGCCGTTGACGATGAACTGCGCCGGCATCATGCGCTCGTTGAGCATGAACTGCATTCGGCCATCGGGCCATTGGATGGCAGGGAACCACCAGGCTTCGTCGAGCAGGTCGGTGGCGCCGCCCACCTGTTGGCCCGCACGGATACCGTCGCCGGTGGCCGCGGGGTTGCCAAAGCTCCAATCATGGTCGACGACCGGTTGGTGCTCTTTGCGCCAGGCCAGCTCGTGGTCGAATCCACCGGTGGCCAGAATGACTCCCCGGCGGACGTGGATCTGCTGCGATACCCCGTCTTTGACGACGACGGCGCCGATGACCGATCCGCCGTTGTCGGTGAGCAATTGTGTCATCGGCGAGTCCAGCCACAGCGGGATGTCGCGGTCTTTCATCGCCAGCCGCAGCCGTGCTGCGAGCGATTGACCGATGGCCGCGACGCGGTCGCCGAAGAGCCGCGCCCGGATCATCCGCCACATCAGCTTCACCA
The DNA here is from genome assembly GCF_059812585.1 of Mycobacterium sp. NGS48. NCBI lineage: Bacteria > Bacillati > Actinomycetota > Actinomycetes > Mycobacteriales > Mycobacteriaceae > Mycobacterium > Mycobacterium sp. NGS48. Next base: position 513,559 of record NZ_JCALCY010000002.1, read on the forward strand.
AAACGGCCTTCCCCGCCCAGGATTGGCGCACCTGATAGAACGATCGAAGCTCCTTGGGGCCAAGCCAAATTCCCTTGGGAGCCAGCGCCAAGGGTTGCAGCAGGTTTTGCTCCTCTTCGGCCAACTCGCGCAGGTCGATGGGAGGCACATTGATCGTGCTGCCGAGTTCGGAGCCGCCGGGCAGTTCCGGGTAGTAATCGGCATAGCCGGGTTTCCACACGAACTCAAACCATGGGCTGAGTTGTTCGAGAAACGCCATCATTTCCGGCGCGGAGTCGACGTACTGCCGGATCCGCGCATCGCTGACGAGCCCTTCGGTGATGCGCTGCAGATACTCGACAACACCGTCGCGAGGCGGTTCGTAACCTTCCCGGTGTTGCGCGGGCGCGCCCGGCACCCAGATTCCGCCGCCCGAGAGCGCCGTGGAACCACCGAAGTGGTGCGACTTTTCGACGACCAGAGTGTCCAGACCCGAAGCGTGGGCCGTCAGGGCGGCGGTCATCCCGCCGCCGCCGGAACCGACGACCAGCACGTCGACGGTGTGCTCGACCGTTTCCGTCATGTCGACATCGCCGTGCGGATGGCGAACCCGGCGATGAGTTCGGCGGCTGCTTTGTAATAGCGCACCTCGGTCTGGTAGGGGCCGGCCGCCGCCAGCGCAGCGAAAGCCGCGACCCAGGTGCGGATCTCGTGCGCGGAGTTGCCGCCCTCATGGGCGATGAACGAGTTGGACCACTCATCGAGGTCGGCAAGCTGACCGGAGTCGACGATCTCGAGGAATCGGTGATCCCAGGCCGGGTTGATCGGTTGACGGTCGCTGCGCCCTTCGGCCAGCGCCTGCGCCGCCTCGATCACCGCCGTCTGTCGGGCCTGACGCTGGTCGGAGGTCATCGGTTTGCCGTGCACGATCCGTTCCGCTACTTGCGGGGTTGCCGTCGCCAAGGTCGCTATCGGCGGATCATGGGACAAGCCACCGGATCCCACCACCAGGACCCGCTTGTCCAGCGTTGCCAAATAGTGGCCGACCGCGGTTCCCAGTGCTCGAGAACGTTGAAGCGGGCCGAGCGGTGTGGCGACCGAGTTGATGAAGATCGGCACCACCTGGGGTGCCGTGGCGGCGCCGAACAGTTTCTCCAGGGGTTGGACGGTGCCGTGATCCACCGCCATGCTCGCCGAAATCGCGAGGTCGACGCCCGCATCGAGTACCGCTTTGGCGCAGGCGATCGCGATCGCATCGGGAACGTTGAGCGGTCCGGCGTGGGTGCCGTAGTCGCCGACACCCGCTGCGCCGGTGGCGATGCAGAACGGCGGCATCAGCTTGTAGAAGAATCCGTTGTAGTGGTCGGGCGCGAAGATGACTACGAGTTCGGGGTCGAACCCGCGAACGAAATCCTGAGCTTGCGCCACCGCACTGGCGATGTCATCAATGAGGTCCTTGGGCGGCCCCGGCAGATTCAGTAGCGGGCTGTGGGACATACAGCACAGGGCTATGGGCACTTCGAGAATCACCCCCTCCCGGAGTCAAGGTGAGGACGTCGAAAAGTGCCGCGCTCAGTTCCGGTGCGAGCTGAGCGATTCCGGCGGCAGCGATGCAACGGTCGGGACGCAGGAACAATACGGATTCCTGATGGGCGTCGAACCAGGTTTTCAGATCGCCGTCGCGATCGCCGACGATCACCACGTCGGGATCGTCGTGACCGGTCCACTGCAGCTGAGGCAGTGGACGCGCTGCCACAAACCGCGCGCCGAGCGCTTTCCAGCTCGCAAACGCCTGCTCCCCCAGAATTTCCCGCGGATTGTTGTTCCACGCCAGCACCGCGAAGTTGGCGCCCAGCACATCGTCGAGCATCACGTTGCGCTGTTCGCGGGTATCCACGCGCGGCTGCACGAACAGGGTGCCGACCGGCGAGTCTTCGCGGCGCGGTTCGGAATGCACAACCGCGCCGTGCTCGTAGCGCGGCATCGGCTTGAACCGCATCTCCAGCACATACCGCTTGAGCGAGGGCACAATTGAGGCTGACCGCACCATGAGGTCGCGGACGGCGGCGACCCTTCGGTTGGTCGGGGAGATGACCCGGCCCACCATGGTGGACAGGTCGATCATGGCCCGGGCATGCTTGCGCCGTTCGACGTCGTAGGTGTCGAGCAACGCCTCGTCGGCTTGGCCGGTCACCACTGCGGCGAGCTTCCAGCCCAGGTTCGCCGCGTCCCGGATACCGCTGTTGTAGCCCTGCCCTTGCCAGACCGGCATCAAGTGTGCGGCGTCGCCGGCAAGAAGCAGCCGACCGCGGCGGAACGCGCCCGCGATCCGGGAGTGGTGGGTGTACACCCGCCGCCGGATCACCTCGACCCGATCCGGATATGGCACGAACGGAGCAAGCATGCGCGCCAGGAAGTCCGGGTCCTGCGCCTGCTCATCGGATTCGTCGGCGTGAATCATGAATTCGAACCGCCGGATTCCATGCGCGATAGAGATCGACGCATAGGGTCGCTCAGGGTCGGCACCGACTTCACTGTTGGGATGACCGAGTGGATCATTCGCCAAGTCGACGACCAGCCATCGGGTCGGCGAGGTCGTGCCGTCGAAGGACACGCCCATCAGCCGCCGGGTGGCGCTGCGCCCGCCGTCGCAGCCGACGACATAGCGCGCCCGCACGCTCGACGGATCGCCGTCGCCACCGAGCTCGACTGTCACGGCGTCCGGTGCTTCCGCGTATGAGGTCATCGGGCGATTCCAGCACACCTCGACGTGCTCGAATCTGTCCAAGCCGCCCAGTAATTCGGCATCAACCAGTGGCTGCACGAAGCCGTTGCGCTTGGGCCAGCCGAACCGGGCATCGGCGGGGGCCATCTCGGCCAGCAATCGGCGCTTGGCGTCGACGAATCGCAGAATTTGGTTCGGCACGGTATGGGGCAGGATCGCCTCGACCAGTCCGATGGTCTGGAAGGTCCGCAGTGCCTCGTCATCCAGGCCCACCCCGCGCGGATAGTCGATCAACGTTTCCCGCTCGTCGACCACCATGGTGCGAACACCGTGCAGGCCGAGGATGTTGGCTAGCGTCAGGCCGACGGGGCCTGCCCCGACCACGACGACGTCGAGATCTGTTGTCACGTCAGCGTCCCAGCAGGAAGTCGAGATGCAACCGATTGAACGTCTTGGCGTCCTCATACTGCGGCCAATGTCCGCAACCGCCCATCACCTCGAAGCGCGCGCCGGGAATCATCGACGCGATCCGGCGGCCCTCGCTGACATCGGCGGTGGGGTCATCGCTGGTCCACAACACCAGGGTGGGCGCAGTGATCCGGCCGTACTCCGCCGGCCCCAGCAGGTTGCGCGCCCGGATCTCGGGATCCTGCAGGGCCATGATGTCGCGCATCGCGGCGACGAAACCCGGCTGGCGATATACCCGCTGCCGACTGGCGACCAAGTCGTCGTAGCCCTTCGACTTGTCGGCCATCAACCACTTGATCCGGGCCTGCACGGTCTCCCAGGTCGGATTCTCGGCCGCTGCCATCGACAGCGTGATAATACGTTGCATCACTTCGGGATCGGCCTGCGAACCGCCGGCGGTGTTGAGCACGAGCCGGTCGACTTTGTCGGAGTGATCGGCAGCGGCGCGCGCGGCGACCCAACCGCCGAGCGACTCACCCGACAGGCTGGCTCGCTCGGCGCCGATTGTGCGCAGAACCGCCAGCAAATGTTCGACGTAGTGACTGATCTCGAGCGGATGACCGGGCTTATCGGTGTAGCCGTGCCCGAACATGTCGATGGACCACGTCCAGAAATGCTCGGCATGTGCTTCCAGATTGCGGACGTATGCCTCGGCGTGGCCGCCTGATCCGTGCAACAGCACGAGTACCGGTTTGCCCGGGTCGCCGGCGCGCAGGAAGCGGGTGCGAACGCCGTCGGCGTCGAGGTAGCCCTGCTCGCACGGGACACCCTGGAGGTCACTCCAGACGCTTTCGTACTCGGCCACCTGGCTCCTTCTGCGGAAGTCTGGTTCTCGTCGGGCGCAACCATCGTGTGCTAAAATCGCACAGTGATGTGCACTATATATAGAGCATCACTCTCCGCCGGTTGTCTGTCAAGGGAAGCGCCGCGGCCGTGAACGGGTCACAGACGCTGGCCAGAGGACTCAGCGCCCTGCAACTGGTCGCGGCGGCGCCTTCGGGTCTGAGCGTGCAACAGGTCGCCGACGCCGTCGGGGTGCACCGGACGATTGCCTACCGCCTGCTCGGCACGCTGGCTGAGTTCAGGTTGATCGCCAAGGGCGACGATGGCCGCTACCGCCCGGCGGCGAACCTTGCCGTGCTGGGGGCCTCGTTCGATCGCAATCTGCGCCAGCTCAGCGTGCCGATTCTGCGGGCGTTGGCCGACGACCTCGGCACCACCGTGTCATTGCTGGTGGCCGAGGGCGATCAGCAGGTGGCGATCGCGGTGATCGTGCCAACCCAGGTTCCCTATCAGCTGGCGTTTCACGAGGGCAGTCGATACCCGTTGGACCGAGGCGCGGCCGGGATCGCACTGTTGGCGAGCATGCCGGCGCGGCCGGCAGAACGCGATCTCGTCGCCGAGGCGCGCACGCGGGGCTGGGTAATCACCCACGGCGAAATCGAGCCCAACACTTACGGTCTGGCCGTGCCGGTGCGCCGGGAGCCACCCTCACCGCCGACGTGTATCAACTTGATCTCACACCGGGAAGGCGTCGTGATGGGCGGGCAGGACGCCGTCATCACGGCGGCCAAGCAATTGTCGGAAATCCTCGGCTGAAAGGACGCGCACCCATGCCTTCTTGGGACCATGAAGTCGACGTCGACGTGCTGGGCAGCGGCGGCGCCGGCCTCACGGCGGCCCTGACGGCAGCCGCCGACGGCGCGTCGGTGGCGGTCTACGAGAAGGCCGCAACCGTGGGTGGCACCACCGCGGTGTCCGGCGGAGTGGTGTGGATTCCCGCGCATCGTCGTTGTCCCGACGAAGAATTGACGGTCGCCGACGCATTGCGCTATCTGCAGGCGCAGTCGCTCGGTTCGATGGACGAGGCGCTGGTCGACACATTCGTCCGCACCGGCCCGGCCATGCTCGACTTCGTCGAGGCGCACAGCGGTCTGCGCTTCGAAATCGCCACCGGCTTCCCCGATTACAAACCCGAGCTTCCTGGCGGGCGGCCCACCGGAGGCCGGTCGCTGAGCGCCGCACCCTTCGATCTGAGCCGGCTGGGCCAGTGGCGCGACCGGATCACCTCGTTTCCCGCTGACTGGTCCAACGTCGGATTCGACGCCGAAACCCGGGCGCGGCTGCACGCGGAGGTCGACGAGCACGCATCGGACCTGTGCGTGGCCGGCACCGCGCTGATTGCCGGGCTACTCAAGGGATTACTCGACCTGGGCGTGACACCGCAGACCAACGCGCGGGCCGAGGAGCTGGTTGCCGACGACGACGGGATTACCGGCGTCCGGGTTCTCTGCGACGGACAACAGCTGACCGTGCGCGCCCGTCGCGGCGTGATTCTGGGTACCGGCGGGTTCGAGTGGAACCGGCCATTGGTCCACGCATTTCTGCGCGGCCCGATGCACGGAGCGGTCTCGCCGCCCAACAACACCGGAGACGGCTTGCGGATGGCGATGGCGCACGGGGCCGATCTGGCCAACATGGGCGAAGCGTGGTGGGTGCCCATCGTGCAGATCCCCGGCGACACGATCGACGGCGAACAACGCAGCCGCAGTGTGCGGCTGGAGCGGACCCGCCCGCGCAGCATCATCGTCAACCGCGCCGGACGACGATTCGTCAACGAGGCGTGTGACTACAACTCGATGGCCGGGGCATTCCACTACCTCGACCCGCGCGACGGGTACGTCAACGATCCGGCGTGGATCGTGTTCGATTCGCTGCACCTGAAACGCTATGGGTTTTTGGGCGTCGCCCCCGGGGAGCCCGTGCCGGACTGGTTCTGCGCGTCACCGGACTTGGCCGAATTGGGCGCCAGGGCCGGTATCGATTCCGACGGGCTGGCCCGCACGGTCGCAGAGTGGAACCGCAATGTGGCCGCCGGCCACGATCCCGACTACGGCCGCGGATCGAGCGCGTACGACGGATATTGGGGTGACGAGCGGGCGACGACGCTGGCCGAGAAGACGCTCGGGCCAGTCGATAACGCTCCGTACTACGCGGTCCCGGTGTCAGTGGGTGCGATGGGAACCAAGGGCGGACCGCGCACCGACGGTGACGGTCGCGTCCTGCACGTCAACGGCGAGCCGATACCGGGGCTGTTCGCCGCCGGCAACGCGATGGCGGGTGTAACCGGCCGGGCTTACGGCGGTGCCGGTGGAACCATCGGACCGGCAATGGTTTTCGCATTCCGCGCCGCGCATGCCGCGGCCACCGGTCGCTCGGTTGACGCCTGACGCGTTCCGCCGGCGAACACGACTTTTCTCCGAAACCACCGATCAGCACCGCGCGGATGGTTCGATAGCTCCATCAACCGAGTCGCTAGCGATCGAGGTGGGCAATGAGGCGACTCAACGGCATGGACGCCATGTTGCTGTACACCGAAACCCCCAGCCTGCACACGCACACGCTGAAGGTTGGGATCATCGACGCCACCGACTTCGACGGTGAGTTCAGCATCGAGGTGGTTCGGCAGACCTTTGAGCGTCGCCTGCACCTGCTGGACCCACTGCGCTTCAAGCTCGTCGATATTCCCTGGCGGCTACACCACCCGATGTGGCTGGAGAATTGCGAGGTCGATCTCGACTATCACTTACGTCGGGTGCAGATTCCGCAGCCCGGCGGTCGACGAGAGCTTGACCAGGTAATGGGCGAGATCGCCAGCACGCCGCTCGACCGTAGCCGACCGTTGTGGGAGTTCTACTTTGCCGAGGGCCTGAGTGACGATCGCTTCGCGCTGATCGGCAAGGTGCATCATGTGCTCGCCGACGGGGTTGCCTCAGCGAACCTACTGGCGCTGCTGATGGATCTGAAGAAATCGGCCGGCGACGAACATGCCGACTACGAACGCTGCGCCCTGCCCACCAGGACCGAGCTGTTGCGGGCGGCCGGACGCGATCACATGCGGCAGGTTGCCGCGCTGCCGCGGCTGGCTACCGACGCCGCACGTGGCATCTCCCGCGTCCGGCGGCGCTCGCGGAATCGCGGCGAACACCCCGATCTGGCCGAAAATTTCAAAGCGCCACCGACCTTTCTCAACCATGTCGTCTCGCCGGTACGGACGTTCGCCACCGCTGTCCTGTCGCTGGCCGAAGTCAAGGAGACTGCCAAACACCTCGGCGTGACGTTCAACGACATCGTCCTGGCAATCGCCGCGGGCGGGCTGCGAGAGGTGTTGCTGCGCTATGACGGCAGGTCTGACCGGCCGATCATCGCCTCGGTGCCGGTCAGCACGGACAGATCCCCAGACCGGATCTCCGGCAACGAAATCAGCGGACTGTCGGTGTCGTTGCCCGTGCACGTCGACGATCCACTCGAGCAGGTTCGTCTGGTCTCGGTGTCCACGACTATCGCCAAGGAAGATCACGATCTGCTCGGCCCGCAGCTGCAGGGCCGGCTGATGGCGTATCTGCCGCCGCCGTTGACCCCGGCCCTTTTTCGGTGGTCGTCGAAACGGGCGGCACAGAACAGGGCGATGAACGTTGCGGTCTCCAATGTGCCCGGGCCACGGGAACGCGGCACGATCGGAGGCGCTCCGGTGACCGAAATCTACTCGGTAGGAATTCTTTCCGCGGGCGCCGCGGTCAATATCACGGTGTGGAGTTACGCCGACCAGGTCGACATCTCAGTACTCTCCGACGATCGGACCTTCAACGACATCCACGAAGCCACCGACGCGATGATTCATGCGTTCGGTGAAATCCGGGGGGCCGCAGGCTTTCCCGGCGAACCAGCCAGGGTCGAAACGGCGATGGCGCCGGCAACCGCCAACGGCTAGCCGCTTCACCCCAGCAGTGGGAAGCGGCGCTGCTGCGCGAGCCGGTCGAGAGCGGCCTGCATCACCGAACGCACATGCGTGTCGACCTCGGCGATATCCGGTTCCGGACCGAACCGGGCCGCGACGTCGATGGGCTCCAGCACCTCGGTGACGATCTTGGTGGGCAGCGGCAGGTTGGGCGGGAAGATCACGCTGAGTCCGAACGGGACACCGAAGCTGACCGGCAGGATTTTCATTCGCGCCCGGTACAGTCCCAGCAGTTTGGCTATCCGGTCACCCCGCAGCAGGAACAGTTGACTCTCTTGGGCCCCGATGGAGACCATCGGCACGATGGGGACGCCGGTCTCGATGGCAGTGCGCACGTATCCGGTGCGGCCTTGGAAGTCGATGGTGTTGGCACTCAGCGTTGGCCGGTACGAGTCGTAGTCGCCACCGGGGAAGACCAGTACCACCCCACCGGACCGCAGTGCCTGGGCAGCGTTTTCGCGGTCGGCGTGGATGACGCCGGCCCGGATCAGCCATTGGGCTAGCGGCCCGATGAACAAGCCGTAATGGCCCAGTGTGTAGACCGGCCGGTCGTATCCGAATTTGTGGTAGAAGGCGGGCGCGAAGACCAGTACGTCGGGAGTGAGCATGCCGCCGGAGTGGTTGGAGACCACCAGTGCACCGCCGGCGGCGGGAAACGACTCCAAGCCGCGTACCTTCGCCCGGAACCATCGCTTGACGATCGGCCCGATCGTGTTCGTGAGCTGTCGGGTGAGGCCCGGGTCCCACTTGGCGATGTCCGGTTTGCCGTTACCGCTCACAAACTCCCCTGTCTCTGCACCGGCCTGGATCAGCGTTTACCTGCGGATATGATACTCTCCGCATTCGAGAATGTCATAATCCATCCTTGTGCAGCTGAGGGGGCGCATGCCTGGAACCGTCCTGGTGACCGGAGGGTTCGGGCTGGTCGGGTCGGCGACCGTGCGACGGCTGGCCGCCAGTGGCAGACAGGTGGTGGCCGCCGACCTCGACACCCCCGCCAATCACAAGGCGGCGCGAGCGCTGCCGGCCGGCATCGATACCCGGTGGGCAGACCTGACCGACCCTGCCGCGGTCGATCGGCTGATCGCTGAGACCGCGCCCGCGGCAATCGTGCATCTGGCCGCCGTCATCCCGCCGCAGATCTACTCCAACGCCAAGCTGGCCCGCAAGGTCAACGTCGACGCGACCGGCACGTTGGTGCGTGCCGCCGAAGCGCAACAGGTCCCGCCACGTTTCGTGCAGGCCTCCAGCAATGCCGTGTACGGCGCGCGTAACCCGCACCGGGTGACGGCTCCCGTCCGGGCGGACACCCCGCCCAAGCCGTCCGATGTGTATGGACAGCACAAGCTCGAGGCCGAAGAACTCGTGCGCTCGTCGAAGCTCGACTGGGTGGTGCTGCGACTCGGTGGTGTGTTCAGCGCCGACCCCACCGCGATGCCGTTCAGTTCCGACGCGTTGTACTTCGAAAGCTTGCTGCCGACCGACGGGCGGCTGCACGGCGTCGATGTCCGCGACGTCGCGGCCGCGTTCGCGGCGGCAACCACCGCAGACGTCGTCGGCGAGATCCTGCTGATCGCCGGCGACGACTCACACCGGTTACGGCAAGGCGAGGTCGGCCCGGCCCTGGCCGCCGCCCGCGGTATGGCCGGAGTGCTACCCGCGGGCAGGCCCGGCAATCCGGACAGCGACACCGACTGGTTCGTCACCGACTGGATGGATAGCACCCGGGCGCAGCAGGCCTTGAATTTCCAACATCATTCGTGGCCCGACATGGTCGCCGAGATGCGCGCGCAGGCCGGCTGGACGCGCTACCCGATGCGACTCCTGACCCCGGTGGCGCGGCAGATTTTGACCCGGCGCGCGGCCTACCGGCATGCCCCCGGGCGCTACGCCGATCCCTGGGGAGCGATCCGCGCCAGGCTCGGAGATCCGCGGCCCGATACGCCGTTCACTCAGCGGACGTCTCCATGAATCGGCGGGTCAGCCGAAGCAGCTGCGAGCGCAGCGCCTCGTCGTCGACGTCAGCCACGAGTGGATGCATGACGCCGACGGCGATGGCGCCGGACAGCATCGCCGCCGTCACTCGCGCGTCGTCGCCGGCGTCGCCGACAAGGACGCCGTAGAGCCGCTGGATAAATTGCTGGAACGGCTGATGTCGGGCAAGCAGGCGGACGATGACGGGATCGAATTGCAGCGTGCTCGCCACGCCGCGGCGCTTGACGGCAAGTTCGATCACGCCGTCGAGCAGCAACTCGCGCGCCCGCAGCTGGGACTGCTCGGCTTCGGCGGCCTCCAGCGCTTCCTCCAGGCCGCCGAGCTCACGTTCGGTGAGCGCGATGACGATCTCGTCCTTGGTTTTGAACTGGTGGTAGACAGCGGCTTTCGTCACGCCGATGGCGTCGGCGATCATCTGCAACGATGTTCCGCCGACCCCGTTTTCGGCGATCAGACGCAGTGCGGCATCCAGAATGCGGGTCTGAGCGGCGCTGCGCCGGATGGAACGCAGTCGCGTGCCGGCCTCAGTGGACACCACCCGGCCAGCCTAGCCGATCGGCTATTGACCGTGCCTAGCCGATCGGCTAGGTTCGGCGAGCAGGTGCCAACTCCCTTCGGATCCCGGAAGGTGTGATGTCGACTCTCGCCGAGGAGCAAGATGTCCGACCGACGGTGAGCGTGCGCGGTCAGTTGATCTGTTTGTGGCTGACGCCGGTTGTCGCCGTGGTTTTGTTGATCGCGTTTCTGGCGTTCCCGGGCTTCTTTCCGCCGATGTCGCCTCGAATGACCGCCGACCAGGTGGCCGACTTCTACGCGCACAACACCACGATGATCCGCTTCAGCATGATCACCTACAACCTGTTCGGCATCATGTTGATCCCGCTGTTCGCGCTGATCGTCGTGCAGATGAAACGGATGGCGACACCTAACCAAGTGCTCGCCTACTGCTACTTGACCGCGGCCGTCAGCGGCGCAACGTTATTCGCGCTCGCCGACATCTTCTGGCTGGTGGCCGCCTACCGGCCCGAGCGGAATCCGCAGTTGATCCAACTACTCAACGATTTGGCCTGGATTACGTTCATTGCACCGGTCGGCATGCTGGTGGTCCAGAATCTCTGCCTTGCGGTGGCCGTCTACCTCGACGCGCGGCCCCGGCCGATTTTCCCGCGCTGGGTCGGCGCATTCAGCCTGGCGACGGCAGCGGCGATGACACCGGCCGCGTGTGCAGCCGTAGTTCGAAGCGGACCGTTGGCCTGGGACGGGGTGGTGTCGTTCTGGCTGCGCATCGGTGCCTTCGCGTTGAATGTGGCGGTGATGTTCGTCGTGCTGCGTACGGCGATCAAGCAACAAGCTGACGACGGAGTCGCAGCGGAATGACCCGCAGCGCAACGGCTTCAGCGGTGGCGACTGCCGCCGGAGATGGCGAGCGCCACCGGCCGAGGACCAAAACCGATCTGCTGATCTGCTATTGGGTTGTCCCGACTTTTTACAGCATGTTCGGCCTGATCTTCGTCGTGCTGACACGGGTGATGCCGCCGCCGCGCCCCGATGTCGCCGCCGACCAGATGGTCGCTTTCGTGCATCAGCATGCGTTGACCATCCAGATCGGGTTTGCGCTGTTGATGCTCATCATCGGCTTCGCCGGCGTGACCAACGGCATTGTCGTGTATGAAATCAAGCGCATGTCGGTCAGCCCGGTATTCGCTTATGCGTACCTGGGCGCACTGGCCGTCGGCGCGATACCGGGATGCCTGATGGCCGCAATATCGTTCCTGACGGCTGCATTCCGGCCCGACCGCGACCCGGAGATCGTCGCGCTGATGTATGACCTGACATTCTTGTCTTTCGTCGGATCGCTGGGATGTTTCTCCACCGGATATCTGGTGTTCGCGATCGCCATCCTGTTGGACAAGAACCAGGTTTTTCCCAAATGGCTGGGTTACATATCGATTTGGCAGATCGTCACCGAGTTGCTCGCCGCCCCGGTGTTCATCTTCAGATCCGGACCACTCGCGTGGAACGGTTCGATCAGTTTCTGGATGGGCACGGCGATCTTCGGGTTCTGGCAGGTATGTGTGATCGTGCTGTTGAAGGTGGCGGTCGACCGCCAGCCGCTCGGTCAGCAGGTGCAGGATTAGGGCTGGGCCGATGACAGAAACCCGCTCAGATGTCGGCCGCAAGCCGCAGGCACATGTACCCGGCGATGGCAGCATGTGGGTGTTCGTGCTGGGCGACCTCATCATCTTCGGCGCCTATTTCGTCATCTTCATGGTCTACCGCGCGCAGCAGCGTGCTCTTTTTCTGGAATCCCAGGAGCACCTGAGCCTCAACATCGGGGTCGTCAACACGTTGGTGCTCATCGCCAGCTCGTGGTTCGTCGCGCGTGGCGTGCACGCGGCCCGTTCGGCGGATCACACCGCCGCGGTGCGACTACTGTTCTGCGGCGGTGGTTGCGGCGTCCTGTTCATGGTGATCAAAGCCTACGAGTGGTATTCGAAAATCAGTCAGGGACTGACCTTTCCACGCAACGACTTCTTCATGTTCTACTACCTGCTCACCGGCGTGCACCTGTTCCACGTGCTGCTCGGGCTGGTGATACTGGGGGTCGTCGTCGTCGATCAGCGCAATCCCACGCTGCGGCGGGTGAGTATGGCCGAAGCGGGCGCCACCTATTGGCACATGGTGGACCTGCTGTGGATTGTCATCTTCGCGCTGCTGTACGTGATGCGATGACCACGACTGCGCGGCTCACCGGCGTGTGGCTGGTTCTGTCGGCGATTACCGTCGTCACCTGGTGGCTCGGGCCGGCGCACGCCCAGGGGACGCCGACGGCCAGCGTCCCGATCACGATCGCGGTCTTGGCCCTGGCATTGGTCAAGGCGCATCTGATCATTGCGAACTTCATGGAAGTGCGCACCGCGCCGCGGTGGTTGCGGCTAGGCAGCGATGCGTGGCTCGTCGCCCTTTGGGGCGCGATCCTGGCGATCTACCTCTGGTGAACAACTGGCCGGTCGGGCCAAAAGTTGTTGCCGGGAGTGCGGTTTCATACGCAACACGCCGCAGCACCCGTATGAAATTGCACAATCGCGGTGCGGGCGTGCGGGAGGGCGGGAGCCGGGCGGCGAACCGTCAGGACAGCAGCCCGTCGGCGGCGGAGTAGGGATCGCTGCGGCCATCGGCAACCGACGCCGCGAGCCGGTCGAGATCCGGGTGCGTCCGCAGTCGGGTTTGCGCAAGCGACAGGATCTGCGCCCGCGCGCGCGCCAACCGGCGCCGATGGCTGTCGGTTCGGTGATGGGCGTCGATCGCCTCCATCAGTTCCGCCAGGCCTTCACCCTTCGCGGCGACGAGACTAAGGATCGGCGCCGTGGTCTCGGCGCGCAGATCGCGAATCGTCTGCTTGGCGCCCTCCCGATCAGCTTTGTTGACCACCACGATGTCGGCGACTTCCAACAGGCCCGCCTTGGCAGCCTGCACGGCGTCGCCGGCTCCCGGGTTGAGGATGACGATGGTAGGGTCGGCGACCGCAGCGATTTCGATCTCGGACTGCCCCACGCCGACGGTTTCCAGCAGCACCACGTCGTAAGCCAATGCGCCGAGCAACCGGATGGCCGCGGGAACGGCGGCGGCCAGTCCGCCCAGATGGCCGCGGGTGGCCAGCGAACGAATCAACACCTCGGAGTCGTTGATATGGCGGGTCATTCGAATCCGGTCGCCGAGCAATGCACCACCGCTGAATGGCGAGGACGGGTCGACGGCCAGCACCGCCACCCGCAACCCCCGCTCGCGATAGCCCCCGACGAGAACCGCGATCGTCGTCGATTTGCCCGCCCCCGGCGGCCCGGTGATGCCGACGACGTATACCGGCGACGGATCGAGGCTATCCAGCACCTCGGCACGACGGTCACCCTCGACCAAGCTGAGTAGCCGACCGGCCGCGCGGGGAGATCCGTTCCGCGCGGCGGCGATCAACTCGGCGATGTTCATCTCCAGGATTTTATGGCGCCGGCACCTCGATGACCGTGGCGGAACCCATCCCACCGCCCGCGCACATCGCCGCGACCCCGAAACCGCCGCCGCGCCGCCGCAATTCGTGCACCAGCGTTACGAGCATCCGGGCCCCGGTGGCCGCAACCGGATGCCCTAACGAGCAGCCGCTGCCGCTGACGTTGACCCGGTCGGGGTCCAGATCGAGCAGTTTGATCGTGGCCACGCACATCGACGCGAACGCCTCGTTGATTTCGAACAGGTCCACGTCGGATAGCGAAAGGTGTGCGCGGGCAAGAGCCTTGGGGATGGCCTCGACCGGCGCCAGGCCGGTGGCAGCGGGATCGACACCGACCGAGGCCCAGGCGCGGACGGTCGCGAGCGCGGGCAGACCCAACCGGTCGCTTGCGATGGTCAGCACAGCGGCGCCGTCGTTGGCACCGCAGGCATTGCCGGCCGTGATCGAGAAGCCATCGATCTCGGGGTGCAGCGGCTTGAGCGCGGCCAGCTTCTCCATTGTGGTGTCCCGACAGGGGTGCTCGTCGACGTCGAACAACCCGTGCGGTGTCTCGATCGGGACGATTTCGTCTTTGAACCGTCCCTCGTCGATTGCGGCGATTGCATTGCGGTGCGACCGCAGCGCCCAGGCGTCCATCTCCTCGCGGCTCACGCCTGCCGCCACCGCGGCATTCCAGCCGACGGTGATCGACATGTCCATGTTCGGCGCGTCCGGCCGGTTCGGGTGCGTCGGTGGGAACCAGTCGACCCATTCCCCGTCAACCTGCAGGCGCGATCGCGGCGACGTCGAGGCGGAGTTCACCCCGCCGGCGATGATCAGCTGGTCCATTCCGGCTCGCACGCTGGCCGCCGCGCTTTGCACCGCGGCCTGGCCGGCCGCGCAATGGCGGTTCTGGGCGAGCCCAGGCACGGACGGCAACCCTGCGGTCACGGCGGCGTGCCGGGCCAATACCCCTCCGCCGTACAGACCTTCGCCCAGGATCACGTCGTCGGGCTGGGCCGTATCCACGTCCGCCGCAGCTTCGGCAACCACGTGGTGTGCCAGCTCGTACGCGGTGGTGTCGCGCAGGGTGCCCTTGCGGGCGGTACCGATGGGTGTCCGCAGCGCGGACACGATGACAGCTTCAGGCACAGCTTTTCTCCAATTCGACAAGCGGGGTCAGTTTTTGCCGGCGGTCAGTTTGGTGACGATCGAGCGGAAATCCTCGGTTTGGAAGGACTCCTTTTCGGCGGACAGCGCGAAGTCCAGGGTGGCCAGCACCGCACGCTCGAGGTGCACGTTGAGCACCCGTTTGGTGCTCTCGACCGCTTGCTGCGGCAGCTCCATGATTTTCTTGGCGGCTGCCATCGCCTCGGCGACCGGGTCGTCGGCAATGTGGTTGGCCAACCCGAGTTCGACGGCGCGCGCCGCAGAAATACGCGCGCCGGTCAGCGCGTACTCCTTGGCCAACAGCAGGCTGATATGCAGTGGCCAGGTCAGCGGTCCCCCATCGGCGGCCACCAGCCCGACCTGCACGTGCGGATCGGCCAGATAGGCGTCTTCGGCGATATAGACAATGTCGGACAGTGCAACCAGGCTGCAGCCGAGGCCGACGGCCGGCCCATTGACGGCCGCTACTACCGGAATTCGGCACCGCGCCATCCCCAGCACAATGTCGCGTCCATGCGCGATCGTCTTGGCACGCAGGTCGGCGTCCTGCGCCAATTCGGCCAGGTAGTGAAAGTCGCCGCCCGCCGAGAACGCCCGTCCGCTACCGGTGAGCACGGCGGCCCGCGCGGAGCGGTCGGCGCTGAGCCGCGGCCACAGCTCCGCTAACCCGGTGTGCAGGTCGTCGTTGACCGCGTTGAGCGCATCAGGGCGGTTCAGCGTGATGATCCGCAGCGGACCGTCGGCGCGGACGTCGATTTCGGTTGGCATGTCGTACACGTCAAACTCCTTCCGATGGTCGTGACCCGCTTCACCCGGGCTTCGCCCGCGTTCGCGATCACTCCTACTTCGATGGTCGTGACCCGCTTCACCCGGGCTTCGCCCGCGTTCGCGATCACTCCTACTTCGATGGTCGTGACCCGCTTCACCCGGGCTTCGCCCGCGTTCGCGATCACTCCTACAATCCCAAGATTCGTGAGGCGATGATGTTCTTCTGTATCTGTGATGTGCCGCCCATCACGCTTTGTGCCCGGCTGTACAGATAGGCGCTGAGCAGGTCGGCGTCCTGGGTCCCGCCGACCGCCAGCGCGGCGTGGCCGACCGACTGCTCCACCCAGGTCATCAGCAGCTTGTCCAGCGACCCGTCCGATCCGTGCGACACTCCGTCGAGCTGCTCAGACAGCCGCCGTCGAACGTGATGGGTCAGCATCTCGGTTTGCACTGCCGCCCAAGCGAGTTCGTCGCAGGGTGGGCCGTCGCTGCGCGCGGCCAACTGGCGCACCAGCTTGCCGTAGCGCGCCGCATAGCCCAGCGTGGACGGTTCGCGTTCGTGTCCGACCACTGTCATGGCGATTGCCCACCCGTCGCCGGGGGCGCCGACCATCTGGTCGGCGGGCACCGTCGCACCGTCGAAGAACACTTGGCCGAACTCGGTGGTGATGCCGTTCATCATCTGCAGCGGACGTTGTTGCACGCCGGGCTGTTTCATCGAGATCACGAACGCCGACAAGCCGCGGTGGCGTTTGGCGCCCGGATCGGTGCGGGCCAGCAGCAGACACCAGTCGGCGACGTCGGAGTAGCTGGTCCAGATCTTGTGTCCGTGTATCACGTAGTTGTCGCCGTCGCGGGTGGCGGTCGTGCTCAGCGACGCGAGGTCCGAGCCGGCGCCGGGTTCGCTGAATCCCTGGCACCAGCGCTCGGTGCCGTTGATCATGCCGGGCAGGAAGCGCCGCTGCAGTTCTTCGCTGCCGTGATGTCCAAGTCCGACCACCAGGTAGCCAAGGCTGGGCCGGGGCGGAGCCCCGGCGCGGGCCAGCTCCTCGTCGACGATGACGTCGTACACCGGTGGCAGCTCCTGACCGCCGTGCTGCCGCGGCCACGACAACCCGAAGAAACCGCCTTCGTAGAGCGCACGATGCCATTCCCCCTGCCGGCTCCAATACTCGTCGCCGGAGCTCGCAAATTCCTTGGCATGTACCGCAAGCCAAGTCCGCAGCCGATCCCGGAAGGCGGCCTCGTCCGGCGAATCACGAAAGTCCAATGTCGACCTCCCCTAGTTTCACGGGCCACAGCCCGGCAGATGTCAGTGCGCGCCGCAAGTAGACGTGCGCCAGGCATTCCCAGGTATTGCCGATGCCGCCGTGTACTTGTACCGAAGTCTCACAGACCGTTCGCGCGGCGCGCGCGCAGTAGATCTTCGCCACCCGGGCGGCTCGAATCGCTTCGGCAGGCGGAAGTTCGTCGACGGCCCACGCCGCGTGGCGCAGCACACTCACCGAACCTTCGATCAGCGCCAGGCTTTCGGCTAACAGGTGAGCGACCGCTTGATAGGAGCCGATCGGCTTGCCGTACTGCTCACGGATTTTTGCGTAGTCACAGGCCAGCGTGTGCGCTCCGCGCGCCGTTCCGACCAGGTCCGCCGACGTGGTGGCCAGCGCCAGCGCCAGCCAGCGCGCGGCCACCTCATTGGGCACCTCGCCGATGACACTCGGCGTTCCGGAGAACTCGGCGCTGGTTCTGGTCAGGTCCGCGCCCGTCCGGGCGCCACCCAGATCGACGGCCGACACCGTCGTCTCACGCAGAATCAACGCGCGCCGGTATTCGCGTGCGTCGATTGCATAATCTCCGAAGGCAATTGTCGCGCCACGGCTATCTGAATCGATGTGCCGAGCCAGCTCGTCGGCCAGCACCGGCCCCAGAAACGGCGCATCCACCAGTCCGCGGCCGAATTCCTCGGCGACGATGGCGACTTCGACACCGGTGGCCCCGTCCGACCGCAGCGCACGCCAGCCCGTCGCCGTGATCTGCTTGTCCAGCCGCGTGATCCGGTCTTGGTCGGTCAGGCTTTGAACCGATCCGGGACCGAGGTCGTCGGCCAGTTTGGCGGCGGCGTCACGCAGTTGTTGTTGTTCAGCTGTCAGACGTACATCCATACCGCTCCTTCAGCGTTCGACGCAGCACCTTGCCCGACGGCAGCCGCGGGATATCGTTGACGAACACCACTTTGCTCAGCCGTTTGTAAGATGCCAGCCGATCATCGACTCGCGCGCTGAGCTCCGTTGCGTCAACGGGGATGTGCGTTGCCACGGCGGCGATCACCGCCTCCCCGTCGCGCCCGTCGGGAACGCCGAAGACCGCGCAGTCTTTGACCGCGGGATGACCGTGTAGCACGGATTCGATTTCGGCGGGTGCGACCTGGAAGCCCCGCACCTTGATCATCTCCTTGGATCGGTCGGTGATCCGCAGCCAGCCCGCGTTGTCGAGACATCCGACGTCTCCAGTGCGATACCAGCCGTCGCAGCACGCCTCTGAGGTAGCGGCGTGCGGCAAGTAGCCGGCCATCAGCGACGCCGAGCGCGCCTGGATCTCCCCGACTTCTCCCGGGCCGACTGGTTCCCCGGTCTGCATCGAGACCACCCGAACGTCGACGCCGGGCACCGGCTTTCCGACCGAATCGAGTCGCGCACCCTCAACCGGATTGCAGGCGATGACCGGCAATTCGGTGGTGCCGTAGGCAGGAACCCAGCCGATGCCGGTGCGCCGCGTGAGGCTTTCGGCGACACTCACGCTGACAGGCGTGGCGCCCCACATGATGAACCGCAACGACGAGAGGTCATAGGACTCCAAGCGCGGGTGCGTGGCCAGCGACAACGCGATGGGCGCGACCGCCATCTCAATAGTGATGCGGTCGGCCTCGATGTGGGCCAGCATCGCGTCGATGTCGAACCGGCGATGCAACCGCAGCCAGACGCCGGTCTGCAACGCGGTCACGATGTTGAGCAGACCCAGAATGTGCGACGGCGGTGTGGTGATTTGGATTCGATCACGCGCGGTCATCGCGAGCGCATCGCGCCAGTGCTCGACCGCGGCGCGCAGGGATCCGTGGGTGTGTCGCACAGCTTTGGGCAGACCGGTGGTACCCGAGCTGAACACCAGCAGTGCATCGCTCTCGGCCCGCGGTGACGCCCGCACCGGCGAGCCCGGCGCGATCGGTTCGTCGAGGTGCAACATCGGCATGAAGTCCGACAGCACCGGCTGATCACCCACAGCGTGCCCGGGGTTCGTCAGGGCTAACGCGTGCTCGACCTCGTCGCGCTTCCAGGCCGGGCTGATCAGCACCGGCGTCGCGGCCAGTCGCCAGATGGCATGCACCGCGACGACGAATTCGGGTCGGTTGGACGACATCAGCGCGACCCGGCCGCCGGCGGTGACCCCTTGCGTGCTCAGCGTCGCCGCCAGGCCGTCGGCCAGCGCATCCAGCTGCGGCAAGGTGTACTGCCGCTCCTCGAACGCGAGCGCGGTCGGTCCGGTCACCCTTGCCCCTCGACGGATTGAGAAGAAGCTATCGCTTTGAGAGAATAGTATTCTCTATACTGAAGAACGCAAGTACGGAAGGGGGTGGCTATGGCGGAGCTGCACGCGTTTCATCGGGCGACGGTAACCCGGATCGTGAAGGAGACCGCCGATGCCCGCACCTTCGTGCTGGCGCCACATGACCAGCCCTTTCGTTACCGTGCCGGGCAATTCTGCACGTTTCGGGTGGCCGTCGACGGCGAGGAACTGTATCGGTCCTACTCGATGTCGAGCGCCCCGGAGACGGACACGGAATTGATGACCACGGTCAAACGGGTGCCGGGCGGCAAGGTGTCCAACTGGCTGGTGGACAACGTCTCCGAGGGCGACGAGCTGACCATGACCCGAGCCGCCGGAATCTTCTGCCTGAGCAACAGCTCCGTGCCATTGCTGGCTTTCGCGGGCGGTAGCGGCGTCACTCCGATCCTGTCACTGGCCAAGAGCGCGCTGGCGACCACGGACCGCCCGCTGCGGGTGCTGTGCGCGGACCGAGACCGGGCGTCGGTGATCTTCGACGCGGTGATGGACGAGCTTGTCGAGCGTTACCCCGGTCGGCTGGCGGTTGTGCGGCATCTCGATAACGAGCAAGGGCTGCTCGACGCCGCCGCGGTCCGGGATTTCATTGCCGACGACGTCGACGCCGACAATTATGTCTGCGGACCCGAAGGCTTCATGACCGTGGTGCGCTCCACCCTGCCGGGCCCGGGACAGCTGTTCGTCGAGGACTTCGACGCGGCACCGACGGTAAAGCCGCCTGCAGCGGCACCGTTCGACGACGCCGCGGCCGACGGCACGATCACCATTCACCTCGACCGCAAGAAAGTGACGGTGCCGCGGGTCGCCGGCGAGACCCTGTTGGAAAGCGCCCGCCGGGCCGGCCTGGCACCGCCATTCAGCTGCGAAGCAGGCAACTGCGGAACCTGCATGGCACGACTCAGCGAGGGCAGTGCGACCATGCTGGTCAACGATGCGCTCGAGCCGGACGAGGTGGCCGACGGCTACGTCCTGACTTGCCAGGGCATCCCCGACACGCCATCAGTGACGGTGCATTACGAGTAGCGTCGCAAGCTCATGGCCGAGCTTTCGAATTTCGCGAATCATCTGTCACGTGATCACGGGCTGTGCGTGTTCAGTACCTTGCGCCGGGACGGCAGTATCCAGTCCTCGGTGGTGAATGCCGGTGTGTTGCAACACCCGCTGACCGACGTGCCGGTCGTCGTACTGGTGGCCATCGGAGGCTCCCGCAAGCTCGCCAACCTCCGCGCCGATCCGCGCGCCACGGTCGTCGCCAAGTCCGGCTGGCAGTGGGCCGCCGTCGAAGGGTCGGCAGAGCTGATCGGCCCGGACGACCCACACCCGGACCTCGACGAGGAGCGGCTGCGACTATTGCTCCGCGAAATATTCACCGCCGCCGGCGGAACCCACGACGACTGGGACACCTACGACCGGGTGATGCGCGAGCAGCGACGCACCGCTGTTCTCATCGCACCGACCCGGGCCTACTCGAACCCTTAGGCGTCCAACTTGGGCGGCGGCCGATAATCCGGCTGATAGCCGGCGATGTGAATCGGGCTGCCGACGAGCCGGAAATCACCTGCGGTGACAATGATCTCGGGCGTCGACTTCAGCGCATCGGGCAACGTCCGCACGGCTGCGGCCGGCACGCCGAGTGGCCGCAGCCGCGTTTCCCAACTGGCGGCGGTGTCGGTCGCCAAGGCGTCGATAACGATGGCACGCACCTCCTCGGCCCGGGTTACCCGCTCGCCCATCGACTCGAACCCCTCGATGTTCGCTTCACCGGCGAACGCCTTCCAAAAACCGTCGTGGGTGATGAACAGTGCAAGATAGCCGTCAGCGGTCGGAAACATCTGGGCCGGAACGTAATACGAGTGCGCACCGAAGGCTCGCCGCTGCGGCTCGACACCGTCGTTGAGGTAGGCGGACGCGTGGTAGTTGAGCTGAGAGAACATCACGTCGCGCAATGACACGTCGACCTGGCCGCCGCGACCGGAGATGATGTGCGCGAGCAGCCCCAGCGCGGCACTCATTCCCGTGGAGTTGTCCGCCGAGGAGTAACCGGGCAACGTGGGCGGCCCATCCGGGTCACCGGTCAGTGCCGCTACCCCGGTGGCGGCCTGGACGACGTAGTCGAACGCCGGGTCGTCGCCGCCGTGTAGCCCGAAGCCGGTGATCGCCACGCAGACGATCCGGTCGTTGAAACGGCGCAGCGACTCATAGGTCAGGCCCAGCCGGCGGATCGCGGATGGCTTCAGATTGACCAGCAGCGCATGCGATTCGGCCGCGAGCTCACCCAGCTTGGCTTGGCCTTCTTGTGAGTTCAGGTCCAGACAGATGCTGGCCTTGTTGCGGTTGAGGCTGGCGAAATAGCTGTCACTGACCTGCCGTGAGATCTCTCCGCCCGGCGGCTCGACCTTGGTGACCTGCGCACCGAGATCGGCCAGCAGCATGGTGGCGTACGGGCCGGCCAACATGGTGCCGACCTCGAGGATTCGGATGCCGGCCAGTGGTCCCGTCATCCCAGATCGGCACCCAGTGCCGCGATGACTTCGCGGGTGCGCCGTTTGGACGCGACGAGCTCGTCACGGTTGTCACCGATTGGCAGCAACCGCACCGAAAGATCCGTCACGCCGGCGTCGGCGAACCGACGAAATCGCGCAAGGATGGCCTCCTCGTCACCGACGGCGCAGATGTCACCGACGTCTTTGGCGTCGCCGTAATCCAGCAGCCGCTGATAGTTCGGCGAAACTTCGGCCTCTCCGAGGATCCTATTGGCGCGCTCCCGTGCTGCGTCGACTTCGGTTGGCGCACAGAGGCACACCGGAATACCGGCGACGATCCGCGGTGCGGGCCGCCCGGCGTTGTCGGCAGCCTTGGTGATGCGCGGCACGACATGCTCGGCGACGGCTCGCTCGTCGGCCATCCACAGCACGGTGCCGTCGGTGCGCTCCCCGGCAAGGGTCAACATCACGGGGCCGAGTGCGGCGACGAGCACCGGCAGCGGCGACACCGCGGCCAGATCCAGCGGATTGTGCACGGAGAAATGTTGGTTGTCGACATCGACCGGGCCGGGTCCTGCGAATGCGGCCTCGAGCACCTCCAAGTAGTCGCGGGTGAAGCCGGCCGGCCGTTCGTAGGGCAGGCCGAGCATGTCGCGGATGATCCAGTGATGCGAGGGTCCGACACCGAGGGCCAACCTGCCGCCGGTGGCAGCGTGCACCGATAACGCCTGGCGCGCCAAGGCGATCGGATGCTGCGCCTGCAACGGCACGACGGCGGTGCCGAGTTCGATGCGGGTGGTGCGGGTGGCCATCAGCGCCACCGCGGTCAGCGCGTCGAAATCGTTGGGCACCTGAGGGATCCACGCGGTATCCATGCCGACGTTCTCGGCCCACTCGATATCGGCGAGCAACTTGGTGACCTTGCGGGCCGAGTCGCCGCGCTCGGCGCCGATCATTACTCCGAGACGCACGGTTCCTCCACGGTCGGTTCGGGCACGCCGGTGAGCCGGCGGATCTCTCGCACCAGCACCTCCAGCGCTGTTCCTGTCGGAAAGACCGCCGCAGCACCGGCGGCCAGCAGTTTGGGCACGTCGGCCTCCGGGATCGTCCCACCGACGACGACGGCAATGTCGGCGGCGTCGGAGGCACGCAAGGCTTCGATCGTTCGGGTGGTCAGCGCGACATGCGCACCGGACAGGATGCTCAGCCCGACCACGGCCACGTCTTCC
This sequence comes from Mycobacterium sp. NGS48, assembly GCF_059812585.1. NCBI lineage: Bacteria > Bacillati > Actinomycetota > Actinomycetes > Mycobacteriales > Mycobacteriaceae > Mycobacterium > Mycobacterium sp. NGS48. The sequence continues at coordinate 536,777 of NZ_JCALCY010000002.1, forward strand.
TGCACGGCGATCGACGCGATGTCCTCGATGCGCTGCCGGATCCCGGTGTAGATCACCTCGAAGCCTGCATCGCGCAGGGTGCGGGCGACGATCTTGGCGCCGCGATCGTGTCCGTCCAGGCCGGGTTTGGCCACCAAAATTCGTGCTGTCATTCAGAACACCACCGGTTGGTCGAATTCGCCCCATACCGCTTTGAGCGCGGAAACCATCTCGCCGACCGTGCAGTAGGCGTTGGCGCAGTCGATCAGCTTGTGCATGAGATTATCGGTTCCTTCGGCGGCACGAGACAATGCGGCAAGGCTGGCTTCCACTGTGGCCGAATCTCTTTCGGCCCGAACCTTGGACAATCGCTTGAGCTGAAGATCGCGTCCCTCGGCGTCGAGCTCGTACGTGACGATCTCGGGTGCCGGCTCTTCGGAGACAAACCGGTTGACGCCGACAACCGGACGAGTGCCCGCCTCGATGTCCTGGTGCATCTGGTAGGCCTCGTCGGCGATCAGGCCTTGCAGATAGCCGTCTTCGATGGCACGCACCATTCCGCCGTGCTGTTCGAGGTCGTGCATGATTTCGATGATGCGGCCCTCGGTCGCGTCGGTGAGCGCTTCGACGAAGTAAGAGCCGCCCAGCGGATCGGCGACCCGGGCGACACCGGTTTCGTGTGCCAGGATCTGCTGGGTGCGCAGCGCCAGCGTGGTGGACTCCTCGCTGGGAAGCGCAAACGGCTCGTCCCAGGCCGCAGTGAACATCGACTGCACGCCGCCGAGCACGGCGGCCATCGCCTCGTAGGCAACCCGCACCAGGTTGTTCTGCGCCTGCGGTGCATACAGCGACGCGCCACCACACACGCAGCCGAACCGGAACATCGACGCCTTGTCGGTGGTGGCGCCGTAGCGTTCACGCACGATGGTCGCCCAACGACGCCGTCCGGCTCGGTATTTGGCGATTTCTTCGAAGAAGTCGCCATGGGTGTAGAAGAAGAACGAAATCTGCGGGGCGAACTGGTCGATGGTCATCCGGCCGCGTTCCACCACGGTGTCGCAATAGGTGACGCCATCGGCCAGCGTGAACGCCATCTCCTGCACCGCGTTGGCCCCGGCGTCGCGGAAATGCGCGCCGGCCACCGAGATCGCATTGAACTTGGGCACTTCGGACGCGCAAAACTCGATGGTGTCGGCGATCAGCCGCAGCGACGGTTCCGGCGGCCAGATCCACGTTCCGCGGGATGCGTATTCCTTGAGGATGTCGTTCTGGATGGTCCCGGTGAGTTTGGCCCGCGGTACACCCTTGCGCTCGGCGGCCGCCACGTAGAACGCCAGCAGGATCGCAGCGGTGCCGTTGATGGTGAAGCTGGTGCTGATCTTGTCCAGTGGAATGTCGTCGAACAGGATCTCGGCGTCGGCGAGAGTGTCGATCGCCACGCCGACCCGGCCGACCTCCTCGCCCACTTCGGGGTCGTCGGAGTCGAACCCGCATTGAGTGGGCAGATCAAGCGCTACCGACAGACCCGTTCCACCTTGGTCTAACAGGTAGCGGTAGCGGCGGTTGGACGCCTCGACGGTGCCGAACCCGGAGTACTGACGGAAAGTCCACAGCTTGCCGCGGTAACCGCTGGCGAAATTGCCCCGGGTGAATGGATAGGTGCCCGGCGGCGGCGGCTCGACAGGACGGTCCCCCGGCCCGTATACGGGTTCCAGCGGGATGCCGGACGAGGTCTCAGTGTGGTTATCCATCGACTGATAACGTACTTGCCAAAAAAGAGAATGCCAATACCGCATGCCTGACCAGGCCAAAGGAGAGTGATGGGTACTTTTGACGACCGCACGGTGGTGATCTCGGGCGCCAGCCGCGGGATCGGTCTGGCGATCGGTATCGCCGCGGCCAAGCAAGGGGCCAATGTGGTGCTGCTGGCCAAGACCGACCAACCGCACCCACGCCTGCCCGGCACCGTGCACACCGCGGCCGCCGAAATCGAGGCGGCCGGTGGCAAGGCTTTGGCCGTGGTCGGCGACGTGCGCCGGGAAGAGGACGTGCAGCGCGCGGTCGACGCCGCGGTCGCTCGGTTCGGCGGGCTGGACGTCTGCGTGAACAATGCCAGCGCCATCGCGACCGAACCGACCGAGAATCTGTCGGCCAAGAAGTTCGACCTGATTCAGGAGGTCAATACTCGCGGCACCTTCCTGCTGACCCGCGCCTGCCTGCCGCATCTGCGTGCGGCCGCCAACCCGCATGTGCTGACGATCTCGCCGCCGGTGAACATGAACCCGCGCTGGCTGGGTGCACACCCCGCCTACACGCTGTCGAAGTACGGGATGACGTTGTTGTCGCTGGGCTGGGCGGCCGAGTTCGCCGAGACCGGGATTGCGGTCAATTGCCTGTGGCCACAGACCTACATCGCGACCGCGGCAGTGGCGAACATGGCCGACGGCCAGCGGCTTGCGGCGTCGTCGCGCAGTCCGGAGATCATGGCCGACGCGGCAGTCGAGATCCTCTCCCGTCCCGCTCGACAGACCACGGGCAACTGCTACATCGACGCCGAAGTCTTGCGTGGGCAGGACTTGTCGCGCTACGGCGGCGGTGACCAGCCGATTCCTGACCTGTTTCTGGACTGAGCCAGCGCAGACGATTCGCTATGCGCGACAGAGAATTTCGCCGTGAGGGATCGCCAACCAACCATCAGGTGCGGCTGCCCAGGCCCGCCACGCGGAGGCGATCTCGGCGAGCTCGTCGCTCGTGGCCAGCGCCGAGTCCACCAGCTGGTCGGCCAGCGCCGACTGCACAATCCGGTCCGCCCACATGCCACCCCACCAGTCGCGGTCCTCGGGCGTGGCGAAGCACCAGATCCCGCCGCCGGGTGTGATGTCGTCGAATCCCGCTTGGCTGGCCCAAGACAACAGCCGGCGCCCGGCGTCGGGCTCGCCGCCGTTGGCGCGGGCCGCGCGGTCGTAGAGATCCAGCCACCGATCCAGCGCCGGAAGCTGCGGATACCAGATGAATCCGGCGTAGTCGGCGTCGCGCGCGGCGACATAGCCGCCCGGCATGCACACCCTGCGCATCTCTCGCAGTGCTTGAACCGGATCGGCGACGTGCTGCAGTACCTGGTGCGCGTGCACGACATCGAAGGTGGCATCAGCGAATTCGAGCGCGTGCACGTCTGCTGTCGCGAATTCGACGTTCGACAGCCCGCACGCCTGGGCTTCGGCACGGGCGGCATCCAACGCGTCATCGGTGATATCCACGGCGGTGACTTGACCCGGTGCGACGCGGGCGGCCAGGTCGACGGTGATCGTTCCCGGTCCGCAGCCAATGTCCAGCAGCGACATCCCTGGTTGCAGATGTGGTAAGAGGTAACCCGCGGAATTCTCGGCGGTGCGCTGTCGATGGGAGCGCAGCACCGACTCGTGATGGCCGTGGGTGTAGCGATTCACCGTGCAGCTCCTAGCTTTTAGTTGACCGGAACATCGAGGATCGGGTGGTCGACGGTCGACCCCGGACCGTCGAAATGCCACCACTCGCCCGAATACACCTGCAGCCCACCGATGCTCATCGCATCACGAAGTCGGGCCCGGTTTTTCTGCGCGGCGGTGCTGACACTGTCGGTGGCGAAGGCGTGGGCACGGGGAGTGAAGTCATCGAAATCGGTGCCCATGTCGACCAGACAGCGGACACCGCCTTGTTGGCAATGCGTGCCGGCGAGCGTCACATCAACCGAACGTCCCGCCTCGTGGCTGTGTGCATACCGGCCGGGTCGCGCCACCCACGCTGGATTGGGCACCACCTGAAACATCCTGACCTGTACCTCGTGCGGTCGGTAGCAGTCCCAGAAGGCCAAGGCGGCGCCTTGCGGCCGCAGCGCGTTCGCCGCGGCCGCAAGGCCCGGTGCCATGGATTCATGCACCAGGCAGCGCGCGTTGGCGGGATACAACGGCATCCCGGTGAAATTGTTGGGTGTCGCATACCGCAGGTCGATGACCGCGTCCGGAACGACGCTTCGAACGTCGACGAATCCCGCCGCCTGTGCCTTGGCGCTCACCGGCGGTACGTCGGCGCGGGCCAACGATGGCCAGCAGATGGCGCATGCCATGACGAGCAGTCCGACCAGGAACCGGCGAATGCCCCACATGGTCGGCATTGTCCTCGATCATCGAGCGATCAGTGATCGCGGTGTCACCTGCTGCCTGCAGGGACGTGGATTTGATGGAAGCTGGCCAGCCTGAGTTTTTGGCGCATTGGGGCGTGCTCGGGCGGCGGTAAACTTTTGCCCAAACCGGTCGGGTGTGGCTGTGTGAAAGATCGGGTGAGCGTGGCGGGCGAGAATTTGCGGGTAGACCCGGTAGATGTGCGTTTCGCGGGTGAGCAGGTTGATGCGAATGCCGGGGATTTCCTGACCGGACATGCGGCGGCGCACGAGCGCATCGCTGCTGCCCAGGCCGGGTTTATTGGGGACAGCGCGGCGGCGTTAGCCGAGTTGACTGCGCATTGGCAGGAAGAAAGCGTCAGCCACCACCGTGAACTGTGCGAGCATGCCGAGAATTTGCGCACAGCGGGCGTCGAATATGAAACCACGGACACCGACGGGGCGATAAAACTTGACGCTGCCGCGTCGGAGGTGGCCAACCGAATGGGGATCTGACGGGTGGGTTTGACGCTCGCCGATCTGCAGGAGTGGGACCCCGAACAGATCCACGAGGTCGCCGACGCTGCCGCGGCACGCGCACGACACAGCCGGGAAGCCGCGCAAAACATCGCTAACCTGCCGGTCTTCGCTACGTGGCATGGTGAAGCCGGAGCAGCCGCCCAAGATGCGATGACCAAGAGCGGCACCAAAATGGAGCTGTCGGCGCAAAACGCGTTTCGGGTGTGGGCTGGCGCCGGGCACGCCTATCAGGAAGCCGCGGCGGTCAAAAAAGAACTCGCCGACATCTTCGCCGAGGCGGCGGCCGCGCCGGTGGTGCACATCGACACCGCAAGCAACGCGGTGATTCCGCCGGACACCAGCGGCATGGCCGATGCCGATATCCAGAAGGTCAAAGCCAAAGTCGACGAGCTGCGACGCAAGATCACGGCGCTGCTGGCCACCGCTGAGAAGACCAACTCCGATTTGGCGGCTGTACTCAGGGCGGCCACCGGGGCGGTGGCTCCCGATACCGCCGCAGATCCGCCAGGAGGCAAGCCACGGACGTGGCAAGACATGCTGTTGCCCCCCGGCGCCGGGCCGGGCGGTGCCACACCTGGCGGCCCGACCACCCCGGCCGACCCCACGGGCAAGCCACCGACACTGGAAGACCTCATGTTGGGAAGGGGTCAGCCTGCCAACCAACAACCTCCCCCCGGCAGCCTGCCAGACCTACTGAGCCGGCTTCACCAACCCAGAGCTCCTGGCACACCGGCGCCTCAGCTAACACCTGCCGACGCGGAGAGATTCAAGGCCATGGCCCGCCAAAGCATGGCCCTCGACGGTGTGCCACCCGATCAAATCGAGGCACGCCTGGACGCGATTGTGGCGCGGACCCAGCAGTGGATCGACAACGGTATGCCCAACTACGTTGCCCCCGAGCCGCAACGCCCGCCGCCGCCGGGATTCGGCGAAGGATTCGGTGACCGATGGCGGGCGACCGAGCAGGGCATTAAAAACCTGATCGGTCAAGGAGGACCCGGCGCACCGGGCGTCCTCGAGTCATGGGAGCAGATGCTCAAAAGTACCGCCGAGACAGTCCAAAACCCGGTTGGTACGGCGACCGAGGAAATCAAAAATGCGTTGGACTCACCGAGTCCCGCCTACTACTTGGGCGCCAAAGCCTCCGACGGCGCCTTCGCCCTGCCTGGACTGCTGTTCGGTGGCGAAGGTGCCGCAGCATTTCGTGCAGGCGAACTCGCCGACCTAGGCCCCGGCGTGCTCGATACCGGTCCGGCGGTTTCACCGCATGCACCGATCGGTTTCGATCCGCCCGCCACCTATAACCCGTGGGCAGACCATGCGGCCATGGATCTCAATTCCGCGTTCGCGCACGGAGGACCCACTGCAGACCTCAGCCGACAAGTCGCTGACATGTCGACCCACTACATTGGCGACAACCCGGACCGAGTAGTCCTGGGTAAGTGGGAGGGCCAGGAAAACGGATACATCGGTGAAGCCCGGGGCCATGGCGGCATCTACTTTGACACCGGCCACCCAGCCTGGGATGCCCTCACCAGTGGACTTACTAGCGCACAAGAGCGAGGCGTGGCCTGGCAAGTCAACGAACGGTTCCTCAGCACCCAAATGGAGGACGGTGTGTCCCGCATTGAATACGTTTTGCCCAAAGGATGTTCTTCGCTTGAGGATGTGGTCCGTTCAGATCCGAAGTCATTTTCCGCAATGGAGATACGGTACTTGACCGAAAATGCGTCCGCATACGGATACGAGCGTGTCGGGAATTCCTGGGTGAGAGTGGGAGGCGGTCAGCCGTGATTGAGAATTTTTCCGCAGAAGTCGAAGCGATCGTCGGCCCGCTATTGGCCGACCTTGGGTTTACATTAGACGAAGTCGACAATAGTGTTGATGAGGGAGGGCGACGGGGCTCCGTCGTTTACTACCGGTCCGACGACTGTAAAATACAAATCTACAGATCGTCGCGAGAGGGCAGTGTGAATTGCATGATTGCGCCGCTAGATGCACTAAACGTATTCGGTCTTCATGACCAATCTTACAAATGGCAGTATTTCACCAATTTTTCGACAGCGCCTGATGTGCCTCTTGAAGAGTTGGTTCAGCAAGTCAGTTTCGAACCTGAAACCGACCGGGAGCAGTTGGAGTGGGTGAGAGATCGTATCGTCGAGTACTATGGTGCGGCGCACACTGGCATTCTCAAAGTGTACGGTAAGGAGTAGTCGATTCGAGAACTTGCTCTTTTGGCCGATAGTAGGCGACGTGTCATGAATCCCATCGTCGTGAGGTCTGCCGACGGCGACCCCATCCAGAATGACACCGAGTTCTGATAGCAGTGGTTTCACTGTTGTTTGAACTTTTGCAGAAAAGACGGACGACTACATCTTTTATTATCCACATAAATTCAAAGCGGCTCGAAGTGCGCTCCAACGCGCCGAATGAGTCATGATTGGTCGTCGTCCCGATGGCGTGAAAGTGATCCTAAACCCGAGCAGGTAGACCAGGGAATATTTGATAGATATGGACCGCGCCTTGGACGATAGATCCGCCGAACTCCAACTTGAAATCGATCGGCTGTCAGAGAAGCTAGGCGTCCGTGCGATGCGGGTGGGAATACGAACAAGAGACGATCTGAATATTTACATCACCGACGACGGGACCTACCACTTCACTTTCTACGAGCGAGGAAAGCTCGGCTTCGACCGGTCGGGCAGCCTCGACGACCTTCTCTACTGGTACTGCAAAGACATTGTCAGCAACCAAGCTGCCAAATGGGTGGGAGATCGAGCAGAACGCTTCAAATACGAATACCAGGTGTTAAGCGGGTTCGACATTCGCTGGGCGAAGAGGCGGGTGCGTGAACTTGCCGCTATGTTCCGTAATGGCCAGCCGCAAGACATTGCCTTACTCCCTGACATCGGCGAAGTGCTGTGACAAGAGTCGTCGAAATCCACAGCATGAGACGGGAGCTCAGAAATTAGTCTTCTTGTGCTAGGAAAGAAGAAACATGACAATCGAAAACTTTAGCGATGCGGTTGAGTGGGCTTTCACGACTGGCAATACAGCTCGCGGTCCGGGATTCGACAGCCGCGAGGTCATCGCTCGTTATGGCGAAGAGGATGGTGGCGCGCTGATAGAGAAGATGGATTCGCTGATGGGTGAGGCCATGCGTACTGAGGTCGATTGGGCACAATATGATCTCGTCGGTTCGCTATACTACGTTGCAGATAAGCTGCGGGAGAACCATCCCGAGCTGACGTTGGAAGCGGCCAAATGTTTTGGCCGGTATTTCACCTTTCAGATGCGTTGATATAGTTGGTGAGGTCATTAACGAGATCACTTTCTGGTTTGATTAAGACCGTCGGCACCCCGTTATAACTGGTCAGTTGCTATCTGCAACGTGTGGAGTTTTCAACCGCGTCACAATCTAAAGCGAACGACCAGTGAAAGCGCTCGCCGATTCGCAGCGCGAACCCGTTAGACGCCGTGCGCACGACAAACCTCGCACTGTTGACAGCCACGACCTACGCCACCTCAACAACCAAGCCGGCCCACAAACGCGGCACTGACCTGCGCGATGTACAAATCGCGATTACCACTTCACGCCTCCCGTCATAGCTAACGTGTACGACGACCTCTACTCAGGCGAACTCGACCAAGTCGCCGTCACCTTGACGGACTCCTCCGCAGCCGAAACAGGCGATTCGATGAAGAACAACGGACAGGAACTGGACGAACCCAATCAACCAAAACGTGCAAGCGCCACGCTTGCGCAAGGCCAGAGACTGTGGCCAGGGCCGGGATCGAACCGGCGACCTTCCGCTTTTCAGGTGGATGGAACGGCCGCTGGCCTGCGGTTTAATGACTCCCATACGTCAAATACGCCGCGCTGAGCGCGTCTGACGCAGGCTGCTCGTCCGGCGATCGGACACAGACCGGACACGGTGACAGCACTCCCGACAAGGGACCCTTCATCGCCCGTCACTCAGTGATGCGCGCTGGGGGCTCCCGGGGAGCAGGTACCCGATGCCCGGCATCACGAGGTCGAGCGCGCATTCAACGAGCTCGATTGCGGAGCGACTCACCCTTCGGCCGGACACAACCCGAACGGCCAGCCGGAACACGGACGGAGCGGCGGACGCCGGTAGACCGCGAGTGCCCGAGGCCGGCAAGGCCGCAGGGCGCGAGAGCGGTAGCGGTCGGTCGGACGGCGGGAGCGGCGTAGACCGTGTTCCGGCTGGGACCAACGGGCTTGTTATATGCGCCAAAAGTGTCCGCGACACCGTCGACGGCATTGTTGATGCGGAACTGTCGGCCTCGGATGCCTTGGGGCTGCGGTTCCCGAGGCCCAACATGGTGGCCTCGGCAGCGGCGCTGTTCGAACCGGCCGAACCATGGGCGCATGGACGGGACCGGCTGGATGTCGAACCTGAGTGCGGGCGATTCCGGATCACGATCGGCCCGGGCGTCGTCCGTCTCGGCTGGACCAATCCCGTTCGCGCGGAGAAGGCATCTGAGCGGACCGTGGGCCAGCACATGCAGGACGTAGCGGGCGAGGTAGACCGCATAAAGGCCGGTCGTGATGTGCCTGACCCGTCGGGCCGTGCGATCACCGAATGGTCCCGCAAGTCGCGTGCGGCGATGTGCCGCACCTTCGCCGAGCTGGACTACACGCCGATGGTGGAAAGCGGACGGGTACCCGCGATGGTCACGCTGACCTACCCCGGCGACTGGGAATCGGTCGCACCCGATGGAGCCAGCGTAAAGCGACATATGATGCTGTGGCGCAAACGATTTCAGCGCGAATGGGGTGAACCAGCGCGCTACATCTGGAAGATGGAATTTCAACGCCGCGGCGCACCACACATTCACCTATGGATGGCTCCCCCGTATACCGTCGGTCGATCAGGCCGTAGGTTCAGCGAATGGTTGTCGCAGGAATGGGCGGAAGTCGTCGCCCATCCCGACCCTGAACAACGCACACGCCACTTGCGCGCCGGTACGGCTATCGACAGCCTCAACGGATTGCGTGCTTGCGACCCCAAACGCTTGGCGATCTACTTCACGAAGCACTCATCACCGAATAGATTGGGCGACAAGGAATACCAGCACATCGTTCCGGAGGCCTGGCGGCGGCCGGGCCGCGGACCGGGTCGCTTTTGGGGGGTCCACGGGTTGGAACGAGCAACCGCAGTCGTTGAGATCGCCCAGGACGCATACCTGACGGCCCGAAGGATCATCCGTCGGTGGTCTCGCTCACAGGCCATTCATAGCGATTGCACCCACTGCTTCCCCACCGCACTCGTTCCGCGAATGACCCGCGTCGCAGTTCAACGAACAAACTCCAAGACTGGCAAAGTACGCCACCGCAACGTCTGTCGGAGGCGACTTCTCTGCCGCCAAGGCGGCTTCGCGGGTGGCTACGCCCTTGTGAACGACGGACCAGCGTTCGCATCCCAGCTCGCGGCAGCGTTATCGGCGGATCGGGCGAAGGCGGTGCGCGACGAACAACTCGCGGGCCGTAAGTGATCTAACGCAATTCACCTCTGACCGTCGCATTGCAGCAACCGGCTACATACGCTTAGCACGTGACCATCGAACTGTCGCCGCGCCTGCCGGATGGTGAGCGGCCGAGGAATCATCAGGAATTGGCCGCTGAGCAGATGGACCTGGACAACGTGATCAACGAGCTACTCCTGCGGCTGGAGGATCATAAATATCGTTGGGAGCTTTATGAATTCGGACTTTCCGACACTGAAGAGCGACGTCAGGTGCACACAGTCATTGAGCAGCTGCGGCTGGCGGTGCATACGGGTGGGCCAGCCGTACTTCATCCGCTGCGTCACGCGCTGTCTGTAGCTCACTCCGACGACCCCGCGTCGCCTGGATGCTCCGGATAGTCCGAGTCGCGGGCCATGCTCAGCTGCGCACTACCGTCCACGCGGTGCGGGGGACGGCTAGCGCGGTCGTAAACCGACAAAAACGAGGTCGTGAATTGTTCTGGCAATTCGATCTTCGTCGAGCGCATCGTCAAGCACTAGGTAGGTCAGTGCGCTGGTCGTGACGGCACCGAATAGCGCGATCGCGGCAACTGCTGGGTTGTCGAGGGTCACGAGTGAGCCGTCGCCGGCGCCAGCGCGAAGTAACGTCTCGACGGGTGCGAAGTATGCGGCGCTGATCATGTCGGCGATGACGGGCATGCGGGCGGCGCGGCCCAGTTCCCCGATGAGAGCGCGGCAGACGGCGGGTCTCTGTGCCATCACGCGCAGCTGGGCACTGATGACTGCGTGCAGGCGCTGAGCGGCGGAGCCTTCTGCCTCCACGACTGCGGCGACCTCGTGCGCGACTTGCTGTAGGACGTCTTCGAGGAGGAAGGCGAGTATTTCCTCTTTGCCGGCGAAGTAGTAGTAAAGGGTGGCCTTGGCGATGCCGGTGGTGGCGGCGACGTCTTCGATCTTGGTGTCGTTGAGCCCGCGGTCTGCGAAAAGTGCCGCCGCCGGCGGCAGGCGGTCGGCAATTTTTCGCGGAACCTCGCGCATTGACGCTCCTCTCGGTTGGACTTACAGTCTAAACTACTGGATTAGACAGCCGTATAATTAGATTCACAGCGGTAGGAGCTCAGATGACGACGGTGCAACTTCGCTACGACCCGTTCGATGCGACGATTCAGGACGATCTCTACCCCATCTACCGGCAGCTGCGCGACAAAGCCCCGCTGTATCGCGCAGCCGATTCCAACACGTGGGTTTTCAGTCGCCACGAAGATGTCGTCAGCGCGCTGCTTGACCATCACACCTACTCATCCGTGGACGGCATATTTCCAACTCCACCGGGCTCAGATTTCCACGCATCGTTCTTGCCCATGATGATTTTGATGGATCCCCCGCGACACGATCAGCTGCGCGCGTTGGTAAGCAAGGCGTTCACCCCGCGGCGCATCGCGGCGTTAAGTAGTGGGATTGAGGACCTGGCGGAGGATTTATCAGATTGCCTTGACCGGGGCGCAGGGTCGGTTGACTTTGCCGCCGACTTTGCCGCCGTCCTGCCGGCCATGGTGATCGCTGATTTGCTCGGCATTCCTCGCGAGGACCGCGCACAGTTTCGGCAGTGGTCAACCACGATGGTCCAGTCCAATCCGGCGCGCGGTGAGATGGGCGAGGGGCTGGCCGCGGCTGCGGCCGTCTATGCCTACTTCACCGACTTCCTCGCCGAGCGTCGACGCGAACCGCGCGGCGACTTGATGTCGGCCTTGGTGTCCGCCGAGATCGACGGAAAGCGTCTTACTGACGAGGACCTCCTTGGCTTTTGCCTGTTGCTGCTCATCGCAGGCCATGAGACCACCTCGAACCTGCTCAGCAACGCCGCAGTAGTGCTTGCGAGCGATCCCGACATTCGCCGACGACTAGTCGCCGATGACAACTTGCTTGGTCCCGCAGTTGAGGAGCTCCTCCGGTATGACTCACCGGTGCAAGGACTTTCACGAACTCTGACCCGCGACGTCACGCTGCATGGCGTCACGATGTCCGTCGGTGATTCAGTGCTGCTGTTGTTCGGCTCGGCTAACCGTGACGAACGAGTGTTTGCTGATCCCGACGTGTTCGATATCGGGCGCAAACCCGAACATCAAGTGGCGTTCGGCCGAGGTATCCACTTCTGTCTCGGTGCGTCATTAGCGCGGATGGAGGCCCGGATAGCGTTGCGCGCCCTGCTGGCCCGAGTGCCCAACTGGGAAGTCGACCTAGAGAACGCGCAGCGCCTGCGGTCGGGCCTCATCCGGGGCTATATGTCTTTGCCTATCTCGTGGTCGGCAAATTAGCCGAACTGCGCGTCAGGCAGAGCGGCTGGGGCGGCGCCATTCCCGCGGAGCGGGATCACTACGATGCGGGCTCGTCGACCTTGCGGCGGTGCGCGGCGAGGAAGTCATCGACGATGCGCTCACAGTCTTGACGATCGATGGCACGCAGCCCGGTGAGGCGCGCGAAGGCGACCGGCCCCACGAGTTGGCACAGGATCAGCTCGGGGTCGAATTCATCGAGGTCGGCGCAGGCTTCGGGGCTTTGCAAAAGTAGATCGAACGGCTGGCGATACTGCTCGATGATCCGGGTCCGCAGCGCGTGCCGATCGTAGGTCTCCTGAGTGCTGTTTGATGTTGGGCCAAGCGCGACCCAAGCCAGTGTGGTGACGTGCAGCGGCGCCTCCTGGAACAGCGTGGCCTGTCGGCTCAACAGTTCGATGAGTTGGTCGCGCAACGATCCCGTCGCCGGCGGAAGGTGAACCTGCGGCAGCAGCCGTTCAAATGTGGCGGCCAGTAGTTGAGTGGAGCTGCTGAAGTGGCGATAGAGGGTCGTGCGCGCAACTTTAGAGGCCTTGGTGACCGCGTCTATGGTGACGGCTTCAATCCCGCCGGCGCTGAGGAGTTTGGTGGCTGCATCTAATAGCCGGGTCCGGGAGCGCACCAGGCGCGGATCGACATCGTCGTCGACCGGCATGTCAAAACCGTCGCGCTCCATATGGTCACCGTAAACCCTACGCATACCTGGCCCGCACCGAATCGCATCTGCATTGGCGATTGATCCAGCCACTACCCAACTAACGCTACTGTTGGTAGCATAGCGCTACCAATAGTACAGTTATTCGTAGGGGTTTGTGCGTAGTAGGGGGATTCGTGATCAGGCAACGGCTCGAACAACCCGTGGTCCAAAAGGCCACCAATGCACGGCTGGCATGTCGGTTCATGAGGCCATCCCACGAACCCTCCCAACTTGTGCGGCAGGGACTCGCACACGCCGAGGATGGCGTTCTGCGATGAATGCGCTGCTTGCGCTAACCAGGACCCAAGTGTGGATGAGTGCGGCTCGCGGTTTCAGGCTCAGCGGCCGCACCATTACCAGTGACATCCACCGAACGCCGCCGGACCAAGACCGCGTTCGTCCTCGGCATTACCCGCCTCGCTACTGCTCATACCTGGACGACAATTTGATGAACCGGGAAATGTACAACCACGTGCACGACGATCCCACCAGGCTAACTTCCCGGCTGGCTTTTCGTCTGCGGCGTTCATGAACCTTTCAGAATTTCGGCGACGGTGCGTCGTCACGGTCAATCAACCTGCGCGCCGAGGGGCACGTCGCGCCAGGCGCGAAATGCTGGTCCGTCGCCTGCGGGGTGCTCTCGGGCCAATCCAGGTGAGTAGTGCGGTAGCGGTCGACGGGTGCACGCCTGTCGCGGTTTCGGCGACGAAGCGAAAGGGTACTAGCGGTACTGTTCCGACACCGTTAGTTTCTTTTGGGATAACGGAGGTGGGGGATGGCGGACAACGGGTGGGTTTCCTCGGGGGTGGCGACGCTGAGTCGCCCAGTTCGGGAGCAACTTCGCAAGGTCGCGGCGGGCGAGGGCGCATACAGTGATCGACTAGCTCGCCTGGCGGGGTTCAGCATCCGACATAAGGTGCTGGTCATCGGGGCGTGGGTGGTGACCGCCGGCGTCCTGGCGATGCTGTTCCCCCAGCTGGAAACCGTTGTGAAACAGCAGTCGGTGAATCTGGTCCCCCCTGATGCTCCATCGCTGCAGACGGTTGACCGGATGGGCACGGCATTCGGCGAGCAGGGGTCCAAGACCACCGTCTTTGTTGCATTCGAGGACCCGACGGGCCTGACTGCGCCGGTGCGTCAGCGCTACAAAACGATGGTTTCGCGGTTGCGTGCCGACTCCCAGCACGTGCGACTGGTTCAGGATCTGTTAGCCGACCCCGTTACTGCGGGTCAGGCGATGAGCCAGGATGGCAAGGCGTGGTATGTGCCGGTCGGGGTAGCTGGCACGCTCGGCGATCCTAGAGCGGCGGAATCCGTTCGGGCGGTGCGCGCTATTGTCGCCGAGTCGTTTAGCGGTACGTCCACGATCGTTCGTGTAACCGGACCTCCCGCGACATTCAGCGATCTAATCGATTCGGCTGAGCAGGATTTGATTGGCATCTCCATCGTGACAGCCGGTCTGATCGCGGTGATTTTGCTGGTCATCTATCGGTCACTAGTTACCGCGTTGCTGCCATTGCTCGTGATCGGTGTGAGCCTGGCGGTCGGGCGCGGGGTGCTCTCGGCGCTGGGCGAATCAGGAATGCCGGTGTCGCAATTCACGATTGCGTTCATGACTGCCATCTTGTTGGGTGCCGGCACCGATTATTCCGTGTTTCTGATCAGCCGGTATCACGAGCAGCGCCGCCAGATGATTTCGGCTGACCTGGCTGTGATTAACGCAACCGCCACCATCGGGCGGGTGATCATGGCTTCCGCCGCGACTGTGGCGTTTGCGTTTCTATCCTTGGTCTTTGCGAAGCTGAGCGTATTTAGCGCATTAGGCCCGGCGTGCGCGATCGCTGTCTTTGTCGGAGTCGCAGCTACAGTAACGTTGTTTCCTCCGGTATTGGCGCTTGCCGCGAAACATGGCATTGGCGAACCCAAAGCTGACCGCACGCGCCGATACTGGAACTGGATCGCCGTGGCCGTGGTCCGCCGACCCGCCCCACTGCTGGCCGCCAGCCTGGCACTTGTATTAGGCCTCGCGGCTGTCGCGCTGACTATGCACATCAGCTACGACGATCGGCAAGGACAGCCGGCGACGACCACCAGCAATGAGGGCTATCGCTTGCTGGATAGGCATTTCCGCAAAGATATCGTCATCACACAGTTCATGGTCGTCGAATCACCCACAGATATGCGCACCAGTAAAGGCCTAGCCGACCTAGATGAAATGGCGTCTCGAGTGTCGCAATTGCCGGGCGTCACCAAGGTTTCCGGTGTCACTCGGCCCACCGGTGCACGCCTCGATCAGGCACAGCTCTCGTGGCAAAACGGCCAGATCGGCAACAAGATGGCCGGCGCGGTCGCCAAGGGAGACGCCCATAAGGACGACCTGGCCAAACTCACCAGTGGCGCCGACCAACTCGCCGGCGGCCTGGCGCAACTTGACACCACCCTGCGCACGGCATTGACACCGCTGACCGCGGTCCTTACCCAAGCCCAGTCCAGCGGATCGCAATTTCAACACTTTCGCCCTCTGCTGCAGCAACTTTCGGCTACCACACCAACCATCGATCAAGCGATCCGAACCGGGCCGGGACTGCGTCAAGAAGCTCAACAAGCCCAAAACGCGATCGCCACGATCGATCCGCTGGTTGGTGCGCTCAACACCTCCCCGTGGTGTGCCACCACACCCGAGTGTGCCCAGATCCGCGATCAGGTGCAGATTCTGGTGACCTTGCGCGATGGCGGCTTTTTCAGCCAGCTCGCCAACCTGGGCGACATGTACCAGCCGGGCAGCGACAATGCGGCGGGCACCGTAGCAGATCTGCAGAGCACGGTCACCTCGCTGAACAAGGCTTTCGGAGCACTCGGCGATCCCGCCGACATGGCCGGCAATATCCGCCGCCTCCAAAACGGCATCAGCCAGCTCGCGTCGGGTGCACAAGCCCTGGCCACCGGCGTGCACACCCTTGCCGACAGCAACATCGAAATGTTGTCCGGCATGAGTCAGGTCGCCACCCAATTACAAAATTCCGCGCGGTCCAGCGCCGGTTCGGACAACGCCAGCGGCTTTTACCTGCCCGCCAACACCTTCGAGAATCGCCAGTTCGCCGATGTGGCAAAACATTTTATGTCGGCCGATGGCAAGACCGCCCGCTTCGCGATCGAATCGAGCTACAACCCCTACAGCAGCCAAGCGATGGATCTCGCTCAGAAAATCACCGAAGTTGCCGGGGCCGCACGCCCGAACACCTCCCTGGCCAACGCCACGATATCGATGGCCGGTTTCCCCGCCGTCAACTCCGATATTCAGCGCCTGCTGTCGGCCGACTTTCATCTGCTGGCGATCGCCACGCTCGTCATCGTCGGAGTGATCCTTGTCCTTCTCCTGCGTGCCTTGCTGGCCCCGCTCTACCTCCTCGGTACGGTCGTACTCAACTATGGCGCGGCACTGGGCATTGGGACGCTCGTCTTCCAATACGGCCTGGGTAAGGAAATCGCCTGGCCCGTACCGCTTGTGGCGTTCATCATCCTGGTCGCCGTCGGCGCCGACTACAACATGCTGCTGATCTCGCGGTTACGCGAAGAATCCGCTCACAACATTCGCGTCGGCGTGCTACGCACGGTCGCAAACACCGGTTCAGTCATCACCTCAGCCGGGCTCATCTTCGCCGCGAGTATGTTCGGCCTGATGGTCGGCTCTGTCGGAATCATGATCCAAGTCGGATTCATCGTCGGCTGCGGCCTACTACTCGACACCTTCGTCGTTCGCACCCTCACGGTGCCCGCGATCGCTACGCTCCTGCGCGAGGCCAGCTGGTGGCCGCAACGGAAATCCTCGACTCACAACGGCCGACCACACCGGACCACATGACAATTGGCCGAGAGCGCATCCGCACCAGCGACGGGATCACTCTCGTGGCCGATTGCTACCGGCACGCCGCGACTCACCCCGTCGTGTTGCTGCTCCATGGCGGCGGCCAGAACCGTCACGCGTGGGCCACCACCGCCCGTCGACTCTATTCCCACGGCTACACCGTCGTCGCCTACGACACACGAGGTCACGGCGACAGCGACTGGGACCCGAGCGGACAATATGACATCGAACGGTTTGTGTCCGATCTGATCTCGGTACGAGGACACGTCAGCGCCGACAGTCCCCCCGCCGTCGTCGGCGCGTCGCTGGGTGGGCTGATCATCCTCGCTACCCATCTGCTGGCCCCACCCGACCTCTGGGCAGCCGTTGTCCTGGTCGACATCACCCCGCGAATGGAATTTCATGGGGCCCGTCGCATCCTGTCATTCATGGCCGGACACCCCGACGGATTCGGCACGCTCAATGATGCCGCCGATGTCATCGCCGAATACAACCCACGCCGCGCGCGACCCGAAAATCTCGACGGCCTGCACAAGGTTCTGCGCCAACGTAGCGATGGCCGATGGATCTGGCGCTGGGACCCGGCCTTCATCAGCTCCAACTTCGATGTCCTCCAAGGCAATCTCATGACGGGCAGCGAGGAGTTCGACGCCATCAGCGGATTCCTCGCCGAAGGAGCACGTCGAATCACGGCCCCAACGCTGTTGGTACGCGGGGCACTTTCAGACGTAGTCTCCCAGGAAACCGTCAGCGAATTCCGCCAGCTCGTCAGGCACGCCGAAACGACGGACGTCACCGGCACCGGTCACATGGTTGCCGGCGACAACAACGACGCGTTCACCGCCGCGGTTACCGACTTCCTCGACCGCGCCATGAGGACCCTGACATAAGCATCCAGCGAGTCTTCAGCCACCCGGGCTACTGATGTGCCATGGCTTTGGGTTGTGTTGCGTCTGAGTCATTCTCGTCGACAGGAAGGTCGTGCCGAATCGCTCGGACGCGACCTCGCGGCAGACACGCCACGTATCCGTGACACTTGCCATAGAGTTCCCACGAGGTCGCCGCTACATCCGGGTCGACGTCGATGCGGTGGCCGGGGGAGAAACAGAGATGTAAGGCCCCGTCGTCGTCGCACCAGGCGCGCGTGCAGATCGCTCCGGCAAGGTCCAACAGTGGCCGCTCCTCGGGCGAAAGGTTGATGGGGTCGATCAACACTTCATCCGACGGCCAGGCTCCTGCCGGCGGGAGGGTCAGTCGCAGCGGTCGGGAAATCACCAATTCGTTGTAACCGTCGAGGTCGAGTATGAGCCCTTCGTGCAGCGAGACTCGCTGAACGGTGCATTGCTCAATCCATTGCGTGTGCATAACCGCCCCCTTCGACGCGTCGGTGAGTCCCATCTATGCTACCGATAGTAGCGCAACGATACTATTAGTATTCCTATGCGCTATCGCGGGCGTTCCATGCATCAAGAATGCGCTGCAAACCTCGATCAATGCGCTCGCGCGCCTCCCCTGCCGTGCGGCTCTGGTGTGGCTGCGGTCGGTTGACCTGCCGTATGCATGCAGTCGTCGGAATGCGAACACTACGGACCGATCTGAGTTGTCATCCCCAAGTGCGACCATCCCAATATGGCGATCACCATCCCATCCGGCCGGCCCAACTGGCGCTTCATGCGCTACGTTCGGCCGCCGACGAGAGACTCGAAGTTGGAGCCTCTGTACCCATTGAGGCCGGCAACGCGCCCGGTGCGGCTGGGCATTGATGTCGGGACCATCGCGGAGCCGCCGGAGGAGGGCTACATCACCGGGTTCCTGACGCGCGACGAGATCGAGGTGCACCTATTGATCCCGGCGGCAACGGAAGCTCCGAGCGGGTGGACCGAGTTGCTCGATGAACCGCCTTGCCACACCGTCAATTTCACGAACGTAGCTGACGCAGGCAAGTTCTGCGACGCGGCCGAGTTCTCCGTCAGCACCGCTCGTGGCGAGAGCTACCGTGCCTGGTCCAAGGCTCGGTTCTTCGCCGCGTACCAGCAGCTCGATGAGCACGATGCGCCGGACGGCCTCCCCCCGTTGACGCTCGATCAGCGACATCGTGCAGCTGCCTATGCTGCCGCCGCCGGGGCTGTTGGCATCGATGCCATCGTCACCACCGCCCCCACTGCGGGACGAACAGATGTCGCCGACAACGATGTGGTCGTCAGCGTGACACCCGACGCGGCTGTACCACTCATCGGTCACTACTTGCGGGTGACTAGCAATCCGGTTGTGACGGTCGAGCGCGGCATGTTGGTGGGTGGCGGAAGCTGGGAGACGACGGAGTCGACTGCGACCATCGTCAATCTTTACGACTGGGGCACGGTCAGCGGATTGCCATACTTCGATGCCGCTTCAATGTTTGCGGCTGCCGCTAAAGGTGGACCTGAGGCCGCAGAGGCATTCACGTCGGTTCGCATCCGCCTGAGACGTGCAGCGCGCGCGTTCGACGATCTGCTGGCCGCGCTGTCGAACCCGCTGGACGGGAAGCGGAACGAAGATGTTGCCGAGGCTACCGCTGAAGCTTTTGACCGTGAATTACTCTATCTTGCAGCAGTTTTCGATATTTTCGGGCGTGCTTACCAAGCGATGGTCGACCCGTCAGTTGATCGGAAAAAGGCTCGGGGATCACTCGACTCGCGGACCTTCATCGACAAGGAAGTGCGAACGCAGTACGACCAGTCACTTTTGGGTGACGTGACGCGCCTGCGGGTGTATGCGTGGCTCTGCAAGCAGTTGAGGAATCACATCCACGATGGCGTTCTTGCCGTCGACACCCACCCTGGCCGCAGCTACGGCAACACGATGAACGTGGCGCTGAATCTCAGTGTGATTCCCGAGTTAGCCCTCGGTGCCGACAATGAGATGACTCAGCACCACTACGACGCGCTGGGAGTGTGGCAGACCGAACCTGTTTCGCCCTTTACCGGTTCGTCAATGGTGGCCGACCTTGCGACAACCGGTTTCACCCTCATCCGAGCGGCGCTCGAGTACATCGAAGCGTTCACGAAACTTATCGTCCGGAACAAACCGGCGAATGCGCCGTCGTCTAGTGCGTTCCTGGGATGCGTGCAGGCTCGTCCGGGCGAGGTCGAGCCAGCGCCCCCAAAGCGAGCAGTGTTCTATCAAGCACTGTTCGGATTACATCCGGACAGCGTGTAGTGGACCCCTAGCAGCCCGACACGAGGTTGACGCCGTCATGGACCCGCGAATGAGTTTCTTCGTCGAACGCGTCCAGTACACGCACCGCGAATGCAGGATTCATCGCTGACTGAACTTCCTCCCTTGTCATCCAACGAACCTCGCGGGCTTCCGCAGTGGGGTGAGTGTCCCCATCGGCCGGATGGCAGCGGTAGACCAGAGCGACAATCCCATGGGTCAGGTTCTTGTAAACGCCGGTGAGACGTTCTACCTTCACCGTCAATCCGGTTTCCTCAAGGACTTCGCGCCGAACACCGTCCTCAAAAGATTCGCCTAGTTCGAGTACACCACCAGGGGCTTCCCAGTGGCCGTTGTCGTCCCGCCTGATCACGAGAACGCGATCATCGTCACGCACTACGATGCCGGCGACACTGACCGAGTGCTTAGGCGAGGTTGCCATTTCTGGGGTCCTCCTTGTTCGATGCCGGCAGAAGAGACACGGGTTGACTGGCTTCCTAGACTAGTCGTCTAGACATGTGATGGAAGGCCAGCGGGTGCTGCAACTTGGACAAATCGACAGAGCCGATGACAAGCCGCCATATCGGCAGATCGCGGGCATGTTGCGAGAAGCGATCCGTTCCAACCGGCTAGCTCCCGGGGAACGACTGCCGTCTGAGACGGAACTTATCGAGCATTTCGGTGTGGCACGCATGACGGTAAGACAAGCTGTGCAGGAGCTTCGTTCCGAGGGACTGGTCGTCTCGCAGCATGGCCGCGGGGTGTTTATTCGCCCGACGCCCCCCATCCGCCGGCTCGCGTCGGATCGATTCGCGCGACAGCATCGCGCGGCAGGCAAGGCGGCGTTTACCGTCGAGGCCGAGAAATCGGGTTACTCGCCGCAAGTCGACAATATTGCGGTGAGCCGCGAGAAGCCGAATTCGTTTGTAGCGGAACGACTTCGATTATCACCGGACGATGACATCGTCGTGCGATCGCGCCGCTACCTGGCGAATGGCCGACCGGTTGAAACGGCGGTCTCCTTCATCCCGGCTGCTTTCGCCGAAGGCACGAGGATCGAGCAGGTGGACACTGGGCCCGGGGGCATCTACGCCCGACTGGAAGAGAATGGCCACGTACTCGGTCACTTCACCGAGGAGGTCGCAGCCCGAATGCCCACTCCCGAAGAACGGCGGCAACTGGAACTCGAACCAGGCGTTCCCGTATTGACAGTGCTGCGAACCGCATATGACGCGAATGACGTGGCGGTTGAGGTCTGCGACACGGTGAAAGTTGCTTCCGCCTACCTGCTCGAATACGAGTTCCCGGCCCGCTGAGCCCAAAGTCTTCGATCAACTGGGCGTCGACCGTTGCACTCCTCTAGACGACTATGTAACCTCAACTTGTCTAGAGCAGTTCTCATGAAAGGTCGACAAATGTCTGTGCCGAAATGGCTCAAGGTGTCACACCAGCAGGTTTTCCCACGCAAAGCGTTTGTGGTGTCCGACGTGACGGCGGTGATCGATTACGAGCGGTCGACGAAGGACAACAAGGTCCAGGCCACTGATCGAGAATCAGGCGCTCCGTTGTGGCAGGTCGAAGTCCTCGACGGCGACCCGACAGCTAGTAAGCGAGCGCGCACTCTCACCGTCAAGTTCGCAACGCCCAAGCAGCCTGTGTGCCCACCGAACACTGCCGGAATGCCCTTCACACCAGTGATTTTCGAGGAACTATACATATTGCCGTACGTAGACCGTT
Source organism: Mycobacterium sp. NGS48 (assembly GCF_059812585.1). NCBI lineage: Bacteria > Bacillati > Actinomycetota > Actinomycetes > Mycobacteriales > Mycobacteriaceae > Mycobacterium > Mycobacterium sp. NGS48. The sequence continues at coordinate 558,750 of NZ_JCALCY010000002.1, forward strand.
CGAGCGAATCCGGCCGCATCGCGTGGTCGTTTCGGGCCTCGGGTATGACTGCGGACACCGGCAAGGCGGGGTCCTCAGCGGGAGACCGGGTGTCAGCATGAGTCCGTACGACCCCGTAGTACCTAGCGATCCGTATTCGATTCCAGATCCCGACGCCGGCATCGACTTCTTTGACCTCACGCACCTGCTGGCGGTCGGCGCCATGTGGCTCATTGCGGTGATCGGCGTGGTCGCCGTTTCGCTCGTCGTTTGGAGAGTGCGTTCCCCCGCCACATTTGGGCGTTATGTTGCAACACCAGCATGTCGGGCCCGATGGCTGATCTGGGCATCGATCTCCTGGCCACGGGTTGCCAAGGCCTGCGGGTTGTCGACTCCCGAGCACGTCACACGCACGGACGCACAGGGCAAGAGCAGGACGAGGACAGTTTGGACTCATCCTCGCCTTCTCGGGGTGAGCATGTTCGGCGACTGCCTACGGATGACAGTCCGAACACGGACCGGCCAGACGGTGGACGACCTCGAAAACGCGGTCCCCGCAATTCGTGACGCTGTCGGGGCGCATTCCGCCCGCTCGACACTGATCGGCCCCGGCACGGTTCGCGTGGAATTCGTTATGAAACAATGCCTTTCAGAGGCAGAGACCGCTGCATTCCCAACCAGCGTCGAGCCGACGGGCGTCGAGGTCGGCCGGCGTGAGAATGGGTCGGCATGGACTCTGCGCGTCGCCGGCCTGCACACCCTCACTGTTGGGTGCTCGGGTGCGGGCAAGGGCTCCGTTTTTTGGGGCATTGCAGGCGGATTAGGCCCAGCCATCAAGGCGGGAACCGTGCGGCTGTTCGCCGTGGATCTCAAGTACGGGATCGAAGTGTCAGTCGGGTCTGCACTATTCAGCGGCATTGCGACGACCGAGGCCAACGCCGCGAGACTGCTGACCAACTTGGAGGAGCTACTAGACAGCCGCGGTCGCAGGATGGCCGGCCGAGCGCGTTCGCACACACCGAGCACCGCCGAACCGCTCGTCGTGCTGCTCATCGATGAATTCGCGGGCTTGACCGCATACATGACGGACGCGGCACTGAGGAAGCAAGTTGCGGGCTCACTCTCACGCATCCTGACAAAGGGTAGGGCTGTAGGCATCGTGGTCGCCGCATTCATGCAGGACCCTCGCAAGGAGATTCTGCCCATGCGCGGGTTGTTCACCCAAACCGTCGCACTGCGGCTGCGCTCACGCGACGAAGTCGCCATGGTCTTGGGTGACGGCCTCGCCGACGCCGCCCCCGCGCATCGGATCAACCCAAATGAGCCTGGTACCGGATACGTCATCGCCGAAGACGGGTCAACGATGCGAGTACGCGCCGACTTCTGGCCCGATTCGCTAATCCGTTCTGTCGCACAAGAATACGGGCCTACAAGCTCAAGTCGCGCTGGTTCAGCAGAGAACTGAGGACATCGGCATGACAACCCTCGGCATCAAAACCAGCGCCACCGCGACAGCGACCTTTCCAGAGCTTCTAACAGCGGAGCAGGTGGCCGAGCTGCTTGGCGTGTCCGCTGCGACGGTGAGTCGATGGGGCGCATTGCGCGAACACGGCGCAGACGTGGGACCGCCCTGCTACACGCTATCTGATCGCGTAAGACGTTGGGACGCAGCTGAAGTCCGCGCATGGCTTCGTAAGGTGCGTCGCTAAGTGGCCGGATCGGTCCCGCGCGGTATCCGAAAGCGGATCAATTCGGCCGGTCTGCCGCGCTATCAAGTGCGCTACCTGGTGCGTGATTCAGACTCCCCGTCGGGATGGGCTGAGACGTCGTCGACGTTCGCCACCTTGCGAGAAGCGCGGGCATTCAAGGCCGACCGGGATGGCGAAGCGGCGATCGGCGCCAGACGCTTCGACCCCCGACTTGGCCGGGCCAAACTCGCCGCTGTCTGGACGCAATACAGCGCGTTGAAACGCCCCGCAGTGTCGCCCAAGACCTGGAGCGGCTACACCCAGCATTGGGAACTACGCATCAGTCCGCGTTTCGGCCACGTCCCGGTTGATGAAATCAGCCGAAAGGATATACAGCAATTCATCGATTCCATGACCGTCGGTCCCTGGGCCAAACTCGCCACGCTGCGGCTGCTGCGGTCGATTCTCGACATGGCGCGCGAGGACGGTCGAATCCACAGCAACCCGGCTGACGGGGTGTCATCCGGGCGGATACCCACCCGAGAACGCCACCGCTATCTGACCGCCACCGAAGTCGCCGCCCTGGCAGCCGCATGCGGCGACCACGGCGACGTGGTGATCATCCTCGCCTTCACCGGCCTGCGCTGGTCCGAACTCGTCGGCCTGCGGGTCGGCGACATCGACCTAACTGCGCGTCGGCTCTATGTCCGCCAGGCCGCGCCAGAAGTGGAAGGCCGGATCATCGTCGGGCCGCCAAAAACTCGCGCCGCCGCCCGAACCGTCCCACTCCCCCAAATCGTCATCGACGCGCTCAAACCAAGGATCGATAATCGCGCGCCCACAGAACATGCAATCACCTCGCCAAATGGCGGGTTCCTCAGATCAAACAACTGGCGCCGGCATACCGACTGGAACGAAGCCCTAAAGAAAACCGGACTGGTGCCGCTGACGATTCACGACCTGCGCCACACCTACGCCAGCCTGGCCCGGGCCTCCGGCGCCGACCTCCGCTACGTCCAGAAGACGATGGGGCACTCGACGCCGACCGTCACCGCGAACATCTACAGCGACCTCTATTCAGACGAACTCGACCACGTAGCCACGAATCTCGACCGGCTTCAGGACGTCGCCAAAAACCGGGCGAACGGACAGGAACCGGACACACCGAACCATCCATAGAGTGCCATCACCGCGTCCGTGCAGCTCAAGACTGGTGGCCAGGGGCGGGATCGAACCGCCGACCTTCCGCTTTTCAGGCGGACGCTCGTACCGACTGAGCTACCTGGCCGGAAGGCACCGTGTGCCTCGCCGTGAATGGCGACCCTGACGGGACTCGAACCCGCGACCTCCGCCGTGACAGGGCGGCGCGCTAACCAACTGCGCCACAGGGCCTTGTTGCACTGCCTGCTCCGCGTCGCCGCGTCGCGGTACCCCCTACGGGATTCGAACCCGCGCTACCGCCTTGAAAGGGCGGCGTCCTAGGCCGCTAGACGAAGGGGGCCAGAACCGAATCTCTCCGGGGTACTCGCAACATGGTTCCGTTGTGAGCCAAGCCAGCTTAGGCCACCGCAGACCCAATCCTCAAACGAGCCCCACCGAGGGACGCAGTATTCTGTGCGTCGCAGCCCCTATAGCTCAGTTGGTAGAGCTACGGACTTTTAATCCGCAGGTCCCAGGTTCGAGCCCTGGTGGGGGCACCACCGAACGTCCATGTCAGGCAGTTGTCGGCGGCCACACGCCAACCGCAGCGGACCCCGGCAGGCCATCTACGTCCACACCGCGTCCACACCGTGCTTGCACGGCACGCCGGGAGGCCGTAACCGCAACATCGCCTGACCACGTTCGATAGGGTCGTCCCGGTGCCAAGCGATCGTGTTGTTCCGACCCACGTCCTGACTAAGGACGCCGTGCGGTGGTCGATCGACACTCTTGGCGGGCGGCGCATCCACCCCGCCTTCATCTACTACCTGTACTTGCGGAAGATGGACCTGCGCGACGAGCTCGACCTGGCGTCCGCGTCCTCTGCGGAGTTGCAAGCGCTATTGACCATGCCCGGAGGCCCGGCAGACCGCCCGTACTACAGACCGCTACGCGAACGGGGCGATCGAACAGGTCAGCTGCTTCGATCGTTCTGGCTGCAACCGAACCTCGCTGGCAGCTGGTCTCCTGGTTCCCTCAAGCGCATCACACGGGCGGCTTGGCTGGTGAGCGACAGCAACGAGTACGTCCTACCCGAGGACCACGCCAGTCAAGCGTTGGCCAGGCTGCTGTACAACACAAGAGTGTCAGCAATCGCGATGGGCTCCTACTTCCTTCGCAACGACGGCTTCGCCATCAGCGGGGATCCCGTCAGCACCGATGTGATTGCTGGATTTCGGAGCAAATTTCTCTACCACGCGGACAACGACGATGAGTTTGATCTCCTCTTCGACTCGGCTACACCTGAGGTCGACTTCGAGTGGTTCGAGCCAAATGAGCAGCAGCGCTCTCGGATAGATACCGGATGGATCGAAACTGAGCCGAGCAACTCCCCGAAGGTGAGTTCTGATGGTTCTGCGTGATCTTTTTACGGATTGGCGGATGCTGACCGCCGACGACCTCGGCATCGGCGTCGAGGCGCACGCCCACGGTGGCTTCGGGTCTACCGCGCCAGACTCACCGATACTCACAAGCGCCCATCCGCTCGTACAGCTTGCCGAGCGACTAGCGCGCAGATCGGGCGGTGTCATCTTCACCGGCCCACCCGGCACCGGCAAGACGTACGTCGCAGCCGAGACGGCCCGCCTGATCACTAACGGAGACGACCGCCGCATGTGGTTCGTTCAGTTCCACGCGTCGTACGGCTACGAAGACTTCATGTACGGGTATCGACCTACCGAGAGTGGATTTGCGGCCTACAACGGCCCGTTCCTGCAGGCCGTGCGGAAGGCAAGCGAGGACCCCGAGAAGCGGCCTCACGTCCTAGTGATCGATGAACTCAGCCGCGCCGACGTGGGGCGAGTATTCGGCGAAGCACTCACGTATGTCGAGCGTTCCAAGCGCGAGCGTCGATTCCTCATCGCATCTGGCGAAGAGATATGGGTCCCATCGAATCTGTACATCCTCGCGACGATGAACCCCTTGGATCGTGGCGTGGACGAGGTTGACGCTGCCTTCGAGCGGCGTTTCGCGAAGGTACGAATGGACCCTGATGCAGAGGCACTGAACGACATCCTCACCGACAAGGGCGTGGACGACGGGCTGAGGGACGCCATCACGAACTGGTTCAAGCGCATCAACTCGCTTGCAGCGAAGAATCCTGCCGCATCGGTCGGGCACGCCTACTTCACCGAGGTTGCCGATCTAGAGTCACTACGCGAACTGTGGGATCACCAGCTGCAGTTCTTGGTAGAGCGGGCGTTCCGCCTGGACGAGAAGAACAGGGCTGGTCTTGAGTTGCAGTGGCAGCAGTTATTCGCTCAGGAGACCGAGCCGACAGAAGATGACGCGGAAGACTCTGACGTGCCTTCGCCTGGCGAGGAATAGCTACTGATGGAGCAAGATCCGGGCGTCATCGAAGTGTCGTGTGAGGAATACGGACACGTCGATATCGACCCGTCGCTCCTACTGGCCCCGGACGGCCGGCTCCGTATCAACGATGACGTGATGAATAGGGACGCATACCGAGTCTCATTCGCCAAAGGGAAGCTACGGTTTACGGCGTCATCAATGGTCGGAGTGATCCCACTCAATGACAAGGTGATACTTCGAGTCAGGCCACGCGTTCCCGTCTCAAGCCTGACCAAGATGGTTCTCGATACCGGGCACCCAGTGGTCGCCCTGCAAGCGTTCCGGAGCTACCGGGGTCATGGGACCGCGCCAGAGTGGTTGTTGGATCGGTATGCCGAGGCACTCATCGCCCAGGTCGACCAGATCTTGGATAAGGGACTTTATCGCCAGTATGTGCGCCGCGAAGGCTCTGGTTCCTTCCCGCGCGGACGTGTCGACTTTCAGCGGACGGTGGCGTCGTTCGCCTCACGCGGCATTCCGAACAAGGCCGCGTACTCATGGCATGAACGGACAGTCGATAACCCGCCCAATCGGTGCCTCAAGGCCGCGCTCCAAGTAATCCATGCGCATCTGAGCCGGGGAAAGTTTGAGAAGGGCTACGGTTCGCTGCTGGCGGCGCTTGTCACGCAGTTCAGGGCTCTTGAGACCGTGGAGGACGACCAAACGCTTGGGTTCCTCGAAGACCCCGAAGTTCTAGGTGTACGGCCACTACCTGATCCACGTTTCTACTACCGCTCGGCTCTAGATATCGCCCTCTTGGTATTACGCGGCCAAGGCGTTGCCCTCGAATTGGATGGTGATGACGTCCGTGTACAGTCACTGCTAGTCGACATGAACGATTTGTTCGAATCCTATTGCCGCATTATGCTTCTACGGGAGGCATCGAAGCGGCAGTGGCCGATTGCGGTGCTGGACCAACAAGGCAAGGTGCTCCTCTACGAGACTCCTGACGTCTTACCTGTCCGTGACGGCTTGGTGCTCAACGCCATTGGCCCAGGCACTTCCGCCGAGGCGACGCCCGACATCGTATTCCGAATGCCCGACGGCTCGATTCCCCTAGTCGCCGAGTGCAAGAACACGGCAAAGGGCGGCGCGCTCCCCGACCGCAGCGAGGTCAATCAAGCTGTGACTTATGCGGTCCGCTATCAACTAGACAAAGCCCTGGTGGTGCGTCCGCGCAAACATGGTCAGGCCGGACTCTCTTATGCGGGTCAAGTCGGTTCCGTAGCCGTCTATGAGTATTCGGTCGATCTTGGCAGCGAAGATCTCGACGGCGTTCAGGCTGATTTCGCGGATGCCGTTGAGTACCTAATGCCATCCGCCGCGACGGAAGCTCAGCTCCCTTTACCGACCACGGGTTGATCCATCAGCGGTACGAGGTCCACCCCGATTGCGTCCCTGCCTTCGCCCGCAGCGGTCTTTAGCGTTGTGCCGGTGCCCATGAAGGGGTCGAGCACCACCCCGCGACCCGGCGTCGCGTGCCCACAATCGGTCCAGCCAATCGTCTTCTTCTTCGCGAAGGTAAACTCCCGAAAGTAGCCTCCCAGTACCGCTTTCGCTTCGGCAGCCAAGCGCTGGACCTCGGCCGAGTTACGACCGGTACCGCTTTGGAACTTGGTCGCTTTGCCTACATCCGAGACCCCAAATGCCTGGATGGCCTTGATGTGTTCGGGCGTGAGCTTGTGCTGTTTGGCGAGCTCCATGGCCCGCTTAGCCTGAGGGCGCGATGGGTCCAGTTCGGCCGTTCTTTCAATCACCCGATAGCGCGGAGTGCCACAGCTTTGACATACCTGTCGCGGGCAACCGAGCATGATCGCGCGGCGAACCAATTCCTGCGGGTACGGGGCGAGGTGCTGTCCCATGTTTCGCTCGGGGTTGATCGTCCATACGTCACCGGGATTCGCGCCGTTGCCAATTGCGGCGGAGTATCCGACTAAGTCGTAGTAGTAATCCGGTTTGTACGTCAGGTGGATTATGTACTCATGGCGATTGGCGAGCCGGTTCTTGACCGGGTCGGGCATTCCGCCGTCCTTTGCCCAGATAATTCGGTTCCGCACCGACCAGCCCTGGTCGACGGCCTTGAACTCTATGCGGCCAGGGATGCCCACAAGCGATTTATTATGGTACGTGTCGCCGACATTCAGAAATACTGAGCCGCTAGGCCGCAGCACTCGCTTCCATTCATCTAGGCAGTCCATGATCGATGACACATACGCGTCCGGCGTAGCTTCGAGGCCGATCTGATCTTGATGGCCGTAATCGCGCTTGTTCCAGTACGGCGGTGACGTGACTACAAGATCGACGCTGTTTTCGGGCAATCCCGTAGCCCTCGCATCGCCGTTCGTCACCACAATCTCGGGCTGGAGGAGGTGCGGCTCCCAGTCGTCTAGAGACCCTACGGAGGCCACCGCGAGCGGGGTTCGGCCTGCTGCTTCAACCTCCACGTTGGCCTTGACCGCCCTAGTCCGGCGGGTCATGACGCTACGTCCTGCAGGTTCATCGTGCTGTTCTCCATCTCAAGGTCTGAACTGTAGGACCGGTCACCGACACGGTGACCCGCGCTCCGAATCGTGACGCCCCCTCGTGCATCGTGTGCCACTCTTCCGCCTGCGGACTCGACTCGTTGCATAACCAGATGTATAGCGGCAAAAATCAAGATCGTCGAGCACCACGCCGGGGTGTCAACACCGTCTGCTGCTACGCCGACGCCGTCCAATCCCGTCCCTGCCCCAGGACCTTGCCCATTCCATCTGGCACGCCTCGACCGACCCGTGGCGCTACCACCTCGTCCTCAGTGATGTAGTCCGCGTACGTGGTCAGTGTCAGCACGAACGACGAGTGGCCGAGCCACTTGCTTACCTGCATGTAGTGCTCACCCGCGCTCAGGTTCATCGTGGCGAACGTGTGCCGCAGGTCGTGAAACCGTACTGACCCTAGGCCCAGCGCTGCGCACGCGGGCTGAAGGTAGTTGTCGTACAGGTTGTCGGCCACCACGGGCTTGGCCCAATCGAAGTTTGACCGGCTGCGCCGACCGGGGAATAGCGGCGCGTGCGGGTACTGGACGGCGAACGGGTGAACTGTAGTCAGGTAATCGCGTAGCTCGTCGGCCAACCACGGGGCTAGAGGTACTACGCGGTTCGTGCTGGCGTCGCTCTTGGGCGTCCCCTCGATCCACTTGCCGCCTTCGCGCTTGGCGGTACGGACGACACGGATGCTTCCAACCGTGGCGGGGTGGGCGGACAAGGTGACGTCCTGCACCTGCAGACCCTGAAGCTCAGCCGCGCGGACACCGGTATGCGCCGCGAACAGCACGGCCAGCGCGTACACATCGTTGCTCTTCTCGCGCGCAATCCAGTCCGATACCGCTGCTACCTGGTTGGCCGTCAGCGGGTGATGCGCGAACGGCGTGGTCCCCGCGCCAGCTCGGCGCTTGGTGGTCTGCCTGCGTCCCGACAGCACCGGGTTACTGGCGATGGCCTGGTCGTCCTGCGCGGTGTCCAGGATGCGTTTGAGCGTGCCGATGATCTGCTTGACCGTCTTCGCGCTGCGATGCACAACCGTGGCGGGAGAGGGTTTGCGGCTGGTGTCGGCGGTACCGCGCGTGACGAAGCTGCGCCGCTCGTGCGGTGCGAGCAGCTGCGCCCGGAACGCGGTGACGTCCGCTGTGGTGATGGCCGCGACTGGCTTGCTACCGAATACCGGCGCGATGTGCGTGCGGTAGATCTTCTCGTAGCCCGCGATGGTGTGGTCGTCGATGGTTCCGGCCAGCGATTCGAGGTACTGCTTGGCGTACTCCCCTAGTGGCCGATTGGCCTTCGCCTTGGCGCTGGTCGGGTCGATGCCGCGTCCGCTGTCCAGCTGGTCCTCCACCTTGCGAAGGTGGGCCTTCGCGGCCTTCTCGGTGGGGAACGTCTCGCTTGTCTGTTTGAACGTGCCCGTCGGTGCTCCGAACTCATCGCGGACGGGCTCACGCCACCGAACCTGGTAGCTCACTACCGGCTTACCGGCCTTATCCAGCTTGCCCGTGGTGCGCTTGCGTATCGTCGCGGCCATCACTTCACCTCTTCCTGGCCGTTGGTGGCCATCCCCTTGCACGTCGGTTCCAGCGGCTCGGTACGGCCAATGACGCGGTACGGGTCAACGTCGACGAGCAGCAGCAAGCCGCGTCCGTTGTCCCAATCCACATCGGCCTGCCTGCCCGAGTCCATTAGCCGCACTACGGTTCCCGTGGTGCCGACGGCAAGCGGGTCAGGGTCATCAGGCATGGTGCCCGTGATCTGGACGCGGTCTCCGGGCTGCAGAGTCATCACGCCACGCCCTCACGCTCGAGAACACCACGCACGGTGCTGTAACTCCATGCACCTCTACGGGGAGATGCGATGCCGTCGGAATCCAGAGCCTTCGCGATGGCCTTGGTTCCCATTCCGCCGCTACGCAATTCGACGATGCGCTCCACGGTGTCTCGGTCGATGGTCGACGGCTTGCCGAGCTGCTTTCCGGCCTGCCGTGCCTTGATCAGGCCCTGCTTGGTGCGCTTGCTGATCAGCTCCCGTTCTTCCTCGGCCACTAGGAGTCTGGCGTGCGCGACCAGCTGAGACACTGTGTCGCTATCGGTTCCGTCCAGCCCGACGATGCGCCATCCTTCGGCCTTGGCGTCGGCCACCAGCTTCGCGCCGTCCGCCATGCTGCGGCTAGAGCGGTCAAGTGTGTTGACTACCAACACATTCGCAATCCCGGCCTGAATGGCACTCACAGCGGCTATGCGTCCGTACAACTTATCGGTCTTGCGTCCGCTCATCAGGTCGATGTGCAGCCCGACCAGCTGCATACTGTTGGTCGCGCAGAACTGCTCGACCTGTTCGCGTTGGGCCTCTAGTCCGTAACCGTTCTCGGCCTGCCTGTTGGTGGAAACGCGTAGGTACCCTATGGCTCGCGGTGCCGGGCAGCCGGCGTTTGCTCCGCTCATGTTCTCTCCTCGGTGTAGGTTGTGGCGGGTGACGACCGTCACTCACCTCACCCAATACTTATAGCCGACCCGTCTAGCTGCGCAGATGTGCAATTTCGGCCTATGGTCGCGGGTATCGCTTGTGCGGGCTCTCGATGGCCCGTTGCTCGTCGAACACTCCGCTTTCCCTGTTTGCCTCATTCGCCATCCTGATCGCCGCCATGCCCGTGATGTGCAAGTCACGCGGTGCTGGCGTGCGCGGCGAGCGTGACCCGTCTCGGCCCTGTGCTTGCGTGTCGCGGTCGTCCTCGCGCGGCCTGCCCTCTCGTGGCGACCCGGTGCGCGAAGGCTCAGACCCGTCTGAAGAGCTGCCCGACGCGTCATCGCCGTATCCGGTAAGCCCAACCATGGCGGGGGGCGCTGCGTCGACGCCGGCTGAACAGTAGGCACTACTGACGTCTAGCGATTCGTCCGGCGCGGTACCACCGATGCTGTCGAACACCGTCTCATACGGCTTCGCTTCGCCCTGTGACAGTACAACTTCCGCGGGCGGCTTGAGACCGGCACGGTCCAGACTGTTCTGAATGGCCTTCAGTTGGACGTCGGGTGGCTTGCTGTCGTCGAACGCAAACTCGATCAGTTTTCCCATCAGGCGGTTCGAGGCGTTTTCGACACGGATGCGTGCGGCCTCCTTGACCTTCTTCGTCGCTCCGCCGTGGGTCCGACACACCGTTGCTCCATAGATGGCGAACTTGCGACACCGCTCACCTCTGGAATTGGTTGCAACACAACGCCTGTCTGGGTTGCTGGCCAATAACGCGTCCTGCCGATTAGGCAGTTCGATGGGGTCTGAGTTCGATGCCTCAATCACAGCCGGAAGGTTGTGCTCCTCTACCACTTCCGCATCGATAATCTCGGATTCGTCGTTGCTCATGTTCTGCGTACTCCTTCAGTCGTGCTGTCTTGTATGGGCGAATCGGTCAAGCCGTACAGCTTCATCGACTCTGGGCGGCATCGGCGCGGGTCGAAAACCGCCCTATAAAGGCGGGCGGCGGTTTTCGCCTCCGAACGTTGCTGGGTGCAGGGCGAAAATCGGGCCGGATTTCGAGCCGGATTTCGACCCTGACTTGCGAAAACCATTGCCGGACAGTCGGGCCGGTTTTCGCGCGGTTTTCGATTGCTGACGCCTGCCCGAGCCGGTTTTCGCCCAGCATCACGCGCTGACCTGGCACGATGTCCAAATCGGTCGAAAACCGGCCTACCCCTGCGAATTTCGCCAGTTAGGTCTTGACGCGCCATTGCGCCTCCCTTCCGCCTCCACCGCTCCCGCCACGGCTGCCGGGCAGATGCTCAAATGCGGAGTCCTTGACGAGACGGGTGAGGACTCTGGTCAGCTTCGATTTTTGAGCCGCGGTAAGCGCATCGCCGTCGCGAAGCTTGTAGACCCGGTGGCCGAGGACGCGCAGCGTGAACCATTTGTCACCCTGAGCGGCGGCATACGAAAGCACATCGGCCTCTACGTCGATGGAAGAGCTGGAACCGACGCTGTGGCTGTGCTGCACGGTGAAGGTTTCGATGCGTTCCTGCGGCTGCTTTAGGTGATTGAACTCCACAGCGCCGCTACCGGCTTCACCCCACAGCAGGACCACACTGCCCTGACCGGCTGTGAGCCACGAGTTCCCGTACACATCGGACAGCTTGTTCGGCTTACGGTTGTCTGCGGTGGCCTTGCGCTGGTGATGCAGCGTGACCACATCGCACCGCAGTTCGTTCAAGACCAGCTGCACCGCGTCGTTGAAGCCGATGCCGTCCGAGTCATCGATAAGGCCGGACACCAGGTCCTTGAGAGAGTCGACTACCAACAGACCGGGATCGCGGCCACGACGGCGCACCCACTCACAGAACGCGTCGGGTGCCTCGTTGGCTTTCACCGGGATAGGACCGGGCCAGATGATGATCTCGCTTGCCAGGCGGTCACGAACGTCGTTGTCTTCCAGGTCGACCATGCGCGCCAGGCTGCGCCGAATCTGTGCGCGGCGGTCCATGGCCAGGTACAGGATTGGGCGGTCGTCAGCGGCCACGGGAAAGCCGAGCAATTCCGGCTCCCGCAGCTTCTTGCGAGCCAGGCACAGCTGCTGTGCAACGGTTGACTTTCCGACGCCCTGTGGCCCGACGATCATCAAGCCTTCGCCCTGCGCCCAGATCACCCGCGAGCCGTCTCCCCATAGCGGCTCTGTGTCTAGGTCTTCGGTCAGGAACGCCAGCGCGTCTATCGCCCGTTCGGCGCCAACTTCGATCTTGGCCGCAGCGGTACGTTCGGTGACACGACGTCGAGCCTCTTGCCTCTCTAGGAGCGTCTGAACTTCGCGTTCGATTCGCTTCTCTGCGTCGTTGGGCGTGGCGAACGGGTGATCGTCGTCCGAACGGGTCTGCTTCCACTCATCGCTCTGCCACGCGTCGTACAGCTGTTCCTCGGACGTATCTCGTACCTGCCCTATGGCGTATGAGACCAGCCGGCCGAATTCCTCCTCGTCCAGGTATCGGCCGCGTTCCTCGTAGGCTTGCTCTGCGGCGGTCCTGATGTGTTCCAGGGCGTTTGCCCACCCGAACCGCTTGCCCTTCGCTTCGCGAGCCGCCCAGCACAGCGCGTCACGGATCGCATTACGGACGCTTTCGCACTCAGGGGACTTGATCGTCTTGCCGATGATCCACAGCACCGCTTCGGGCAGCGGCCCATCGTCGTAGCGTGCGGCGAAGTCGGCAACCTCTGGGTCTGTTGCGTCCACCCCTCCCGCCATGGTTGCGCTCGCCGGTAGGCCGTCCAGGTACTCCTGCGGCAGATGCGGGATCTTGTCCAACGACGGCAGGACACCCGTCTTGCTCCGCTTCCCGTTCGGTAGGAGCAGCCGGTACCGCTGGCCGGTGTGGTGCCAGCTGGGCGGCACGGCCATGTAGCGGTGATGGTGGTCGAGAAACTCGACACCGCCGTTTGTCACCTCTTTGGGGTAGAAGCCCATCGGGACTCGGTACAGCCGGATACCGGACACACCGTCGCGGCGGGCGGTGACTCGATAAGTCGGCGGCAACGGACCGAACTGCGTCTCCCAGTCCGCTAGTGTCCGACCTCCGTTCTTGCCGTCGTACGCGTCCACGTCGATGCCCAGCACGCCTTCGGGCAGCCGCTCGCCAAGGGCCAGGATGCCGCCCTCAGTGGCGGTGCGCTGATGTGCATTCGTTGCTAGCTCTTCCCAAGTGTCGGGTGACGCATCTGCGCCGTGGAAGCCGTGGCGGGAGGCAGCCCAAGGGTCCTTATATCTGCCTTTACTTTCCTTGCCGATGGGTATCGGGCCCCTCCAGCCGTTGAGCCCGTTCATGTCCGCCTGCTGAAGCCAACGCTCAACCGACAGCGTCTGTGGCACAACTGGTTTGATTCCCGCGTCGGCTCGGGGAGAGGGCGAATCTGCTAACATTGCAGATACTTTCCTTTCGCGACGTGACCCGTTCTTCCTGACCAGAAGCGAGCGGGTCACGTTGTTTTGTTAGGTGGTAGTGGTCTTCATGTCCCTCGCCTCACATCGGCGTGTCTGATACGTCATTCGAGTACGGCGTCTGCTTCAGCTAGGAGCTCAATGGCTCTGGCGCGCTTACTCTCCGCCTTCTCGCGGCGCATTCTTGCCTCGTCAACCACCCGCCGGCTGGCCGAACGCGCCACCATGTCACGGACGTAATCGATTGGCAGATCTAGGCGAAGGCTGATGGCAGCCGTGCAATACCCCTGATCGTGTAGCCGCGCTATCCGTTCCTTCTCGAACATCAGAACTCCACCATCGGCGGGCGGTCACCGTCGTCGACCCACTTGTGCAGCGGACCCGCGTAGTCAGGGTGGCCGTACTTGATCCAACTCAGGGCTTCCAGGCACTCATCGCAGATTCTCCAGCCGAATAGATATTCGCCGCGCTTGTAGACCAGGGTGAACCGGGCATGGCCGACCTGGTGGTCGTAGCACCGACCCAGTAGGTGCAGATCACAGCGTGTCTGGCCGCCCAAGGTTTCCCGAAGACAGGTTTGCCAGTCATAAGGCGTCTCTAGGGCTACCGCGTACTTGCTGCGCATGGTCAGCACGTACAGCCGGTTCGCCGTGAGGGGATCGCGCTCGACGTATCCGGGTGCATGACGTGAATCGATGAGCACGTCTTGCTGGATACGGCGGTCTTCCAAGTAGCCGCTATACCGCTCGGCGGCGCACATTTGAAAGATCATGTCGCCCTGCGGTGTCAGCTTTCCCGTGACCGGACTTCTGGTGTTGCTCGTGTCGAACGCGGCGAACTCGTCGTACACGCCGTGGTCGTCCAACACGCCACAGATGTGGATCGCTGCCACCGCCGCCATGGCTTCGCCATACGCTTCCGCTTCACGCTTCTCAACGTCTGTGAAAGGCTCAAGCGGTATGCCGGATCGCGCTGCGCCAGCTTCCATTGCAGCGTTCAGTCGCGCCTGTAGGTCGTCGTCTATCACAGTGCCTCCACTAATGCATCCAATTGTTCGCGGCTCCAATAGCCCCTACGGCCAACGATCTTGGGCTTTGGCAGCTTGCCGGTGTAGTACGCGTGGTACTTGATCGTCTCGACAGTGGCTGCGGCGAATCCGAGCGACTGTAGATACCGCGTGGCGTCCTGTAGATCAAGCCACGCGTTGAACGAAGCGATTCGTGTCATGGCGGTAATGCGCTCTCTGGCGTTGGTGTACGAAACGGTCTGTGTCACAGGCCCGCTGAGCCCCAGGATAGCCGACCGCAGCCCGCGCGTCCGCACCGTTCGCGGGTGATGCGCGCCGAAACGCGATGGGCCATAATGGTTCTCACGGGCATGGTGAAAGCCCTGTAAGTCTCCCCGAGGTCAACTGGCCGATGTCCCGGTTTGGGACTGGTGCAGCCAGCACCGCCGTCGCGAGGGCGGTTGCGGTTGCCCTTTCAGCTCACCGCCTTCGCACCGACGGTTCCCAACCGAACCTGTACGGAGACAACACAATGACTACACTCACCACCCCTCGTCTCAATCCCAAGCTTTTGCAGCACCTCTGGCCGATCGCGCCATTTGGCGCCGAAGGCGGCTACCAGACAGAGGGCGACATTCTTGTCAATACCACCGCAGACGGTGTCGACCTCAATGTGATCTGGGCAGAAGTTGCCGCCGTGGTCAAGGCTTGGAACGCCGAACGGTCAGCACTGACTAGCCTTCTCGCCTTCCACACCACCAACACCGCCGACGCCATTCCACAGAGCCGTAGTGTTGACAGCTTTGAGGAGGCATCCGAGTTCGGTGAGCCTGAGTCGATGCGGCCTCCCGGCGATTACCACCTCATGGGCTACACATTCAGAGACTTTGACAAAGCGTCCCGCTGGACGTGGAAGTACCTCCGCGACTCTACGGCTGAGCAGGTCCGTGCCGTCGCCAACTACGCACTGGAGGCCGACAACAAGCTGACCACCGGCACGATTTTGCAGCGTCTGTTCGATCCGGCACAGGGTGCCAATGAGTGGGCGCACCCGGTCTACGGCCTCTACAACGGTGACTCCATGATTCCGCCCGCGTACCTCGGCAAGGAATTCGCCGCCGCGCATCAGCACTACCTGGTATCCGAAAGCGACACCATCGATTCCGGTGATCTTGAATCAGCCGTTCGCAAGGTTGTCGAGCACGGATACGGGATGGAGGCCAACTCTCGTCTGCTGGCCCTGATGAACCCCGCGCAGGCGGAAGTGGTGTCTACGTTCAAGGCTGGTGAGCTCAACGCCACGGGCGTGATCGCCAAGCACGACTACATCCCGTCCGCTGGAGCACCTGCGTACCTGCAGCCCGAGAACATCGTCGGGCAGGTCGCGCCGGAGTCGTTCAACGGTCTCAAGGTGCAGGGCTCCTACGGGCCGGTGTGGGTCATCCAGTCGGATTTCATCCCAGCCGGATACTTTGCCGTGGTCGCCACGTACGGAGCCAACAGCCCCGACAACGCCATCGGCTTCCGCGAGCACCCACTGCGTCAGTACCAAGGTCTGCGTACCATTCCCGGCGTTCAACCCGGCTACCCGCTGCAGGACGCCTACTTTCAGCGCAGCTTCGGCGTCGGTGTGCGCCGTCGCGGCCAGGCGTGCGTGACGCAGATCAAGGCAGCCGGTAACTACGTGGCCCCGGTGATCCCCAAGTGACGCCGTCAGACTGGCTGAGTCGCAACCTGTCCGATGTGATCGTGGCCGTGGCTCAGGCTGGTGCGTCGCTGGCCGGCTCAACACCGGGAAGCGTTGAAACACAGGCAGATGCTCACCTGCAAGCAGGCTCGCGCGATGAGTAGCAGCGGCATTGGCCGGTCCGTAATCGGCGACTACAACCCACGCCATGCGATGGACATGGACCAACTGGACTCCGAGGCATCTGAGTTCTCTTGGGGGCCGGGTTTGGAACCGCGCGCGCTGCGTGATGCACCACCGTCACAGGGTGGCCGGTATCGCGGCACCACGCCGCCGTGCGATCCGCAGACCAACGTGTCTCACCGTTAGGCTGGCTGCGCGCGGTACCGTATGCCGCTTGCGCGCCACACAGCGAACCAGCCGGTCAGAGCCAGCCGCTTGCCGTGTCGGTTCGCTGGACTTGACCGTCAGGTGCCCATCTCGCGCCTGGCGGTCAAGTGCTATTCACTCAGCAACCATGGCGGGAGGAGTGTTCGCCCCCGCTGTTCAGTTTTCAAGGTACGCATCGTCATTGACTCGTCTAGTTGGAATCAGTGGCCAGCTGAATGCTGGTGAGCAGTTCCTCGATCAATCTGCAGATTGTCGATTGCTTCTCGGCTGCGTCGGGCTCGAGCCCGTCAATGTTGCGGATGGCTGTCTTTGCGCGCGCCAGTGTGTCGGTGGCGTTCCGCGTTCCTCTCGCACCGCCGTTGCTGTGCTTGGACTGGCGCACCTCGCGGTAGTACTTGCGCCACATCTGCTGGTGCTCCTGGCTGCTAAGGTCGGCATCCGACAGCTTCGGATCGTCGCCGCCCGGCAACAGCTGCTCAGCGGGCGTGCAGTGCCCTTCCTCGGCGGCCAACTGCCATGTGTCATAGACCAGTTGGACGGTGCGCTCGGATACGCGAGCGAGCTCGGCAAACTTGGCGCAGGACACCTTATTCCGAACTTGTTCGGATTTCGACGGCCTACCGGCACCGGCCTGTTTGCGCACGTTGCGGGCGACCAGCAGGCCAAGCTGCCAGCCACCCTCGAAATAACGGCCGAATTTGGCCGCGTCGTCTTCGATAGACATAGAGATTCCTCGTCATAGGTGTACGGTCACTGCCCCGCTTTTTTCACCGAGCGACGAAGAGGAATGCGCTCCTACCAGACCAGCAAGGGACGTGTGGGGTGAGTATCACGTCCGGCCATCGCGTCAGTCCCAGGTGGCTCGTAACCATGATCCTGTGGCCGCGATGACGCCACCATAGTCCGTTTCGTCAACCCACGCCAGTGCTCATGCCTTGGTCCACGTCCACATCGCGTCCACAAAATTCGCAGTTCTGCGCGAACTGGTATGACGCACCACACAGCGGCGGAATCGACCCGTCGCTCGTTAACGCCCTAGTAGGCCTAAGTCATTAGAGCCGCTAATGGATCACGCGAACGCCATGTAGGGTGCGCTGCAGCCTTTGACCTACGGACTTTTAATCCGCAGGTCCTAGGTTCGAGTCCTAGTGGGGGCACCATCGCAGGGGGCACCATCGCAGGAGCCGTTCCCGTTGCCGTACCAGCGCGACGAATGCTCTAGCGACTTGATGTTCACCGGCTCTACCGCGCTTTGCGCCACCCGCATCAGCGACTTTCGAGGCCACGCGATGGGGTGATTCCGCCTCAGGTACGCTCCGCTGGCAACGTTTGGTGCGGGGAAGTAAACAAAAGACTACTTGGGGGTACTGGCATGGCACTTCGCGTTCTCTTGGCTGCAATCGCCGTCGGCGTCTCTGTTATCGGCGTGGGCGTGGCACTCGCACCCACCTCGGTCGCAGGCCCGCCGTACAAGAACTGCTCTGAGGCTCACGCTGATGGTCGCTACAACATTCCAGAGGGTGACGCGGCCTACCGCTCAAAGCTGGATCGCGACGGCGACGGGCTGGCTTGCGAGCCCAAGCCGTAAGACCTTATTGCACAACGGAAAAGCTAAACAGGAGATCCGATGACCACGGCCACGCCCCAACCCGGCTGGTACCCCGACCCGTCCGGCACGGGGCAACGATACTTCGACGGCACGCAATGGCTCCCACAGCAGGTTCCGCCACCCCCGCCCCTGCCGTCGATCGTCATCAACAACCACAACGCCGTCAACACCAGTCCGACCGTGATCGTCGCCAGCGGTCCCAACCACGCCCTGCACCTGATCTTGACCCTTCTCACGTGCGGCATGTGGCTGCCCGTGTGGGTGATCGTGTCCGTTGTCGCCCATAGCCGCCGGGTGGGGGCGACCGGACAACCGAGCAAGACCGCAGCAGTCCTCGGCGCGGTGCTTGGTGGCTTGGTCCTTCTGGGACTCGTGGCCCAGCATCCGGCAGCACTG
Organism: Mycobacterium sp. NGS48; assembly: GCF_059812585.1. NCBI lineage: Bacteria > Bacillati > Actinomycetota > Actinomycetes > Mycobacteriales > Mycobacteriaceae > Mycobacterium > Mycobacterium sp. NGS48. The sequence continues at coordinate 577,487 of NZ_JCALCY010000002.1, forward strand.
ATCCCGCTTGCCATTATGGCCGGCGTGGGATACCTCGGGTATCGCGCGTACGAACGGGCTGTCGAGCGTCGCGCCGAGCAGGACAAGCTCGCTGCCCGCGCCGATACGGAGCACCAGGCTTTCATGCGCGGCGATGAAGCTGGGATTTACGGTCAGTATCAGCCGCCACCAAACCAATAGAGTTTTCGGTTGATCCTGGACACGCGCACTGCGGTGACGTCGCAGCTCCATTCCGGGTACTCCCCGCCTCATGAGAGGAATGTCACGGCGCACGTTCGGACTGCTCGCGGCAGGCATCAGTGCCACCGGTATGGCGGCCGCTTGCGGCTCGAAGCCCGCCACCACGCCGCCCAGCTCGCCCCCGCCGGCATCGGGGCCCGGCGTGGGCTTCGTGTTGTCACACGAGCAGTTCACCACCGCCCAGCTTGTCGACCAGGCGCAGGCCGCCGAGCAGGCCGGGTTCAGGTATCTGTGGGCCAGCGACCACATCCAGCCGTGGCAGGACAACGAGGGCCACGCCATGTTCCCGTGGATCACGCTGGCGCTGGTAGGCCAGCAGACGCAGCATGTGCCGTTCGGCACCGGCGTGACATGTCCGATCTATCGCTTTCACCCGACGACGGTGGCGCACGCCTTCGCGTCGCTGGCGGTGCTCTACCCCGGCCGGGTCTTTCTCGGCGTCGGCACTGGTGAACGCCTCAACGAGCAAGCCGCCACCACACAGTTCGGCCCCTACCGTGAGCGCCACGACCGACTGATCGAGGCCATCCAGCTCATCCGCCAGCTATGGAGCGGGAAACGAATCTCATTCCAAGGCCGCTACTTTCAGACTAATCAGCTCAAGATCTACGACCTGCCGCCGTCGCCGCCACCCATATTTGTCGCTGCCGGCGGCCCCAAAAGCGCGCGGCTGGCCGGGCGGTACGGCGACGGCTGGATTGCGCAGGCCGACAGCATGACGGACCAAAAACTGGTGACCGCCTTCAATCAGGGAGCCAAGGATTCCGGCCGCGACCCCGCAAGCCTGACCAAGCGGGGTGAGATGTTCGCCGTGGTCGGCGATCAGGCAGAAGTCAACCGCGCCGCCGAGCTCTGGCGGTTCACCGGCGGCGCCGTCGACCAGCCCAACCCCGTCGACATCCAGCAGGCGGCGCAAGCCAATTCACTGGACAAGGTGATCGACGGCTGGACCACCGGCACCGATCCGGGCACCCACATCAAAGCGGTGCAGGCGGTTCTCGACGCCGGTACGACACCGTTCATGCACTTTCCCCAGCAGGACCCGACAATGGCGATCGACTTCTACCGCACTCAGGTCCTGCCTCGGCTGCACTAATTCAGCGCCGCGCGGATGTAGCCGACATCGCCGAATGGCATCTCGCCGTCGCCCAGCGGCCGCAGCCCGTACTCGACGAAGAGATCGGCATTGCTGCTGCCGATCGTCTGCCAGCCGCGGTGAGTCAAGTAGGCGGCTGTCTCGTTACGGTCGCCGAAGTACAGGAGATCGGTCATCTCCAGGTCGTAGCCGTACTGGCGCCACTGTTCAGCCAGTTTCACGGTGCTTTCGCGCTGCGCCTCAGTAAGGTTGTCGACGGTCTCGGTGCCCAGCCGACTGCCACGAGCACTGAGCCGCGTGATGTTGTCCAGGAGTCGATCCTGGGCCTCCGGCGGCAGGTAACCCAAAAGCCCCTCGGTGAGCCATGCGGTGGGCCGGTCCGGGCGAAAGCCCGTGCCCTGCAGCGCGGTTGGCCAATCGTCGCGCAAGTCGATGGCCACCGGACGACGATCCGCAGACGGACATACGCCCAACTCGGCAAGTGTCCGCGTCTTGAACTCGATCACTTGCGGTTGGTCGACCTCGAACACCGTTGTGCCATCGGGCCACGGCAACCGGTAGGCGCGCGCGTCAAGTCCCGACGCCAAGATCACCACCTGACGGATGCCCGCGGCCATCGCGTCGGCGAAGAAGTCGTCGAAGTACTTGGTGCGCACCGCCAGGTTCTCGGACATGCGATCCAAGTCCAGAGCCGGGTCCTCGATGTCGGTGCCGGCGAGCTCCCCACGGGCGAATTTGGTGAAGAACTCCACGCCGACCGCCTTAACCAACGACTCGGCGAACGGGTCATTGATCAGCGGATCGGGTCGTTTGCTGGCCACTGCCCGCTGCGCAGCGACGGCCGTGGCCGTCGCCCCCACACTGGACGCCAGATCCCAAGAGTCACCATCGGTACGTGCCATATCATCCTCCGCACAATCAGAATACTTAGTTAGTATAACAAGTATTCTGACGGAGTGATTCCGGCGGTTAGCGCACGGCGCTGAGGTAAGTCACGTCGGCGAACGCCGCAGCGACCTCGTCGTCGGGATAGACGAAGCCGTTGTCGGCGTGCAGTTGCGCGACGGTGCGGTGGTTGACCTGCCAATCGTGTCGCGTCAAGTGGTCGATGATGTGGCTGCGCTCGAAATGGTAGACCAAGTCGTTGAAGTCGATGTCAAACCCGAGCTCACTCATCCGCTCGTGATGTGTACGCCACCGTTCGTCGGTGAAAATGCGTGTGTCCGGGACGAATTCGCAGGCGAGCCGGCTGCCGCCAGAACTCAGTGTGGTGATGTTGTCGAACAGCGCATCCTGGGCGTCAGGCGGCAGGTACACCACGAGACCCTCGGCGCTCCACGCAGCCGGCGCATCGGCGTCGAACCCGGCGGCACGCACCGCCGCCGGCCAGTCGTCGCGCAGGTCAACGGCAACAGTGCGCCGCTCGGCGGTCGGCTCGGCGCCGAGCCTGCTCAGTGTCGTGGTCTTGAACTCGATGACCTCGGGCAGATCGACTTCGTAGACAACCGTGCCGGACGGCCAGGGCAAGCGATAGGCCCGAGCATCCAAACCGGCCGCCAGGATGACCGCCTGGCGGACACCACTTTTCGTCGCGTCGAGGAAGAACTGGTCGTAGAACCGGGTCCGGACACCCATCCCCCGGGCCATGCGGTCCGGATCGAATTCGGAGTCCGCCTCGACGGGAATCTCATTGTTGACCAGCCGGGTGTAGACATCGATGCCGACTGCCCTCACCAGCGGTGCGGCGAACGGGTCGTCGATCAGCGGCTCCGGCCCCGCAGCGGCCAGCGCACGCTGAGCGGCGACCATCGTTGCTGTCGCCCCGACGCTCGACGCCAGATCCCAGCTGTCGCTATCGGAACGCATCGGCATGCTCCTATCTCGGTTTTCATTAATATAGATCAGCTAGTTATTCGCCCATATGCCGGAGCTAGCCTGGGGACATGGACTTCGTCCAACGGACCGTCGACCTGGCTCGGCATAACGTCGCCGAAGGGGGCCGCCCGTTTGCGACGGTCATCGTCAAGGACGACGACATCCTCGCCGAGTGCGCCAACCAGGTGGCCCAGACCCACGACCCGACCGCCCACGCGGAGATCCTCGCCATCCGGCAGGCATGTAAGCAACTGGGCACTGAGAACCTCGTCGGTACCACTATCTACGTGCTGGCCCACCCGTGCCCGATGTGTCTCGGTGCGCTGTACTACTGCTCACCCGATCAAGTGGTCTTCCTGACGTCGCGCGACGAATACGAGCCGTACTACGTCGACGACCGCAAGTACTTCGAGCTCGCCACCTTCTACGACGAGTTCGCCAAGCCCTGGGAGCAACGCCGGCTGCCCATGCGCCACGAGCCCAGCGAGGCAGCGGTGGACGTCTATCGGTTCTGGCGGGAACGCAACGGCGGTGACCGCCGCGCGGCGAATTCAGCCGTCGATTGAATCGAAGCCTTGACAACCCTGCACTCAGTTGCACTATTATTTGCGTATGCATGCAGATAACAGAGCATCCCGATTGCCGGACGATCAGGTCAGCCTGGTGGTCGAGGTGTTTCGGATGTTGGCCGACGCGACCAGGGTCCAGGTGCTGTGGTCGCTCACCGAACGCGAGATGTCGGTCAACGAGCTCGCCGAACATGTCGGCAAACCGGCGCCATCGGTCTCTCAGCACCTAGCGAAGTTGCGGATGGCGCGATTGGTGCGCACCCGCCGCGAAGGGACCACGATTTTCTACAGCATGGAAAACGAGCACATCTGCCAACTGGTTACCGACGCCGTCTTCAACGCCGAGCATGCCGGCCCAGGGGTTCCACCGCACCACCGCTCCGATGCGGGGCTGCAGGTGGTTGCCAGAGTGACAGCACAACAAAGGAGATGAGGATCATGTCGCACCACACCCACCCACACGAAACGCCGCACGCCCACGAACACGAACACGACGGCGTCGCTCACACGCACGAGCACACCAGCCACGAGCATGAGCACGTCGAGCACGACCACGCTCACAGCCACGACGACGGCACCGAGCACGCTCACCAGCACGTGCATCAGTCCGGCCTCGAGGAAGCACACAGCCACGCCCACTAAGGGGCACGCGTTACACGTTGGGGCAGTAGTGCTTTGGGTTGCCGCGCTCGTCCAGCGGGGGCAGGTTACGCGCGGGCGTGTGCACCAGCGGTGTCTCGGCCGGGATGCGACCGGTGGCGCGGTCCCACCCGGCACGAGCCCGCGGATGCTTGCGGTAACGCGGGGGCACCACGGCGAAGACCAGGCGCACGACGTCGCCGAGCCGGCGATGCAGCCATTCGTCACGGGGTGACCAGCTGTAGCCCATCAACTCGCGCACCGGCGGATCGTAGAGGCCTACCGTCAGCCAGACGAAGAACGGTGCCATTAGTTTGCGCTGCACCTGCCACAACCAATTCGGAATCCATTGCGCAAACGGCGGTTTGGGCAGAACCGTGAGGTCGAGCACTTGGCGTGCCGCCCAATTGTTCTCCAGCACCTCGCGGCACATGTGGTCCCAGTAGATCTGGAACTCCTCCCAGCTCTTCGGCACCGGGCGCATGCTCATGCCATACATGCGGTACCACTCGACATGCTCGTCGAACAGCTGGCGCTTCTGCGCCTCGGTGATGCCACCGCAGAACCGTTCGGCCACATGCAATGTGCCGACAAAGAAGGTCGAGTGCGCCCAGTAAAAGACGTCGGGGTTCAGCGCGTGATAGCGGCGGCCCTGCGCGTCGGTGCCCTTGATGTCGGTGTGGTAATCGCGAACCTCGGCGCCGGTCGTCGGAGCGCGGTCACCGTCGAAAACGACGCCGCCGATCGGGTAGAGCGACCGCAGCAGCCGCGGCCAGCGCTCCCGGAAGAACGTCGAGTGGTCTTCGACGGCCGCGCCCAGCTGCGGGTGCATGTTCTGCATGGAACCGGCCCACGGTCCCTGCAGCATGCCGCGCCAATCGCCGAAGTATTTCCACGTCAGCGAGTCGGGTCCGAGCGGCATCGGCGGCGCGTCGTACCCCGACGGCGAGACCGGGCAGCCGCTGGCCACTTCGCCGGACCCGCCATCGCTGGTCAGCGGGTGCGCCTCAGAAGTATCTTGAGTCACTGGTGAGGTTCCTGTCGGTCGTCAGCCAACCTGACTACATGCGTTGTCACTATCCAGTTTAGGAGGGCTGTGTCGTCGGGTCAACGACGGGGCCGCTGGTCCGGTGTCCCCTTGGAGGATCGGCAGGCGCTGCGCCGCGACAACCTCGTCGGCGCCGGCGTGCAGCTGCTCGGCGAAGAAGGCGGTCCCGCTCTGACTGTGCGGGCGGTATGCCGGGAAGCCGGACTCACCGAGCGCTACTTCTACGAAAGTTTCGCCGACCGTGACGAATTCGTCCGCGCGGTGTACGACGATGTCTGCACGCGCGCGATGTCGACACTGATGTCGGCGGGCACACCGCGGGAGGCCGTCGAGAGATTTGTCGCACTGATGGTCGACGACCCGGTGCGCGGGCGGGTCCTGCTGCTGGCGCCCGGGGTCGAGCCCGTGCTGACCCGCTCCGGCGCCGAGTGGATGCCCAGCTTCATCGACTTGCTGCAGCGCAAGCTGACCCGAATCGGCGATCCCATCCGCCAGCACATGGTGGCCACCAGCTTGATCGGCGGCCTGACCGCGCTGTTCACCGCGTACCTGGACGGGCGCCTGGCGGCCAGCCGCGAGCAGTTCATTGACTACTGCGTCGACATGCTGCTCAGCAGGGCCGCGACGTACTAGCGCCACGCCGGGACACAAACTTGCTGCTACTGACATACACAGATATATTGACTGCAACCAACAGACACAGATAACCGGAGGGTCCATGTCGGGAGACTTGACCGACCTACAGCTGTTGCAGGAACTCGAGCCGGTCGTTGAGAAGAGCATCAACCGGCATTCGAGCATGCACAAGAACTGGAACCCGCACGACTACATCCCGTGGTCGGACGGGAAGAATTTCTATGCGCTCGGCGGGCAGGATTGGGATCCAGAGCAGTCTCAGCTTTCCGACGTCGCCCAGGTGGCGATGGTGCAGAACCTGATGACCGAGGACAACCTGCCGTCATATCACCGCGAGATCGCGATGAACTTCGGCATGGACGGCGCCTGGGGACAGTGGGTCAACCGCTGGACCGCCGAGGAGAACCGGCACGGCATCGCGCTGCGCGACTATTTGGTGGTAACTCGGGCAGTTGACCCGGTCGAGTTGGAGAAACTGCGCCTCGAGGTGGTGAACCGGGGCTTCAGTCCAGGCCAGAATCAGCAGGTTCGAGAAGACCTGTTCGCCGAGAGCCTGTTCGACTCGATCATCTACGTCACCTTCCAGGAGCTGGCCACCCGGATTTCGCACCGCAACACGGGCAAGGCGTGCAACGAGACGATCGCCGACAAGCTGTTGGCCAAGATCTCGGCCGACGAGAATCTGCACATGATCTTCTACCGCGACGTCACCGAGGCCGGTTTTGAGATCGCGGCCAACCAGGCGATGAAGTCGCTGCACAAGGTGCTGCGCAACTTCCAGATGCCCGGCTACCAGGTGCCGGAGTTCCGGCGCAAGGCCGTGATGATCGCCGTCGGTGGGGTGTACGACCCGCGCATCCACCTCGATGACGTCGTGATGCCGGTGCTGAAGAAATGGCGCATCTTCGAGCGTGAGGATTTCAGCGGCGAGGCCGCGGCGATGCGTGACGACCTGGCGGTGCTGATCAAAGAGCTCGAGCAGACCTGTGAAAAGTTCGAGGTGTCCAAGCAGCGCCAACTCGACCGGGAAGCCCGCACGGGCAAGAAAGTCACCGCAGCCGAACTGCACAAAACCGCAGGCACGCTGACGATGAGCCGGCGGTAGCCCGCCGTTGCGCATCGGCCCCATCACGCTCGCCAGCCCGGTGGTGCTGGCCCCAATGGCGGGCGTGACCAATGTCGCGTTCCGCACGCTGTGCCGTGAGCTGGAACAAGCCAAGGTCGGCACCGTCAGCGGTCTCTACGTCTGCGAGATGGTGACTGCCCGCGCGCTCGTCGAGCGGCATCCGGCCACTATGCACATGACGACATTCTCCGCCGACGAGTCCCCGCGATCGCTGCAGCTGTACACCGTCGATCCGGCCACCACATATGAGGCCTTCAAGATGGTCGCCGACGAGGGCCTGGCCGATCACATCGACATGAACTTCGGGTGTCCGGTGCCGAAGGTGACCCGACGCGGTGGCGGCGCCGCCTTGCCGTTCAAGCGGCGGCTGTTCGGCCAAATCGTCGCGGCGGCAGTGCGGGCGACCGACGGCACCGACATTCCCGTGACCGTGAAGTTCCGCGTCGGCATCGACGACGCCCACCACACCCATTTGGACGCCGGCCGCATCGCGGAAACCGAAGGCGCGGCCGCCGTCGCATTGCATGCCCGCACCGCGGCGCAACGCTACTCCGGCGCTGCGGACTGGGATCAGATCGCCGCGCTCAAGCAACACGTGCGAACGATCCCGGTGCTGGGCAACGGGGACATCTTCGACGCCAGCGACGCGCTGACGATGATGGCCGCCACCGGATGCGACGGCGTCGTGATCGGCCGCGGCTGCCTGGGCCGCCCCTGGTTGTTCGCCGAACTGTCAGCCGCCTTCACCGGCAGTCCACCGCCGACCCCGCCAACCCTGGGTGAGGTGGCCGACATCGTCCGCCGCCACGGTGTGTTGTTGGCCGCGCACTTCGGCGAAGACAAGGGCATGCGCGATATCCGCAAACACGTCGCCTGGTATCTGCATGGGTTCCCGGCCGGATCCGAGCTGCGACGAGCATTGGCGCTCGTCAAGACATTGGCCGAGCTCGACGTTTTGCTCGACGAGCTGGACGCGGCTGTTCCATTTCCGGATGCGGCCACCGGCCCGCGGGGCCGGCAGGGGTCACCGGCTCGGGTGGCTCTGCCCGACGGCTGGCTGACCGACCGCGACGACTGCACGGTGCCGGCGGGCGCCGACATCATGCACTCGGGTGGCTGAATCGAGACCACCTCGACATCGCGTTTCTGCCGAGGGCTGGCTACGATGTGGAACTTGTTGCAATGTGCCCCGTGGCGGGACCCGCCGGGGCGCCGCTGGACGAGAGCGAGAACAACGGGCGCGACCACACCGGTCGCGTGGAACCGCAGTGCTGCCACCGCCAGCACTGCCCTGATGTATGCGCACGAACACACAGATGTTTACGGGCATCTCATCGGAGCTTCGGAGGCCGGTAGGACATGAGTGACGGCGACTTTGGCGCCGATGAAGCCACTCCCGGCCCCTCCCATGCCCCGGGCGCCGCGCCGTGGGAACGATTCGGTTCGCCGGCCCATGACGCCGACCCCGTTAGTCGATGGTCGCCACCGCCAACCGAGCCCGCTGAGCCCGATGACAGCGAGCCGACCGGATGTCACACCGGAGGTGGGCTCAGCGTCGCCGAACTGATCGCCAAGGTCGGCGGTCAGGCGACGGTCCGGCCCAGCCATCGTCGCGCTGCCAAGGAAACAGAGCCGCCCGACCTGGTCCCCGCCGCCCCCGACGCCCAGCCGGTGTATCGATACGATGCCTACGCCGTGTCGACGTCGTCGGCCTACGCATCTGAGCTGCCGGACCTCGACGTAGCTCACCGCCCACGGCGCAGCGCCCAGTCTCAAGAGACCACCGTGCTGCCAACGGTGTCAGAAAAGGTGCCGCCGGCGCGGATCACCGGAACGGCTACAGCTGCCGAAGCCCCGGCACCCGAACCGAAACGCAAGCGCGGGCCGCTGTTGGCGGCCGGGCGCTCGGTGGCGGCCCTGATCGCCGTGTTGTCGCTGGCGCTGACCGGCGGGGCGTGGCAGTGGAGCGCCTCGAAAAACAACAGGCTCAACACCATCAGCGCACTGGACCCGCATTCCCGCGACATCGTCGACCCCAATGGGCAATACGGCGACGAGAACTTCCTGATCGTCGGGGTCGACTCGCGTGCCGGGGAGAACAGCGAAATGGGCGCCGGCGACACCGAAGACGCTGGCGGCGCCCGATCGGACACCATCATGCTGGTCAACATCCCGGCCAACCGCAAACGCGTGGTCGCGGTGTCTTTTCCGCGCGACCTGGCGATTACGCCGATGAAATGCGAGGCTTGGAATCCCGACACCGGCGCCTACGGCCCGCTCTACGACGAGGACACCGGGACCTACGGGTCGAGATACGTCTATACCGAGACGAAACTGAACTCCGCGTTCGCATTCGGCGGCCCCAAATGCCTGGTGAAGGTCATCCAGAAGTTGTCCGGCCTTTCCATCAACCGGTTCATGGCCATCGACTTCTCCGGTTTCGCCAAAATGGTCGACGCGCTCGGCGGCGTCGAGGTTTGCAGCACTACCGCACTGAAGGACTACGAGTTGGGCACGGTGCTCGACCATGCCGGCCGCCAGACCATCGACGGCACGACAGCGCTTAACTATGTGCGGGCGCGCAACGTCACCACCGAGAACAACGGCGACTACGGGCGCATCAAACGTCAGCAGCTGTTTCTGTCGTCGCTGCTGCGATCGCTGATTTCCAGGGACACGTTCTTTTCGCTGAGCAAGCTCAACAACGTCGTCAACATGTTCATCGGCGACAGCTACGTCGACAACGTCAAAACCAAAGACCTCGTCGACCTCGGCCAATCGGTACAGGGCGTCTCGGCCGGGCACATTACCTTCGTGACGGTACCGACCGGCGAAACCGACGAGAACGGCGACGAGCCGCCCCGCAGTTCCGACATGCGAGCGCTCTTCGACGCCATCATCAACGACGACCCGCTGCCCGGTGAAAACGACAAGAATGCGACGGCGAGCCTGTCCACCCAGTCGACTACCAGCACAGCGCCGCCGCCAAGCCCCGCCGCTGAGGCACATGCCGAGCATGTCCAAGCCGTCACGACGGCCCCCCAGGACGTCACCGTCCAGGTCTTGAACTCGACCGGAAAGACGGGTCTGGCCGCCACGGCCACCGATGAACTGCAACAACAGGGTTTCAACGTCATGGAGCCGTCCGACTACCCGAGCTCACTGAAATCCACCACGGTCTTCTTCTCACCGGGCAACGAGCAGGCCGCCGCCACAGTGGCATCGACGCTGGCCAATTCAAAGGTTGAGCGGGTCAGCGGAATTCACGGGGTCCAGGTGGTTCTCGGGTCTGACTTCTCCAAAGTGAGTGCGCCCCCACCCAGCGGCTCGTCAATCAGCGTGCAAATCGACCGCAACGCACACAGCACACCCACCAAACTTCCCGAAGACCTGACGGTCACCAACGCCGCCGATACCACCTGCGAGTAACCGCAGGAGTTTTCGCGTGCATGAGTGGCGCTTCATGCCATTTCGGCGGCTGAGAACGTAGTCTTGGCGATATGCGGACCGCCTACCATGAACAACTTTCGGGGCTCTCCGAACGACTCGGCGAGATGTGTGGGCTGGCCGGAGCCGCCATGGAACGTGCAACACAGGCGCTGCTGCAGGCAGATTTGGTGCTGGCCGAGCAGGTTATCTCCGACCACGAAAACATCGCGCGGCTGAGCGCCCGTGCGGAGGAAAGCGCTTTCGTGTTGTTGGCCTTGCAGGCTCCTGTCGCCGGTGATCTGCGGGCGATTGTCAGCGCAATCCAGATGGTCGCAGATATCGACCGTATGGGTGCGCTGGCCCTGCATGTCGCCAAGATCGCGCGCCGGCGTCATCCCCAGCACGCACTACCTGAAGAGGTCAACGGTTACTTTGCCGAAATGGGCAGGGTAGCAGTCGAATTAGGCAACAGCGCACAGGAGGTGCTGTTGTCACGCGACCCGGAGAAGGCGGCGCGCATCCGGGAAGAAGACGATGCCATGGACGACCTGCATCGGCACTTGTTCACCGTGCTGATGGACCGGGAGTGGAAGCACGGAGTGGCCGCCGCCGTCGACGTCACGTTGCTGGGCCGATTTTACGAGCGCTTCGCCGATCACGCCGTCGAGGTAGCACGTCGAGTCATCTTCCAGGCGACCGGCAAGTTCCCCGAAGACGACGCGGTGCCCACGTCCGGCTAGCCAAAACGGCCGGAAATGTAATCTTCGGTGGCCTTCTGGGTCGGGTTGGAAAAGATCTTCTCGGTGTCGTCGATCTCGACCAGTCGACCGGGTTTGCCGACGGCCTCGAGGTTGAAAAATGCGGTTTGGTTGCTGACCCGCGCGGCCTGCTGCATGTTGTGAGTGACGATGACGATGGTGTAGTCCTGCTTGAGCTCGGCGATCAAATCTTCGATCGCCATCGTCGAGATCGGGTCCAACGCCGAACACGGCTCGTCCATCAGCAACACGTCTGGCTGCACCGCGATGGCTCGCGCGATGCATAACCGCTGCTGCTGGCCGCCGGACAACCCGCCGCCGGGCCGGTCCAACCGGTCCTTGACCTCGTCCCACAGGTTGGCGCCGCGTAGCGAGTATTCAGCCGTGTCGTCGAGTTTTTTGCGGTTGCGCACACCCTGAAGCTTCAATCCGGCCACCACGTTGTCGCGTATCGACATGGTGGGAAATGGGTTTGGCCGCTGAAACACCATCCCGATCGCCCTGCGTACACCGACAGGGTCGATGCCCGAGCCGTAGATGTCGTCGTCGTCGAGCAGCACCGTGCCCTCGACGCGGGCTCCCGGGAGAACTTCGTGCATGCGGTTGAGCGTGCGCAGCACCGTCGTCTTACCGCAGCCGGACGGGCCGATGAACGCGGTTACACTGCGAGGAAGAACCGACAGCGATACATCGGCAACCGCGTGGAACGACCCGTAATAAATGTTGAGGTCTTTGAGGTCCAACCTCTTAGCCAACGCACGCTCCTGCCTAGAATTTCTTAGGCTCAACGACTTTCGCGACCACCCTGGCCCCGACACCGACGCAGGCACACCGGCCGGTCGTCTGGTGACACATCATACCGGCCAGTATGTCGCAGATGCCGAAGTGCTGGTCCCATAGCTTCCTGTTCTGCCATCTATCTTTCGCACCGGCAGCCGCCGGATCAATCAATCGATCGCGTTGATCGCGGCGACCAGGCGTGTCTTGAACTTGGCGGGCAGTGGAACATAGCCGGCCGAGGAGAGACCGCTCTGACCGTCGTGGGTGGCCACGTTCAAAAATGACTTCACTGCCCCGGAGGTAGCCAGGTCGTACCCCCTGGAACACACGATCTCGTATATCGCCAACAGCAACGGGTAGGCACCAGGCTCTCTGGTGCTGTAGAGCGCCTGCAGATCCAACTTGAGGTCGTTGCCGCTGCCGATGAACTTGGCGTCCTCGATAGCGGTGGCGGCGGTGTGGTCGGTGAGGGCGACGGCTCCGCTGCCGGTGTCGATCTGGGCATACGAGATCCGGGCCTGATCTGCGAAGCTTTTCTCGACATAGCCGATGGCGCCCGGAGTGGATTGCACGGCCTGCGCCACGCCGCCCGACGTTTGGGCGCCGTCGCCCACGCCACCCTGAAAATCGGTGCCGGTGCCCTTGGTCCAGGTTTGCGGGGCGGCCGCCACCAGGTACTTCTGGAAGTTGTCAGTGGTGCCCGACGGGTCCGAGCGGTAGATCGGTGTGATCTCGATGTCGGGTATCGCCACGCCGGGGTTCAGCGCGGCGATCATCGGATCACGCCAACTGGTGATGGCGCCGCTAAAGATTCGCGCCAGCACATCGGCGTTGACGATCAGCGGATTGACCCCATCGAGGTGATAGGCCACCGCAACCGGTCCGAACACCAACGGCAGGTGCCATACCGGATGCCCGTGACAGCGTTTGGCAGCCGGATTGATCTGGTCGGATCTCAACGGCGAGTCCGAGCCGGCGAAATCGACGTGCCCCGCGACGAACTGCTCGCGTCCAGCGGCCGAGCCGGTCGCGTTGTAGGAAACGTTGTTACCAGCGCACAACCGGCCCCAAGCCTGGTTGAACAGCGCAATCGCATTCTGCTGAGCGGTCGACCCTTCACCGGCCAGCTCGTCCTTGCCGCCACATTTAACCGATCCCTTCGATGCCCCGGTGGTGGTACCGATGTTGTCGTCGCTGCCGCACCCGGCCAAAACCACACTGGTGGCCACCGCCGCTACCAACGCTTTACCCACCGTGTTGCGCCTCACTGATCTCGCTTTCTCACCGATGAAGTTCGCAGCTCAACCTTTACGCTAGTGAGGTCACCAGGTCATCCGAAACCGGTTCGCCGGTATTGGGCGGCGCCGCTGTCACCGGCAGGCCGGCCGTGTACGTCAGGGATCGTTTGCGGCATAGGCGGTGTCGATGCTGGCGACAGTGAAGCCCAGCTGTTGGTAGGTGCGCAGCGCGGCCGTGTTGTCGGATTCCACGTAGAGCATCACCGTGGGATCGGCGGCGTCGGCCAGCCGCCGCGCCAGGTATGCGATGCCAGCGGCGGTCAGTGCACGACCGAGGCCGCGACCTTGCGCCGACGGGTCGACCCCGACGACGTAGACCTCGCCGAGGCCCGCAGCGTCGGGATGCACTTTGGTCCAATGGAAGCCCAGCAGCTCGTCGCTCGTCTCGTCGAACGCCAAAAACAGCCCGTCCGGATCGAACCAGGGTTCGCCGCGGCGTTCGGCCAGGTCGGCCGACGTCCAGCCACTCTGTTCCGGATGTCCGGCGAATGCGGCGTTGTTGACGCGAAGCAGCTCCGCATCGTCGCTGCTTCCGGCGTAGGTCCGCATTCGCACCCTGTCCGGCGTTGCGGGCGCGGCGGCGGTGTTCAACGAACGGCGCATCTGGATGAGCTCGCGCACCGGTGCCAGATGCAGGGCCGCCGCCGTCGCCTGGGCCGCGTCCAATGTGCCGTGTGCCCAGAAACGATTGCGCGCATCGGTTTTCGTCAACGCAGCCTTGATCATGGCGGCACCGACACCGCGCCGACGGGCTTGCGGATGAACCACAAGCTCGGCCATGCCGAAGAAATCGTCGTGCGGTGGGCTGAGGTTGAGGTAGCCGACCACCGTGTCCCGGTCTTGGCCGGTGGCCACGAGGTGCTCGGTGCGATCGTGGCTTAACTCCCGCAGAACTTGCTCGCCGACGGGTGCTACGCCATCGAATTCGATTGCCGCCGTGACAAGTTCACGTACTTGCTGCTGCTCGGCCGCAGTCAGCTCGGAGCGCCAGTCCGGCGGGGTCACTGGCTGTGCAACGGGTCGACTAGCGGGTCCTGGCTTGTGTCCAGTTCTGGCTCGTTGTCCGCGGGGGTGTCCGAGTCCTCCCCCGAAGATCGGCCGCGGGCGGGTCGGACCGCCTTGTAGCCCACGTTGCGTACCGTACCGATCAACGATTCGTATTCTGGCCCGAGCTTGGCCCGCAGCCGTCGCACGTGCACGTCGACGGTCCGGGTGCCGCCGAAGAAGTCGTAGCCCCACACTTCATGCAATAGCTGTGCTCGGGTAAACACCCGACCGGCGTGCTGCGCCAGGTACTTCAGCAGTTCGAATTCTTTATAGGTGAGATCCAGGGGACGGCCGCGCAGTCGAGCGGTGTAAGTGCCTTCGTCGATGGCCAATTCGCCGAGGCTGATTTTGCCGGCGGACTCCTGGTCGGCCAGGCCACCGCGTCTGCCGACCAACAAACGCAGCCGAGCATCGATCTCACCTGGTCCGGTACCGGGCAGCAGAATCTCGTCAAGGCCCCAATCGGCGTTGATCGCCACCAGCCCGCCTTCGCTGACCACCGCCACCACCGGGATCGACCGGCCCGTGGTGCCCAGCAGGCGGCACAGGCCGCGCGCCGCCGGCAGGTCATTACGCGCGTCGACGAGCACGATGTCGGCGCTACCGGCTTCCAGCAGCGAGGACACGTCCGCCGCGGCCGCTCGCACGGTGTGGGCGAGCAGCGACAACGACGGCAGGACCGAGTCGGGGTGCGGCTCCGCGGTCAGCAGCAGTAGATCCAACGAGCCCCTCCAGCGTCGTGGGAAAGGCGTTCCCCAGATTCAGCGGCCAGGTCATCTAACGATAGCGTGCTACCTGCTGATTCGCCCGGTGACGATGCACGCCACAATAAGCGGATGCGTAGGGTGCTGGTCGGTGCGGTAGGCGTATTGCTGGCCGTCGTACTCGTGCTCATCGGAGCTGTCGGGATCGATTTTGGAATCACCGTCTACGCCGAGTACCGGTTATCCCGGACGCTGCGCGACACCGCGCATCTGGGGTCAGACCCATTCGTCGCGATCCTCGGGTTTCCGGTCATCCCGCAGGCAATGCGCCGCCATTACGACGAACTGGAGGTCAAAGCCACTGCGGTCGATCAGCCTCGGGTTGGCAAGGCCACACTGGAGGCGACCATGCACTCCATCGGCCTGACCGACGCGTCGTGGCTGATCCGGCCCGACGCCAAGCTTCCGGTCGGCAAGCTGGAGAGCCGCATCATCATCGACTCGACCCACCTCGGGCGATACCTGGGCATCAGCGACCTGATGGTCGAGGCGCCACCGCAGGAGACCAACGATGCTACCGGCGGCACCACCGAATCCGGGATCTCCGGCAGCCGCGGGCTGGTGTTCACCGGCACCCCGAAATCGGCACACTTCGACAAGCGGGTCAGCGTCTCGGTGGACCTGTCGATCACCGGCAAGGACCGGACCACCTTGGCGTTCACCCCGACCGGCGTGCTGACCGGCCCGGATACCGCCAACCAGAAGGTGCCCGACGATAAAAGGGACGCTGTGCTGGCCGCCTTCCGCCAGCAGCTGCCCGACCAGAAGCTTCCGTTCGGGGTGGCGCCGACGAGTCAGGGGGCGCGCGGCTCCGATGTGATCATCGAAGGCATCACCAAGGGAGTAACGATCACCCTCGACGGGTTCAATCAAGCATGACTGCACTCGTCGCGATCGCGGCCGCGGTGGTGCTGGCGACCGCGACCGGGTGGCTGCTGACCCGCCGAGCCGGCCAGCTCCGGCCGATCGATCCCCGCAGCACGCTAAACACCAGCGATCTCGGCTTATCGCCAGACGGGCCGACCGTCGTGCATTTCAGCGCCCCGTGGTGCGGACCGTGCGACCAGGTGCGACGGGTGGTCAGCCAGGTCTGCGCTGATCTTGGCGACGTGGCGCATGTGGAAATCGACATGGACGCCAACCCTGCTGCGGCACGCAAGCTTTCGGTCCTGTCGCTACCTACCACGTTCATCTTCGATGCCGACGGTCAGCAGCGCTATCGCACCGCCGGCGTCCCCAGGGCCGCTGAGCTGCGCTCGGCGTTGACCCCGCTATTGGCTTGATTGTCGGGCCATTGGGTAAGCTGTGCATCGTGTCCGCCCGCCTCGAGCTCGTGCTCACCAAGCGTCGCGCAGTGGATCTGTGCCGCACCGCGGGTTGTTGCTGTTGTTGTAGCTGCTGAGTAGCGCAGTTTGCGCCACTCTCGGAGCAGCCATTCTGGCGTGCCTCCAGCCCTTCCGTTGTCAACAGGAGCAGCTCTTTGTCGTCGAAATCCCACACCACCGCCCAGGTAGACGTTCGCGGCCCGCGATTCGTCGCCTGGGTCACCACCGCAGTGCTGGTGGTCACGCTGATTGTCGCCGGATCCAGCGCGCCGGCCGCCACCGTCATATTGGCCGGGCAGGCCGTCGTCTTCGCGATCGGCGCGTGGGCCGGGCCGCGCAAACACCCCTACGGCTTGGTGTTCGCCAACCTGGTGGCGCCGCGGCTGGGCCCGGTCCGCGAGCGTGAACCGGTGCCCCCGCTGAAATTCGCTCAGTTGGTCGGCTTTGTTTTCGCCGTCGTCGGCGTTTCCGGGTTCGCTGCCGGCATTCCTCTGCTCGGCATCGTCGCCACCGCGGCCGCTCTGGTGGCGGCCTTCCTCAACGCCGCCTTCGGCATCTGCCTGGGCTGCCAGCTCTACCCGCTCGTGACGCACCTGCGTAACCAACCGAAAGGATCCACACCATGGCACGCTCCGACGTCCTAGTCTCGACTGACTGGGCCGAGAGCAATCTCGACGCCGCTAACACCGTCTTCGTCGAAGTCGACGAGGACACCAGCGCCTACGACACCGGTCATATCGCCGGCGCGGTCAGGCTGGACTGGCGCGCCGACTTGCAAGACCCGGTCCGCCGCGACTTTGTCGACGCCCAGCAGTTCTCCAAGCTGCTGAGTGACCGCGGTATTTCCAACGATGACACCGTGATCCTTTACGGCGGCAACAACAACTGGTTCGCCGCCTACGCCTACTGGTACTTCAAGCTCTACGGCCACGACAAGGTCAAGCTGCTCGACGGCGGTCGCAAGAAGTGGGAGCTCGACGGTCGTCCGCTGTCCACCGACACCGTGAAGCGCCCCGCGACGTCCTACACCGCCAAAGCCCCCGACAACTCGATCCGGGCTTTCCGCGACGAAGTCATCGACGCCATCAACGCCAAGAACCTGGTCGACGTCCGCTCCCCCGACGAGTTCTCCGGCAAGATCCTGGCCCCGGCGCACCTGCCACAGGAACAGAGCCAGCGGCCCGGGCACATCCCGAGCGCGATCAACGTGCCGTGGAGCAAGGCCGCCAACGAGGACGGCACCTTCAAGTCCGACGAGGACTTGGCCAAGCTCTACTCCGGCGCCGGCCTGGACGGGTCGAAGGAGACCATCGCCTACTGCCGGATCGGTGAGCGGTCATCGCACACCTGGTTCGTGCTGCAGGAATTGCTCGGACATCAGAACGTCAAGAACTACGACGGCAGTTGGACGGAATACGGCTCCCTGGTTGGGGCCCCGATCGAGTTGGGAAGCTGATATGTGCTCTGCACCGAAGCAAGGACAGACGTTGCCGGCCAGCGTCGACCTGGAGAAGGAGACGGTGATCACCGGCCGCGTCGTGGACGGCTCCGGACAGGCCGTCGGAGGCGCGTTCGTGCGCCTGCTCGACTCGTCTGACGAGTTCACCGCCGAGGTCGTCGCGTCGGCCACCGGTGACTTCCGGTTCTTCGCCGCGCCCGGATCCTGGACGCTGCGTGCGCTCTCGGCCGCCGGCAACGGCGACGCGGTGGTGTCGCCGTCGGGCGCGGGCATCCACGAGGTCGACGTCAAGATCGCCTGACGCCCCTATTTCTCGGGCGAGCGTGCGTGTGCCCGGTCGACACGCCGAGGTAATCACCGGGTTCGCGCACGCTCGGCGCGCGGGCGGACTCCCCGCCAGTCGGCGCGCACGGAAGAACTAGACTCGTCGCCGTGGTGCTGTTCTTCGAGATCATGTTGGTCACGGCCGTCGTGGTCATCACATGGTTCGCGCTCTATGCGCTGTATCGGCTGATCACCGACGAGTCGTGAGTGATCGGGCCGGCTCGGGTGACCGTGCGGTAGCCGCGGCCGCCGAACGCGCCAAGGTGACAGCGTCGCGCAACATTCCCGTCTTCGACGACCTGCCGGCGCCGGCCGATACCGCCAACTTGCGCGAAGGCGCCAATCTGCACGAAGCGTTGCTGGCGCTGCTACCGCTGGTTGGCGTGTGGCGTGGCGAAGGTGAGGGTCGCGGAACCCAGGGTGACTACCACTTCGGCCAACAAATCGTGGTGTCCCACGACGGAGGCGACTACCTGAACTGGGAGGCCCGGTCCTGGCGGCTGACCGACTCCGGTGACTACGCCGGACGTGACCTGCGAGAGACGGGTTTTTGGCGCTTCGTCGACGACCCCAGCGACCCCAGCGAATCGCAGGCCATCGAGTTGCTGTTGGCTCACTCCGCGGGCTACGTCGAGTTGTTCTACGGGCGGCCGCGCACCCAGTCGTCGTGGGAGTTGGTCACCGATGCGCTGGCACGCAGTAAGTCGGGCGTGCTGGTCGGCGGCGCTAAACGGCTTTACGGCATCGTCGAGGGCGGTGACCTGGCCTACGTCGAAGAGCGGGTCGATGCCGACGGCGGATTGGTGCCGCATTTGTCCGCCCGGCTCTCCCGGTTCGCGGGGTAGCCGTTCTCGTTGACTCTGCGCGTACCAGGGAGTCTTCTCGCACTGTTGCGTGGTGGACGCAGAATCAACGTCCAGACATGGGACGGCCCCCGAGCCGTAGTTCCAGGTTGGACTGACCGGAGGCTCGGGGGCCGGGTGACTGCGGGGAATTCGCCAGCGCGCGCCGAAGATTCCTCGCCTGTGCGCTGCTTAGCGCGCAGCCACCTCACATGTCCATGACGCTATCAATTCGCGGACCACCTCCTTCCTTGTGTACGGCCGACGCTACCTGTTAATCGGCCGGGGAGACAACCGAATTCACCGGTCGCTGACGATGGCGGCGTCGACCAGCCCGGTGAATTCCGCCGCCATCGGCGAACGCGGCAAGGCCTTGCCGTCCAGCGTGTGCACGCGCGCGGCCAATGTCATGCTCGACACGAGCCAAACCCCCTGCGCGGCAAGCAGGTCCTCCACCCGCAGCGCGCGGTAGTCGCAGTCGTAACCCTTGGCCCGGGCGACCTCGAAAAGAGCCTGCTGGGTAGTGCCGCGCAGGATCGGATACCACGGCGGCGGCGTCAACAGGCACCGATCGTCGGTGGCGATCACCACGGTCGAGCGCGGCCCCTCCAGGATGTAGTCATCGGAGCTGACGAAGATGACGTCGCCGGCACCGTGCCGGGCGGCATGCCGCAGCGCCGCCATGTTGACCGCGTACGACAGCGTCTTGGCGCCGGCCAGCAGCCACGGCATCGCATCCGCGCCGGTGGCGGGCAGCCCGCGCGGCAGCGTCACCGCGGCCACCCCGTCGCGGCGGGCGTGGGCCACACGGTCGGCAACTGCGTTGACGGTCACATACGCCGTCGGTGCCGAACCGCTTTCCCGGCCGCGGCTGTAGACCAGTCGCAGCGCGCCCTCGTCAGTGGTGCCGGCCGTCCACTGCCGGGCGGCGACATCGATTGCGCGTCGCCAGGCCGGCAGATCGGGCTGCGCCAGGTCCATCAATAGCGCCGAGTGGGTCAATCGGCCCAGATGCGCCTCGACCAGGCAAGCCCTGCCGTCGCGAACCAGCAACGTCTCGAAGACTCCGTCGCCGCGCACCGCGGCGAGGTCATCGGCGAACAGCAGCGGTGCCTCTGACGCATGAATCTCGCCGTCGAGCGTGACGACCACACCCGGATGGCGTGCCATGGACGAAGAGCCTAGCTAATCGCCCGAGTGTGAAGCCAGGTTCACACTCGGCGGCGAAGGTGAACCTGGCTTCACTTTGGCCGAGGTAGCTGGCCTCGGAAGCGGACGTAGAGTTGACACGTGACTGCAGTTCCCGCTCCCGCGAACGACCCTGACGCCGGCGCGATCTGGCATTACGGCGACCCACTGGGCGAGCAGCGCGCAGCAGAAACCGACGCAGTGGTGGTGGATCGGTCGCACCGCGCAGTAGTGACCCTGACGGGTGCCGATCGGCAAACCTGGCTGCACACCGTCTCGACTCAACATGTCAGCGAGTTGCCCGATGCCGCGTGCACCGAAAACCTCGTGCTGGACGGGCAGGGTCGCGTCACGGATCACTGGATCCAGACCGAACTGGGCGCAGTCACATATCTGGACACCGAGCCGTGGCGCGGCGACGCGCTACTGGACTACCTGGGCAAGATGGTGTTCTGGTCGCAGGTCAGCCCCGCCGCCGCCGATTTGGCCGTGCTGTCGCTGCTGGGCCCACGGCTGGCTGAACAACCGGTGCTCGATGTGCTCGGCGTCGACGTGTTGCCCGCCGACATGACAGCGATGCCGGTGCCCGGCGGCGGCTTCATCCGCCGGATGACCGGTGCACCCGAGGACCAGATCGAGCTCGACCTGCTCGTCCCGCGCGATCAAACCGCCGACTGGCGGCGCCGTTTGACCCAAACTGGAATTCGTCCGGCGGGAGTGTGGACCTACGAAGCCCACCGGGTGGCCGCCGTGCGGCCGCGGCTCGGTGTCGACACCGACGAGCGCACGATCCCGCACGAAGTGGGCTGGATCGGCGGTCCGGGATTGGGCGCCGTGCACCTGGACAAAGGCTGCTATCGCGGGCAGGAGACCGTCGCGCGGGTGCACAACCTGGGTAAACCGCCCAGGATGCTGGTGTTACTCCACTTGGACGGCTCCGTCGATCGGCCCTCGACGGGTGATGCGGTGCTGGCCAACGGTCGCTCGGTGGGCCGGCTGGGGACCGTCGTCGACCATGTCGATCTGGGCGCGGTGGCACTGGCACTGCTCAAGCGCGGATTGCCGGCTGACACCGCCTTGGTTACCGGCGGGAACGCCGACGTCGCTGCCGTCATCGACGCCGATTCGGTACCGCCTCCCGACGCGGTTGGAGCCGGGCGGGCGGCAGTGGAACGACTGCGCGGCACGACCCGATGACCACGCTCACAGCGGACAGGCCAGGCCGACATGCCATGACCGGGCACGGTAAACTGTCGGCAGGACAATAAATTCACTGACAGATCGGAGCCGCCTACTCATAGGCCGCTCCGTTATTGCGCGAGGGGGTTCCCCCATGGGCCGCGGCCGGGCTAAGGCGAAGCAGACCAAGGTTGCTCGAGAACTGAAGTACAGCTCCCCTCAAACCGATTTCGAGCGGCTTCAGCGCGAGTTGTCCGGGTCGAGCGCTGACGACTCCGACCAAGTGGACGATGACGACCAGCTTCCGGACGAGACGTGGGGCGACGAAGACGCCTGGCGTCGCTAGAAGTTCAGAACCGGGGGTGCTGCCCGACCAGCTTGGCTCGGGGGCTTTCTTTTCCGCCCTTGCTGACGGTGCCCAGCACCCAGCAGTCCAGGTGCCGCGCGGTCAGGATGGCCAAGGCGCGGTCGGTGTCCTCCGGAGCGACGACGGCGACCATCCCGACACCCATGTTGAAGGTTTTCTCCATCTCGGCGCGCGTCACCCGGCCACGCTGCGCGATCATCGCGAAGATCGGCGCTGGCGTCCAGGTTCCGCGGTCGACCTCGGCCACCAGTCCCTGCGGGATGACGCGTTCCAAATTGCCGGCCAACCCACCGCCGGTGACGTGGCAAAAGGTGCGGACATGGGTTTCGGCGGCCAGCGCCAAACAGTCCTTGGCATAGATGCGGGTGGGCTCTAGTAGCTCCTCACCCAACGTGCGGCCGAACTCCTCGACATAACCGGCCAGGTTCATCCGGTCGATCTCCAGCAGGACGGCGCGGACCAGAGAGTATCCGTTGGAATGCAGGCCGGAGGAGCCCATCGCAATGATGACGTCGCCGGGCTTCACCCGTTCGGGTCCGAGTACGTCGTCGGCCTCGATGACGCCGACGGCCGTGGCCGAGATGTCGTAGTGGTCCGGCTCGATCAAACCGGGGTGTTCGGCGGTCTCGCCGCCGAGCAGTGCGCAGCCCGCCCGCATGCACCCGTCGGCGATCCCGGCGACGATGGCGCTGAGCCGCTCGGGCACGATCCGGCCTAAAGCGATGTAATCCAGGAGAAACAACGGCTCCGCACCGCAGACCACCAAGTCGTCGACCACCATGGCGACCAGATCCAGTCCGACGGTGTCGTGCTTGTCCATGGCCTGGGCGACCGCCAGCTTGGTGCCGACCCCGTCGCTGGACGCGGCCAGCAGCGGCTCGCGGTAGTCGCCGCGCAGAGCGAACAGTCCGGCGAATCCACCGAGCTTGCTGCGTACCTCGGGTCTGGTGGCCTTGGATGCCAACGGCTTGAACAGCTCTACGGCTCGGTCACCGGCTTCGATGTCCACTCCGGCCGATGCATACGTGACACCCTGATTGCCCGGCTCTTTTCCGGAGTCTTTCCCGCGCTCGGTCATCGCGATAAAGGCTACCGGTCGACGCCGGGCCCCGGGCTAGGGATGCCGCAGAACGGAGGCCTGCTCCTCCTCCGGAGACGGCTCCGGGGCCGAAAGCTCGGTTGGCACACCGGCGCCGCGCGCCGCGTTGGTCAGCATCTGCTCGATGACGTTCTTGCCTAGCGCGGTCTCGCTGGGCAGCTCGATCGGATACTTGCCGTCAAAGCAGGCAGCGCATAGCCGGGAGGTGGGCTGCTCGGTGGCCGCGATCAGACCCCGCAGCGAGATGTAGCCCAGCGTGTCGGCGTTGATGGCATGGCGCACCGCTTCGAGCATCTCGCCCTCATCCTCGACGGCGTTGGCGATCAACTCGGCTGGGGACGGGAAGTCGATGCCGTAGAAGCAGGGCCACTTCACCGGTGGCGACGCGATGCGGACGTGCACCTCGACGGCGCCCGCCTCCCGCAGCATCCGGACCAGGGCACGCTGGGTATTGCCGCGGACGATCGAGTCGTCGACGACGATGAGCCGCTTGCCCCGGATGACTTCTTTGAGCGGGTTGAGCTTGAGCCGAATGCCCAGCTGGCGGATGGTCTGTGAGGGCTGGATGAACGTCCGTCCGACGTAGGCGTTCTTCATCAGGCCCTGCCCGTAGGGAATGCCGGATTCCTGGGCGTAGCCAACCGCAGCAGGGATGCCGGACTCCGGAACGCCGATTACCAGGTCAGCGTCGATCGGATGTTCGCGGGCCAGCCGGCGCCCGATCTCGACCCGGGCGCCGTGCACCGACCGGCCGGCGATCGTGCTGTCCGGGCGAGCCAGGTAGACGTACTCGAAGATGCAGCCCTTCGGGGTCGGGTTGGCGAAGCGGGTCGACCGCACCCCGTCGGCATCGATCGCCAAGAGCTCGCCCGGTTCGATGTCACGGACGAACGAGGCGCCGACGATGTCCAGCGCAGCGGTTTCCGAAGCCACCACCCAACCGCGGTCCAGCCGGCCCAATGACAGTGGCCGCACTCCATGCGGATCGCGACATGCATAGAGCGTGTTCTCGTCCATGAACGTCAGACAGAACGCTCCCCGCACCGTCGGCAGCAACTCCAGCGCGGCCTGTTCCAGGCTGGAATCGGCGGCGCCGTGAGCCAGTAACGCGCCCAGGATGTCGGAATCGGTGGTGGCCGCGCCGGGCAGCCTGGGGTTGATCAGCCCCGCCTCGCGGGCCCGCGTGACCAGTGCGGCGCTGTTGACCAGGTTGCCGTTGTGCCCCAATGCGACCCCGGTGCCGGCCGCTGTGGTGCGGAACACGGGTTGGGCGTTTTCCCAGGTGGTATTGCCGGTGGTCGAATAGCGGCAGTGCCCGATGGCAACGTGACCCTCCATGGCCGCCAGCGTCTGCTCGTCGAACACCTGGCTGACCAGACCCAGATCCTTGAACACCAGCACTTGGGAGCCATCGGCGACGGCGATGCCGGCCGCTTCCTGGCCGCGGTGCTGCAGTGCGTAAAGGCCGTAGTAGCTCAGTTTGGCGACATCTTCGCCAGGAGCCCAGACGCCGAACACCCCGCATTCTTCGCGGGGTGAGTTTTCCTGAACCTCGAGGAACTGGGGCTGCTGCACGGTCACGATGGGGCGGCTCCCTGTGGGCGCGAGTGGTGACAGTAACGGAGTCTACGGAAACGACGGTCAAGACACCGAATCGGGCGAGCGTGTTGCGCCTCTGTCAACGGTTTTTGACCCGCGATCAATTCCCACAAGAATTCAACATTCACGCAGGTCACAAAAACCACTCCGGTCACCGCTATCACGCGCTGGCCGGCGCCAGGTCGTCGAGGATCTGATACCCAGCGAGTACCCCGGCGTGAGGGGTGATGCCGGGCCCGCCGTGGCGCCCCGCGCCGGCGAGATAGAGGCCGTCAACCGGCCAGGCTCACCAGCGGCAGCCACATCTCGATCTCACCTGCCCGCGACCCCGAAAGCTGCGCCGCCCCAACGGATATGGCGTCGGCGAGCCGCATCAGTCCGGTAGCCAACAACAGCCAGGTGCGCGGATCGGTTTCGACGACGTTGGGCGGGGTGCCCCTGGTGTGCCGTGGACCCGAAACACACTGGACGGCGGCGAATGGTGGAATGCGGACTTCGACGCTGGCGCCGGGTGCTTGCCCAGCCAACGTGCGGGCGGTGAGCCGGACTGCGGCCGCCAATTCGGCGCGTTCGGGAGCAGGACGGGTCTCGTCGCGCAGCCACTCCTCGACCGCCAGCACCGCTGCGCGGGTCTGGGCCGGATCAGCGCTCTGCCGGGTGGCCATGGCTTAGCCGAACCGGCGCTTGATCGTCAGCGCCGCCACCGCACCGGTCTCGTTGATCGCCAGGTGCGCCAGCATCGGCGCCGCCAAGCTGCCGGATTGCTCAGCCAGCCAACGGAATACCCAGCCGGCGATACCCGTGGCCAACACGGTCGGCACCACCGGCTCGCCGGTGGCCCGCGCATCAGCGATGTGGGAGAGACCGAAGGCCGCGGCTTGCAGCAGCCGACCGCCGGAGTCACCGAACGCGGAGGTGGCGACGGTGGCCAATGCCGCACGGTACGCCGCTTCCTCGCTCCACACCGTGCCCAGCGGTATCCGCCACAGCAACCAGACCGGCGCGGGGGAAGGCAATTCACGGATCGACATCGAGAACCGGACCATGGGCACCGCTGTCGTCGCCGCGATGGCCGCTGCCACGGCGACACCCGTCGTAACTCCGAGCCGCAACCCCGCCCACAACCGCGGCGGACGCAGACCCAACTGTGCCCCAGTCAGCAGCACCAGCAGTCGGGCCAGCCCCGCCTGCGCCGGCGCCCGCCACGGCATCGGAATACCAGGGCTGACAAAGCTCCAGCCAACCAATGATGCGGCCAGTGCAACCGCCCACGCCTGACCAAACATTCTGTGGCGCATCAATGCTCAGGTCCGTCAGCGCCCTCGGTGTGTTTCAGCGCAACCCGTATGCGCTCAGTGTCGTCGGCTGTCCATCCGTCGGGTGGAGCGACCGCGGCCCAGCCGTCCAACACGATGTCGCCGTAGTTGTGGCCATGTCCGCCCGGCATGCCCTCGGCATTGGTCAGGTCGGCGCTGACCTGCCAGAACGTGACGATTGGATACCAGCGCATCGACGCGCTGCGATCCTGGCCGGGCGGTTCAACCAGCCAATCCGGGCGGCTGAACAACAAGTCTGGTGACCACCAGACCACCGGGTCGGACGGATGCTGCAGAAACAGCACCCGGGCCCCGTCCCACGGCGGGGCGGCAATGCGGGAGACGTCTGCTGACGTCACAGCTTCGGAGAACCGAACGGTTCGCCCGTTGTCGTAGCGCGGCTGCACCGCAGGGGTGCCCGGATCACGCCGCACCAGCAGCGCATGCCATAGCGAGCTGTCCTGCGGCGGCCCGACCCACAGCACGCCGCTGAAGCCCATCCGTGAAATGTCGGGTAGATAGTCGAAGGCGCTTTGCCCGGCCATCGAGCCCAGGCTCTCGCCGTAGAGCACCAGCTTCGGCCGCTGACTCGGTTCCAGTTGCTGCCAACGGTCGTGGATCGTGTCGATCAGCAACCGGCCGGAATCCATCGACTTCTGCTTATCGGCCAAAAAGGAGATCCAGCTGGGCAGATAGGAGTACTGCACGCCGACCATCGCGGTGTCGCCGTTGTACATCATCTCGATCGCACGCGCCGCCACCGGGTTGATCCAGCCGGTGCCGGTGGTGGGGACGATGACCAACACCTTGCGACTGAAAGCCTCGGTGCGCTCGAGTTCGTGGATCAGCACCTTCATCCGCCCCTCGTCGTCGTCGGCGGTATGCAGACCGGCGTACACCCGAATGGGCTCCCTGGCGAGCCGGCCGTTGACCCGGGTCAGCTCGGCCGCGTGCGGGCCGGTGGCGACGAAGTTGCGGCCCTGGTAACCCAGTGTTTCCCAGGGCGCGAATGACATTGGGCTGCCGGATCTTTCCGGAAGTGTGGGTGGTGTGATGCCAGCCCTGGTTTCGCTGTTCTGCGGTTGGAAGGCGGCGTTTGCCCCGGCGAAGAATCCGCGGATCAGCACGCCGTTGATCAAGGTGACCAACACCACCACCACGATCGCGGTGCCGATGAACAGCGCCGTCTCGCTGTGCAGGTGCCACCGCCTGATCAGCATCCGCGCCACCAGCTTGATGGCGTCGATGAGCACCCGGAATACCGACACCACCAGCGCGCTGACCGCTACCGCGACGAGCAGCGTGCGCAGATAGGACCCTGTGCTCGGTCCGTCGATACCCATCAGTGCCGAGACCTGCCGCTGCCAGGAGGCGGCCGGGATGAGCATCAGCACACACGCCGTTGGAGCGGTAGCCACCACGGCCGCCTTCACCCAGAACAGCGGCCGCGCCGGCGGGGGCCACCAGGCGGCGTTGCGGAGGACGAAGCGGTGCACAGCCTTTCCGATCACCACACCCAGGCCGTACCCGATGGCGGCGTTGACACCGCCGATCAAGCCCTGAAACAGCCAGTCATGCGGCAACAGCGAGGGCGTCAGCGACAGACAGAAGAACAAAGCACCAAACGCAGTCCCGACGAAGTTCAGCCGCAGCAAGCTCCATGCCCAAATCAGCAGCGGGTGGCGGCCGCGGGTGGCGGTCTGTGGCGGGGCCGACTCACCGGTGACGTCGTCGACGGGGGTGCTCATGTCCTATCCAAAGAGCCGCGGCAACACACCCTCAAAGGTGCTGCGCAGTTCGTCCAGGGACACCGTGAACAAACCCTGTACCTCCACCGAATCCGAACCCTGGTCGACGACACCGATGCGAGTCGCAGACAGCCCCCGCGCCTCACACATCGAGACAAACCGGCTCACCTCGGTGCGCGGCACAGCCACCAATACTCGGCCCGCCGATTCGGAGAACAACATGACAAATGGGTCAGCACCGGCGGGAAGCACTATGCGGCAACCTGTTTCGCCAGTCAGCGCCGATTCCACCACGGCCTGGGCCAGCCCGCCTTCGGACAGGTCGTGAGCCGCGGATACCAGACCGTCTCGCGAGGCAGCGCCCAACACATCGGCCAGCAACTTTTCGCGGACCAGGTCCACCGCAGGGGGTAATCCACCCAAGTGGTCAGCGGTCACCTGCGCCCAGATGGAGCCGTCGAATTCGTCCCGGGTGTCGCCCAGCAGCAGCAGCGTCTCCCCCGCCTCGGTGCCCATGCCAGTAGGCAGACGCCGGCCCACGTCGTCTATGACGCCCAACACACCAACGACGGGGGTGGGCAGGATGGCCGTCGACCCGGTCTGGTTGTAGAAGCTGACGTTGCCGCCGGTCACTGGAATGCCCAGTGCTGCACAGCCATCCGCGAGCCCGCGGACTGCCTGCGCGAATTGCCACATCACGCCGGGGTCTTCAGGTGACCCGAAGTTCAGACAGTTGGTGACCGCGACCGGGGTGGCGCCGGTGGCCGCCACGTTGCGGTACGCCTCGGCCAGCGCGAGTTGGGCACCGGTGTAAGGATCCAGCAGGGTATAGCGGCCCGACGCATCGGTCGATACCGCGATGCCGCGGCCGGTGGCCTCGTCGACGCGCAGCATGCCGCCGTCGGCGTATTCGGCGAGCACGGTGTTGCCGCGCACGTAGCGGTCGTACTGCTCGGTGATGAAGGCGCGACTGCACAGGTGCGGACTGCCCAGCATCGCGAGCAACGTCGCGCGCAACTCGTCGCCGGTGGCCGGCCGGGGCAGCGTGTTGGACCGGTCGGCGTTGAGCCCTTCCTGCGAGTCCGGGCGGGCGACCGGACGCTGGTAGACCGGGCCCTCGTGGGCCACCGTGCGGGGTGGCACGTCGACAACGGTCTCGCCGTGCCAGCTGATCTTCAGCCGGTCGCCGTCGGTGACCTCTCCGATCACGGTGGCCAGCACCTCCCACTTACGGCACACCGCCAGAAATGCGTCGACGTTCTCCGGCGCGACCACCGCGCACATCCGCTCTTGCGACTCGCTGCAGAGCACCTCGGCAGGGGTCATGTTCTTGGCCCGAAGTGGAACCGAGTCCAGCTCAACAGTCATGCCGCCATCGCCTGCGGATGCTAATTCCGATGTGGCACAAGCTAATCCGGCCCCCCCGAGGTCCTGGATGCCGACCACCAGGCCGGCGGCGTACAACTCCAGGCAGCACTCGATGAGCACCTTCTCCATGAACGGATCGCCGACTTGCACCGAGGGCAGCTTCTTGCGGCCATTACCCGACTCGTCGCCGCCGAAGGTCTCGGAGGCCAGTACCGACACCCCACCGATACCGTCGAGCCCGGTCCGCGCACCGAACAGAATGATTTTGTTTCCGGCGCCCGAGGCAAACGCCAGATGCAGGTCCTCTTGCCGCAGCACACCCACGCACATCGCGTTCACCAGCGGGTTGCCCGCATAGGAGGCATCGAAGACGGTTTCACCGCCGATATTCGGTAAGCCCAGCGAGTTGCCGTAGCCGCCGATACCGCGCACCACACCGTCGACTACGCGGCGGGTGTCCGGGGCGTCGGCCGCGCCGAAGCGCAACTGGTCCATCACCGCGACCGGTCGAGCGCCCATCGCCATGATGTCGCGCACGATGCCGCCGACCCCGGTGGCCGCGCCCTGATAGGGCTCGACGTAAGACGGGTGATTGTGTGACTCAACCTTGAATGTGACCGCCCAGCCATCGCCGATGTCGACGACACCGGCGTTCTCCCCGATGCCGGCCAACATGCCGGTCCGCATCTGCTCGGTGGTCGTCTCACCGAAGTAGCGCAGGTGGACTTTGGACGACTTGTAGGAGCAGTGCTCACTCCACATCACCGAGTACATAGCCAGCTCCGCGTCGGTGGGCCGACGCCCGAGGATGTCGCGGATCCGCTGGTATTCGTCGTCTTTGAGGCCCAGCTCGCGGAACGGTTGAGGCAGATCAGGGGTGGCGGCGGCCTGCTCGACGGTATCCACCGCTTGGGTGAGCCCGGATGTCACGCGAACAGTCTAGGCAGCTCCGTATCGAGCCTGCGGTCATGGCAGCGAGACTGCGCCCAGATCGTTGGCCGGCATGATTTCTCGCTGGCCGCAGTATCGATCAACTCGGCGACAAGAACGCCTGAAGCGCCGCGGCGTAGGCGGCCACGTCGTGGGCGCCCATCAGCTCGCGCGCCGAGTGCATCGCCAGCTGTGGGGCGCCGACGTCGACGGTCGGAATGCCGGTCCGCGCCGACGTCATCGGGCCGATCGTCGAGCCGCAGGGCAGGTCAGCGCGATGCTCGTAACGCTGTAACGGCACCCCGGCCTGCTGGCAGGCCAGCGCAAATGCGGCGGCCGTGCGGCCGTCGGTGGCGTAGCGCAGGTTGGGCTGGACCTTGAGCACCGGCCCGCCGTTGATCGCGATGAGGTGGCCGGGCTCGTGGCGGTCCGGGTAGTTCGGGTGCGTGGCGTGCGCCATGTCGCCCGAAGCCACCGTCGACCCGGCAAGCCGGCGCAGGAAATCCTCGCGGCCACCGCTTGCGGCCAACACGATCCGTTCCAGTGTGGTCAACAGCAGTTCGGAGTTCGCGCCGTGATCGGAGGTAGAACCGACTTCCTCGTGATCGAACAGCGCCAGCACCGGCACGTACTCGCGCGGCTGGGCGGCCAGGAAGGCTTCGGTCCCCGCATAGCAGGTCGCCTGGTTGTCGAGCCGCGCAGCGCTGACGAACTGGCCGTCGACACCCGACAGTGTCGACGGTGTCAGGTCGTAAGTCATCAGGTCGAAGCCGAGCACGCTACGGGCATCGACGTCGGACTGTTCGGCGACGTAGTCCAGAAACGGGCCGGCGGTGTCCCCGGCTGCCCACACGGCGTTGACGTGGCGCTGCGGATCCAGGGCGACCGCCGTGCGGTCCTCGGCCAGGTGAATGGCCAGCTGCGGCACTCGCAGAATCGGCTCGTCGATGCGGACTAACCGGTGGGCAACGCCGGCGCCGTCGGCCACCGACAGCCGCCCGCTGATGCCCAGGTCGCGATCCAGCCAGGAGTTCAGCCAAGCGCCGCCGTACGGCTGTAGCGCCACCACTTGCCACCCCGCCACCTGGCGGTCGGGGTATTGCTTGACCCGCAAATTGGGGCTGTCGGTGTGGCCGCCGACGATGCGAAACGGTCTTTCCGGGTCACCGCTGCCGTCCCAGGCCACCAGCGAGCCGGCCCGGACCGTGAAGAACTTGCCGCCGGCGGTCGGCCAGACATCGACCTCGGCCAGTTCGGAGTAGCCGGCACCGCGCAGCCTTTCCGCCACGGTGGCGCAGACGTGAAACGGCGACGGGGATGCGTCGATGAACTCGCACAGGGCCTGTGCCGTGGCCGCCATGCCACTCATCTTTTCATCACGGCGACGGGCGGCACGTTAGGGTCGAAACCGTGACCGATGTGCAGCCGCAACCGGTTCTCGCGCCGTTGACACCGGCCGCGATCTTTCTGGTGGTCACCATCGACGAGGGCGGCGAGGCGACTGTGCACGAGGCGCTGGCCGACGTCTCCGGGCTGGCACGCGCGATCGGATTCCGGGATCCCACCAAACGCTTGTCGGTGGTCACCTCGATCGGATCCGGCGCCTGGGACCGGTTGTTCAGCGGGCCCCGGCCCGTCGATCTGCATCCGTTCATCGAGTTGCACGGGCCGCGGCACGCCGCACCCGCCACTCCCGGTGACGTGTTGTTCCACATCCGCGCCGAGATGATGGATGTCTGCTTCGAGTTGGCCACCCGGCTGGTCAACGCCATGGCCGGTGCGATCACCGTCGTCGACGAAGTGCATGGATTCCGGTTCTTCGACAACCGCGATCTGATGGGATTCGTCGACGGCACCGAGAACCCCGACGGGCCAGTGGCCGTGAGCTCCACCCAGATCGGCGACGAAGACCCCGAGTTTGCCGGCGGGTGCTATGTGCACGTGCAGAAATACGTCCACGACATGGCCGGGTGGAATGCGTTGTCCGTTACCGAGCAGGAACGGGCTTTCGGACGAACCAAGCTGGACGACATCGAATTCGACGACGACGACAAGCCGGCCAACTCCCATCTCGCGCTCAACGTCATCGAAGACGACGAGGGCAACGAGCTCAAGATCGTGCGCCACAACATGCCGTTCGGCGAGGTCGGCACGGGCGAATACGGGACGTACTTCATTGGCTACTCGCGCGATCCAGCCGTCACCGAGGAGATGCTGCGCAACATGTTCCTCGGCGACCCGCCTGGGGTCACCGACCGCATCTTGGACTTCTCCACCGCAATCACCGGCGGAATGTTCTTTTCCCCTACCGTTGACTTCCTCGACGATCCGCCGCCGCTGCCGGATTCACCGCCGACAGCGCCGGCAACGGATCCGGCACCCGGAGATGGCTCGTTGGCGATCGGCAGTCTGAAAGGAAAATCCTGATGAACAACCTCTACCGCGACCTCGCGCCGATCACCGAAGCGGCTTGGGCTGAAATCGAATTGGAGGCGACGCGTACCTTCAAGCGTCACATCGCGGGGCGTCGGGTGGTCGATGTCAGCGAGCCCGGCGGACCGGTGGCGGCGGCGGTCAGCACCGGACGGCTAACCGATGTGACGGCGCCCACCGATGGAGTGGAGGCGCACTTGCGCGACAGCAGGCCTCTTGTGCGGCTTCGGGTTCCGTTCACACTGTCGCGTTCGGAGATCGATGACGTGGAACGCGGTGCGCAAGACGCCGACTGGGATCCGGTCAAGGTAGCGGCCAAGAAACTGGCGTTCGTGGAAGACCGGGCGATCTTCGAGGGTTATCCGGAAGCGTCGATCGAGGGCATCCGCAGTGCGAGCTCCAACCCTGCGCTGACACTGCCCGAGGATGCCCGTGACTTCCCCGACGTGATCACCCAGGCACTTTCCGGCCTGCGGTTGGCCGGTGTCGACGGTCCCTATTCCGTGCTGCTGTCGGCCGACGCGTACACGAAAGTCAGCGAGACCACCGAACACGGCTATCCGATCCGCGAGCATCTGCACCGGCTGGTCGACGGTGACATCATCTGGGCCCCCGCGATCGACGGCGCATTCGTATTGACCACTCGCGGCGGCGACTTCGATCTGCAGCTGGGTACCGACGTAGCGATCGGCTACCTGTCCCACGACGCCGACACCGTGCAGTTGTACATGCAAGAGACCATGACGTTCCTGTGCTACACCGGCGAAGCCTCGGTCTGCCTCGGGACGTAACCCCTCCGCGCGAGCGTGCGTGTCCCCGGGCGCCACGCCGCGCGTGTCGCCGGGTCCACGCACGCTCGCGGCCATCGTCAATTCACTTGTGGCCTAGCGAAAACAGTCTCGGCCAACATGCGCCGGCACCAAGCTCTGTAAGCGTCAGTGCTCCATCCGTCGCGGTGAGTGATCCGCAGGTAGGTGTCGACACTGCACACCACTGCGGTCGTTTCGACGATCTCGTCGAACGGAACATCAACACGAAGCCATCCACGGTCGCGGAAGACCCCAAGCACCCGCTGGGTCTGCAGGTTGATGCTGACAAGTATCTCGTTGAGGTATCTATCCAACTCGGGATCAGCGCCCGCGCCGCCGATGAGCGCAAGAGTCAGTTGCGCGGTCCGTTCGTGCACGTCTGTCTGGGCGGCGGCGACGAAGTCCAGCGCCTCCTCGCGGTCGTCGATAGCCATGAGTCGGCGGCCGACGTCCAGATTGAGGACGTTTTCTTCGCCGGCCACGCCGAACGCTGCGTATTCGATGGCGGCGATGAGCAACGCGGCCTTGGGCCCTTGCCCCTGGACCGTTTCGGCAGACACACCGGCTGCAGCGGCGATCTTGGCCAGCGTGGTGCGTGCATAACCCTCAGTGGCGAAAAGCTCCGCCGCAGTCGCCACGACTCGTGACCGCGTCGCCTCTGCCTGCTGCTGACGCAACTCGGACCGATATGCCCGCGGCCGACGGGCTGTTGACTTGGGTGACACAGTAATGAATACTACATGACTAAGTTGGACTGCGGGTCGCGGGAGGCGCAATGTCATCGATCCTGATCGCCAGCGTCCCTGCGCCCGGTCATGTGACGCCCTTGCTAGCAGTGGCGGAACACTTCGTCATGCGTGGTGACGACGTGCGATTCATCACCGGTGCGCTATTCGCCGAGAAGGTCGCCGCCACGGGCGCGTCATATGTGCCGCTGCCCGCCGAAGCCGATTTAGACCACCGAACCCATCTGCAAACCTTCCCCGAGCGCGCCAGGTTGAAGGGTGTCAAAGCGATCGCTTTCGACGTCGAACATGTCTTTGCCCGCCCAGCCAAGGCGCAATACGACACGATCGTCGCTGCGCTCGCGGCGCATCCCGCGGACGTGGTGCTCGCCGAGCCAGTTTTCGTCGGCGCTGCGTTCCTGCTCGAGCACCCGCGCTCGGCGCGTCCACCAGTCATCATGTGCGGAGTCGTTCCGTTGTGCATCGAGAGCCGCGACACCGCGCCATTCGGCATGGGACTGCCGCCGGCCCGGTTCCTCAACCGCGCTCGTAACAGCGCGCTGACTGCTTTGAATCGTCGAGTCGTGCGGCGGGCCAACCGAGTAGTCAACGATCTCTACAGGGAAGTGCACGGCAACGATATGCCGTGCACGATGGCGGGCTGGGGTCGCCGAGCTGATGCACTCGTACAGTTCGGGGTTCCCTCGTTCGAATACCCGTTGTCCGATGCGCCGCCCGGCCTTTACTTCGCCGGGCCGCTGTCGGCTACCGGCTCGCAGGCCCCACTACCGGAGTGGTGGTCTGATCTCGACACAACCCTGCCCGTCATCCACGTCACCCAGGGCACGGTTGCCAACACCGACTATGAGCAGCTCATCGCGCCGACGCTGCGTGCGCTCGCCGACGAGGATGTTCTGATCGTGGTGGCGACGGGCGGTCGCCCGCTGGACACGCTGCCCCCACTGCCGGCGAACGCCCGGGCAGCGATGTACCTGCCCTACGACGAATTGCTGTCGCGCACTGCGATTTACGTGACCAATGGCGGCTACGGCGGCGTGCAGTACGCCTTGCGCTACGGCGTGCCGGTCGTCGCCACCGGCGGCAAGGAAGACAAGCCCGAGGTCGGTGCTCGCGTCGCCTGGTCCGGCGTCGGTCGCCGGATTCGAAGTGAGCGACCAACACCACGTGCGCTGCGCCGCGACATTCTCGCTGTGCTGAATCGACCGAGATACCGCCAGGCCAGTCAGCGGGTGGCGGCCGATATGGCTGCGGCTCCCGGCTTCGCCGGCCTGGCCGGCATCGTTGACGGATTGGCCGCCGAACTTTCGTCCAACTCCTGGGCTCAAGCCGTCAGAACGGAATCCAACGCGGAATAGAAAAGACCCAGCCCGTCGTCAGAGGGGCCGGTCAGCGCTTCGATGGCATGCTCGGGGTGCGGCATCAGCCCGACGACGCGTCCGTCGGCCGAGCTGATTCCGGCGATATTGCGCAACGAGCCATTGATGTTGTCGTGGTAGCGAAACGCTACTCGCCCTTCGCCTTCCAGCTCGTCGAGCACATCCGCCGAAGCTACGTAGCGCCCTTCGCCGGACTTCAACGGAACCAGCAAATCAGCCTGCGGCTCGAAACGGGACGTCCATGCCGTCGTCGTCGACTCCACCCGCAGCCACACATCACGGCAGACAAAGTGCAACCCGGCGTTGCGAGTCAGCGCACCGGGCAACAAGCCTGCTTCACACAGAACCTGAAAACCGTTGCAAATCCCCAGAACCGGCAGTCCACCTCGTGCTGCGGCCACGACTTCGCCCATCACCGGTGCGAACCGGGCGATCGCACCGGCTCGCAGGTAGTCGCCGTAGGAGAACCCCCCGGGCACCACCACCGCGTCAACGCTCTTGAGATCGGCGTCGGCGTGCCACAGGTTGACCACCTCGGCGCCGACAAAGCGAGCCGCCCGCGCCGCGTCGACGTCGTCGAGCGTCCCGGGAAAGGTGATGATGCCGACCCGCGCCGTCACTGCGCCTCCCGGCTTACGGTCCAATCCTCGATCACCGTGTTGGCCAACAGCGATTCGGCGATCTCCGCAAGCTGCGAGTCATCGATGGTATCGTCGACTTCCAGCTCAAATCGCTTGCCCTGCCGCACATCTGAGACGCCGGCATGGCCGAGACGCCCCAATGCGCCGACAATCGCCTGACCCTGTGGGTCAAGAATCTCGGCCTTGGGCATCACATGCACAACTACCCGGGCCACCGGCGGTCCTCCTTAGGCTTGTTTGCTCGGCGCCAACTCTACCGGTGCTACCTCACCCACAGGATCCGATATAGGCGGCGCACAGCGGTGCGGTCATCGCGTCCAGAATCTGATCGTCGGAGATCACCGGCCATGGCAGCTGCGGAGGGGCCGTCGCCCACAGGGTGAGTTCGCTGATGGTGCTGCTCTGCGGGTGAGCGACCAGATAGGTGCGCATGATCACCGGTCCGCTGATCACTGCGGCCAGCCGATTGGGCCCCTCGGCCGTCACCGACGGCGACTGCGCCGGTGAGCCCAATTGACAGCCGCGTAGCGCAGCGGCAGCGATGTGGAGCACCGAGGAGGCGTTCTGGCCGCCGCGTGCAGTGTCGCCGCGCCAGTGCAGAATCTGGGCCTGCAACTGCCATTGCCCCTGCGGATTGAGCACTGTCGCGCGGCTGGCGACAGTGGAGTCCCGGCTGTCCTGCGGGAACCGCGGGGTGGCGCACAACTCTTCGAACCGGAAGCGTGGCGTTGTACCCGTCAGTGGCACCGCGATGCCAGCAAGTGACGGCCAGCGATAGGTGGTGTTCAGCGGTACGGCTCGGGTTTGGATCCAGGCGGTATCAGGAATCGTGTCGCACACCGGCGGACAGGCCTCGGGATCCGCATGCGCGGTGCCCGCCGGCCCCGGGCCAACAACGAGGCCGCCTGCCAGCAGCATCGTCGCCAGGATCACCCGCACAGCACATACCCCCTGCGCGCACAATCGTAGGCATGGAACTCACGCATTTCGGCCATTCCTGTCTGCTTGCCGACTTCGGCCATACCACTGTGTTATTCGACCCGGGTAATTTCTCGCATGGTTTTGAGGGAATCACCGGCTTATCGGCCATCGTGATCACTCACCAACATCCCGATCACGTCGACCACACCCGATTGCCCGCGCTGTGCGAAGCCAATCCGGATGCCGCGCTATACGCCGACCCGCAAACCGCCGCGCAACTCGGCGAGCCCTGCACGGTGGTGCAAGTCGGTGACGAACTGTCCGTTGGCGAACTGACGATCCGGGCCCTCGGCGGTCAGCATGCAGTCATCCACCCGGAATTACCAGTTATCGACAACATCTCGTATCTCGTGGGCGACGGCGACCATCCCGCGCGCCTGATGCACCCCGGCGATGCGCTGTTCGTCCCCGACGAGCCGGTGGACGTGCTGGCCACCCCGGCGGCGGCGCCGTGGATGAAGGTTTCCGAAGCGGTGGACTATCTGCGGGCCGTGGCGCCGGCCCGCGCGGTGCCCATCCACCAGGGCATCATCGCGCCCAACGCCCGGGGCATCTACTACGGCCGGCTCAGCGAGATGACCGACACCGACTTTCAGGTACTCCCCGAAGAGAGCGCAGTCACCTTCTAACGCGCGAGCAGACGCAGAATCGCACGTTTCGTTGCGAAATCGTGCGATTCTGCGTCTGCTCGCCAAACTAGGCGATGTCGCCCGCGGCGCCGCGCCCCGCAGCGCGTCCCGAGAAGATGCAGCCGCCCAGGAACGTTCCCTCCAGCGCCCGGTAGCCGTGCACGCCGCCGCCGCCGAAGCCGGCTACCTCGCCGGCCGCGTACAATCCGTCGAACGGGCTGCCGTCGGCTTTGATCACGCGCGAGTCGAGGTCTGTTTCCAACCCGCCCAACGTTTTTCGGGTGAGGATGTGCAGCTTGACCGCGATCATCGGCCCGGCCTTGGGGTCGGCCAGGCGGTGCGGGGCCACCACCCGGCCCAACCGGTCGCCCAGGTAGCTGCGGGCAGCACGTATCGCGGTGATCTGACTGTCCTTGCTGAATCGATTGGCCACCTCGCGGTCGCGCGCGGTGACTTCATCGGCAACGGTCGAATACTCCAGCGGCAGCACGTCCGGCAGTTGGTTCATGGCGGACACCAACTCACGCAACGAGTTCGCGCTGACGAAATCCACGCCTCGGTCGACAAAGGCCTGCACCGGGCCCGGTGGCCCCGAGCGGGCCCGCGACACCAGCAGCTCGCGCACGCTACGACCGGTCAGGTCGGGGTTCTGTTCTTGACCCGAGAGTGCGAACTCCTTCTCGATGATCTTGGCGTTCAAGATGAACCAGGTGTAGTCGGAGCCGGATTGGGCGATGTACTCCAGCGTGCCGAGCGTGTCGAAGCCCGGATACAGCGGCGCCGGCAGCCGCTTGCCCTTGGCGTCCAGCCACAGCGATGACGGTCCGGGAATGATCCGGATGCCGTGGCGCTGCCAGACCGGGTCGTAGTTGGTGATGCCTTCGGTGTAGTGCCACATCCGGTCGCGGTTGATGACCCGCGCTCCGGCCTGCTCGGTGATACCGATCATCCGGCCGTCGACGTGGGCCGGCACTCCGCTGAGCAGTTGCTCGGGCACCCGACCCATCCGCTTGGGCCAGTTCGCCCGCACCATCTCGTGGTTGCCGCCGATGCCGCCGCTGGTGACGATTACCGCCGAAGCCCGGAACTCAAACTGAGACACCACCTCTCGTGTCGACGCCACGCCGCGCGGTTCTGCGGACGGTGCCAGGACGCTGCCCCGAACGCCGGTGACGGCGTCGTTCTCGACGATCAACTCGTCGACCTGATGGCGGTGCGCAAAACGCACAGACGGACGGTCCCGCAACCGCCGCGCGAAGATCTCGACCAGCGCCGGGCCGGTGCCCCAGGTGATGTGAAAGCGTGGCACCGAATTGCCGTGTCCCCGCGCGTCGTAGCCGCCGCGCTCGGCCCAGCCCACTAACGGAAAGATCTGCAAGCCCCGGGCCCGCAGCCAGCTGCGCTTCTCCCCGGCTGCGAAATCGACGTAGGCATGCGCCCATTGCCTCGGCCAGTAATCCTCGGGCCGGTCGAATGCGGCGGTGCCGAGCCAGTCCTGCAGCGCCAGTTCGTGGCTGTCGCGAACACCGAGGCGGCGTTGTTCGGGGCTGTCGACAAAGAACAGGCCGCCGAACGACCA
Source organism: Mycobacterium sp. NGS48 (assembly GCF_059812585.1). Lineage (NCBI taxonomy): Bacteria > Bacillati > Actinomycetota > Actinomycetes > Mycobacteriales > Mycobacteriaceae > Mycobacterium > Mycobacterium sp. NGS48. Next base: position 616,730 of record NZ_JCALCY010000002.1, read on the forward strand.
GAATGCCTGCCCGCCAAGATTGGCGCTGTTCTCCTGGTCCAGGATCAGCACCCGCATGCCGCGATCGACCACCTCGCAGGCGGCCACCAAGCCAGCCAGTCCCGCTCCGACAATGATGACGTCAGCGTCCATGGCGCTAAAGAGTAGCGACCCGGGTGGTCAGGCCGCGCCGAGTATCACCCGATCCGGTCGCCACCGATATACGGACGGTTCGCAGCCGTGCAGCAACGCCAGGTCGGCGGCATCCAGCATCGCCTGTAATGGCCCGGGCTTGCGCAGTTGGCGACTGTCTACCGCAAGCCGCACAACGCCGTCGCGCCGGGCGATGCGCTCAGCGGACAGCACCAACATCCGGCACCACCACGGCTCGGTCAGGAAACCTTCGCCGATCCCGAGAACCCGCGCACGCTCGGTAGTGTGGCGGACCAGGTCGGTGGTTCCGTGCAGGTCGGCCAGCAGACGAAAGCCATTGCGCGGCAACGCTGTGACGGCTCCCTGCGAGACTGCCCACCCGGGTGCGGCGAACAGCCGGGTACGCAGTCCGAGGTGCTCGAGCACTCGGTCTGCCGCCATCAGCCGCAGGTTGGCCTCATGGGCGGGCAGCGTCGCAAATTCGCCGCGGCGCTTCTTGGTGGCCGCCTCGTCGTAGCCGTGCAACACGATCGCATCGCCGCAGGCACGCCGGCCGGCTAGCCATTCCACGGTGCGCGGATCGCGGTCGAGCCGGTAGCCGCCCTTGAGGCGCGGGGACACCAGCAACGACACCGGCACCCCGCGAGAATCCATCTGCCCACAGAATGCCTCGACGTCGGCCAACGTGCGGTCTCCGATCCCGGAGACCGAAACGATCAGCTTTCCAGACACACCACCAGTGTGCCGATCGCAGGTGACCAGACGGTGAAATGCCAGCTAACTCGGCAGCACGGCTTCGATGGCCTCGATCACCTCCGGCGCATCGGGCGCCGTGCGTGGCCGGAACCGATTGACTACGGCTCCGCCGGGCGCGATGAGGAACTTTTCGAAGTTCCACTGCACATCGCCCGCCTCTCCGGCGGCGTCGGACGTCTTGGTCAGTTCGGTGAACAGCGGATGCCGACCAGGTCCGTTGACCTCGGTTTTGGCGAGCAGCGGAAACGTCACACCGTAGTTGGTGGAGCAAAAGGTTTGGATTTCTCCGGCGGTGCCGGGTTCTTGGCCCATGAACTGGTTGCAGGGCACCCCGATCACCGTCAGTCCGCGCTCGGCGTAGTCCTGGGCCAGTTTTTGAAGTGCGCTGTATTGCGGGGTCAGGCCGCATTTCGAGGCAACGTTGACTACGAGCACGGCGCGATCGGCATATTCGGCCAGCGACGTGGGGCGATCGTCGAGAGTGGTCAACGGGATTTCGGTCAGCGTCATGCTGCGAGACTACGTCAGCATCCGCAAAGTAGGTTGGTCATCTAGCTAGTTGTCGTTACGCTGGTGTCCGTGCTGCGCTCCCGCCAGTCGACCAGCAACGAACCCAGCTATCCGGACAGGCTCGACTCGGGCCTGCTGCGGATAGCCGGTGTGTGCGCCGTGGCTGTGGTGATGGCGATCATGGACGCCACAGTCGTGGGGGTTGCGCAGCGCACGTTCATCACCGCGTTCGGGTCCACCCAGGCCGTTGTCGCCTGGACGATGACCGGCTACACGCTGGCGTTGGCCACGGTGATCCCGCTGGCCGGCTGGGCCGCCGACCGATTTGGCACTAAGCGGCCGTTCATGGCGTCGGTACTGGCGTTCACAGTGGGCTCATTGTTGTGTGCACTGGCGCCAAACATCAGTGTGCTCATCGTATTTCGCGTGCTACAAGGGCTCGGCGGCGGCATGTTGATGCCGCTGGCCGTGACCATCTTGAGCCGCGAGGCAGGTCCGAAGCGGATCGGCCGTCTGATGGCGGTGTTGGGTATTCCAATGCTGCTCGGCCCGATCGCCGGACCGATTCTTGGTGGTTGGCTAATTGACACGTACAGCTGGGAGTGGATTTTCGGGATCAACGTGCCAATCGGTTTGGCCGCATTCGCTCTGGCTGCGATGGTCTTTCCACCGGATCGCGCGACCCCGTCGGAGGCTTTCGACGTGATCGGCATGCTGCTGCTGTCGCCGGGTCTGGCCGGCCTGCTGTATGGGGTGTCGTCCATCCCGGGTCGCGGCACGGTCGTTGACGAGCACGTGTGGATACCGGTAGCGGTCGGCCTAGTGATGATCACTGGGTTCGTTCTGCATGCGCTGTACCGGACGGACCACCCGCTGATCGATCTGCGGCTGCTCAAGAATCGCGAGGTCACCGCTGCCAACTCTACGTTGTTGTTCACCGCGGCAGCTCTTTTCGGCGCCGGACTGCTCCTGCCGAGCTGCTTTCAGCAGATGTTGCTCCAGACGCCGCTGCAGTCGGGAGTGCACATGATCCCGGAGCGGTTGGGTGCGTTGATCGCCATGCCGATCGCCGGAGTGTTGCTGGACAAGCGCGGCCCGCACAAGATCGTGCTGGCCGGCATCACGCTGATCGGTGCCGGCATGGCCATCTTTGCCTATGGCGTCTCGACGCAGGCCAGCTACCTACCCGTGCTGCTGACGGCACTGACGCTGATGGGCATGGGTCTGGGTTGCACGACGATGCCGCTCGTGGCGGCGGCCGTACAATGCCTGACCCCGCACCAGATTGCGCGCGGTTCGGCGCTGGTGCACGTCAATCTCCAAGTGGCGGCGTCGATCAGCACCGCCCTGATGTCGGTGATACTCACCAACCAATTCAATGCCAGCGATAACGTTTCACACGCTTATACCGCGGTGTTCGTCGTGGCCGCCGCGATGGCTTTGTTGGCGTATATCCCCGCGGCGTTTCTGCCCAAGAAGCCGATCGCCGCGGTAGCCGACCGGCCAGCGACGATGGCTCACTGACCTCGGCTAGTGCCCGCGTCGCACGCGTCTACCCGTGCGCACCGCTGAGCAGGTCGTCTACCTGGCCGCCGCCATAGTGGTCATGATCTGCGGCAGCCAGCAGCCAGGCGTACTGGAATGCGACTTCCTTCCACCGCTCGTAACGGCCGCTGATACCGCCGTGGCCGGCGTTCATCTGAGTTTTCAGCAACACCGGATTGCCGTCGGACTTGGCGTGCCGCAACGCCGCAACCCATTTCGCCGGCTCCACGTAATAGACTCGGGTGTCGTTCAGCGAAGTCATGGCGAGGATGGCCGGATACTGCTTTTTATCGACGTTCTCGTAGGGCGAGTAGGCCTTCATATAGGAGTAGACGGCTTTGTCCTGCAACGGGTTTCCCCATTCGTCCCACTCGGTGACGGTCAACGGCAACGACGGGTCCAACATGGTCGTCAGCGGGTCGACGAAAGGCACCACTGCCAGGATGCCGGCGAACAGATCCGGTTCCTGATTTGCCACCGCGCCCATCAGCAGTCCACCTGCGCTGCCGCCCATTGCCACCAGGCTCTGCGGTTGAGTCAGCCCGGAGTCAACCAGATGTCTGGCCACCGCAACGAAATCGGTGAAGGTATTCTTCTTTTGCAGTAGCTTGCCGTGTTCGTACCACAGCCGGCCCATTTCACCGCCGCCGCGGACATGGGCGACGGCGAACACCATGCCCCGGTCCAGGAGGGACAGCCGCGCGATCCCAAACTGCGGATCTTGACAGATCTCGTAGGCGCCATACCCGTACAACACTGTCGCAGAAGGGAATTCGATGTCGGTCCGGTGCACGATCGACACCGGAATTCGGGTGCCGTCGTCCGCCAGTGCCCAATCGCGTCGTTCGACGTAATCCTCGCGCCGGAAGTCGCCAAGCACGGGTTGTTCGCGCAGCAATGTGCGCTCTCCGGTGGCCAGGTCGAGGTCGTAGATCTGCACCGGCGTGACAAACGATCCGGCACCGATACGCAGCTTCGGCGAATTCCAGGCCGGGTTGGGCCCAAGACCTGATGACATCAGCTCCGAGTCGAACGAAATTTCTTCGGGACGGCCATAAACGCCGTCGTCGCCGATGGGCCACAACTGGACCCGCGGCAGCGCCTCGCGTCGGTAGCTGAGCACCAAATGGCGTTCCAGGGCATCCACGGCGTCGAGTCGGACGTCATCCCGGTGGCCGATGAGCGTGCGCTTCGCTGCTGGATCGCTGACCGGTGTCTCGACGAGCGTGAAGTTCACCGCGTCTTCGTTGTGCAGGATCAAAAACCGATCCTCACCACCGACGACGGCGTGCTCCACCGAGTATTCGACGCCGTCCCGGCGCGGCCATACGGTAACGAATTCGGCCTGAGGATCGGCGGCGTCGGCGTAGCGGACCTCCGATGTGATCGCCGATCCGGCGGCAATCAACACGTAGGCATCGCTGCGGGTGCGGCCCACCGCCAGCCAGAACCGTTCGTCCGCTTCGTGATAGACCTTAGCGGCGGGCAGGCCCGACCCGATTCGATGCCGCCACACCGTGTCCGGACGCCAGGCCGCATCCACGGTGACGTAGTACACGGTGCGGTTATCGGTCGCCCAAGTCGCTCCTGCGCCGATTTCGACAATCTCGTCGGAATACCGCTCGCCTGTTCGTAAATCTTTGAATCGCAGGGTATAGCGCTCGTCGCCGACGATATCGACGGAATACGCCAGGACGTTGCCGTCGGGGCTGACACTGGCGGCACCCAACGCGAAGAAGTCGTGGCCGTCGGCCTCGACGTTCTCGTCGAGCAATATCTGCTCGCCAGAAATTTCGGTGTGCTCGTCGAACACGGGCGGCGTCCAGTCGTCCGGATCGGTGACCGGGCAACGGCAGTGCACGCCGTATTGCTTGCCTTCGAAGCTGCGGGCGTAATACCACCACTGGCCACGCCGGGTAGGCACCGACAGGTCGGTCTCCTTGGTACGTGCCTTGATCTCGTCGAAAATGCGCTGCCGCAATGGTTCCAGCTGGGCGGTCGACTGGTCGGCGTAGTCGTTCTCCGCCTCCAGGTAAGAAATCACGTCTGGATTGGCCTTGTCACGCAGCCATTCGTATGGATCGACGAACACGTCGCCGTGGAATTCCCGTCGACTCTCGACCCGGTTGGCGACCGGCGGCGCCGGCGTAGCGGTCACGCTCCCGGCCCGATCCAGTCGTCGAACCGCAGTCCGGAAATCCGTTGGTAGGCATCGACGTAGCGGTCGCGCGTGGCTTCGATGATATCGTCCGGTAGCGGCGGCGGTGGCTGCGAGCCCGTACGGTCCCAGCCGGACTCGGGACCGGTGAGCCAGTTGCGGACGAACTGCTTGTCAAAGCTGGTCTGCACCAGCCCGGGCCGGTAGTCGCCAGCCGGCCAGTAACGTGACGAATCCGGAGTGAAAACCTCGTCGGCGAGCACCAGGTCGCCCTGATTGTCGATACCGAACTCGAATTTAGTGTCGGCGATGATGATTCCCTTCGTCAGGGCGTGGTCGGCAGCCTGCACATAGGTCTGCAGCGTACGGTCGCGCAGTTGGTTGGCCCGCACCGCACCCACCATCTCGGTCATCCGCGCGAACGAGATGTTCTCGTCATGCTGGCCCAGCTCGGCCTTGGTCGCCGGGGTGAACAACGGCGTGGGAAACTTGCTGGCCTCCACCAGACCCGGTGGCAGCGGGATACCGCAGAGGCTGCCGCTGGCCTGGTAATCCAGCAAGCCCGAGCCGGTCAAGTAACCGCGGGCCACACACTCCACCGGAAGCATCGTCAACTCGCGCACCACCAAAGCGCGGCCGAGAACCTCGTCGGGAATCCGCGGATCGTCCGGCGGGCCGGCCAGGTGATTGGGCGCCTCGACGAAATCGAAGAAGAACACGCTCATTGCGGTCAGGATGCGACCCTTGTCCGGAATCGTGCTGTCGAGCACGTAGTCGAACGCCGAAATCCGGTCGGTCGCGACGAACAACAGGTGCTCGGCGTCGATGCGGTAAAGCTCACGGACTTTGCCGCTGGCCAGATGCCGGTAGTCGGACAGGGCGGGACGCATCGGGTCAGCTTAATGGCGATCGCAAGCGCGGCGGAGCCGGGCGCAGCGGGTCGCCATCATCAGATCAAGCGGCGATCGCAAGCGCGGCGGAGCCGGGCGCAGCGGGTCGCCATCATCAGATCAAGCGGCGATCGCAAGCACGGCGAAGCCGGGCGCACTACGCCGGCGCGCGATTATCGGGCAGCTGATCACTGCTGCTGTGCTGGGATCAGGGCTATGAAATCGAGGTTCGTACCTTACGCCACCACGCCTGCGCGACTGCTGGGGCAGTTGTTCAGCGATGCTGTCGTCGTTGTGTGGACTGCCGTATGGGTATTCGTCGGCTTGGCCGTGCACAGTGCGGTGTCGACGATCGCCGAGGTGGGACGGCAGGTCGAAGATGGCGCACGCGGAGTCGCCGGCAACCTGTCGTCAGCAGGCCATAACGCCGACCGCGTTCCGCTCATCGGAGACGCCCTCAGCAAGCCGCTCACCGCAGCCAGCAAGCCGGCCCTGGACATTGCCGCCGCCGGACACAACCTGGACACCACCGCCACCTGGTTGGCCGTCGTTCTGGCGCTCGCAGTGGCGGCGCCACCGATTTTCGCAGTGGTGATGCCTTGGCTGGTGTTGCGGTTGCGGTTTTTCCGTCGCAAATGGACGGTGAGCGTACTGGCTGCCACACCCGCCGGCGAACAGCTCCTCGCGTTGCGGGCATTGGCGAATCGGCCGCTGCGCAGGCTCAGCGCCGTCAGCGCCGATCCGGTCGGCGCGTGGCGGCGCGAGGATCCCGCGGCCATTCGCGGCCTGGCTGCTCTTGAGCTGCGGTCGGCAGGGGTCAGGGTTCGCTAGCTCTGGACGCGCTGCCGATTCGCAGCAATCCGGCGACGACGACGATCCACCAGACGCCGAATGCATTCCAGAAGAACACCAACGAAACTGTGTGCAGAGCCCGCAGCTGTAACTCGACTGCCATTGCGTCAGTGGCGGCGGAGTACATGCCCAGTGGAAATACCAGCGTCCACCACACCCCGGTGAATTGCAGGACCTCCGGACGCTGACTGATGCGATGCAAACCGAAATAGATCAGCGGTGGTATCCACAGGGTGGCCGCCACCCAGGTCACCACCGTGACCGTGCGGACACCGCCGGCCAGCCAATGCGGGGCCTGCTGATGGATGTAGTCACCGGCCAGCGTCGCGATCGCCAAGCCGCCCATCAGGATCCAGGTGTCGGGCTCGAACCCGTCGCGGTCCTGTCGCTCGGCAACTGCGCGCCAAAGCATCAGGCAGGTCATCAAGCAGTAGATGGCGATCGCCACCAGCCAAATCGGTAGGGCAACCATCAACCACCAGCCGTCGCCGGTGTGATAAGCCGCCTGAGCGGCGACAATCGCCAACCCGGACGACCCGACGCTGGCCAGCTCCCACGCGCCGTGTACTCGGTCGCGTAGGGCTGCCCAGCCTTGCCCGGTCATATTCCGCGCGGTGAGCACGATCAACACCAGCCACGACACCGAGGCGATCGCGCCGAGTACCCGCACCACAATCGGATGGGACACCACCCGGGAGTCCAACACCGCACACGCCGCGACGAACGTGAACAATCGCAGCGTGATATCCGGATCGCGCAGATCCCACGGTACGAGTTGGCGTTTGGCGACGACGCCGATGACCACCAGCATGACGAGTACCAACAGGCCGAGCGACGCGAGGATGCCCAATGTTCCGCTGACCCACGGGTAGTGATGGTTGCGTGCGGCGATAGACAAGATCCCAGTAGCCATCACCGCCGAGAAGACGTCCGGCGTCAGCGTGACGGCACTGAGTCGAATTCTCACCCAGCACCGAGTAGTTTCACCACCAAGTGGCGGATGCCGGTATGGCGGTTGCTACGAGTCCATTCGACGGGTGCGACGAGCTGCACGCCGTCGAAGCGCGTCATCAGTTCCTCGAACAACACTCGCAATTCCAGCCGGGCCAAATTGGTTCCCAGACAATAGTGCACACCCTGACCAAAGCCTAAGTGGGGGTTGGGTTTACGCGTGATGTCAAATTCGTCGGCGTGGTCGAATACGGCGGCGTCGCGGTTAGCCGAACCCTCCCAGATCTGAACTTTCTGACCGGCCGAGATCGACTGTCCGCCGAGCACGACATCGCAGGTGGCGGTGCGTCGTTTGGACGGCGACGGTGACGTCCACCGAATTATCTCCTCCACCGCCGTCGGCAGCATGCCCAAATCCGCACGCAGTGCCTCCAATTGGTCCGGATGATCGGCCAGCGCCAGCAGCCCACCGGCGACCGCATTGCGCGTCGTCTCTGCGCCCGCACTGAACAGCAGACTGAAGAACAAATACACTTCGAGGTCCGACAAAGCCGGCCCCCCTTCAGACTCGTCCAACTCCGCGTTTGCCACCACCGACAACATGTCGTCGGTTGGCTGGGCGCGCTTCGCGGCGATCAACTCCTGCCCGTAGGTGTACATCCGCGACCCGGCCTCCTCGACCGAGAGTTGCGAAAGGGACGCCTTGCGAGCACCGCCGAAGTCGAACTGCGGCTCGATCGCCTCGAAGAGCCAATGCCGGTCGGACTCAGGCACTCCCAGCAAAATGCAGATCATCTGCATGGGCAGTTCGGCAGCGATGTCCACCACGAAGTCGAACGGCTCTCCCGGTACCACCGCGTCCAGCAACCGGCGCGCCCGGCCGCGCAGGTCATCCTCGACGCGACGGATCATCCGGGGCGTCAGACCGGAGCTGACCAGTCGCCGAACATGCGAATGTCGCGGATCATCCATCATGTTGAGCACCTGGCCCGCGATGGCCAGGTCCTGCAATAGTGTGCCGCCGAACGGCCGCTTCCCACCGGTCACCGACGAGAACGTCTCTGGAGCACGCAGCACGGCAAGCGTTTCCGGGTAAGCCGCCACCGACCAAAAGCCCTCACCGTCAGGGGTGTGCTCGGTGGGCTCATGCCAGTACACTGGCGCTTCTCGCCGATGGACAGCGAACATTTCGTGCGGAAAGCCGTTCGCGAAGTTGTCCAGATCGGTGAAGTCGATTCCCGAGAGGGCGCCGGCGAAAGTCACAGGATTGCACCGGGCGTGTACTTGGCCGCCTCCGGGTAGCGCGCGACGAGTGCCTCCACCGCTGCGACCACTGCGTCGACCTGATCGCCGGCGGCGCCGGTGAACGCCTGTTTGTCGGCCAGCGCGGCGTCGATCGCGGCGCGGTCCAGCGGCAACCGTGGATCTGCCGCCAGCCGGGCGAGCAGATCGGGGTCGGCGCCTTCCCGCATCGCCAGCGCAGCCGCAACCGCGTGCTCGCGGATCGCCTCGTGCGCGGCTTCCCGTCCCATTCCGGCGCGCACCGCCGCGATCAGCACCTTGGTGGTGGCCAGAAACGGAAGGTAGCGGTCCAGCTCCCGGCCGATCACCGCTGGGTATGCGCCGAACTCGTCGAGCACGGTCAGCAGTGTCTCGATCTGCCCATCGACGGCGAAGAAGCTGTCCGACAACGCCACTCGGCGCACCACCGAGCAGAACACGTCACCCTCGTTCCACTGCGCGCCGGCGAGTTCGGCGGCCATCGAGGCGTAGCCGCGCAGCACCACTTGCAGGCCGTTGACCCGTTCACAACTGCGGGTGTTCATTTTGTGTGGCATCGCCGAGGACCCGACCTGCCCCGGCGCAAAGCCCTCGGTGACCAGATCGTGCCCGGCCATCAACCGGATGGTGTGCGCCAGTGACGACGGGCCTGCGCCGAGCTGTACCAGCGCCGAGACCACTTCGTGGTCCAACGACCGCGGATACACCTGGCCGACGCTGCTCAACACCGTTGTGAATCCGAGGTATTCGGCGATGCGCTGTTCGAGTGCGGCCAGTTTCGCTCGGTCGCCGAGCAGGTCGAGCATGTCCTGGGCGGTGCCCATCGGACCCTTGATGCCGCGTAGCGGGTAGCGGTCGATCAGCTCGCGCAGCCTCGTCAACGCCAGCAATGTCTCCTGTGCGGCCGAGGCGAACCGTTTGCCCAATGTGGTCGCCTGGGCGGCGACGTTGTGGCTGCGTCCGGCCATCACCAAATCGCGGTACGCCACCGCCCGCTCGGCCAGCCGCGCCACCACCGCGACGCCATGGCAGAACACGAGTTCCATCGACCGGCGGATCTGAAGTTGCTCGACGTTCTCGGTCAGGTCGCGGCTGGTCATGCCTTTGTGCACGTGTTCATGGCCGGCTAGCGCGTTGAACTCCTCGATGCGGGCTTTGACATCGTGGCGGGTCACCCGCTCGCGAGCCGCGATTGAGGCCAGGTCGACGTCGTCGAGCGCCCGTTCGTAGTTGGCGAGCGCCTGTTCGGGGACCGGCACGCCCAGCTCCGTCTGGGCACGCAGCACCGCCAGCCACAGCCTCCGCTCGGCGACAACCTTGGCCTCCGGCGACCAGATCGACACCATCTCGGCGCTGGCATACCGGGCGGCCAGCACATTCGGGATGTTCACAACGTCACAGCTTACGGTCGCAATGCGGCAAGCTGAGCGGATGTACTTCGTCGGTGTCGACCTTGCCTGGGGGGAAATCAACCAGAGCGGCGTTGCCGTCGTCGACGCCGACGGCCGGCTTCTGCATGTCGGGGTGGCGCAGGACGACGCCAGCATCCAGAACGCGCTGTCGCCCTACGTCGGCGACGAGTGCTTGGTCGCCATCGATGCGCCGCTGATCGTGAAGAACCCGGCCGGCCACCGCCCGTGTGAGAAAGCGCTCAACCGCGATTTCCAGAAGTTCGAAGCGGGTGCACGGCCGGCGTACACCCGCAGGCCCGAGTTCGCCCGAGGCCCCCGCGGCGCAAGGCTGGCCGACGGGCTCGCCCTCGATATGGACCCGCGCACCCAGGCGAGCCGGCGAGCCATCGAGGTATACCCGCACCCGGCGACCGTGGTGCTTTTCGGCCTGGATCGGACGCTGAAGTACAAGCGAGGCGCCTTCGATAGTCGTCAGCGCTATTTGCTGCAGCTGATGACGCTGATCGAAGGGCTGGACGTCGCGACGCCGCGACTGCGGGTCAACCATCACGTCGCCTGGGTCGAGCTGCGCAACCGGGTGACCGCGGCAACGCGGCCGGTACAGCTGGACGGGGCCGAGGACGCCGTCGACGCCGTCGTGTGTGCCTACATCGCGCTGTACTGGTATCAGCGCCCCGAGGACGTGACGATCTACGGCGATTTCACGACGGGCTACATCGTCACGCCGTCGCTTCCACCCGAACTCGCGGCGCCGGAGCGCACGCCCGACCCCGACATGGAACAGCGGCTCGCGCGGGTCACCGCCCTGCTCGAGGAAGCACAACTCGAGTTGGCTGCCCTGCGTGTGCTGGCCGGTAACCGGCACCCGTAATTGGAGTAGCGCACTACCCTAGGCCGGCCCGCCGCACGGGCCGCAGACTGCGCACATGCCGAAACTGGGTGAACATGCGGTCGTACTCGGGGCGAGCATGGGCGGTTTGCTCGCCGCCAGGGTGCTTTCGGATTTTTACCGCACGGTGACGGTAGTCGAGCGAGACGTGTTGCCGGACGACCCCGCCAACAGACGAGGGGTGCCGCAGGGACGCCACGTTCACGCCCTGCTGGCGCGCGGCGCGCAGATTCTCGACGAGCTGTTCCCGGGGCTGCTCGACGAGCTGGTCACCGACGGCGCCCCAGTGTGGAACGACGGGGATCTCACCAGGTTCTACGCGTCGTTCGGCGGCCACGAGCTGGCCCGGACCGGGGTGCTGCCCATCGATCCGAAAACCCAGGCGATGTACCTGGCCAGCAGGCCGTTTCTGGAATGTCATGTCCGGCGGCGGCTGCAGGCGACCCAAGGCGTGACAATCCTGGCCGGCCATGAGGTCACCGGGTTGACGTCGACGGCGGATCACACCCAAATCACCGGCGCGCGGGTGATCGACCGCGACAACGACACCGCACGGGAGTTGACCGCAGACCTCGTCGTGGACGCCATGGGCCGCGGCGGCCATACGCCGGGTTTCCTGAAAAGCCTGGGCTACGACCGCCCAGTCGAGGAGCACATCGTCATGCGGACGACCTACGTCAGCCAGTTGCTGCGAATCCCGCCGGGCACGCTCCGCGAGATGCTGGTCAATATCAGCCCCACGCCGGGCCGGCCGACCGGGATGTTCCTGACCGGCTACGAGCACGACACCTGGATCTTCACGGTCTTCGGGATGTCCGGGAAAGAGCCGCCTCGCGACCTGGCGGGCATGCTGTCGTTCGCCGCTGAGTACACACCCGAGCACCTGTTGGCGGCGGTGCGGGCCGGTGAACCGATCGGCGAGGTGGCCCGCCACCGGATGCCGTCGAGCCAGTGGCGACGCTACGACAAGATGCGGCGCTGGCCCGCCGGTCTGCTGGTGTGCGGTGACGCCATCTGCAGCTTCAACCCGATATACGGGCAGGGCATGACGGTCTCGGCGTTGGATGCGATCGCGCTTCGGGACTGTTTACGCCGCGGCCCCACCGACTTGCCTCGGCGATATTTCCGCGCCGCGGCGAAAGCGATTGGCCTGGCCTGGATGTTGGCGGCCGGTTCCGACCTGGCGTTTCCAGAGGTGGAGGGACGCCGAACGCTGTCGATGCGGGTCGGTAATCGACTTGCTGATCGGATACTGGCTGCCTGCGAGACCGACCGGGCAGTAGGTGCCCAGTTCTTCAAGGTCAACGCCCTCGTCGACCCACCGATCAAGCTGTTGAACCCTGGGTTCGTCTACCGGGTAGCTGCCGCCAATCTGCGCCGCCGGCAACGCGATACACAACGTCAACTTGTCGATGCAGAATTGCCGCTATGAGTGTTGTTCTGGTGCATGGCAACCCGGAGACCCCGGCAATCTGGGGCCCGCTGATCGATGCCCTAGGCCGCGACGACGTGGTGTGCCTGTCGCCGCCCGGGTTCGGCGCTCCGCTGCCCGACGGCTTTCCCGCCACGTACCTGACGTACCGGGACTGGCTTGAAGAACAGCTGGCCGAATTCGACGAACCGGTCGATCTGGTCGGTCACGACTGGGGTGGCGGTCATGTGGTGAATCTGGTGATGCACCGGCCCGAGCTGGTGCGCAGCTGGGCCAGCGATGTCGTCGGGCTCTTCGATCCCGATTACGTCTGGCATGACCTGGCCCAGGTGTGGCAGACCGCGGACGAGGGAGAAAAGCTGGTCGACACCATGCTCGGCAGCACTGTGCAGGAACGGATCGACCAACTCGACGCGCTCGGCATACCGGGCGACATCGCCAGCTCGATAGCGGCCGCCCAGGATGAACAGATGGGTCGGGCGATCCTGCTGTTGTACCGTTCGGCGCGCCAGCCGGCGATGGCCGAGGCGGGGCGCGGGCTGGAAGCCGCCGCTGCCCGGCCGGGCCTGTCACTGCTGGCCACCGATGACCCGTACGTCGGTTCCGACGACCTGCGGCGGCGGTCGGCGGACCGTGCGGGTGCCCGCACCGAGGTGCTCGACGGGCTGGGGCACTGGTGGATGGTTCAGGATCCGGCGCGCGGCGCGGCGGCGCTTGCCCGGTTCTGGGATTCGCTGTCGTGATCCAGCCTTAATCCGGCGCGTCGGCCAGGTGCGCGGCGTCGGTGATGCCCGCATCGCGAATGCCGAACTGACGCTTGACGACAACGGTGAGCAGCGACAGCACGACCCCGCTCATGACCAAGATGCCGGCCAGCAGGTACTCCTGGCCTTCCCGACCGGACAGCGGCGTCACCAGATATAGCGAGGCCGCAAATCCGATGACTGGCAACGCCGTCGGCGTCTTGAAGTGGCGCCGATTTCGGCGGACATCGCGGCGCAACACCAGCACCGCGACATTGACCGTCGCGAACACCGCCAGCAACAGCAGCGACGTAGTGCCGCCGAGGACCTCGATCGCGTCGGTGTTGGCGACCGCGGTGACATAGAGGATCAGCGCGAAGGCGATCGCCGTGGTGAACAGGATCGCCACCCACGGCGCCCGCTTGGTCGGGCTCACGACGCCCAGCACGGGGGGCAAAACCTGCTGCCGCGACATCCCGTAGATCAACCGGCTGGCCATGAGCATGCTGATCAGCGCAGTGTTGGACACCGCAATCATCGAGATGAACGGCAGGATGGTTTTGATCGGCAGCCCCGGCGCCCCGATACCGACGACATCGATCAACGGAGTATCGCTAACTTTCAGCTCCCCGACCGGCACCAACGCCACGGAGATGATCGCCACGACGATGTAGACGATGCCGGCGATGCTCAGCGCGGACAGCAGGACCTTCGGGAAAGTCCGCACCGGGTTCTTGATTTCTTCGGCCATGTTGACCGAGTCCTCGAAGCCCGTCATGGCGAAAAACGCCAACGAGGTCGCGGTCGTGACGGCCAGAAACACGTTCTTGTCGGTGGCGGTGTCGAACGCGACCACCCGCGCGAAGTCGACGTGCTGGCCCGCACCGAACGCCCACAGCCCGACGAGGATCACCAGAACCAGCCCGGTGATTTCGATGCTGGCCAACACGACGTTGAGCTTGACGCTTTCTCCCACGCCACGCAGGTTCACCGCGGCCAGCGCCGCCATGAACAGCAACGCGACCACAACGACACCCACCGAACCCCAGCCGATATGGAATGCGACAACAAAGTTGGCGGCGAAAAACCGCGATGCCATCGATGCGGACGTAATTCCCGCGCACATCACGACAAAGGCCACCAGAAACGTCACGAACTGATTGCCGAACGCCTTCTGCGCATACAGCGCCGCGCCCGCGGCCTGCGGATATTTGGTCACCAACTCCAGATAGCTCAAGGCAGTCACGGCGGCGATCAAGAATGCCAGCAGAAACGGAACCCACGCTGCCCCACCGACTTCGGCCGCCACATCGCCGATCAGCGCATACACGCCGGCACCCAAGATGTCACCCAGGATGAAGAACAGCAGCTGCGGCGGCCCCATCACGCGGCGCAAGTGCGGCTGGCGCCCGAAAGCCGCAGGCACATCCGCGGCGCCTCCCGGAAACCGGCCGGCCACCGTAACCGGTGCAGGGTCAGATCTGCACTGGCCGAAGTTCGAACGGCGCCAAGACATCGATGACGTCCATTACGGTCGCCCTGGCGGCAGCCCGCGGGTCCTGCTGGTCGTCAACCAGGGCGGAGACCACAGCGCCGTCGACGGCACAAATCAACGCCGACACCAGCTCGAGTCGCACCAATCGTCCCGACCGTTCGATGGCGTCCGCGACGGCGTCGACGCGTTGACGCAGGTTTCGACGCTGGATATCGCGCAGCGCCGGGAGCCGGGCGCAGGCGATGTAGCGCTCGTAGCGCGAGATCAGCTGTTCGATCAGCCGCGGGCCGGTTTCGTCGCCCACGAGCAGATCGACGAGGACGTCGGCGGTGGTCTCCGGGCCGCGGCGACGCCGGGACAGGCTCGCCACCCGGGCCCGCAACTGGGCCACCTCCAACATCCCGACGTGCGAGACCGCACTGGCGATCAGGTCGTCGAGGCAGGAGAAGTAGTAGGTGGTCGACGCCAGTGGCAGACCCGCCCGTTGCGCGACAGCCCGGTGGCGCACCGCTTCAAAGCCGCCTTCGCACAGCAGCTCGGCGGCTGCGCTGATCAGCGCGTACCGCCGGCGTTCCCCCTTAGGAGTGACTGCTGCCGTCACGCTTGACATGCTGCCAGGCAGGCAGGGGCAGCATTGCCCTTTCGGGCAAACGACCGCCCCCTTGGCAGCGCACCGACGTCGAGGAGCGGCGCACTTTATCGCGCCGACGACGATGCAGAGCGAAGCGATGAGGAGGAGCGGCGCACTTTATGATGTCCGGCATGCCGGACCTGAGCCGTCGTGCGGTGCTGCGCCTCGGGGCCAACGCGATCGCCGGCGCCGTCGGTGCCTATGCGTTGGGCACGCTGTTTCCGGCACAGCCGTCGGTGGCCGCACCGGCGCCGATGACCGGCCGCGGCGTTCCGTTGGTTCCGCCGCCACTGGAACCGGCGCCCGCGCCGGTCGCCGCCCCGACGATGGCGACCGGTTCGTTCGTGTCAGCGGCGCGCGGCGGGGTGACGACCAACTGGGCGATCGCACGTCCGCCGGGCCAGACCAAGGCCCTGCGACCGGTGATCGCGCTGCACGGCAAGGGCAGTGACGCCGCCACCGTGATGGCCGGCGGGGTCGAGCAGGGCCTGGCTCAAGCCGTCGACGCCGGCCTGCCACCGTTTGCGGTGGTCGCGGTCGACGGCGGCGGAAGTTATTGGCACAAAAGGGCTTCCGGCGAAGACTCGGGCGCCATGGTGTTGAACGAACTCATCCCGATGCTGGACAAGCAAGGGTTGGATACCTCACGCGTGGCGTTCCTGGGCTGGTCGATGGGAGGCTATGGCGCGCTGCTGCTCGGCGGCCGGCTCGGACCGGGGCGTACCGCGGCGATCTGCGCAGTGAGCCCGGCACTGTGGCTCTCGCCGGGGGCGACCGCGCCGGGCGCCTTCGACGGCGCCGACGACTGGTCGGCCAATTCGGTATTCGGAATGCCTGCGCTGGCGTCGATTCCGATCCGGGTGGACTGCGGCAACAGCGATCCGTTCTACGCAGCTACCAAGCAGTTCGTGGCGCAGTTGCCCAATCCGCCGGCGGGCGGCTTCTCGCCGGGCGGGCACGACGCATCGTTCTGGAGCGCGCAACTACCCGCCGAGCTGACCTGGATGGCACCGCTGCTGACGGCATAGCGGCGTTTCCGAGGCGTCCTCGCATCGAGAGTGAATCCTTGGCGACGACACGCCG
>NZ_JCALCY010000020.1:0-59899 GCF_059812585.1 Mycobacterium sp. NGS48
GCCCTCGGCGCATTTCACCCCAGTGGCTTAGCGGATGACGGTCGCGCCGCCGTCGACGGGAATCACCGCGCCGGTGATATAGCAGCTGGCGCGGCTGGCGAGAAACACCGCGATGCCGGCCATGTCGTCGGGCTGGCCGATCCGCCCCAACGGCAACAGCGAGCCCACCGCGTCCGGTCCGGCCCGCAACAACTCCTTGGTCATCCGGGATTGGAAGAGCCCGGGCGCGATTGCGTTGACCAGAATTCGCGGCGCCAGTTCACCGGCCAGGTGCTTGGTGAGCATATGCACGGCGGCCTTGCTGGCGCTGTAGGAGAAGTTGTCCCTGCCACGCTCGGGGGCGACGATCCCGTCGATGCTGCCGGTGTTGATCACCCGCGCCGGATCGCCATCGGTCGCGCCCGCGGTCAGCATCGGCACCAGTGCGCGGGTCAACAGAAACAGTCCCTTGACGTTGACGTTGAAGACTTTGTCGAAGCCGGATTCCGGGAACTCGCCGAATGGCGCTCCCCACGCCGCGCCGGCATTGTTGAACAGTGCGTGGATGGCGTCCTCCCGGTCGGCCAGCCCCGCGCTGAGCGTCTGCACCCCCTCGGCAGTGCCCAGGTCGGCGGGGATGGCATGGACTGGCCCATCAGCCGACAACTCGGCCACGGCCGCCTCCAACTCGGCTTCTTTACGGCTGGACAGATACACCGTTGCGCCGGCCCGCAGCAAGCCACGCGCCATCATCACACCAATACCGCGACCGCCGCCGGTGACCACGACGACCTTTCCGTCGAGTCGAAACATCTCAGTCATGGCCATCAGTCTGGACGCCGGCCCAATCGCCACGCCCGGCGGGAGTGTGTACAGTACATTCAGTCCGTACTGAACGTTATTTATAGGATGGAGTTCGGGTGTCTCCGGATGAAGCGGAGTTCGTCGACCGGATGGGCTTGTTTTTCGAGACGCTCGGCGCCGGCAGGACGATGGGGCGGATCTACGGCTGGTTGATGATCTGCGATCCGCCGCAGCAGTCGTTGAGTGAGCTGGCGGCGGCGCTGTCGGTCAGTAAGGCGTCGGTGAGCACCGTGGCGCGACAGCTACGGGAGGCCGGCATGGTCGAGCGACTGCCGTCGGCGGCCCGCCAGCATCGCTACCGCATCACGCCGGGCGGCTTTACCCACGTGGTCAACGTCCAGATGACACTGATGGGTGCAGGCATCCATGCCGCCGACTTCGGCCTGCAGCTGCTCGGCGATGACCGAGCGGCACAGCGTGAGCGGCTCCAGGACTTCCGGGATTTCTGTGAATTTTGCGCAAGCGATTACCGCGACGAGCTGACGCGTCGATGGGAGGACTACCGGGCAAAGAGGAGGAAACGATGACGAACAAGCTCGACTTCTCCGGGGTGCGCTGGGGCTCTGTGGAATGGACCAATCTGTGCACCCTGTACCTCCGGGCGTATGAAAGCCGTTTGGAGCAACCAGTTCTCGCCGACCGGGCGGCGGCCGAAGCAGTCGACCGGATCGACTACGACTTCGCCCGAATGCACCGAACCGCCCAGCCATGGGCTAACCAGTTCTTGGTTGCCTTGCGTGCCAAGCAACTCGACATATGGGCCGATGATTACCTGCGGCGCAACCCGGAAGCCGTTGTCGTGCACCTGGGATGCGGGCTGGACAGTCGCGCATTTCGCCTCGACGTGCCGCGCGGGGTGAGCTGGTTCGACGTCGACGTGCCCGAAGTCATCGACCTGAGGCGCAGGTTGTACGACGACTACCCCGGCTACACGATGATCGGCTCGTCAGTCACCGAAGCCGGTTGGTTGGACCAGATCCCAACGGATCGTCCCGCGTTGATCGTCGCCGAGGGCCTGCTGATGTATCTCACCGAAGCGGAATTACGCGATCTGCTGAAGCGGCTGACGGATCGCTTTGCCACCGGCGAGCTGCTGGCCGACTTGCTCTCACCATGGGGTCCGCGGTTCTCCAATTCGCCAATGCTCGCCAGGTTTTCCACCTCGGGCATCACCAAATGGGGCACGCGCGACGGTCATGAGCTACCAGAGTGGAACCCACGGCTAAGGCTCGCTGACCAAGTCGTGTTCCTCGACCCCGCCAAGATCCCGCTGAAGCCGCAACGTCTGGTCTACCAACTGCTGACCACAATCCCCGCTGTCAGGAACTACGACCGGCTGTACCGATTTCAGTTCTGACGCCCAGCGGTGACTCGGCGCGGATGGTCTCGTCGCGAATCAGCCCACGCAGCAGCGCAGTGCTGAATTCGGCGGCGATTTCCTTGGCCGTGCGGCGTCCGCTGGGCCGCAGCCACCGGTAGGCGCCCAGCGTCATCCCGATGTAGCCCAACGCCAGCACGTGGGAGTCGCACTCGTAAAACTCGCCGCTGCTGACACCGCGGTCGATGAGGTCGTGGACATGTTCGTAGACCTGGGTTTCCTTTTCGCGGACCGCGGCGACCTGTTCTTCGGTGAACCACTCGGTGATATAGGGCTGCTCCTGGAAATACACCGCCGCCCCTTCCGGGTTGGCGGCGATCTGGTTGAGCAACCGCACCGTGTACTGATACAGCGCCTCGCGCGCGGTCATCGACGGATCGTCGTGCACCGCGGCCAGCGTCCGCTCGGCAGCCTGCTGATAAATGTCGTAGAGAATCAGCGACTTACTGGCGTAATAGTGGTAAACGGTCGCCTTGTTCAGGCCGACCACATCGGCGACGTCGTCCATCCTGGTGCCGTGGTAGCCGCGTGCGGCGAACAGCTTGGTGGCAACGGTCAGCAGCTCCTCGCGGCGGGATTGCCCGTTCTCGGATGGCATGTCTACTCACTATCAGCAGGTCCGGAGCGTCTCCGGGTGTCAATCAACTAGTTGGACAGTTTAAGTGTTGTCTGTCGCGACGTTGACCGATGGGACTAGACTGCTCAACGAGGCAAGAGGCGACTGAAAAGAGATGGTCAGATGGACCCGAATCCGGACTACGACTTTTCCGACGAGGTCGAGTTCTTCTTTCGTTATGTGCCCTGGGGTTTGCGCGGCGTCGTCGACGGTAACGGCTACCCGCCGCCGGCATATCCCCCGGTCTAGAGGGCTTTGAGTTCCTCCGTCACTGCCGATACGGACTTCTTGGCGTCACCGAACAGCAGCGTGGTGCCCTCGGCGTAGAAAAGCGGGTTGTCGATGCCCGCGAATCCTGAATTCATCGACCGCTTGAGCACGATCACCGACTTGGACTTGTCCACATTGAGGATCGGCATGCCGTAAATCGGACTCGACGCCTCGTTGCGGGCCGCGGGGTTGGTGACGTCGTTGGCGCCGATGACAAGCGTGACGTCGGTGCGGGCGAACTCGTCGTTGATGTCGTCCATGTCTTTCATCGCGTCGTAGTCCACCTCGGCCTCGGCCAGCAACACGTTCATGTGGCCTGGCATCCGGCCTGCGACGGGGTGGATTGCGTATTTCACCTCCACCCCGCGATTTTCCAGCAACGCGGCCATGTCCTTGACGGCGTGTTGGGCCTGGGCGACTGCCAGCCCGTAGCCCGGCACCACGATCACCTGGTTGGCGTAGGCCATCTGGATCGCGGCGTCGGCCGCCGAGGTGGACCTGACGTGTTTGTCGCCGCCGTCGCCGCCGCCCGGGGCCACCCCGCCACCACCGAACCCGCCCGCGACGATCGCCGGGATGGAGCGGTTCATCGCCTTGGCCATCAGGTTGGTCAGGATCGAACCGGAGGCGCCGACGATCATGCCGGCGACGATCATCGCGGTGTTGTTCAACGCCAGCCCCGCCGCCGCCGCGGACAGACCGGTCATCGCGTTCAGCATCGAGATCACCACGGGCATGTCCGCGCCGCCGATCGGCAGCACCACCATCAGACCCAGCACGCCGGCGGCGGCCAACAGCCCGATCATCCACCACAGCGACACCCCGCCGCTGCCCGGATGGGCGTGCACCCCGATCACCACCGCCGCGGCGACGGCCGCGGCCAACAACAGCAAGTTCAGCGGCTGCTGCGCCCTGCCCACACCGATCGGTCGACCGGAGATGATCTCCTGCAGCTTGCCGAACGCAATGATCGATCCCCAGAACGAGATCGAGCCGATGATCGCGGCGAACAGCGACGCCACCACGATGTGCACGGTCGGTGACTCGCCGTGCTGGAACTCGGAAAACCCGGTGGTGTCAATGAACTCCGACAACGCGATCAGCGCCACCGTGCCGCCGCCGACGCCGTTGAAGAACGCCACCAGTTGCGGCATCGCGGTCATCTTGGTCAACCGGGCCGGCGGAACGCCGAGCACGACGCCGAGCACCAGACCCGCAATGATCAGCGGCCAATGCCCGGTGTGCCGGATGAGGATCAGCGTCGCGGCTACTGCGATGACCATGCCGACCGCGGCGATCCAGTTGCCGCGCACCGCCGTCTTGGGGCCGGTCAGGCCCATCAGGCCGTAGATGAAGAGAGAAAACGCAACGAGGTACAGGACGGTGACGAGGTAGTTCATTTGGCGACCGGCGCTTCCGCTTTGTCGGCCTGCGCCGGCGACGGCTTCTTGCCTTTGAACATGCCCAGCATCCGATCGGTGACGATGAAGCCACCGATGACGTTCAGAGTTCCGAACACCAGCGCCACGAACAGGATGATCTGCTGGGCGAGAGTCGGGTGTTCGATACGCCCGAGCACCAGCAGTGCGCCGAGCACCACGATGCCGTGGATGGCGTTGGTGCCCGACATCAGCGGGGTGTGCAGCGTGTTGGGCACCTTGGAGATCACGGCGAAACCGACGAAGCCGGACAGCACCAGGATCGCCAAGTTGGCCAGAAGGTCGTCGTACATCTAGGCGTCCTCTCCGCGGGTGACGCAGGCGGCCGCGACGACCTCATCGTCGAAGTCGGGGGCCAGCTTGCCGTCGGTGATCAGCAGCTCCAGCAGCGCGGTGATGTTCTTGCTGTAGAGCTCGCTGGCGTGCTCGGGCATGGTCGCCGGCAAGTTCAACGGAGCCGCGATCGTGACATCCTCTTTGACGACCGTCTCGCCCGGCTCGGTCAGTTCGCAGTTACCGCCGGTCTCCCCGGCCAGGTCGATGACCACGCTGCCCGGCTTCATCCCTTCCACCGCAGCGGCGGTCACCAGCCGTGGCGCGGGTTTGCCCGGCACCAGCGCGGTGGTGATCACCACGTCGAACCCGCTGATCGCCTCCTCCAGCGCCTTCTGCTGTTGAGCGCGTTCCTCGTCGGTGAGCTCCCGGGCGTATCCGCCTTCGCCGGACGCATCGATCCCGACATCGAGCCACTGGGCCCCCACCGAGCGGACCTGGTCGGCCACTTCGGGCCGCACGTCGTAGCCCGACGTGCGGGCACCCAACCGTTTGGCCGTCGCCAGGGCCTGCAGCCCGGCCACGCCGACCCCGAGCACCAATACGGTAGCCGGCTTCACCGTGCCCGCCGCGGTGGTCAGCATCGGAAAAAATCGGGTCGACTCAGAGGCGGCCAGCAGCACCGCCTTGTAGCCGGCCACATTGGCTTGCGACGACAGCGCGTCCATCACCTGAGCCCGGGAGATCCGGGGTATCGATTCCAACGCGAACGCCTGGACGCCGGCCTCGGTCAGCGCGCCGACCTGGTTGTCGGAGTTGCGTGGGGCGAGGAAGCCGATCAGGGTCTGTCCGCTCTTGAGCCGGCTCACCTCGTCGGCGCTGGGCGGTGCGACCTTCACGACGATGTCGGCGGTCCAGGCATCGCCGATGGTGGCGCCGGCGTCGGTATACAGCTCGTCGGGAAGCAGCGCCCGCTCACCGGCGCCCGACTCGACGACGACGGCTACGCCGCTTTTCACCAGCGGTGCGACCGCCTTGGGCACCAGCGCTACCCGCCGCTCGTCGGCTCCGGACTCGGCGACCACCCCGACCGTCGTCTGCGTTTCTGCCATCGGCTTCCTTGTACTTTCCCTACCCGAGTAGATCGGCCCTCACCCTAACTGGCGGTCACTGGCCCGGCGCGAGCAGACGGTGGCCGCATCACCAGAGCGGGATGTCCTGGCCGTGCTCCGCTTCTGGGCGCGGACCCAAGTAGCGGCGCTCGGCAGCGTCGATTGCGACGTCGTTGATGCTGGCTTCCCGCCGCGCCATCAGACCGGTGTCGGTGAACTCCCACAGTTCGTTGCCGTAGCTGCGATACCACTGGCCGGCGTTGTCGTGGCTCTCGTATTGGAAGCGCACGGCGATGCGGTTGCCATGGAACGCCCACAGGCTCTTGCGCAGCACGTAGTCGAGTTCGCGCTGCCACTTGCGGGCCAAAAACGCGATGATCTGGTCGCGGCCGACGACGTGCTCGTCGCGGTTACGCCACTGCGAGTCGACTGTGTAGGCGCTCGCGACCTTCTCTGGGTCGCACGTGTTCCAGGCGTCTTCGGCAGACTGAACCTTCTGGATCGCGGTCTCGAGAGTGAACGGCGGAAACGGTGGACGTGTCTCGGTCATGACGTTCATCCTGCGCCTGATCCGCGGTGGCTTATCGTGACGGCATGGACTTCGCGATGTCAGCCAAAGCGAGCGACTACCACAAGCGGCTGTCCGACTTCATGACCGAGCATGTCTTTCCGGCCGAGGCCGAGTACGACCGCTACCGCCACGAAGCCGGTCCGAACGACCACACCGTGCCGCCGGTCATCGAAGAGCTGAAAACCAAGGCCAAAGCCGCAGACCTGTGGAACCTGTTCCTGCCGGCGGAGTCGGGCCTGACCAACCTGGAGTACGCGCCGCTGGCCGAGTTGACCGGCTGGAGCCTCGAGATCGCGCCCGAGGCGCTCAACTGCGCGGCCCCCGATACCGGCAACATGGAGACCCTGCACCTGTTCGCCACCGAGGAACAGCGCACCCAGTGGCTGGAGCCGTTGCTGGCCGGCGAGATCCGCAGCGCGTTCTCGATGACCGAGCCCGCGGTCGCCAGCAGCGACGCCCGCAACATCGAGACCTCGATCGTGCGCGACGGTGGCGACTACGTGATCAATGGCCGCAAGTGGTGGACGTCGGGGGCCGCCGATCCGCGCTGCAAAATCCTGATCGTGATGGGCCGCACCAACCCGGAGGCGGCCAGCCACCAGCAACAGTCGATGGTCCTGGTTCCCATCGATACGCCGGGTGTGACTGTGGTCCGCTCGACATCGGTTTTCGGCTACCAGGACCAGCCCGGGCACTGCGAGATCCTCTATGACAACGTCCGGGTACCCGTCACCAACCTGCTCGGCGAAGAAGGCGGCGGCTTCGCGATCGCGCAAGCGCGGCTGGGGCCGGGCCGCATCCACCACTGCATGCGTGCGCTCGGCGGGTCCGAACGTGCGCTCGCGCTCATGGTGCACCGTGCGAACACCCGGATTGCGTTCGGCCGCCCACTGGCCGACCAAGGTCTTGTCCAGCACGCAATTGCCTCGTCCCGCAACGAGATCGATCAAGCCAGGCTGTTATGCGAGAAGGCGGCATGGACCATCGACCAACACGGCAACAAGGCTGCTCACCTGCTGGTGTCGCAAATCAAGGCGGTGGCGCCGCACGTGGCCTGCAATGTCATCGACCGCGCCATCCAGGTGCACGGAGCAGCCGGGGTCAGCGAGGACACCGCACTGGCCCGGCTGTACGCGTGGCATCGGGCGATGCGGATTTTCGACGGGCCCGACGAGGTGCACATGCGATCGATCGCGCGGGCCGAGATCGGTCGGGAAAAAAGCGCTTTCGCTGCGGCGGTTACCTAGTGACCACTGAGATTCGCGAGCTGTCCGGCGCGGTCAACTTTCGTGACGTCGCAATGGCGGCCGGGATGCGGCCCGGCCGGTTGTTCCGCTCCGGTGAGCTGAGCCGACTCGACGATGATGGGCGCGACGCGCTGCGCCGGCTGGGTATCACCGACGTCGCCGACTTACGTTCGCCGCGCGAGGTCGAGCGACGCGGTCCGGGCCGGGTGCCCGGCGACGTCGACATCCACCTGCTGCCGATCCCCGACCTCGCCGCCGAGGAGACGGACGGCGCTGCGCCGCACGAGCATGCGTGGCAGCGCATGATGACCGAAAAACCGGACCAAGAATCCGTCGCCGACGCAGCTGCCCGTTACATGGTCGACGAGTACCGCCGGTTCCCGACCTACAACGGCGCGCAGCCCGCACTGCGCCGGGTGGTGATGCTGCTGGCCGCCGGCCGCCCGGTGCTGGCGCATTGTTTCGCCGGCAAGGACCGCACCGGCTTCATGGTCGCAGTGGTGCTGGAAGCGATCGGTATTGACCGGGACGCGGTGCTGGCGGACTACCTGCGTAGCAACGACGCGGCACCGCAGCTTCGGGAACGGATCCTGGAAATGATCCAGCAGCGCTCGGAAGCCGAGTTGACGCCTGAGGTTATGACATTCACCGAGGCGCGACTTTCCGATGAGGTTCTCGGTGTCCGCGAAGAGTATCTGAACGCGGCGCGCCGCACGATCGACGAGACCTATGGCTCGCTGGATGGCTACCTGCGTGATGCGGGCATCACGGAGTCTGATGTCGATCGGCTTCGCGAAGCGCTGCTGGGCTGATTGCGGGATCTAACTGCTGGCGAGGATGCGGTACTGGGCGGCGGCCTGCTGGTGCGTGGTGTCCAGCTGGCGTGCAACGGTTTTGATCAAGTAACGCCCTACGGTGGCTAGACACCAGTGGTGTGGAATGAGTCCGCCGGCTCCTGGTATGAGTGTGCAACGGCTCTGCGGTAGGCCGGGCACACCGTCGGCGGGTTGGGCGGCTTTGGTTGCCGACAGCGTGTCGCTGTAAACCTGGAGCAGCGTCTGAGCCGCCTCGGGGGTGGCGGCCTGATAGATCGTCGCGCGGTTGATCGAAACCTCGTCGACTTTTGCGGAACTGAGGGCCGGCCCGACGGCGGCGGGGTCGTTTTCGAAGTGCAGCGCGCCGGCTGGTTCGTAGGCGGCTCCTGTCGTGGAGGTGGCCTCGTCAGGCGGCAAGGGGAGGGTCCGGGCGACGAGGCCGGTGGGATCGAGCGGCAGCGCGGCGAACTGGTTGGGGTCGGTGGGTGTGAACGTGTCGATCAGCGGAAGTTGCACGTCGAGAGTGTGTGCGGCGAGTTGTGCCGGGCAGTCTCGCGTGGCTGCGCAGTGGATGACTTGGACGAGGACGTAGGGACCATGTGCGGTGGCCACGATCAGCTCTTGGAGGCGTTCGGCGCCTTGCTGGTAAGTGATCAGTGCGCCGCGGGCGTCGGGATGGGCGGGTATGGGGATGGCCTGTTCGGGTTCGGTCACGACGGGCATGACGTCCTCGAGGCGGGGGAAGGACATGGCTTTGTCGTGAAAGCCTTGCGCAACGGCCGATGCCGCGCGGTCGTCGGCGAAGCGCAGCACCGCGTTGCGCAGTGACTTTTGAGGTCCTGCAGCGCTGTGGCGCTCGGAGGTGAATCCCACGAGGAAGGGCTGCCCCCAGGCGCCGCCGGCAACCCAGGGCCACAGCACCTGGCCCATTTGATCGTAGGTGTCGATGACGGCGGCGTCTCCACCTCGGTGGGAGTTCAGGGCTGGATCCACTTGCCAGGGCCCGACTGTGTAGTTAGCCATGCGGCGCCCCTCTGCGAGGCGGCCGGCCTGTTCAGAGCCGGCGGCGCCGGCCGGCGGTTGCGGTGTCGTCGGGAATCGGCCCGGGTCCAGCAGCGACGCGTTGACCGAGCTGGTCGGCGCAGCAGGTGGTGTGACAGCAACACCGGCGGTGGTGTTGCTGCAGCCGACCAGCATGACGAAGAGCGCACTCGACAGCACCGAAACTCCAAGGCGTGCAGGTAGTGTCGCTGCTACGCTAACGTGCACACCTTTTACCCGTCTTCTCGCTTGAGTGGGAGTTCTATGGCGGTCATCAGTAGGTTTGGCAGATTTTCCACCCGTCCTCGTCGCGCTTCACCGGCAAGTTGGCCGATGCCGATCCTAGGGCTTCGTTGTGCGAATTCATGGTGACTGTGGCGTTGTCGCCGTCGATGGAGACCGACGTGATGGACACCGTCGTGACGCCGGTGTTGGTCCGATCTTTTTTGAGGTAGTCCATCACCGGACCGGTGAACCGGGCCCGCATCGGCGCACACATCAATTCGGTGTAGGCGTCCCAATTTTCGGTGTTGTACGCATCTCCGAAAGCCATGACGGTTCGGCGAATCTGCTCTTCGTCGGAGGCGGGGGCCGCCGGCGCCGGCGACGTCGCCGGGTTGGGTGCGCCGGCATGCGCCGACGTGCGGACATGTGGCAGGACTGGAGCACCGCCGGTGGTGTGCGCGCACGCGGCAGAGACCGCAGCGACACACAGCACAACTCCGGTAAGTCTGAACGCGTTCATGGACATTGAACACCTTCTCACTGGTGTGGCACCTTGGCGGCGGTCGCCAGAACCAAGGCGGCGACGTCGGTGCCGCCGTCGGCCCGGCATTGCCGGATGTCGATCATGATGTTGCCGCGCGGCATTATCCCGTGTTGGCAGGTTCCATTCTCGCCATGCAGGGTGGCGGTGATGGTGTAAACGCCGGTGGTGGTGACCGGGTGGGTGAACTCCCAGGTTTGTGGCGCCTGGCCGGACGGGAGGACGGTGATTGTCTTGCCGCCGCACAGCTCCACTGCGCCGCGTTGGCGGACGTAAAAGCCGCTGGCCGATTTGTCGGTGGCGAATGACACCACGGCCTGGACGACGCCATCTTGCCAGGGCTTCTGGTTGATCCCACGCAGGGTTTGGATCGCGGCCCCGGTGACGACAACATTCGGGGCAGACCGCGTTGCGTGATACACCGACTGTTGGCCGGGCACCCATGCGTTGAGGCACTGCTGGTCGGCCGGGGCGACGGTGCCGGCATCGTCTGCCAGGCCGGTGTTGTCTTGCTCGAGCGCCATCGGTGCGCCGCCGGATTGGGGAAGCTCGGCGGCAGTCAGCAGGATGGGGCGTAATTGGTCGGGCCCGATGTCGGTGGCGGCGGATTGGAGGCCCGGCGCCGATACGGATGTCGGCGCTGGCGTCGTAGGGGGTTGCGCGGCGGAGCCACGCGGGGTGCTGTCGTGGGCATCCGGCCACACCGCCACGGCGACCATTGTGGCCGCAACCAGCGCCGCCGCGCCGATGCCGGCACCGATGGCGATGCGGCGTCGCCGTTGCGCCGTTGGCGGGGGTGGCGGTGCGAGCGGGCTGTGCGTGGTGCGCGGTGCCGCGTTCTGCCACCACGGTGCGCTGCCGTCGCCCTGCATGTGCGGGTAGGAGACGACGTCGGCGGTCGGCACCGCCGGTAGCGGCGCTCGTAACGTCAGCGTGGGGTCGCGCAGCGCGGCTGCGGCTGCGTGGGCCAAGTCGGACGCGGAGGCGAATCGGGCGCCGGGATCCTTCGCCATCGCGGTGGCGACCACGTGGTCTAGGGCCGGCGGCAACCCGGGCACCAAGTCGGTGACGCGCGGCGGCGGCCGTTGTAGATGAGCCAGCATCACGGCGGCCGGTCCATTGCCGCCGGAGAACGGGGCTTTGCCGGTCAGAAGCCGAAATAGTGTGCAGCCCAACGAGTAGATGTCGGCGCGGCCGTCAAACCGCCAGCTGGACAACACTTCCGGTGCGGCATATGCGATAGTGGCCATCACCGATCCGGTTGCGGTCAGACCGACGTCGTCGAGGGCGCGCGCGATCCCGAAATCGCCTAATAGCACTTGCTCCTGGGCGCCTACGGGCCCGGAGAGCAGAAAATTCGCCGGTTTGACGTCGCGATGCACGACGTGACGTGCGTGGGCGAAGTCCAAAGCTTTGGCTACCTCGGTGATGATGTGCACGGCGCGCTGCGGTGTCATCGTGCCGGCGCGCAGCGCGTCGTCGGCGTCGGTGCCGTCGACGAATTGCATGGCAATCCACAGCTGGCCGTCATCCGTGGACCCGCGGTTGTACACCGACACGATCTGCGGATGTTGTAGCGCGGCGGCCACATCGGCCTCGCGGGTGAAGCGGGCCCGGAAATCGCGATCACGTGACAGCTCGGGGGAGAGGATCTTGAGTGCGTCGAAGCGCGGCAGTGTCGGGTTAGCGGCCAGATACACCGCGCCCATCCCGCCGACACCCAAGATGCGTTCGATACGGTATCCGGCCACCATCGACCCGGCCGTCAGCATCTACTGCACCTCCGATGCGGTGTCGGTCGACCCGCAGGCCATACGCTACTTCCAATCAGTCTCGGCGCCCGCCGATACCCTAGAAAGCGACGGCGACAATCCACACCACGGTGGCGAGCAGCGCTGCAGTCAGTTCCACACCCACGGACAGCGCCACGCCTTTCACTGCATGCACGGTTGCTACCCATGCGGCTCGCTGGTCGCGGCCGCGTGTCAGCTCAGCCAGATAGATGCCGCCCACGAAGCCGATCGGCAACCCGAGTACCGGGATCGCGAAAAAGCCGACGATGCCGAGCAATCCGCCGATGACAACGCTCGACATCGCCACCTCGGCACGGCGCATCCGGCGCACCGGCCACAGATACTTGACCACCATGCCAACGCTCAGCAGCGTGGCAACGACGCCAAGTGTCACCCACGACGTGGCCGTCCGCTCGACGCCAGCCCACACCGCGATAGCCGCAAATACCAGCGCCGACCCGGGCAGCATCGGCACGACGACACCGATGAGGCCGATGGCGATCGCTAGCGCGACCAAGGCCACCCCGCCGCTGCTCACTGCGGCTCCAAAACCACCTTGCCGAGCACGCCGCCGTCGGCCAGGAGCTGCAGCGCGGCGGGCCCATCCGACAGCGGATAGCGTTGCGGCGGGGGAGGTTTGAGCCCCAATGACACCAATTCATTGAGGCCCCAGGCGAACAACTTGGCCGAGCCTGGAACTTTGTTGAGGTACTCACCCCAGGCCACACCCACCACGCTCACATTGCGCAGCAGCAGCCGATTGACCTTGACGGTGGGAATGCCGCCGGCAGCAAAGCCGATCACCAGGAGCTTGCCGTCGACGGCCAGCACCCGGATGGCGTCGTCGAAAGCATCCCCGCCGACTGGATCGACGACGATGTCGACGCCGCGGCCATCAGTGACAT
Organism: Mycobacterium sp. NGS48; assembly: GCF_059812585.1. Classification (NCBI taxonomy): domain Bacteria; kingdom Bacillati; phylum Actinomycetota; class Actinomycetes; order Mycobacteriales; family Mycobacteriaceae; genus Mycobacterium; species Mycobacterium sp. NGS48. Next base: position 13,070 of record NZ_JCALCY010000020.1, read on the forward strand.
CGCGCACCGCCTGCGCCCAACCCTCTGTCAACGGCAACACCACGTCGGCGCCCAGCGACTCGACGAATTCCGTTGCGCCCGATCGATGAACCACGGCGATCACCTCGCTCGCGCCGATCGCTTTGGCCACCTGAATCGCCGCGGTGCCCACCCCGCCGGCCGAGCCAAGTACCAGAACCGTGTCTCCTGGCCGCATCGCAGCCCGGCGAGTCAGCGCGAAATACATCGTGTTGTAGTTCACCAGCAGCGACACCGCCTCGGCGTCATCGAGTTCCGCCGGGCTGGGTATCACATTGTCGACAGGGGCGACCACCTGCTCGGCGAAGCCGCCGAGCACGCCGAACGCCGACACCCGTTCGCCCACCCGGACACCGGACTCGTCAGGCGCCCAGCGCACGACGCCCGCGGCTTCCATGCCGGGTATGAACGGCGGCGGCAGCTTCAGTTGGTACTCGCCCTTGCTCAGCAACAGGTCGGGAAAGCACACCCCGGCGGCGTGGACGTCGATGACCACCGTGTCCTGGTTACCGCGGACATCATCGACGTCGGTGTACACCATGCCCGATGGGCCTGAGAGTTCCTGTACTACACAGGCTTTCACGGCCGGCTGCTATAACGAGAACTTGGCCTGCTGCGCCCCGGACAGGTCGCTGATCGTCGACCACTGACCCGCGATGTCGTCGACAGAGGGCGGATTCTCGAAGGTGACGCCGTCGTTCTGGAACAACGCCGTGCGCTGCACCTTGCCACCGCCGACGATGAACACCGATCCGGTGTCGTCCGACTCCTCGGTGCACAGGTAGGCAATTACCGGCGCCACGAATTCCGGTGTGAGCTTTTCGAACACCTCGGGCGGCAGGATGTCCTGGGTCATCCGCGTTGCGGCGATCGGCGCCAGCGCATTGGCGTGAATGTTGTACTTGGCGCCCTCTTGCGCCAGCGTGTTGATCAGGCCCACCAGACCCAGCTTGGCCGCCCCGTAGTTGGCCTGGCCGAAGTTGCCGAACAGCCCACTGGTCGAGGTTGCCACCACCACCCGGCCGTAGCTCTGCTCGCGAAAGTGCGGCCAGGCGGCACGGATCACGTTGTACCCGCCGTAGAGATGCACTTTGAGCACGGCGTCCCAGTTCTCGAACGACATCTTGTGGAAGGTGCCGTCCCGCAGAATCCCGGCGTTGCTCACCACACCGTGGATAGCGCCGAATTCGTCGAGCGCCGTCTTGACGATGTTGGCCGCCCCGCTCTCATCCGCGACGCTGTCGTAGTTGGCGACCGCGCGGCCCCCCGCGTCCTTGATTTCGGTGACCACCTGGTCGGCCATCGCCGATCCTGCACCGGTACCGTCGCGGGCTCCACCGAGGTCGTTGACGACGACGCTGGCGCCTTCGCGCGCAAGAGTCAGGGCGTACTCGCGCCCCAGTCCCCCGCCCGCTCCGGTGACGACGATGACACGATCTTGCACTCCAGGCATGAACTTCCTTTCGGTTTTCAGGGTTTGGCACGCCTTGATCGGATCTGCCTCAGAACAGCCGGCGCGCCAACTTCCACGCCTTCTCTGTATACGGCGGGTAGATCATGCTCGATACATCGGGTCGGGTCGGTTTGGTCAGCACCGCCTTGCGGTGGCTGAATTCCTCGAAACCCCAACGTCCGTGGTAGGCACCCATGCCCGAGGCGCCGACTCCGCCGAACGGCAGCTTGGCGGTGGTCACCTGGAAGGCGAGGTGGTTGACCAGCATGCCGCCCGCCGGCACCTCGGAGATCACCCGCTCGCGGACGGCGCGGGTCTTGGTGAACAGGTACGCCGACAGCGGCTTGGGCCGTGCGTTGACGAAACGTATTGCGTCGTCGATCGATTGGACCGAAATGATCGGCAGGATCGGGCCGAAGATCTCACTGGTCATCAGCGGCTCGTCCGGGTCCGGATCGACGACCACGGTGGGCTGCAGGCGCAGGGCCGCGGCATCGAACTCGCCACCCAGGGCGATCGTTCCTTTTGTGTCGGACAGATAGCCGGTCAGCCGGTCGAATTGACGCTGGTTGACGATGCGCATTCCGGCCGGTTCCGCGGACCGGAACTTCGTGATGGCCTCGCCGATCTTGTCGACGAGCTGGTCGCGGATCGTGGTGTCGGCCAGCACGTAATCGGGTGCCACGCAGGTCTGCCCGGCGTTGAGCAGTTTGATCCAGGCGATCCGCTTGGCCGCGACGTCGACGTCGGCGTCGGCCGCGACGATCACCGGGCTCTTGCCACCCAACTCGAGCGTGACCGGCGTCAGATGCGGTGCCGCACCCTCGTAGACTTTGCGGCCGATCTCAGTGCCGCCGGTGAACAACACCCGGTCAAAGCCCTGGGCGATCAACTCCTGGCTGACCGCGCCGTCGCCCTCGACCACCGCGATCGCGTCGCTATCCAGATATTTCGGCACCAGCTCGGCCATCAGCGCCGACGACGCCGGTGCAATCTCAGAAGGCTTGAGCACCACGGCATTTCCTGCGGCGATCGCTCCTACCGCAGGACCGAGCGTCAAGTAGAAGGGGTAGTTCCATGCGCCAATGATCAACACCGTGCCGTAGGGCTCGTACTCCACCCAGCCGCGCCCGGGCAACTGCGCGAGCTCGAGGAGGCGATACTTGCGACGCATCCATTTTTTGACGTGTTTGGCCGCGTAGCGCGCTTCCCCGGCGGTGGCTGCGCTGTCGGCCAGCCATGCCTCGAACGGTTTGCGGTCGAGGTCGGTTTCCAGCGTGGCGGCGATCGCCGACTCGTTTTCCGTCATCATCCGCTCGAGGCCACGCAGCTGGCTGCGCCGCCATTCCAGGCTTCGGGTTCGCCCAGTCGCGAAAGCGCCCCGTAGCCGAGCGACGGTTTTCGCGACGTCGCTGCCGGGTGTTGTGATGGCGTTTGCGGCGGCTTCGGTGGTCACAGGGGTCCCCTTCCTGACCGGCGGAAGCTCAAGCTTAATCAACCACCCGGTTGGGCAACAGATGCCGGTCAGGCCTGAGCTATCCGCGCTCGGCGGTGACGAAGTGCGAGAACGCGTCTTTGTCGTCAGCCATCGGCACGCCCGGCACCGCTCGGTCCAGCCGGTGCATCTCGTCGAGCGCGTGCTGCGACGTAGCCCGCCAGCCGTGGCCGTTGAGCCATTCGGCGACGTCGGCGCGATTCGGGTCGTGATAGATCAGGTCCCCGACGTCGACCGTCTGTTGGAAACCGAGCTCGTCGGCCACCCGCTCGAAGCGCTCCCGCATTTCCTGCCGCCGCTCGTCGCCGTGGCTGGCCGCGGTTTCAGCTGCGATGCGGCTTCCGGGTGCGCTCAGCTCGGTGATCTGTGCGAACAGCCTGTCTTGGGCGTCGGCGGGCAAATACATCAACAGTCCTTCGGCCAACCAGGCCGTCGGCGCCGCCGAGTCAAAGCCTGCGCCGCGCAGCGCGCCAGGCCAGTCCTGGCGCAGGTCGATCGGCACTTCGCGGCGTTCAACCGAGGGCGCGACACCATGCGTGTCCAGCGTCGCGGACTTGTAGGCCAGCACCTTGGGCTGGTCGATCTCATACACCGTGGTACCGGTCGGCCAGTCCAGCCGGTAGGCGCGGGAATCCAGGCCTGAGGCCAGGATTACGACTTGCCGGATTCCGGCGGCCATTGCGCCGGTGAAATGCGCGTCGAAAAAGTGGGTACGTACCGCCTGGTAGCTGCGCATGTGATGGAAGATCGCCGCCGTCTCCGGATCCGCGGCCTCGATCTTGGCGACCAACGAATCGTCGAGCATGGCTTCCCAGACCCCGGTAGCCGCGTCGGCGACAAGGAGCTTCGCATACGGGTCACGAATCAGCGGTTCGGGGCTGTCCGTCTCGACGGCTCGGGCGGCGGCCACCATCACGGCGGTGCTGCCGACGCTGGTGGTGATGTCCCAGGTGTCGTCATGGCTGCGCAGGGTGCTCATCGTGGTTCCGTTTCTGCGAATTGACCGGTCAGCTGGTTGGCGTGAGTTGCGCACGCACCAACGCGCTGACGATGCTCTCCTCGAGCAGGTCGTGGGGTATCGGTCGGCCCAGGCGGGCCATTTCCTCGCGGTTGTTCACCGCATGTACCTGCCAGCCGTGGTCGGTCAGCCACCGCGCGGCGTCGGCACGGTCGCCTTCGCGGTAGGTCAGGCTTTCAACGTTGACGTCCAAACCAAGCCGCTGCATGCGCGCCCACCGCGCGCGTCGGGCAGCCCGGCGCCGCTCATTGGTGGCGTCAAAGCTGAATACCTCGACGCCGAGCTGGCTGCCGGGCGCGCTCAGCGCAGTGACCATCTCGAAAAGCCGGTCCTGGGCATCGGGCGGCAGGTAGGGCAGCAAACCCTCGGCCAGCCATGCGGTGGGCTGATTACGGTCGAAGCCGGCCGCATCCAGTGCAGCCGGCCAGTCGTCCCGCAGGTCCACCGCGACCGGCTGGCGCACGGCGCGGGGAGCCGCGCCTGCCGATTCCAGGACACTCGTCTTGTACTGCAGGACTTTGGGCTGATCGATTTCATAGACGGTGGTGCCCGTCGGCCAATCCAGCCGGTAGGCACGCGAATCGAGTCCGGCGGCCAGGATCACCGCCTGCCGCACACCGTGCTCGGCCGCGTTGGTGAAGTACTCGTCGAAGAAATGCGTGCGTACGGCCTGGTAATTGACGGCCACTCGGTGTGCTCGTCGGCCAGGTTCGTCGTCCCCGATCCAATCCAGGTCCGGGTCGGCCAACTGCGTCCAGCCCGTGCCCGCCGCCGTCACCAGCACGCGGGCGAATTCGTCACGAATCAGCGGATCGGCCGATCCGGTCTCGACAGCACGCGCGGCGGCAACCATGACCGCGGTGGCGCCGACACTTTCGATGATGTCCCAGCTATCCCCTGCGGTCCGTACACAGTCCGCTTCGTCCAGATCAGTCATGCCGCGGCCCATGCTACCTAATAAGTTAGGCAACCTATATGCCGCTGTGCGTTATATCACTGCGCTGGCAGTTACTGCCGCCGCGAGTGCGAACCGGCCAGCAATCGCGCCAATCCGGCGATGACCGCTTCCATCTCGTGGGCGCTTTCCACAAAGCCGGAGTAGAAGCCCACGCCGCACAGCACCGCCAGCAGCACCTCGGTCAACGACTCGGCATCGGTATCGGCGCTGACTTCGCCGCGCTCGATCGCGTCGCTGCTGACCTCGGCGAGAAATTCGCGGGTACGTCGCATCGAATCGTTCTCGCTGCCTTTCAGATCCGGGTGGCGTTGCGATTCCAGTGCCGAGGTCACCAGAAATCGTGCGGCCGAACGGTTTTCGGAGTCAGCTTCGAGCGCCGCAGCAAGGAATGCCGAGATCCGCCCGATCAACGTCGTCTCGCGCTGCGCCCGGGCGATGCCGGCCTGAATCAGCAGCTCGTTGGTCTGCTCCACGACTTCGTGATACAGGGCCCGCTTACTCGAAAAGTAGTGATTGATCGCCGGTCGGGTGAGGTCGGCACGCAGCGCGATGGCCTGGAACGTGGCGGCCTCATAGCCGCGTTCGCTGAACACGTCGCGAGCCGCAAGCGTGATGCGCTTACGGGTGTCGGCCGCCTTCGCTGCAGGGGGACGACCGGGCCCCCGGCTCGCGGGATGCGGCACATCCACGATTGTGCCACAGATCACACTCCCGGCTTCCCGGGCCGGCGGGCGGCCCCGCCGCTCAAAACCGCTTCTACGCGCGTCGAACGACGTCGACCGTTGGGCCACCTTACATCGCGTCGGCGGCTGTCTTGCTCGCCGGACAACCGTCCCGCGAAGCGGTTGACACCTGGCGTCCGCTGGCGTCGGTCAGTTTGCCAGCTGCGGCTCGCCAGATAGCGGGGCCGGGGTCGTTTCGAGTTAGCCGAGCCGGGAGCGCCGGGGCGCGTGAGGCATCAGCGCGCCGGGTGGAACGCTGCCGAACTTGCCGGCCTGGAAGTCCTCGAGCGCCTCGATCAACTCCGTCTTGGTGCTCATCACGAACGGCCCGTAGTGAAACACCGGCTCTCGGATCGGCTGGCCGCCCAGGAGCAGGACCTCCAACGCCGGGGCGGGCGCGTCCTGGGACGCCGCGGCGGCGACGGTCAGCCGATCGCCGGGTCCCAGGACCACCAATTGACCGTGCTGGATGGGGTGCCCCACCGGTCCGACGGATCCGCGACCGGACAGTACATAGACCAGTGCGTTGAAGACCCGTTTCCAGGGGATGTTCAGGCGCGCGCCAGGTTCGATAGTGGCGTGCGCCAAGGTAATCGGGGTATATGTGCGGCCGGGACCGCGGTGCCCGTCAATGTCGCCGGCGATGATGCGGATCAGCGCTCCGCCGTCCTCGGATGCCAGCAGTTTGACGTCGTCGCCCTCGATGGACTGATAGCGGGGCGCGGCTAATTTATGCGCTTTCGGCAGGTTCACCCACAGCTGGATGCCGTGGAAAACTCCTCCGCTCTCAACCAATTCAGCGGGCGGAGTCTCGATATGCAGGATGCCTGAACCCGCCGTCATCCACTGGGTGGCGCCATCACCGATCAGCCCACCGCCGCCGTGGGAATCCTGGTGGGCGAACCGGCCGTCGATCATGTAGGTGACCGTCTCGAATCCCCGGTGCGGATGCCAGTCGGTTCCTCTGGGTTCCCCAGGTAAGTACTCGACGGCGCCCATCTGGTCCATGTGCACGAACGGGTCCAGCGCCGCCGTGCTGACCCCGGCGAACGCCCTGACGACGGGAAATCCCTCACCTTCGTAGCCGCGTGGGCCGGCGGTGATCGACCGGACCGGTCGTTCGGTGTCGGTGGGGGCCGCGGCAGGCACTCGCGGCAGGGCCAAGGTGTCGGCGGTGATGGCGGGCAACGGTACCTCCGTGCGATAGAGCTACCCGCTATAACCGGACCGCGGTCCGATTATTCCGTCGGCTACGCCTTCTTACGGGCCGCGCTGGCCGCACCCCGCTCGGTGGGTGAGCCCTCGTGGGCGAGCTTGCCGCCGGAGTTCTCCAGGTGTGCTCGCACAAACCACTGGAACTTCTCCAGCTCAGCGGCATGGTCGATCAAGATGTCCTGGGTGACCTTGTCCAGTTCCTCGGTTTCATCGATCGCTCGGCGAACGTCTTCGATCACGCCGGTGTAGACCACGTCGAGCGCGGCCAGATGCGCCTGCACGGTGTCACGACCGACCGAATAGTCGTCCCAGCTGCGGTCGCGAATGACCGCGCCGGGCGTGCCCTGCGGCGACCCGCCGAGGGCAGCGATGCGCTCGGCCACCTCGTCGGCATAACCGCGCACCAATTCCACTTGCGGATCGATCATTTCGTGCACGCCGATGAAATTGGGCCCGACGACATTCCAGTGGACATGCTTCAGGGTCAGGTGAAGATCGTTATAGGTGCTCAGCTGCCGCTGCAGCAACTCGGCGACCTGGGCGCCCTGCTTGTCGGTTAGGCCGGGGATAGTGAACTGCGTCATCGATTGCTCCCTTAGGTCGTTCGGACACGGTCACTTCCGGCCTTGCATACCCGATGGCCGCCGCGGGTAACCACCCGGGCGACTAAAGCGCACGGATGTTCTGCACCGGAAGCCGCGACCCGCGCCGCGGCTCGTACGCCAGTCCGCTGGCCTGCAGCAGGCGAACCACCCGGTGCCGATGTGGCCGCATCGGCTCCAGCAACTCGACCATGTCGTCGTCGGCGATCGGGTGCCCCACCAGCGTCCAGCCGATCATCTTGGGAACGTGATAGTCGCCCACCGAGAGCGCATCGGGGTCGCCGAACGCTCGCTGCGCGGTCTCGGCCGCAGTCCAGACGCCGACGCCCGGCAACGATGTCAGCGCTTCGCGCGCCTCGGTTGCCGGTCGTGACACCAGCCGTTCCAGCGATGCCGCTCGTCGGGCACAGCCGACAACGGTGCGGGCCCGCCCGGGATCAACGTTGGCGCGGTGAAACTCCCACGAGGGGATGCGCCGCCACGCATCGGCGGATGGCGGCACCCGCATGCGTTTGGGTGCCGGCCCCGGCGGCGGCGTCCCGAACTTGGTCGCCAGTACGCGCCAGGACCGGAACGCGTCCGTACCGGGAACCCGCTGCTCGAGGACCGCGGGGATGAGCGCTTCGAGCACCTGCCCGGTGCGCCCCAGCCGCAGGTGCGGAACGCGGCGGTTCGCCGCGGCCACCGTGGGGTCGCGCGGTACGAAATCGGACGTGTCATCGTCGGCGCCGAGCAGGGCGGGCAACACGTCGAGGAACTCCGCAGCACCGCTTCCCCATGCCGCGCACTCGACGGCATCCGACGCGGCCCGGCTGATGCGCGCCGTGACGGGACCGCTGGACAGCAGGCTGGTCCGCCAGATCGCACCGTCGTCGGTAACTTGATAGCACGGGTCGCCCGGACCTCGACGCAGCGGCGCCAGCGTGATCCCGGGGCTGACCACACCCGGGAATGTGACGGTGCGAGCGCTCTTCACCTCCCGGATCATAGGTTCAGCCGCTGACGATTGACCCTCACCCGTCTTCCGCGACAGGATGGCGATTGTGACCACCCCGTTCGACGATCCACAGGCCGAACTGGCGTGGATGTTCTTGCAGTGCCTCTGTGATTGCGCAGACGTCGACGAATGCTTCGCGTTGTTGAGCGACGATTTCACTTACTGGAGCATCATCACCCGCCAATCGATCGACAAAGCGGCGCTGTGGCAGGAGATCGAGCGACGCAAACGCCATGTCGAGATCGACCTCGAGCTCATCCAATGCGTCAACGACGGCGAAAGCGTGGTGGTCGAGGCGCAGGGCGACGGCGTCACCGCGGACGGCAGGCGCTACGACAGCCCGTACGTCTTCATCGTCGAAACCCGGGATGGGCTGATCACGTCATTGCGCGAATACAGCGACACCCGGTTGGCGGCGCAAGTGTTCGACGCCGTCGGCCCGTAGCGGGCCTCAGTCGCCCTCAACGCTGATGTCGGCCTTGTCGGCGTAGAACGCGACATGACCGGCAATCTCTGCGACCGCGGGATGGGGCTGCTCGTAGGTCCAGATCACGTCGTCGACGGTGTCGCCGGCTGCGGTCCGCACGCTGTAGTAGTTGGCTTCGCCTTTGAACGGGCAGTACGTGGTGGTGTCGGTGCGGGTCAGCCGCTCTTGCACCACGTCGTCGAACGGAATGTATTGCACCACAGGGATAGTGGCTTCTCGCAGCCCAAGTGCTGCGCTGGTGTCCGCAACGATCTCCCCGTTGACCCGGACCAGGACCCGGCCCGCGGTCGGCGTGATCGTGATCGGGTGTCCGGTGCTGGGTTCCAAGACAGGCCGGTGGCTCATGGTGACATCTCCTCAGGTGTGGATAGGAGTTGCAACACCTCATGAGGGAGAAGATTCCCCGCTGTCAGGCGCGTCCGAATGCGTACCGGTGATACTGCGCCATGTTGGCAACCGCCGGAATCACTGCCATGGCTTTGCCCATCAACTGGGATGAGCGCGGCAGCTGTGCAAACGTGAACGACTCAAACCACCGCTGGCAGGCCACCAGCCGTACCCCGGGGACGGCATCGACGATGTCATCGGGACCATTGATTGCCCAGGACAATGTTGATCCCGAGCGGCGCACGACGGTATTGAGCACCTGCGACTTGATACCGAGCCAGTTGAACCCGTCGAACTGCAGCTCGCCGCGGCCGAACCGCTCGACCACCCGACGCAGCAACGCGATGCCGTCGTGCTCGGTGAGATACATGGTCAGGCCTTCGCCGATCATCAGGGTGGGCCGGTCGTTGGGAATGCCGGCCAACCAGGCCGGATCGGTGACCGAGGCGGCGACGACGTGGTAGTGGTCACCGGGTGGGTAGAGCTGGGTGCGTAGCCGGGCCACATCGGGATAGTCAATGTCATACCAGTCGACCTCGGGGCCGGGCCGCAACCGCCAGAACCGACTGTCCAGACCGCAGCCGAGGTGCAGCACCACCGCCCGCCGATGTGCGTCCAGAAATTGACGTGTCCAGTTGTCGAAATGTGCGGAGCGGGTTGTCACCGACGGGGCCCGGCGCGCGGTGATGGTGGTCTTTTTCCAGTCGTAGTCGATGCGTTCGACGACGGCCTTGGCGTAGCGATCCCCCAGAATCGGATGCTCGAAGTCGGCGTCCAGCGCCTTGGCATACAGGGTTGCCAGCATGGTCTGCGGGGCGCCGCTCAAGTCTGCGCGAACTTTCTCGGTGGTCACACGTCCGACGCTAGCCGCGCACCGGGCGCTGAGGACATTTTGAACAGCGGTCGGCGCGGTGTTCAGCCCGCAGCGGTGCTCTTGCCTCTGGCGTTGCGCAGCTCCACCCAGAACCGGGCTGCCTCGCGGATGGATTCCTCGACTGGCCTTGGCTGCCAACCCAATTCGCGGACCGCCTTGCTGTGGTCGACGTCGGCTTCTGCGCGCATCATCCGCACCGACGCTAAGCTCAACTCGGCGTCTTTCCCGGTGAGCCGGGCTCTGAGGCTGCCCATTGCGCCCAGCGCGTAGAGCACCGGTACCGAGATCGAGCGCTGCGGCGGGGGCACCCCGGCTTCGTCGGCGGCGATGCGCACGACTTCCTTCAACGCCATCATCCGTTCGGAGATCAGATACCGCTGCCCATTGCGTCCGCGGTCAGCGGCCAGAATCAACGCCCTGGCGGCGTCATCCACGCCGACAACTTCCAGTTGAATGCCGTTCATCAGGAACGGCAACTTGCCGAATACCGCTCCTGCGATGAAGGCGCCGTGCGGGGTGCGCCCCCAGTCACCGCTGCCGTACGTCGTCGAGACACACATCGCGACGGCGGGCAGGCCGGCCTGAGTTGCATATTGCAGCACCAAATCTTCGGCCTGGACCCGAGATTGGACATACGGGGTGAGTCCGCGACGATTGATCTGGTCCTCTTCGGTGGCTACGTGGCCGTGTCGGCGGCCGACCGTCGCGTAGCTGCTGGTGAAGACGAACCGCCGCAGGTTGGCGTCCTTCGCGACCTCCAGCACGTTGCGCAGTCCCTCGACATTGGTGTGGAACAGCGGCGAGGGGTCGCGCAGCCACGCGCGGGTATCGACGACGCAGTAGTAGACGACGTCGCAGCCCTCCATCGCTTCGCGCAGCGTGGCGGTGTCGAACACGTCACCGTGGAAGCGGGTGACGGTCAGGTCGTCGATGGCGCGGGTGTTGGCCGTCGGTCGCACCATGGCCCGCACGTCGGCACCGTCGGCGACGAGTTGACGGGTGACATGCGAGCCCAGAAAGCCGTTGGCGCCGATGACCAGTTTCGGCGGTGCGTTCATGCTTCTCCTCCGTACTGACGCATCCACCGGGCCGCGTCGTCGTCGAGTGTGCCGAGCGTCTGCGCTTTTCGGCACCACTTCAGCGCCGCCTGGGCAAACCGCAGCGGGTTGTAGATGTCTTCTTGGCGCCCCCACTGGCCGTCCCCGGCGTAGGTGATGATCGAGATGTTCGTCGCGCTGATGATCGTGCCGTCACCGGGGTCGGCCATCGGATTGTCCAGCTCGCAGATGATCCGACCGGTGGGCTCGTCAATGACCGACCACAACGACGGGAAAGCGGTCATGTGGCTGCCCGGGAACGTCGTCATCGTCTTACGGATCCAGCCGCGCACCTCGTCACGGCCTTTCATGGTTCCGGCCGCGTGCTCGATGTAATCGACGTCGGGCGTGTAATGCTCCACCCAGGCGTCCCAGTCCTTCGTCTCGGCGGCACGCTGTACCGTCTGCTCGAACGTGTGGAAGGCGGCGGAAAGCTCGTCGCGAGTGAAGATGCGGGTTGTCACGCCAAAACTAGAACACGTTCTATTGATGTTTGTCGAGCGGTTCCTATGCTCGAGTCAGGAGGGCAATTATGACGACTACTAACCGAGCGATCCTGGCCGGCGGCTGCTTCTGGGGCATGCAGGATTTGATCCGCAAGCAACCCGGTGTGATTTCAACCCGGGTGGGCTATACCGGTGGCCAAAACGCCAACGCCACCTACCGCAATCACCCCGGCCACGCCGAGGCCATCGAAATCGACTACGACCCGGCGCGCACGGACTATCGCACGCTGCTGGAGTTTTTCTTCCAGATCCACGACCCGACCACCGAGAACCGGCAGGGCAACGATGTCGGGACCAGCTACCGCTCGGCGATCTTCTACCTCGACGAGGAACAAAAGCGGATCGCTGAGGAGACCATCGCCGACGTCGAGGCGTCGGGTCTCTGGCCGGGCAAAGTGGTGACCGAGGTCAGCCCGGCGGGGGATTTTTGGGAGGCCGAGCCGGAGCACCAGGACTATCTGGAACGCTTCCCGGGTGGTTACACCTGCCACTTCCCGCGCTCCGACTGGAAGCTGCCGCGACGCGCCAGCGTCGACTAGCTTGTCAGGGCCGACCGCGAGATTGCGGCTATGGCTGTGATTTTTGCGGAATCACAACCCTCACGGCGATCTCGCGGAGAACTAGCGGTACGTCCGTAGCTGGTAGAGGCCGCGGGTGGTGGCGACGGTCTGACCGTCGGCGTCGGTCACTACCGCGTCGAGGGTGAAATCGGCCTTGCCGTGCTCGGCGGCCTCAGCCTCGACGCGGGCGATCGTCTCGTCGTCAAGCGTGGCTTCCGCCCGTACCGCGGTCTTGGCCATTGCGACGAACTGGATCTCGATCCCTTTGACCAGCGGGAAGTACTTGGCGGTATCGAACGTGCTCAGCGGGATGATCCCGCCGAGGACTTCGGCCACGGTGAACAGCACGCCGGCGTACATGACGCCGAAATGATTCCCGTTGCCCTCGGCGGGGACCGTCGTTGCCGCGAAACCCCGCCGGACATCGGCAACCTGCACGCCCATTTTGTGCGCGATCGGAATGGTGGATGCCATCGCGTTATTCATCATGTCCACAACTTCGCCGGCGTCACTGGTCATGGGCGCACAGCCTAATCAGTGCTGACGGCGATGCACCACCACGCGTCCGCCGTTCTTCGGCGTAAAGGCAACGCCACGCGAGTGCCATGGTTCGCCCGGCTCGCCGGTAGTCGAAATCGTGAAGTGGCGCAACACTGTTCGCAACACCACATCCATCTCCATGTTGGCGAACACGGCGCCCACGCAGCGGCGTGCTCCACCGCCGAACGGGATCCAGGCGAAGCTGGACGGCTTGCTGTCGATGAAACGTTGCGGGTCGAAGCGCTCCGGGTCCGGGAAGATGTCAGCGTTGGCGTGGAGCTGCGCGATGCTGACCAGAATCGACGAACCACGCGGAATGACCCACTCGCCGAGCTCGTAGGCCGGCGCATAGACGTGTCGGCCGGCCAGATCGATGACCGTCCGGTTGCGCTGCACTTCGAGGATCGTCGCTTGACGCAGTTCGTTGTCGTCGCTCTCGGCCTCTGCCATCAGCGCTGTCAGCACATCGGGATGCCTGCTGAGTCGTTCGAATGCCCAGCCCAGCGTCGAGGCGGTGGTTTCGTGCCCGGCAGACAGGAGGGTCAGCAGCTCGTCGCCGATATCACTGCGCGACATGGCCGAACCGTCCTCGTAGGTGCTGCGCAGCATCAGCGCCAGCACGTCGGTCCGATCCTCGAAGTTCGGGTCGGCACGCTCGTCGGCGATCAGCTTGTCGATGACGTCCTCGTACTGGCGTCGCCATTCCGCCAGCCGCCCCCACGGGCTGTAGCGCCCGTAGGTCCGAGAGGGTTGGGGCAGTGTTGCCAATCGCGAGCCCAACGTGATCCACGGCGGGAAGATGCGCCGCAACGTGTCGAGTTCGGCGCCCTCGGCGCCGAAAACCGCGCGCAGGATGGCATTGAGCGTGATGCGCATCATCGAGGGCAGCGTGGCAAACGCCGTGCCCTCCGGCCAGCCGGCCGTTTCGCGCAGCGTCTCTTCTTCGATGATGTTCTCGTAGTTCTTGATGCTCTTGCCGTGGAACGGCGGCGCCAGCAGTCGGCGTCGCAGGCGGTGGTCATCGTCATCGAGCGCGAATACCGAACCCGGTCCGAAGAACCGGCTCAGGTTGGGCTGGATATTGCCGAGATCGTCCGGATTGGTGGTGAAGACCTGCTTGGCCAGCGCTGGGTTGGCCACCACCACGGTTCGGCCGTACACCGGGACGTTCAGCGTGAAGATGTCGCCGTAACGACGGCCCATCTGCTGGATGGTCCGTCGCCGTGAGACGACAAAACCTGTGCCCTGCAAAACTTTTGGAATACGCGGCCCCGGCGGGAATTTGACCGCCTTTTGCCCGGCGGTCACTTCGGTCTGTGCGGAGCTCATAACTGGTGCACTCCCAACATCGGCGTGGTACTCGGGGGTACCGCGGTGTACTCCGGTACGGTACCGTGTGGTACCAACGGCTGGCAAGGACTCATCGAGAGGAGGTGCGGTCATGACAGCAGTGGTCCACGACGCGGCGTGCCTCGAGATCGACCCGTTTCGGCGTCGGCTCCTCGACGGCCTTGCCGCCTCGATCGGCGAGCGCGGCTACCGCGCCACCACCGTTGCCGACATCGTCCGGCATGCCCGCACGTCGAAGCGCACCTTCTATGACCAATTCCCCAGTAAGGAGCAGTGTTTCCTCGAACTGTTGGAAGCAGACAACGAGAAGCTCGGCGACGATATCCGGGCGGCCGTTGATTCGGACGCCGACTGGCGCGACCAGATCCGGCAGGCGGTCGAGGCCTACGTCAGCCACATCGAGTCGCGGCCGGCGCTGACGTTGAGTTGGATTCGGGAGTTTCCATCGCTTGGTGCGGTTGCCCGGCCGGTCCAACGGCGGGGGCTGGAGCTGTTGACCACTCTGCTGGTCGCGCTCAGTGGCAGTGCCGGATTCCGCCGCTCCGATCTGGCACCACTGACACCGTCGATGGCAGTAATCCTGTTGGGCGGCCTGCGGGAACTGACCGCGCTCGCCGTCGAAGACGGCAAGGATGTGCGTGAGATCGTTGCGCCCGCAGTGGACGCGTCGGTGGCACTGCTGGGTGCGCGCCGCCGCTGAAACGCTAACGCCGCCCGATGCACCCGCTTAGGCTTCCTCGGAGATCACCGATGAATGGGAGGCCTGCGATGCGGCTATCGACCAGAAATCAACTGACCGGGACGATCGACGATGTCGACCTCGGCAGCGTGATGGCGACCGTGAAAGTTCGGCTCGATGGAGGCGACCAGGTCGTCACCTCCTCGATTACCAAAGACGCCGCGGTCAATCTCGGCCTCAAGGCCGGTCAACCGGCGACGGTGTTCATCAAAGCGACCGAGGTGACGATCGGCGTCGATTGAGTAATACGCGGCTCAGGTTTTGAGGAATTTGCGGAGCCGGTCCAACACCAGATCGGGGCGCTGCTCGACGATCCAGTGGCCGACTCCGTCGACCAACTCGACCTCGAAATCGCTTGCGCGGTCGGCATAGCCGCGAAGCAACTCCGGCGTAAGCACTGGGTCGTCAGTGCCGTGCAGCCACCGGATCGGGACGTCGACACGGGTGTCGTCGAATTCGCCCCGCAGCCACCGCAGCATTTCGCTGGTCTGGAATGTGCGATACCACCGCGACCCCGCAACCGCATGCCCCGGTTCCTGCATGCATTCGACGTACATGCGGACATCGTCTTTGGGTACTGCGGATCCGCCCCATCCGAGCATTGTCCGGAGGTAGCGCCCCTTCGGACTGCCGAGTACTCGCGGACCGATGACTGGCAGCGCGATCGGGATCTGGTACCAGAACCGCCACACGTCCAACATTGTCGTGAGATCGCGCGTCACCCAGGGCGCTGAGGTGTTGAGTCCGAAGAACCCGGATACCTTCGTCGGATGGTTCAGCATCATGATGAATGCGACCGGCCCACCCCAGTCGTGGGCGACCAGCTTGACCGGCCCGACGCCCAGCCGATCCAGCACGGCGGCCAGGTCGTCGGCCATCTCGCTTTTGTAGTAGCGCGAACGCGGCGCCGAACTCCAGCCCGCCCCGCGCAGATCCGGGCACAACACCCGGTAACCGTCGGCGGCCAATGGCCCGATCATCGCGTGCCACTCCCACCAGTTCTGCGGAAAGCCGTGGACCAGCATCACCGGTGGCCCGTCGGGCGGCCCGGCGTCGGCGACGTGGATGGTGACGCCGTCGGCCAGGTCGACAAACCTGTGCTCAACGCCGTCGAGTGCGGGCATAGTCACCATGGATTGGCAGCGTATCAGTCGTCGAGATTGCGCGTAGGGTCGTGATTTTTCGAAAACCACAACCCTGAGCGCAATTTCAGCGTTAGGCGGCGACGGCCTCCGGGGTGGCCTGAACGTCGTGCTTCTTCGGCGGCACAGCCAACCTGACGATCTTGCGCACCACGGTGGCGAACTGCCGCGGCAGTGAGCCGGCGTTGTAGGGAATGCCGTAGCGCTGGCAGATCTCTCGCACCTGCGGCGCGATCTCCGCGTAGCGCCGCGCCGGCATGTCCGGGAACAGATGGTGCTCGATCTGATGCGACAGGTTGCCGGACAACAGGTGGAAAAGCTTGCCGCCGGTGAGGTTTGCCGAGCCGAGGACCTGCCTGAAGTACCACATGCCGCGTGACTCGTTCTGCGTCTCCTCGATGGAGAATTCCTGCGTGCCGTCCGGGAAATGACCGCAGAAGATGATCATGTATGACCACACGTTGCGGATCAGGTTGGCCGACAGGTTGCCCGCGAACACGAACGGAGCGAACGGCCCGGCCAGTAGCGGGAAGGCGACGTAGTCCTTCAACATCTGGCGGCGCGTTTTGCGCCAAATGCCCTGCAGGATCTCACGTTTGTCGGCCAAACTGATCTCACCGGCGCGGATGCGCTCGGTCTCCAGTTCGTGCAGCGCGACGCCGTACTGGAACAGCACCATCAGCAGGAACGCATAGAGCGGGTTGCCGAGGAAGTACGGTTGCCAGGGCTGATCTTCGCTCATCCGCAAGATGCCGTAGCCGATGTCGCGATCCATGTCCACGATGTTGGTGTAGGTGTGGTGCATGTAGTTGTGCGAATGGCGCCACTGGTCGGCGGGGCAGGCGGTGTCCCATTCGAAGGCCCGCCCGGAGATCGCCGGATCGCGCATCCAGTCGTATTGACCGTGCATCACGTTGTGGCCGATTTCCATGTTGTCGAGGATTTTTGAGACCGCAAGCATCGCGGTACCGGCCAGCCAGGCCGGCGGCAGGATGCCGGCGAACAATAGGGCGCGTCCGCCGACCTCAAGCGCGCGCTGCGCCTTGATGACCCGGCGGATGTAGTCGGCGTCGCGTTGGCCGAGGTCGGCCATCACGCGCTCTTTGATTGCGTCGAGCTCGCGGCCGAATTCGTCAGCCTGCTCGGGGGTCAGAGTGATTCTGGGCTGTGACATGACTGCTCCTTTATCGCCTAGAGCGCTATATCGACGTCGCCGACCGGGACGGACACGCAGATCTGCACGTCCTCGTCGAGGGCGGTAGAGACGGCGCCAGTGGTCAGGTTGCGCACCACACCGCAGGTCTTGCGGCGGGTGCAGGTGTGGCAGATGCCCATCCGACATCCGCTTTGCGGACTGAGGCCGGCCGATTCGGCCTGCTCCAGTAACGACCGACCGTCGTCGACGACCTCAATCCTGCTGTCGGCGAACGAAACCCGTCCGCCTGATGGCTTCGCGGGCGCCTCGATGGTGGGTGCCACGAAGCTCTCCGCGTGAACATTGCTGCAGTGTTCGCGCACTGCGGCTACCAAAGCCGGCGGCCCACAGACGAATACGGCGTCGGGCTCCGGCATGGCGGACGCCAGGTGTTCAGGTCCGAACCGGCCATTCAGGTCGCCGACACCCGACCGGGTGTAGCCGTGCAGTACCCGCACTCCGGGCATGGCGGCGAGCTCGTCGCGGTAGCAGGCCTCGGCAGGAGTGCGTGCGTAATGGACGAACGCGATCTCCCCGTCGTGTCCCTCGGCGATCAGGGTGCGCAGCATTGCCATCACGGGCGTGATGCCGCTGCCGCCGGAGACGAACAGGGTGCGCCGAGGCCGAGATGCCGGCAGCACGAAGTCGCCGGCCACGCCGTCCAGACCCACCACCATGCCGGGCCGGGCGTGCTTGTACAGGTAGGAGGAAACCACCCCGCCGTCGTGATGACCGATCGTCAGCTCAAGATGCGACGTGCCCTCGGCATTGGCCGGGGAGTAGCAACGGGCGTGTCGGCGGCCGTTGACCTCAACGGTGAGGTTGACGTACTGGCCGGCCCGGCGAACGCCACCAAGAGCGTCGAACGCCGGGTTGGGCGCCAGGACGAGGGTGACGCTGCGCGGAGTGGTCCGCCGCACATCGACGACCTTGGCGCGTGCCTCGCCCTGCGTCCAGGTCGGGGTCAGAATCTCGGTGTACCGGTCAACGCCGTGCGGACCGGCGAGCAGGTCGACCAGGCCGGAACCTAGCACCCGCTTCGATAAAGTTTGAGTGAACATATGTACACCGTGCGGCCGGATGCCGCAGGTCGTCAAGCATCTCAACAGTATTGTGGTAGGGTTCACACGGTGAACGACCGTACGCCCAGTTCGCGGTCACACCGGTCGGGTCGCGGCCGTACCCGGGACAGTCCCTCCCGCGAAGAGCGCAAGGAGGCGACCCGGCGCGCCATCATCGCCTCGGCACTCAAACTGCTCAGCGACCGCGGTTTCGGCAGCCTGAGCCTGCGTGAGGTGACCCGGGAGGCCGGAATCGTGCCGGCAGCGTTCTACCGTCATTTCGAGTCGATGGAAGCGCTGGGTCTGGTGCTGATCGACGAGTCGTTTCGAACCTTGCGGGACATGCTGCGCGGCGCCCGGGCCGGCAAACTCGACCCCAATCGGGTGATCGAGTCGTCGGTCGAGATCGTGATCGCCAGCATCACCGACAAACGCGAGCACTGGCGGTTCATCTACCGGGAGCGCTCCAGCGGCGTCACCGTGTTGCGGTACGCGATCCGCACCGAACTTCGGCTGCTTACCTCAGAACTGGCCACCGACCTCGCGCGCTTCAACGGGCCGAACACGTGGAGCACCGAAGACCTCAATGTGCTGGCCACCCTGTTCGTCAACTCGATGATCGTGGTCGCCGAGGCGATCGAGGACGCCCAGGGTGCGGAGGCCATTGACGAGATCCGCCGGACCGCGGTCAAGCAGTTGCGGATGATCGCCGTGGGTGTCGCGGGCTGGCGTAGCCAGCCGTAGTCGAGCCGGGGTGATGATGGGTCAATGGCCATCAAGATGCGGGATCTGCTCGGCACTGCACTCGGATCGCTGCGCTACGAACCCACCGATAAGCGGCTGCGGGCTTACCTCGCCGACGAGTTGGTCGCCGACACGCTGAATGGACGGTTGGTCTGGGAGCCAGGCCGGGTGGTCCCGACGTACGCAGTACCGGAATCCGATGTCTTGACGGAGTTGGAACCTGCCTCCGCATTTCGGAGCGACGACCCCGATCTGGCCGGTTACCTCATCCTCAATTTCAACGCCTTTGACTGGCGCGAGGAGGACGAGCCCATCGTGGCTCACCCACATGACCCCTTCAAACGGATCGACATCTTGTCCAGCACCCAACCTGTCCGGATCGAACACCACGGCCGGCTGCTGGCCGAATCGTCGCGAGCGCTGTTGCTGTTCGAGACGCTGCTGCCGATCCGGTACTACCTGCGGCGCGCAGACGTCGTCGTCGACCTCGAACCGAGCGACACCGTCACCTATTGCGCATACAAAGGCCGCGCGTCGTACCTGTCTGTGCGCGACGGCTTGCGCGACTTGGCCTGGACGTACCCCGCGCCGCTGCGTGAGGCCGAACCGGTGCGAGACCGCATCGCCTTCTTCAACGAGAAGGTGGATGTCATCGTCGACGGTCAGCACCAAGAACGGCCGGTCACGCCATGGTCGAGCTGAGCTCGCGTCGGCGCGCCGACGGCAAGCTGGCCGACCTCACTGGTCCGGGTCTCACCGACCGATGGGGGGTCACCTGTGCGGATCTGGGCGCATCGGTGCTCGCACCTAACGGCACACTGGTGTCGGTGTTCGGAGATACGTTCTCCGGCAACAAGGTTGGCCTCGGCGATTGGCGATCGCCGGTAATCCTGATCGGCACCGGGGACGCTGCTCACCGGATCCGATACCACCGCGCCGGCGGCGACGATCCAGATTATGCCCGCCAGTTGTGGCACTACGCGCACCGCGACGGTGCCGGACTACGCCGCGGCATCAGCACCGTGATCCCGTCGGATCTGCTGCGGGTGGACAACGCGTTGTATTTGCACGCGATCGTCAACCGCGGTTTCGGCAACGTCGTGTGGACCGAGGTGTGGAAATCCGACGACAACGCAACTTCCTGGCGTCGCCTCGGTGCCCGTTTACCGGCCGACCTGCATCACGGTCACGCACAATGCTGGTCCTGGGACTACGATCCCGACGACGGTTGGGTTTATATCGTCTCGACGGGGTTTCAGCGCGACAAAGGCATCATCGTGCGACGGGTTCGCCCGGACCACATCGGTATGCGGTCCAAATACGTCTCGTGGGGTTACCGCGCGGGGCGCTGGTCGTGGGGCACCGAACCGACTCCGGTCACTCCCGACGGCGAAACCTGGGGTGAGCTGTCGTTGCGACGGCTGGCGCCCGGCACATGGGTCCTCGGGGGCTTTCTGTCGTCGAAGTACGCGCTGGGCTACCGGGTGCTCAACTCTCCTACCGCGGTGGCGAATTCACCGCTGCAGCTGCCGGTCGTCGGGGATGCCTGGGACTGCGAAGATCACGCCCGCAACCGCGTCGCGCAGTTGTACGGCGGATACGTCTTGCCCGGTTCTCAATTGGATGTCGCACGCGGCGTCGGTCTGGTGGTGTCGCAGTGGAATACCGCCTGCGGTTGGCCCTATCGAACAATGCAATTTCGGGTGACGCTGCGGGACACTGCTCACTCGTCGACGACGTCGTAGAGCGAGTCGCCATCCTCCGGTGTGCCATCGATCTGGCCCCGGTGTGCGCGGTGTGGACCTTGGTCATCGGGGACGCCGTCGGCGGGCGCATCGGGTTCTTCGGCGGCGAGTTTGGCGTCGAGGGATTCGCCCTCTTCCTCCTCGCGTTCGGTCATCCCGAACTTGTCGGCCTCGCTCCAGCGCTCGGGCGGGTCGACGACGATGTCGCCGTCGTCGTTGCGGACCTCGTCGGAGTCGGTCGATTCGCTCGGGTTCAGCGTGTCGCCCGGTCCGCCTTCTTCCGGGAAATCCGATGGGTCGACGAGGTCGCCGGCTTGGTCGGTAGGCATGGCCAACGGTTGCCCGTGGACTCCACGCTCTAAACGAGCTTCACCAATTCGGCGGACAGGCCCGGCTACTGCGGCGCCCGCCACATCGGCCACAGCGTCGGGCCGCCGTTGCCCAGCACGATCTCACCGGTCACGGTGAAGCCGAAACGCTCGTAGTACGGCACGTTGTCGGGTTTGCTGGATTCCAGATACGCCGGACAGTGCTCGGCGTCGCAACGATCGAGCCGCGAACGCATCAGGCGCTGGCCGAACCCGCGACCGCGGACCGTCGTGTCGCTTCCGATGGTGGCCAGATACCAGTGCGGCTCTTCGGGGTGCTGGCGCTTCATCGCGTCCAGCAGTTCGGCGAGCCGGCGGCCAACCGTCAGCCGTAAACCGAAGCCCCGAACCAGCGACGGCAACATCGCCAGTTGCTCCCCAAGCGAGTGCTTCCACCGGTTGGGCGGATCCCACAGCGCGGCCGCGCCGATATCAGGCCCGTCGCAAGCGACCTCGACTCCCCCGCCGGTGAGGTGATGATGCCGGGTCATCGTGGCAAAAAATTCATGCAGCCGCGCTGCTCGCGATCTGTCGTCGGGCATGATCCACGTCGCGACCGGATCGTCGTAGAAGGCGCGGCCCAGAGTCTGTGCCAGTGCGGGGATATCGACTTTGGCTGCCGGGCGTGCCTGGATCGTCACCGCACCAGGTTAGCGGCGGGCCAGCGGTTGGATGTACCGTCAGGACGGCAGCAATCATGACCATCACTCCCGTCGATACCGGACCCGATCAGGTCAGCCGCACCGTCGAGGTTCACGCCCCCGCGGCGGAATTGTTCGCGCTGGTTGCAGATCCGCGGCGGCATCAGGAGTTGGACGGCTCAGGAACCGTCGGTGCCGGCGTTGGCGGTCCTCACCAGCTGGCGCCAGGCGCCCGATTCTCCACCACGATGCGGGTCTGGGGCCTGCGCTACCGGCTCACCAGTACTGTCACCGCCGTCGAACGGGACCGCCTCGTCGAGTGGTCGCATCCGGCCGGGCATCACTGGCGGTGGGAGTTCGCCGCGATCTCGCCGACGACCACCCAGGTGACGGAGACGTTCGACTACCGCGACACCGGACCGGTGAAGGACCGGCTGCACTTCTATGAACGAGCCGGCTTGGCCAAACGGAATGCGGCCGGTATCGAAGCAACCCTGGCCAAGTTGCGCGACCGCTACACGCGCCACACCTGACTCTCCGGAAAGGCCTACGATGTGGGACTTCGAAACCGACCCGCAATATCAGCAAAAGCTGGACTGGGTCGAAGAATTCATGGTCGGCGAACTCGAGCCGCTGGATTTGGTCGCACTCGATCCGTACGACAAGAAGAACCCCGAGACGATGGCAATCCTGCGGCCGCTGCAGCAGCAGGCAAAGGACCAGCGACTGTGGGCCGCCCATCTGACACCCGAACTCGGCGGCCAGGGCTACGGGCAGGTCAAGCTCGCACTCCTCAACGAAATCCTCGGCCGGTCCCGCTGGGCGCCGTCGGTGTTCGGCTGCCAGGCGCCCGACTCCGGCAATGCCGAGATCATCGCGCTGTTCGGCACCGAGCAGCAGAAGGCGCGCTATCTGCAGCCGCTGCTCGACGGCGAAATCAGCTCCTGCTATTCGATGACCGAACCGCACGGCGGGTCCGACCCGGGGATGTTCGTCACCCGCGCCGAGCGTGACGGCGACTCCTGGGTGATCAACGGCGAGAAATGGTTCTCCAGCAACGCCAAACACGCCGCGTTTTTCATCGTCATGGCGGTCACCAATCCCGACGCCCGCACCCGCGACAAGATGTCGCTGTTCATTGTTCCGGCCGAGACGCCTGGCCTCGAGATCGTCCGCAATGTGGGTGTCGGCACGGATTCACACGGCAGCCACGGTTACGTCCGCTACACCGACGTCCGGGTGCCCGCCGACCATGTGCTCGGCGGCGAAGGACAGGCGTTTGCGATTGCGCAGACCCGGCTCGGCGGCGGCCGGGTTCACCACGCAATGCGCACGATCGCCCTGGCCCGGCGTGCGTTCGACATGATGTGCGAGCGGGCGGTATCGCGCCAGACTCGACTGGGCCGGCTGGGTGACTTGCAGATGACCCAGGAAAAGATCGCCGACAGCTGGATTCAGATCGAGCAATTCCGGCTGCTGGTGCTGCGCACCGCATGGTTGATCGACAAGCACCACGACTACCAGAAGGTGCGGCGCGACATCGCGGCGGTGAAGGTAGCCATGCCCCAGGTTCTGCACGATGTCGTGCAGCGCGCGATGCACCTGCACGGCGCGCTGGGTGTCTCCAACGAGATGCCGTTCGTCAAGATGATGGTGGCCGCGGAGTCACTGGGTATCGCCGACGGCGCCACCGAACTGCACAAGATGACGGTGGCCCGCCGCACGCTGCGCGAATATCAGCCGGTGTCAACACCTTTCCCGTCGCAGCATCTGCCGACCAGGCGAGCGGAAGCTGAGGTTCGACTCGCGCAACGTCTCGAGCACGCGGTCGCCGAGTTCTGACTTGGCTGCCGTCAGCCCGCTGCGATGCGGTCGATATGGGCCAGGAAGTGCGCCAGCACCGCATCGGGGGCTTCGAGTTGCGGCCAGTGCCCGATGTCGTCGGCGAGCATCACCACGTCGGGGTGCGGTATCACCTCCGCGTAGCGGCGCGCCATGTGCGCGCCGGAGTTGGGGTCGACCGGCCCGTCGATCAACCGCATCGGAACCGCGGTCTGGCGCATGGCACGTACCCACCTGTTTCGATGCGTGTAGCGGTCGTTGATGAAGCGGCCGACCTTGTGCAGCACGCGGCGGCCGTCGTTGTAATCCAGGATCTGGTTTAACACGTCCATCAGGTGCCGTGTCGGCTTGGTGTTGGGGCCGAACATCTCGCGCAGCGTCGGTTCCAGTAGCCGACGAGACAAGGGACTGTTCTGTACATGACTGACGATGTCACCCAACGGAGTCCGGGACATCAGTTTCTGCGCCGTCCGCGGCGTGTAGGTCTCGACGAACATGCCGCCGTTGAGCCAGGTGATTGAGTCGATGCTCAACTCGCCATAGGCGGGCTGACCAAACTCGTGGCGGGCCAACAGTTCCTGGCCCACCGAGTCGCCGATGTCGTGCGCCATGATGTGCGCGTTGCCGATTCCCAGGTGGTCCAACAGTGCCTCGTGCATGTCGGCGTGGTCGTGCACCGAGTATTCGTAGGCGACTGGCTTTGCCGAGAAGCCCATGCCCATCATGTCCGGTGCGACGACCGTGAAACGTTGCGTCAGTGTTGGCCAGATCGGTGCCCAGTCAAAGGAGTTGAACGGGTAACCGTGGATCAGCAGCAGTGCAGGTCCATTGCCTTCCATGCGGTAGAAGATGTCAAAGCCGAGGTAGTCGAAGTGCTGCCCGGCGGCTAGCCAGGATGCCAGTTCAGCGTCCATGGCCTGAGCCTACGAGATGTATCGAACGATGCTCTCGGCCACGCACGCGGGCTTTTCGGAACCCTCGATCTCGACGGTGGTCGACATCGTCGCCTGTACCGCACCATTGCCCAGGTCCTCGACACTGGCCAATGTGCTCTGGGCACGAACCTTTGACCCGACTGGTACGGGTGCGGGGAACCGAACCTTGTTCAGCCCGTAGTTGACGGCGAGTTTGATGCCGTTGACCGTATAGATCTGGTGCTGCAACCGGGGCAGCAGAGCCAGCGTCATGAAACCGTGGGCGATGGTTGTGCCGAACGGCCCACTGGCCGCTCGTTCCGGATCGACGTGAATCCACTGATGGTCCCCGGTCGCATCGGCGAACAGGTTGACGTCCTCTTGAGTGATGGTCACCCAGTCGCTTTGCCCGATGCTTTGCCCCGTTGCGGCGGCGAGGTCGGCGACTGACTCAAAGGTGCGCATGCGGTGGTCTCCTCTGCTTGGGGTGCCATTCAATACTGGCATCCCATGCTCTGGGTGTTTCGGCTGGATTCCGACACGGGTAGTCACGCTGTTGACTCGGCGCAGGGGCAGCGGAAGGACAACGACATGGCCGAATCGAAGGGCCATAAGAACGAATCGGACGTGGAGGCTGAAGAGCACGAGGCTCGCTCCCGCGCCGGCGACGACGAGAATGACGGCACGTACGTCGGGGGGACAGACCCCGATGACGCCCTCGACGTCGGCGAAACCGGAGCGGAGGCCCGCAGCGACGACAACTAAGCTCCTGCTGCTCGCCGATACGCATGTCCCGTTGCGGGCCCGCGACCTGCCGGCACGAATATGGGACGAGGTGGCCGCCGCCGACGTCGTCCTGCATGCCGGCGATTGGGTGGCACTTGACCTGCTGGAAAAGCTGGAGTCGACGGCCGCTCGACTGGTGGGCTGCTGGGGAAACAACGACGGGCCGCCATTACGCGCGCGGCTGCCCGAACGTGCGGACGTGGTGCTCGGCGGCCTGCGGTTCACGGTGGTTCATGAGACCGGTCCCACGGCCGGCCGGGAGGCGCGGATGTCGCGGATGTATCCAGACACCGACGTGCTGGTATTCGGCCACAGTCATATTCCGTGGGATACCACGACGAAAACCGGTCTGCGACTGTTGAATCCCGGCTCGCCGACGGATCGGCGCCGCCAACCGACATGCACATACATGACCGCTACCGCAAGCAACGGCGCATTGACGGATGTGGTCTTGCACCCGGTGCACAAGTAGCTCTCCCCCGCTGTCCATCGAAAGGCTTTGTCACCAGCTCGAATTGCGGCCACCGTCGGCACCGCTACGTAATCGTTATCTTCGAGTCCGCGCCGAGGCTCAATCGTTAGTTAACCGCGACATCACACCCCGTGGCGACAAACCGGACACGCCGCATTGCTGTGTTTGACTGCGACGGACAGCTATTCGACCGCATGTTGCGGCAGATAAAAGTTGGGATAGGTAGGAGCTATGAAGTTCGTTGAGAAGTTGCGTGACGCGGCAACACGTTTACCGCGTCGGCTGACGATCGCGGCCATCGGGGCAGTTTTGTTGCCCGGCCTGGTCGGCGCCGTCGGCGGCTCGGCGACCGCGGGGGCGTTCTCCAAGCCGGGCCTGCCGGTCGAGTACCTGCAGGTCCCCTCGCCGTCGATGGGCCGCAATATCAAGGTGCAATTCCAGGGCGGCGGGCCGCACGCGGTCTACCTGCTCGACGGTTTGCGCGCCCAGGACGACTACAACGGCTGGGACATCAACACTCCGGCGTTCGAGGAGTACTACCAGTCAGGTCTTTCGGTGATCATGCCGGTCGGCGGAACGTCCAGCTTCTACACCGACTGGTATCAGCCGTCGCAGGGCAACGGGCAGAACTACACCTACAAATGGGAGACGTTCCTGACCCGCGAAATGCCGGCATGGCTGCAGGCCAACAAGGGTGTTTCTCCGACTGGCAACGCGGCAGTCGGGTTGTCGATGTCGGGTGGTTCGGCGCTGATCCTGGCGGCCTACTACCCCCAACAGTTCCCGTATGCGGCGTCGCTGTCGGGCTTTTTGAACCCGTCCGAGGGCTGGTGGCCGACGCTGATCGGGCTGGCGATGAGCGACTCGGGTGGGTACAGCGCCAACAGCATGTGGGGTCCGTCGAGCGATCCGGCCTGGAAGCGCAACGACCCGATGATCCAGATTCCACGGTTGGTCGCCAACAACACCCGCGTCTGGGTCTACTGCGGTAACGGCACACCCAACGAGATGGGCGGCGACAGCATGCCGGCCAAGTTCCTGGAAAGCTTCACGCTGCGCACCAACGAAGCCTTCCGCGACAACTACACAGCAGCCGGCGGCAGAAATGGTGTGTTCAACTTCCCGACCAACGGAACACACGATTGGGGCTACTGGAACAGCCAACTGGTGGCCATGAAGCCCGACATCCAGGCGGTGTTGAACGGGCCGCCAAACCCGGCCTGAGACAACGGCCTAACGATCGGCAGCAGCGCACCCCCGGCGCTGCTGCCGATCTATTTCTGGCGTTCACAGCACCGCGTCGGCGAGGCGCTCAAGCTGGTCGAGCGAGGCGACACCCGGGTGAAACAGCAGCCCGTCGAAGCCGAGGTCGCGGTAGGCGCGCACGGTGCTCACCGCGTCTTGCGCCGAGGTCAGCATGTCCGCAACGTTGAGCTCGGCATACTCGGGCACGAAACCGTAGTAGCTGCGCAGATTTGCGTGCGCGGCACCCACCGTCGCCGCGTCGCCGAACGCAAAATTCACGCTGGCATTCAGCCACGGCTTACCCGCGCGACCCGCCTCCCGCCAGGCATCGCGCACTTCGTTGGCGAACGACGACTGATTCGCATAGTCGCGGACCGCGCCGGCGGCCCAGCCATCCCCCACCGTGGCCACTCGCCGCAGAGTCGCTGGTGACGCCCCGCCGAACAACACGGGAATCCGCACAGGCGCTGGGCACAGTGCGACGTCACCGGTAACGACGTCGGTTTGCCAGGCACGACGCATCAATTCAACGGTCCGGTCCAAAATCCGCCCGCGTTGGTGGAAGTCCGCCCCAGTGGCGGTGTAGTCGTCGGTGCGACGGCCCACCCCTAGACCCAGCGTGAGCCGGTTTCCGGCAATTTCGGCCAAACTGGCCAGCTGCTTCGCCAACGATGCGGCGGGATACAGCGGGGCCAGTAGGACGTTGGTGACGAGGCCGATGTCGCGGGTAGCGCCGGCTGCAGCGGACAGGGCGACGATCGAGTCGAGGCTGGGATAAACCACGCGGTCGATGCTGGCCACGCTTGCGAATCCGAGTTGCTCGGCGCGGTGCGCCCATCTGGAGATCAACGAGCCGGGCACGCCCGCGACATGATTCGGCAAGCCGATTCCGATTTGCATAGCAGTCCTTTCGTTTCACGCTGGCCTGTCGCTCGACCACGCCAGCCCAGAGTTACAGTCACCGTCCCGCAATGCCTATGCGCGCGGTCGAAACCGAGATAAATCCTCTCGGAACTGGCAAATTCCGCATACTCTACGCATGCCGGATCCTTTGGACGCGCAAATCCTCCATGCGCTGGAGTTGTCGCCGCGGGTGTCGTTTCGCCGCATCGCCAGGGTCGTCGGGGCATCCGAACAAACCGTCGCCCGCCGCTACCAGCGGTTGCGTCGCGCCGGCGTGGTACGCGTCGTCGGACTGGTGAATCCCCGGGTCTACGGCGAAGCACAGTGGATAGCCCGCATCCGCGCCAAACCGGACCGCATATCCCAGCTGGGCGACGCGCTGGCGCGGCGCCCAGAGGTCACCCATGCCAATATCCTGTCGGGCTGGACCGAGCTGGTGTGCGTCATCCGCGCACCGATCGGCGAGAGTCAGGAAAGTCCGCTGCTACAACAACTTCCACGAACCACCTCTGTGATCGACGTCAGCGTTGACCTTGTTCTGCACGCATTCGGCCAATCGGCGACCGCGCAGTGGGCCGGCTACGGCCACAAGCTGAACAGCGAGCAGACGCGGCAGATCCTGGGCGAACCGATCACTCAGGTAGCCCCAGGGCGGCTGATCACCCCGACCGCGCATGATCGCCCGCTCCTAGACGCGCTCGCCGAAGACGGCCGCGCCACCCAGGCACTCTTGGCCGAACGGACCGGATGGTCGATGGCACGGGTGGCTCGGCGCGTTGCGGCGCTGGAAGCCTCGGGCACCTTGGTCTATGACGTCGACGTGCTGGGCGAGCGACTCGGTTTTCACCTCAACGCGATGTTGTGGCTCACGATTGCACCACAAAACATCCACCGTGTGGGCGAACAGATTGCAGCTCATGACGAGGTCGCTTTCGCTGCTGCCGTCAGCGGCCGCAATAATCTGATGGCCGTGGTGATCTGCCGCGACGCCGACGATCTCTTTCGTTACCTGACCGAAAACCTCTCGGCCATCGCTGATGTCGACGGCTACGACATCAGCGTCCGGGCGCAACGGCTCAAGCAATCCGCATCCCTCGTCACAGGCGGGCGACTGGTCACCCCACGTCGCACCGGAGAATAGGTACGGCGCTCAACCGCGCCGAATATGCACTGGCGGCGGCGATTTCGCGTTTTTACGTCCACAGGGCGCGACGGCCCGCATAGAAATATGTATATCCGGTGGCCAGTGCGCACACCACGCTGGCGATCGCCAGCATGTAGGTGCCGCCAGCGACCAAGCTGATCGACCCGCCGATCGTGGCGCCGATCACAAAACTGGCAAAGAGCAGAAAATAGCCCAGCCAATCTGTGAGTTCTCCCCCGTGGAAGTGCCGTTCGATTCCTTGACCCATCTTGACCAGCGTTCCCGTCATATAGCTCAAACCGATCTGCGTTTCGCCGTTTTCGTTGACGAAGGTGGTGTTCAGCGCGCCGACACCAAAGGTCACCAGCAGGATCGGCGGGAAGGGCAATGGAAGCTCGGGGCCGCCCAACAGGATGAGGTCGAGCACGGTAGCGAGCACGAGCGCCAGCGTGGTCAGCAAAGTGGCACCGTGTGGCCGTCGCGGCCAGATGTAGCGTCGGCAGAACGACGCGCTGATCACGCCGGCCACGAAGGCCACCATCAGCATGGTTGCCGATAACGCTAGCCACGGCGATGACGCCGCCCACTGTTCTTCCGCGAAGTACCCCATCACCGCGCGCTGGGCGTTCCCCGTCATGAACGTCACGAAGTATCCGGCGGAATGGGAAAAGGCCGTGGCGCCCAATAAACCGGCCAACGCGGCCAACACCCACGACAACTTGGCTTCGCTGTCGTACATCCGACGAAGAGCCACCATCACGGTGGACATATTTCCAGAAATGTGGACTGCACGCAGCGCGGGCGCTCAGGATTAACGGCGACCCGCTGCACTCGGCTCCGCCGAGCTTGCGATCGCCGTGGGGTTTGCGTCGACCCGCTGCACTCGGCTCCGCCGAGCTTGCGATCGCCGTGGGGTTTGCGTCGACCCGCTGCACTCGGCTCCGCCGAGTTTGCGGTCGCCGCGTCAGGCCGCGGTCAGCCGGGCGATCGAGCGTAGCGGAATGGGTAGCCACCCAGGCCGGTGCCGAGATTCATAACCCGCCTCATACACCGCCTTGTCCAGCTCGTAGGCCGCCAGCAGCGCTGCCGAAGCGCGCGGGTCGACGCCGGACGCGGCAGCGTACCCGTCGCAGAATGCGCTGCGATTGCGCTCCACCCACTCGCGGGAGCGGGCGGCGAGCTGCTTGTCGTCGGCCTGGTCGACCAGCGGACCGCAGGCGGCGTACTCGAACGACCGCAACACGCCGGCGATGTCGCGCAACGGGGAGTCCGGCGCCCGCCGCTCTTCCAGCGGCTGACCCGGCTCGCCCTCGAAGTCGATCAGCAGCCACGACTCCGGGGTGCGCAGCACCTGTCCCAGATGCAGGTCGCCGTGAATGCGTTGCACGTTGATGGTCTCCCCGGCGAGCTCGCGGAACTGCTGCTCGATCGCGGCGGCGTGCTGCTCGAGTTCGGGCACCGTCGCAGCCGTCGTCGCCAGCCGTCCCAGCACCGTCTCCAGCGGGAACGTGGCATGCGAGGTGCCGAGCTGCTCAGCCAGCGTGGCGTGCACCGACGCGACCGCCTCACCGAGCCGGTAGGACTCGCCGGCGAAGTCGCCGCCGACTTCGTAGGCATACAGATCGGCTTCGGCAAACAGGTCACGCACGCTGGCGGAGGCCATCGCCCAACCTTCCGCAGAGTTGGCCGCGTAGGCGGTCACCATGCCCAGCGGGCAGGGCTCACCGTCCAACTGCGTTTCGTAGGAACCCAGCAATCGGGCTACATGCGGATTGTCGGCACGGCCCAGTACGCGGTTCAGTTCGATGTCGGGGTTGATGCCGCTGCTGACCCGGCGGAACACCTTCAGGATGGCGTCCTGCTCGAAAATCACGCTGGTGTTGCTCTGCTCGGCGTCTGCCACCCGTGGCCACGCCTCCAGGGGCAGCTTGACGTCCGGCTCTTTGGCGAAGGTCACCTCGCCGCGTGTCGCCGACGAGTCGATCAGCGACAGCAGAAATCGGCCTGCGTCCGGATCGTAGAGCGCGTCGTAGGCGGTGCGATCGTTGTCGGTGCCGATGGTGGCGACCGCGCTGTATTCGGCAACCGGCCCGCTGCCCCAGTTGACGATCACCTGATAGCGCTCCGACGAACCGTCGGTGTAGGTGACGTCGACGAGTACCAGGTCCAGGTCTTCACGCAGGCCGACGATCCGGCTGGGGTCAGCGGCGGCGATCTCGCGTCGACGTCCCGCGTACCAGCGTTGTTGGGGAAGCCATTGGGCGAACGGCAAATTCATGGCGTCTCCTCTGACTCAGACAGCTGGAACCAATAGAACCCGTGGCCCGGCAAGGTCAGCAGATACGGCAACTGACCGATGGGGGGGAAATTCACCTGCCCGGTCAGTTCGACCGGCGTGTAGGAAGCCCAGTGCTGCAGGTTCAACTCGATGGGTTGCGGGAAGCGCGACAAGTTGTTGACACACAGCACGACACCGTCATCGGCTTCACGCACATACGCCAGCACCGAGGGGTTGGACCCGCCCAACTCGTTGAAAGTCCCGACGGCGAAAGCCTTGTGACGCCGCCGCACCGCCAACATCGTGCGAGTCCAGTTGAGCAGCGACGTCGAGGTGTCCCGCTGTGCCTCGACGTTGACGGCTTGGTATCCGTAAACCGGGTCCTGGATGGGTGGCAGATACAGCCGGCCGGGGTTGGCGGCGGAGAAGCCGGCGTTGCGGTCCGGTGTCCACTGCATCGGGGTGCGCACCGCGTCGCGGTCCCCCAGCCAGATGACGTCACCCATGCCGATCTCATCGCCGTAATAGAGCACCGGTGAGCCGGGTAGCGACAGCAGCAACGCGGTGAACAATTCGATCTGATTGCGGTCCTTGTCCAGCAGCGGCGCCAGGCGGCGGCGGATGCCGACGTTGGCCTTCATCCGCGGATCCTTGGCGTATTCGGAGTACATGTAGTCACGCTCTTCGTCGGTGACCATCTCCAGCGTCAACTCGTCATGGTTGCGCAGGAAGATGCCCCACTGCGCCATGTCCGGGATTTGCGGCGTCTGCGCCAGGATCTCCGAAATCGGGAACCGCGACTCCCGCCGGACCGCCATGAAGATGCGGGGCATCAGCGGAAAATGGAACGCCATGTGGCACTCGTCGCCACCAGTGCCGGCGTCGCCGAAGTACTCGACGACGTCACTGGGCCACTGGTTGGCCTCGGCCAGCAGCACCCGGCCAGGAAACTCGTCGTCGACCACCTTACGGACGCGCTTGAGAAAGGCGTGAGTTTCGGGCAGGTTCTCGCAGTTGGTGCCCTCCCGCTCGAAGAGGTACGGCACGGCGTCCATCCGGAACCCGTCGATACCGAGGTCCAGCCAGAAACGCAGCACGTCGATCATCGCCTCTTGCACGGCCGGATTCTCGTAGTTCAGATCTGGCTGATGGGAGAAGAATCGGTGCCAATAGAACTGGCGCCGTACCGGGTCGAAAGTCCAATTGGACTCTTCGGTGTCGACGAAGATGATCCGCGCATCGGGATATTTGTCGCTGGTGTCGTTCCAGACGTAGTAGTCGCCGTACGGGCCGTCGGGGTCGCGCCGGGACTCCTGAAACCATGGGTGCGAGTCGGAGGTGTGATTCATCACCAGGTCGGTGATGATCCGGATACCCCGCCGGTGAGCGGCATCGACCAACGTCACCACATCGTCGACGGTGCCAAATTCCGGGAGCACCTTGTAGAAGTCCCGGATGTCGTATCCGCCGTCGCGCAACGGGGAGTCGTAAAAAGGTGGCAGCCAGATGCAGTCGACGCCAAGCCATTGCAGGTAGTCCAGCCGGTCGATGAGCCCCCGCAGGTCACCGCAGCCGTCGGCGTTGGCGTCGAAAAACGCCCGCACCAACACCTCATAGAACACTGCATGCTTGAACCACGTTGGGTCAGCGGGCATCACCCGGGCGTCGGCGAAATCGTCAGCACTGGGATGCTCGACGACGCCGGCCTCGACGCGGCTGCCCTCGGACGGATCGTGTTCGTGTGCCTCTTTCGTCAAATCCACAGTCTTATGCGTACCCTCCGTCGGACGCACGGAATCATCTGCAGCGCCCCAGATTTGAGCCCCGCCGACGATGCGTCAGCTGCACGGATATCAGCCGGGCGGCCCTTCCCCCAGCGTCACGCTAGTCGTGCGCTGAGTACCACCGTTTTGTAAACCCACACTGATGGTGTCGCCGGGATGATGCTGGTCGAGCAGATTCGTCAACGCGGTCGCCGAGTTGACCGGGGCGCCGTCGATCGAAGTGATCACGTCGCCCTGGCTGATCCCGGCTTGGGCGGCAGGACCATTCGATACCACCCGCTGCACCGCCGCGCCCGCACCGCCGCTGGAGTCATTGACCCCGACACCCATGAAACCCGTCGGGCCGATGTGCACGGTCGGCGATCCAGCCCCCGAGCGGATCTGCCCAGCGACGGCCATAGCCTGGTTGATCGGAATCACGAAACCTTGACCGCCGCCGAGTTTGTAGTTGTCGGATGCGGCGGTGTTGATGCCGACCACCTGGTTATTGGTGTTGACCGTGGGGCCCCCGGAGTCGCCGGGACGGATGGGGGCATCGACGTGAATCAAACCGTTGAGCGTCTCGGAGCTACCGGTCAACGAGTCGGACGCCGACACCGTTTGGTTCAGCGCGATGACTTTGCCGGACACGGCGCTCGGCGTTCCCCCGACGCCACCGGCATTGCCGAGTGCGACCACCGGATCGCCGACCTTGACCGCCGACGAGTCACCGATGTTGGCGACCGGCAGTCCGGCCGCGCCGCCGAGCTGCAATACCGCAATGTCTTGGGTGCGGTCATAGCCGATCACCTCGACCGGATAGGTCTGACCGTTGCCGATAGCTCTGGCGCTGATGTCGGTCGCACCCGCGATGACGTGGTTGTTGGTCAGCACCACGCCGCTGGGATCAATCACGATGCCGGTCCCGGCGCCGACCGCGCTCTGGTATCCCAGCTTCGTGTCGATGTCGACGATCTGCGCCCCCACCTGCGAGACAGTCGTCAACGGGTCGGCCGGCGGCGCCGACGGACCGGGCGGCGCCAGCGGCGTGGCGACGGCCGGCGCTACTGGAGCCACCAAGGCCGCGACCAGTCCCACCACCGCCGCCACCTCGAGTAACCACGACCGCCACCAGGGCGTTCGGCGGTGTGATCCGCTCATCCCGATACCTCCTGCAAGGGTGACACCCACCCGAATTCTCCGGGCGTCGGATTCCGACGGCGCGAACTGGTCCACTTCACCGTAGCCCGCATCCGGGTCCAAGACACGCGGTAGGGAGTAACCACGGCACCGTCCGGGCAAACGGCCCAGGCCAGTCTCGGCGATCGCGACGGTTTGCTGGTGAGCGGCGCAGCCCACCCCATAGGCTGGCTTGGTGGTCGACTTCGACCCCAAGGCCCGCTTCGCGGGTGCGCCGGTAGCCCGGCTGGCCACCGTCGCGCCCGACGGGACGCCGCACCTGGTTCCGGTGGTGTTCGCGGTGCGCGACGACGTCGTCTACACCGCCGTCGACGCGAAGCCGAAGAGCACGACCCGGTTGCGCCGATTGGCCAACATCGAGAACAGCCCACACGTGAGTGTGCTCGCCGACCACTACACCGACGACTGGGCACAGTTGTGGTGGGTCCGCATCGACGGAATCGCGGCGATCCACCGCGACGACGACACGCTACAGCTGGGCTACAACCTGCTGCGCGCCAAATACTCCCAGTATCAATCGGTTCCGTTGAACGGCCCGGTTATCGCGGTTGCGGTGAGCCGCTGGAGCAGCTGGCACGCCTGAATTCTCCTCTTGTGCTGCGCGGACGCAAAGAGAATGGTGACCTAGTAGGCCCGAGGCGCGGCGTATGAGGAGAAACCCGTCATGGCAGACAAGGCGAATACTTCCCAAGGAGCCGGATCCGCGCCCACCGCGGACAGTCCGGCCGCCGTACGCAATGTGGTGCTGGTCGGCCCGTCCGGCGGCGGCAAGACGACCCTCGTCGAATCCCTCCTCGTCGCGTCCGGTGTGCTGTCCAGACCCGGAACCGTCGCCGACGGGACCACCGTGTGCGACTACGACGAGGCCGAGATCCGCCAGCAGCGCTCGGTGGGGCTTGCCCTGGCGTCGCTGGAACACGACGGCATCAAGGTCAACCTCATCGACACCCCCGGCTACGCCGACTTCGTCGGCGAGCTGCGGGCCGGTCTGCGCGCCGCGGACTGCGCACTGTTCGTGATCGCCGCCAACGAGGCTCTCGACGAGCCGACCAAATCGCTCTGGCAGGAGTGCAGCCAGGTCGGTATGCCGCGGGCGGTGGTCATCACCAAGCTCGACCATGCCCGCGCCAATTACCAGAACGCGCTGTCTGCTGCTCAAGAAGCGTTCGGCGACAAGGTTTTACCGCTGTACCTGCCGGCCGGCAGTGGTCTTATCGGCCTGCTGTCCCAGACTCACTACGAGTATGACGGCAGCAAGCGAACCACTCATTCACCGGACCCCTCGTATGCCGATCAGATCGAAGAACACCGGGGTGCCCTGATCGAGGGGATCATCGAGGAGTCCGAGGACGAATCGTTGATGGAGCGCTACCTGGGCGGGGAGACCATCGACGAGTCGGTGCTCATCGACGACTTGGAGAAGGCGGTCGCGCGCGGTTCGTTTTTCCCGGTGATCCCGGTGTGCAGCGCAACCTGTGTCGGCACGCTGGAGTTACTGGAGATTGCCACCCGCGGATTTCCGTCTCCGCTGGAACATCCGCTGCCGGAGGTGTTTACCCCGCAGGGCGCCTCGCACGTCACGTTGACCTGCGACGCCGATGCGCCGCTGCTTGCCGAGGTGGTGAAGACGACGTCGGACCCCTACGTCGGCAGGGTGAGTCTGGTCCGGGTGTTCTCCGGGACCATCAGGCCCGACACGACGGTTCACGTGTCGGGCCATTTTGCATCTTTTTTCGGTGACGGGAATAGCCACCTCGACCACGACGAGGACGAGCGCATCGGCACGCTGTCGTTTCCGCTCGGCAAACAGCAGCGGCCCGCGTCGGTTGTATTGGCCGGCGATATGTGCGCGATCGGCCGGCTCAGCCGGGCAGAGACCGGTGACACCCTCTCCGACAAGGCCGAACCACTGGTGCTCAAACCGTGGACGATGCCCGAATCACTGCTGCCGATCGCGATCCAAGCGCACGCCAAGACCGACGAGGACAAGCTCTCGGTCGGGCTGGGCCGACTGGCCGCCGAGGATCCGACCCTGCGCATCGAGCAGAACCCCGAGACCCACCAGGTCGTGCTGTGGTGCATGGGCGAGGCGCACGCCGGCGTCGTGCTCGACGGCCTGGCCAACCGCTACGGCGTGTCGGTGGACACCGTGGACTTACGGGTGCCGCTGCGGGAAACGTTCGCCGGCAAGGCAAAGGGCCACGGCCGCCACGTCAAGCAGTCCGGCGGGCACGGCCAATATGCCGTCTGCGACGTCGAGGTGGAACCGCTACCAGAGGGCTCGGGCTTCGAGTTCGTCGACAAGGTGGTCGGCGGCGCAGTGCCGCGTCAGTTCATCCCGAGCGTGGAGAAGGGGGTCCGCGCGCAGATGCAAAAAGGTGTGCATGCCGGATACCCGGTGGTCGACATCCGGGTCACACTGCTCGACGGCAAGGCACACAGCGTCGACTCGTCGGATTTCGCGTTCCAGATGGCCGGCTCACTGGGACTCAAGGAAGCCGCCGCGGCGACCAAAGTGGCTCTGCTCGAGCCGATCGATGAGATCTCGGTGTTGGTACCCGACGATCTCGTCGGCGCGGTGATGAGTGATTTGTCGGGACGGCGCGGCCGCGTACTGGGTACCGATACCGCCGGCAGCGATCGAACGGTCGTGAAAGCCGAAGTGCCCCAAGTGGAGTTGACCCGCTACGCCATCGACCTGCGCTCGCTGTCGCACGGCGCTGCCTCCTTCACTCGGTCGTTCGCCCGGTATGAACCGATGCCGGAGTCAGCGGCTACCCGAGTGAAGGCCGCCGGCTAGCACACCGGCGCGTCGGTCTTGGCGACGACGTCGGCGATCTCCACGTCCGGCGCCAGTTCAGCCACCGTGAAGCCGGTGCCCGACACGTCCAGTACGGCGAGGTCGGTGATGATCCGGCTGACCACACCACGCCCGGTCAGTGGCAATTGACAGGTGGAAACCAGTTTGGCGGCGCCGGTTTTGGTGACGTGGTCCATGAGGACGATGACCCGGCGGGCACCGGCCACCAGATCCATCGCACCACCCATTCCCTTCACCATCGACCCGGGGACCGCCCAGTTGGCCAGATCGCCGTTCATCGCGACCTGCATGGCACCCAGCACGGCGACGTCGACGTGACCGCCGCGGATCATGGCGAAACTGGTCGCGGAATCGAAGAACGACGCACCCGCAAGGACCGAGACAGTCTGTTTGCCTGCGTTGATCAGATCCGGGTCCACGTCCTCCTCGAACGGGAATGGGCCGACGCCGAGGATGCCGTTCTCGGCGTGCACTGTGATGTCGGCGCTGTCGGGAATGTGGTCAGCGATCAGCGTCGGCAGGCCGATGCCAAGGTTGACGTAATCGCCGTTGCGCAATTCCTGTGCGGCGCGGGCGGCCATTTCATCGCGGGTCCAGGTCATTGTCGTCTCGCCCGCCGGACAGTGCGTTTCTCAATGTACTTGCGCGCAGCCTGTTCTGGAGTCAGCACGACAACCCGATGGACGAAGATGCCCGGCAGGTGCACATCGTCGGGGTGCAGTTCGCCGACGTCGACGATCCGCTCGGCCTCGACCGCGGTGACACGGCCCGCCATTGCGACCGGCGGGTTGAAGTTGCGGGCTGCCGCGTGGAACCGACAGTTGCCGGCCTTGTCGGCAACTGCGGCGCGAATCAGCGCGTAATCGGTGACGATCGCCTCTTCGAGCACCATCTGCTTGCCACCGAAGCTGCGGACTTCCTTGGGCGGCGAGGCCAATGCGACACTGCCGTCTGCGCGATAGCGCCACGGCAGCCCACCGTCGGCGACCAGGGTACCGACGCCGGTGGGGGTGTAGAACGCGCCGATGCCGCTGCCGCCGGCGCGCAACCGCTCGGCAAGGGTGCCCTGCGGGGTGAGCTCGACGGTGAGTTCGCCGGTCAAGTATTGGCGGGCGAACTCTTTGTTCTCGCCCACGTACGAGGCAATCACCCGGCTGATCCGATGCGCGTCCAACAGCAGCCCCAGGCCGGCGCCGTCGACACCGCAGTTGTTGGACACGATCGTCAGGTCGCCGGCGCCCTGGCTCAGTAGCGCCTCGGTGAGAAGCCATGGGATGCCTGCTAATCCGAAGCCGCCGACGGCCAGGCTGGCGCCGTCGGGGACGTCGGCGACCGCTTCGGCGGCCGAGCCGACCAGCTTGTTGCGAGTCACGGCAGCTCCCCGTCGAGCCACACCAGCGTCGCCGTCAAATCTCGCACATCGACAGCTATTCGACGGCATTCCTCGATGCCCTGGTCGTAGAGGCCAGACATTGCGTCGCACACCAACATGACCCGGAAGTCGCGTTCGGACGCCTGGTACATGGAGGCCCTCGGACAGTTCGGAAAATTGCAGCCCGCGAAAACTACGGTGTCACTGCCGCTTTCACGCAGGTGTTCTTCGAGGCTGGTTTGGTAGAAAGCGCCCCACCGGGGTTTGTACATCACGTGCTCATAAGTGCCCAGTTGTTGGAGACCGCCGCGCAGCAACAGTTCATGGTCCAACTCAACAGCTTTGGGCAACAACTCCGGTGCGATCTGCGACCCCGCGCTACCGGGCGCCAGGAGTTGGGCACCGTGTTCGACCGACTGCCGCCGCGCCAGGTCGACGTTGGAACCGTCCGGCCGATAAAGCCGGACGACATGGACGATCGGGAGCGAGCGTTCGCGAAACGCCGCAGCCAGCCGCGCCATTGCCGGGATCGCTTCCCGGGTTCCGTCGACGCGCAGTTGCCCGTCGTCGGCATAGGTGTCCCGCTGGACATCGATCAGCACCAACGCCGCTGATCCCGCCCGCGGACATGTGTACGGATCGCTCATAACCTTGGGTGTAACACAAGGCGTGCCCACTGCGAATATTCCCGCGGGATCGATATCGGCTTTGCAGGCGGCCGTGACCTTGCGAACGGATGACCGGCCGGCAGTCAGGCCTGCATAGCGGCTGATGCCGGACTTGTATTGGGTTTGCTGGGTACCCTGGACGGGTAGATGTATGAAAGCAGAATGCGGTGCGGTCGATCGCACCATCTCGGAGGGTGAAGACCGTGCGTAAAGCGGTTCGATATGTGTTGGTCACGGTGGCTGTCGCCGCGATGGGGGTGGCGGGTTCGGCGAGCCCGAGCATGGCCGCGATTGCGCCGCCGAACGCGGCCGTCGGCGTCGCGTCGATCCAGCCGGCCAACGGTCAAACGGTGGGTGTGGCTCATCCGGTCGTCGTCACATTCACCGGACCGGTCACCGACCGCGCCGCCATCGAGCGAACGATCAAAGTCAGTTCGCCCAGCCAGACCAGCGGGCATTTCAACTGGGTTGACGACAACGTCGTGCAGTTCATTCCCGACAGTTACTGGCCGTCGCACAGCCACGTGGCCGTCGACGTGCACGGCCTGTCGACCGGCTTCGAGACCGGCTCGGAAGTGCTGGCCGTCGCCTCGATTTCCGCGCATACGTTCACGGTTAGCGTCGACGGCGAGGTGTTGCGCACGATGCCGGCGTCGATGGGCAAACCCAGCCGCCCGACACCGATCGGTTCGTTCACCGCGCTGGGCAAAGAGCGCACCGTCGTGATGGATTCGCGCACCATTGGGATTCCATTGAATTCGCCGGACGGCTACAAGATCACCGCCTCCTATGCGGTGCGGGTCACCTGGAGCGGCGTCTACGTGCATTCGGCGCCGTGGTCGGTGGACTCACAGGGATACGCCAACGTCAGCCACGGTTGCATCAACCTCAGCCCGGACAATGCCGCCTGGTACTTCGACACCGTGCACATCGGTGACCCGATCGAAGTGGTGGCTTGATCAGAACTGCTCGCAATTGGGTTTGGTAGCAACGCCGTTGAAGCAGTCCGCGACACCAGCGTCGGCATGGTGACGGCGCTGTAGCGGTTCCGGCAGGCTAGGGGAAAAGCCGGCAGGCAGGAGTCCACGATGCCATCTTCGAAAGCACACGCTGTTCGTTTCGACCGCTACGGCGGGCGCGAAGAGTTGTACGTCGCTGAGATCGATATGCCGTCGCCTGAGAAGGCCGAGGTGCTCGTCGAAGTGCGCGCCACGGGCATCAACCCCGGTGAGGCCGGCATCCGGGTCGGGGCAATGCATGAGATGTTCCCCGCGACGTTTCCGTCCGGCCAAGGCAGTGACCTGGCCGGGGTGGTGGTCGGTGTGGGAAGCGGAGTGCGCGACTTCGCGATCGGAGACGAGGTGCTGGGCTTCAGCTTGCGCCGATCCAGCCATGCCACCCACGCCGTCGTCCCGGTGGACCAGCTGATCCCCAAACCCACCGAATTATCGTGGGAAATCGCCGGTTCCCTGTACGTCGCTGGTGTGACTGCCTATGCCGCCGTTCGAGCAGTCGCGCCGCAACCGGGTGAAACCGTTGCGGTGTCTGCGGCTGCCGGAGGAGTGGGCAGCCTGGTCGTACAACTACTGGTGTTACGCAAAGCGCGGGTGCTCGGTATCGCCTCGGAGCGCAACGCCGACTGGCTACGCACCCACGATGTCACTCCGATCCGATATGGCGAGGGGCTGGCCGCTCGGCTGCAAGACGCGGCGCCGAACGGAATCGACGCGTTCATCGACTTATTCGGGCCAGACTATGTCCAGCTGGCCGTCGATCTCGGTGTGGCACCGGAGCGGATCGAAACCATCATTTCGTTCGCCAAGGCAGCCGAAGTCGGCGCGAAAACCGAAGGCAGCATGGACGCCTCGACGCCGGCGATATTGGCTGAAATGGCGGACCTGGTCGTCAGCGGTGCGATCGACTTCGACATCGCATCGACCTATCGCCTCGACCGGGTCGCCGAGGCATACGAACAGCTCGAAAAGCGGCATACCCACGGCAAGGTTGTGTTGCTGCCGCAGCAATGACCCGGCGCGATGCGTCCCGAGCGCTGCTCAGCCTATACCCGGCTGGGCGATTTTGACGACGACCAACGCCACCGCGACCACCAGGTAGGCGCGCAGGGTGAACAACCCGGCCCTCCTGGCCGGTGACATGACCGGACGAGCCAGCGTCGTCAATGCCGGTGTGCGCCAGTTCGCGCGGTACTCACGATGAACGGCGTTCCGTTCGGCGCGCGTCAGCGCAGCGATGCCGTCGAGCTCCTCGACTTCGCCGGTGCTCAGCCCGCCGAACGTGGCTGCAACCGATTCCGCGGTGCGCTGATCGGCGGAACGGCGGGCAATAGCGATCACGACCGCGCCGGCGAGAACCCCGGCTACCGCGCCGCCGAGCAGGCCGGCCTTCAGCACAGCGGTGGGCAGGCCCGGGAAAAGCGTCGAGGCCGTCAACGCCAGTGACAGCAACACCAATGACCACACCGTCGTCCACGCGAAAATGTTCTGCCGCAGGCTGTTTACCCAGGGACCAAGCACCGGCCGGTCATTGCACAGCAGGACCAGGAAGACGGTCGCCGACGGCAACAAGACGCCGGCGAGCGCCTGCACACCCTGGGTGATCAGACCGAGGACATGGTCGGGACTGAACGCGACGGCAGCCGAAACTGCCAGGATGGCGGCATAGCCGCCGTAGAACAGCGGGGCTTCGGAGATCTTCCAGTGCAGTGAGTGCCGCTTGCCGAACGCATCGCCGATGGCGTAGGTCGTGGACAACCCAATTGCATTGGCGCCGATCAGCGACGCGTCCAGCAACACGATCGCAAACAGCACCCCGACCGTGCCGCCGACGTGGTGTGACAGGCCGGACGCAACCGCGCCCGCGTCGGTGTAATGCCCGAAATGCTTGGTTCCGGCGAACCCGAATGCGGTGGCGGCCATCAGCGTTACCGCCCCGGCCATCACCACGACAATGCCCAGGATCAAATCCGCCCGGCCGTAACGGATCCAGCGTGGCGTGATGCGTTTGTCCACGACATTCGACTGCTGAAAGAACAGCTGCCACGGCGCCACGGTGGTGCCCACGATCGCGACGATCAGCAGCAACACCGTGGAGTCCATTCCGCCGGGGAATTGCGGCACCAGTCCGCGGGCGGTGGTGTCCAGCGTGGGGTGCACCATCAGCGCCATCGGGATGATCACCACGTTCACGGCGATCAGCACGAACATCAGCCGTTCCCACCGCCGAAACGAGCCGCCGGCCACCACGGCGAACAGCAAGACCGCGGCGGTCGGGATCGCCACGGTTTTCGGGCAGCCCAGAAAACCGAGAGCCAATGCGACACCGATGAATTCGGTGACGATGGTCAACGCGTTGAGCAACAGCAGATCTCCGACACTGAATGCGCCCCAGAACTTGCCGAACCGCTCGAAAATCAGCCGGGCATGGCCGACGCCGGTGACCGCGCCTAGCCGCAGCACCATCTCCTGATTCACATAGAGCACCGGGATCAGCAGCACCAGAGTCCACAACAGGCCCATCCCGTAGTTCTGCCCGGCCTGCGCGTATGTCGCAACGCCGCCGGCATCGTTGTCGCCGACCATCACGATCAACCCGGGTCCGCTGATGACCATCAGCGTTCGCAGCCGCTGCCAGCGGCTGTGCCGAATTCCATTGTCGTGGCGGCCGATACGGCCGAACGCGCCGACGATGTCGCCGACATGCGCGGAGTCCAGCGCAGCGGTCTCAACGGCCACCGCGGCGCCGGTGTCGCGGCGTACCTCAGTGGAGGATGACGTCATCGGCGTCTCCCTTTCTGGCAGAACTGATCAGCTGAGTTGCAGGCAGCGCGCTGACCCGGCGGCTTCAATTGCCGCCGTAGTCAGTGCGATTCGAGGTGTCAGCAGGTGCTGCCGTGGGACGGATGCCCACCCAAAGAAGCCGTGATGACGGCCGGAGCCATCCGCGATACGTAGAGGTTGGCCCG
Source organism: Mycobacterium sp. NGS48 (assembly GCF_059812585.1). NCBI lineage: Bacteria > Bacillati > Actinomycetota > Actinomycetes > Mycobacteriales > Mycobacteriaceae > Mycobacterium > Mycobacterium sp. NGS48. Next base: position 56,374 of record NZ_JCALCY010000020.1, read on the forward strand.
CTCCTGCGGGGTCAGGTTGCGGCGTGCCCGCCACCGAGCGGTCACCCGCCGGCTGGCATGCGGCATGGGCGAAATACGGTGTGCAACAACAAATGCCATGATCATCTCCTGCCGGTGGCCCGGCCGGATCTCAGGCCGTCCGGCGGCCTGGAACAGACGCTCAGGCTGCAGGAATGCCGCGACCGGGTCGGGACGAAATGGATATCGAATGCGGATAAGGACTATCGCTGGGACTCATCTCGCCCTCTCACCTCCTCACGGCCAGGACACACGCGGGTGTCACTACAGTGCACGCACAGCGAGGAAAGAACGTCCGACGGAGAACCCGCGGACGCGCATCCCTCTCGTCGGAGCTTCGGCACTGCACGGCGTATCCGGATCACCATCCGGAAGCCACTTGGGCTCAACCCTTAAGCCGGGAAGAGCTGTCCTGACCCGGGGCGTCTCTCGACGTTCGGGGTCAGTGGCCTATATCCGTGCAGACGCCTCACCTACCGAGATGCTGCCGTTCCATGGTGGCACCAACTCCGGTGCCCGTCAAACGGAGGGCGGAATAGGTGTCGCCTACGCTCGTGGTCATGGCTACTACCCTGCACAATCCCGGTGTCGCGGCTGCCCTCGACCGGATGTACACGGCGGCCAGCGCTCAGCTGCCCACGTTGCGCGAACGCCGCGGTGACTTCGGGCAGTCCGCCGGCGCGCAGGAACGCGCGGACGCGATGAGCGAGTTCTACATCCCGGTAACACCGGAGGCAGGTCGGCTGCTGTATGCACTGGTGCGGGCGGCCCGGCCGACGACCATTGTCGAATTCGGGATGTCTTTCGGCATTTCGGCGATCCACTTGGCGGCGGCGGTGCGTGACAACGGTGTCGGCCGAGTCGTCACGACCGAGCTCAGTGCCAGCAAAATCGCGACGGCTAAACGGACTTTCGCCGAAACCGGGTTAGACGACCTGATTACCGTCCTGGACGGAGACGCGCTCGAGACACTGAAGAGCCTCGACGGGACGGTCGATTTCGTGTTGCTCGACGGCTGGAAGGAGCTGTACCTGCCGGTGGTCAAGCTGCTAGAACCACAGCTGTCACCGGGAAGCCTTCTCGTCGCGGACAATACCAACATGGCCGACACCCAGCCTTACCTGGATTATGTGCGCAACCCGGACAACGGCTACGTAAGTGTCAACTTCCTGGCCCGCGAGTCCGACAGCATGGAGATCAGCTGCTGCACTTAGCTGAGTAGCGACTACCGCAGCGATTCCTCAAGCCACGGGATCAGCCACTCGACGCCCTCGGCGGTCAGGTGCACGCCGTCGCTGCGCACTGGGATCCCGTCTACTTTGGCGCTGTAGACGCCTTCGGGGCACAGTTTCTTGTTTAGATCGAGGATTCCGACACCGGCACGCTGTCCAATAGTGCGGCGCAGCAATGCGTTCCATTGGTCCACCCGCTCGGGCTGGTCCTCTGGATGCAAACTGCCGTCCCGTTTTTCGCCCTGGCGGCTGTAGGGCAGGTTAGCCACCGTCAGCGGCGCGTCGGTCGAGCTGAGGATGCCGATTGCCCGATCCAACTCGCCGGCGATGTAGGCATCGAATGCCGGGTCGCCGATGTGGGTCCAACGCCCCTCGTTCACCCGATCCACTGTCTCCCAGCGTCCGACGACCAGCAAGATGGCATCCGGTTGGTCTTCGGCGATCTGGGCGGCCCATCGGCTTGGCCAGGATTCGCATTCGCTTTTTTGATCCAAGGTCTGTTCGAGATACCGGTAGGGGCCGCCGCGCACCATGCTGCAGCCGATGACGGTGTGGTCGACGAAATCGAAGCCCGGGGTCTGCGGAAGGTAGTGCATCAACGTCCAGCCGATCGAGTCACCGAACACCGAGACGGTAAATGGCCGGTGTGGGTCTCGCTGCGCTAGTGCGCGCGCGGGCCGAGTGCCGCCCGGCGGTGAGGGTGAAACGACCGCGACGGACGAAATACCGGGCGGCAAGCCGCTATCCGAAACCCCGCCCGTTTTGACACCGACCGGAATGACCAGCATCGTCACCGCGGCGGCGGTGGTGGCGGTAGCCCCGGCCAGCGGCAGTAGCGGCACCCGCAGCGGTCGCCAACTGCGAATCGGTTGTTCGATCAGCCACCAGGACGCGGCCGACAGCGCCACCGTGGCTGCGCACCGCACAGCGAACAGCGCAGACCCGGACCAGCCGGTCCGCTCGCCGTTGAGCACGAGAAAGATCGGCCAGTGCCACAGATAAACGCCGTAGGAGATGGTGCCCAGCCACACCAGGGGACGCCACGACAACATGGTTGCGACGGGCCCGCGCTGGTCCAATGCCACCGGTGCGACGACCAGGACGGCGGCCACTGCCACCGCGACCAGCAGACCGTTGCGAAACTCATGGGCGCTGCCGGTCGCGTAGTGGACAGCTACCGCCAAGGCCGCAAGGCCGATCACCGGCAACAGTCGGGCGGCCCATTTGCCCCAACGGGTCCGGATCAGCGACCAGCCGCGGTTCAGCGACGACCAATCGCCCACTAGAAGCGCCGACGCGGCCGCGCCGGTCAACAGCGCCTGCGCCCGGGTGTCGGTGCCGAAATAGACCCGGTCGCGTGACGCATCCGAGGCGAGCAGGACGGCGAGGGCCGCAGATGTCAGTGCGCCTGCCGTGGCGAGCAGGACAACGGCCAACCGAACGCCGCCCACGGTGGCCAACCTGCCTCGGCGGCGTGCGCGCGCCGCCAATATCACCGCCAGCCCTATCAGCAGCAGCGGCCACACGATGTAGTACTGCTCCTCTACACCGAGCGACCAGGCATGTTGCAAGGGCGAGGGCGGTGTGCCCTGGGTGAAATAATCGGTCTGCTGCGCAACGAACATCCAGTTCGCCGCCCAGAAGAATGCGGCGACAGCCTCGTCGCGCAAGCCGGTGACCGCCTCGGGCGGAAACAGCCGCCGGGCGACCGCGACGGCCAGCACCATCAATACGAGCGCCGGCAATAGCCGTCGCGCCCGCCGAATCCAAAAGTCGCCCAGGCTGATACGGCCAGTTCGGCCGAGCTCGTCGAGCAGCAGCGAGGTGATCAAAAAGCCACTGAGCACGAAAAAGATATCGACGCCCAGGAACCCACCGGCTAGGCCGGGAATGCCGCCGTGGTCGGCGAGCACCAATGCGACTGCTATCGCACGCAGGCCGTCCAGCGCCGGAATTCCCGGGCGGCGCTGTTCTCGTCGGCTGCGATCGCTACCGCGCGTACTCGCCAGCCGCGCGGCGCGCCGGATTGGGGCAACCCAGCGAGGCCGCTCAGCACAGCGAACCGGCCCAGGGCTTTCCCCGGCCGGTCCCATGCTGGCCCCTTTTGCGCGCCGACTGCCTGCCTCGTCGGTGCCGTCGTTGCCGCCGATACGTCGCTGCCCCTCCCTGCTGGATCAAGGTCAGTTTAGGTGCGACGGCACCGCGTCACGGGGATGACACGCGTGGCCTCAAGGTCCAGTTCAGGGCGACGCGAGTGTGTGGATTCGTACGCCCAT
>NZ_JCALCY010000021.1:0-48061 GCF_059812585.1 Mycobacterium sp. NGS48
GGCTGATTGCCGGGGACACGCGCGCTCGCGGCGGAAACCCTAGCGCGCGAACATCAGCGCGCGCTTGACCTCTTGAATGGCCTTGGTCACCTCGATGCCGCGCGGACAGGCCTCGGTGCAGTTGAATGTGGTGCGGCAGCGCCACACCCCGTCGACCTCGTTGAGGATGTCGAGGCGCTCAGCGGCGGCCTCGTCGCGGCTGTCGAAGATGAAGCGGTGCGCATTGACGATCGCGGCCGGCCCGAAATATGAACCCTCATGCCAGAACACCGGGCAACTGGTGGTGCAGGCCGCGCACAGGATGCATTTGGTGGTGTCGTCGTAGCGGGCCCGGTCGGTCTGGCTTTGGATTCGCTCCCGGGTCGGCGGATTGCCGCTGGTGATCAGGTAGGGCTTGACCGCGCGATAGGCGTCGAAGAACGGCTCCATGTCGACCACCAAGTCCTTCTCCACGGGCAGTCCGCGGATCGGCTCAATGGTGATGGTCAATTGCTTGCTCGGCTTTTTGGGCAGCAGGTCACGCATCAGCACCTTGCAGGCCAGCCGGTTGTGGCCGTTGATCCGCATCGCGTCGGAACCGCACACCCCATGCGCGCAGGACCGCCGGAACGTCAGCGTGCCGTCGAGGTAACTCTTGACGTAGATCAGCAGATTCAGCAGCCGGTCACTGGGCAGGCACGGCACCCGAAAGCTCTGCCATCCGGCAGCATCCGGATTTTCCGGATTGAACCGGGCGATCTTCAGCGTCACCGTCACCGCGCCGTCGGGAACCGGCGGCAACGGCAGGTCACCGGCTTCCGGGGTCTCCACAACCTCGTCTGACGACATCAGTACTTCCGTTCCTTGGGCTCGTAGCGGGTCTGCACCACCGGCTTGAAATCCAGCCGGATGTCGGACAGCAGCTCGCTACCCTGCTTGTAGGCCATGGTGTGGCGCATGTAATTGGTGTCGTCGCGATTGGGGTAGTCCTCGCGGGCGTGCCCGCCGCGGGATTCCTTGCGATTCAACGCGCCCACCACGGTGACTTCGGCCAGTTCCAGTAGGAATCCCAGCTCGATGGCTTCCAGCAGATCGCTGTTGAACCGTTTCCCCTTGTCGTGCACCGTGATTCGGGAATACCGCTCTTTCAACGCGTGGATGTCGGTGAGCGCCTGCTTCAGCGTTTCCTCGGTGCGGAACACCGCGGCGTTGTTGTCCATGGTCTGCTGCAACGCGCCGCGAATGTCGGCAACACGTTCGTTGCCGTGCTCGGACAAAATATCCGCGACCCAGTTGACGACCATCGCCGCCGGCTCCGGCGGCAGTTCGACGAAGTCGTGCCCAGAAGCGTAGTTGGCGGCGGCAATCCCGGCCCGGCGCCCAAAGACGTTGATATCCAACAGCGAATTGGTTCCGAGCCGGTTGGCGCCGTGCACCGACACGCAGGCGCACTCGCCCGCCGCATACAGCCCCGGCACGGCGGTGGTGTTGTCCCGCAGCACCTGCCCGGTAACCGTGGTCGGAATGCCGCCCATCACGTAGTGACAGGTCGGATACACCGGGACCAGCTCGTTGACCGGGTCGACACCCAAATAGGTGCGGGCGAATTCGGTGATGTCGGGCAGCTTGGCCGCCAGCACGTCCTCGCCCAGGTGCCGCACGTCGATGTAGACGTAGTCCTTGTTGGGCCCGGCGCCGCGGCCCTCCAGCACCTCGAGCACCATCGAGCGGGCGACGATGTCGCGCGGCGCCAGGTCGACGATCGTCGGCGCGTAGCGCTCCATGAACCGCTCACCCTCGCCGTTGAGCAGCCGGCCGCCCTCACCACGCACGGCCTCGGAGATCAGGATGCCCAGCCCGGCCAGGCCGGTCGGGTGGAACTGGTGAAACTCCATGTCCTCCAACGGGAGTCCCTTGCGGAAGACGATGCCGATGCCGTCGCCGGTCAGGGTGTGCGCATTCGAGGTGGTCTTGTACATCCGCCCCGAGCCACCGGTGGCGATCACGACGGCCTTGGCGTGGAACACGTGAATCTCGCCGGTGGCCAACTCATAGGCGACCACTCCGGTGGTCACCGGCCCCTTCGGGGTTTGGGTGAGCGCCAGGTCGAGCACGTAGAACTCGTTGAAAAACTGCACGTCGTGCTTGACGCAGTTCTGGTACAGCGTCTGCAAGATCATGTGGCCGGTGCGGTCGGCGGCATAGCAGGACCGGCGCACCGGGGCCTTGCCGTGATCGCGGGTGTGGCCGCCGAATCGGCGTTGGTCGATGCGGCCCTCAGGGGTGCGGTTGAACGGCATCCCCATCTTCTCGAGGTCGAGCACCGCGTCGATGGCCTCTTTGCACATGATCTCGACTGCGTCCTGGTCGGCGAGGTAGTCGCCGCCCTTGACGGTGTCGAAGGTGTGCCATTCCCAGTTGTCGTCTTCGACGTTGGCCAGCGCCGCGCACATTCCGCCCTGGGCGGCGCCGGTGTGGCTGCGGGTGGGATAGAGCTTGGTCAACACGGCAGTCCGAACGCGCGGACCCGCTTCCACCGCCGCCCGCATACCGGCACCGCCGGCGCCGACGATCACCACGTCGTATCGATGTTCTTGAATCATGACCGCCGCCGGCGATGCAGAGCGGAGCGATGAGGAGGAGGCGGCGTAATCATGAGATGTTCGGGTCGAAGGTCAACAGCACATAAGTCCCCAGCACCAGCGTGAAGATCATCGACAACGCCAGCAGCGTGTTCAGCCAGAACCGGGTGGAATCCTTGCGGGTGTAGTCGTCGATGATCGTGCGCAGACCGTTGCCGCCGTGCAACTGTGCCAGCCACAACAACAGCAAATCCCAGGTCTGCCAGAACGGCGACGCCCAGCGCTGTGCGACGTAGTTGAAGTCGATGCGATACACGCCGTCGTCCCACATCAGCATCACGAACAGGTGCCCGAGCGCCAGGAAGACCAGCACGATGCCGGAAAACCGCATGAACAGCCAGGTGTACTTCTCGAAGTTGGGCATCCCGGCCCGGCGGCGCGGCGCCCGCGGATTGTCCAGGCCGGCGGGGCGGTCCTGGCTGCGCTGGCGCACCGGGGCGAGGTCGCCACGGCCTAACTGAAGATCAGGTGTGCTCATCCGAACCGCCCCCACATGTGGATACCGACCACCACCGACGCCGGAACCATGACCAGCAGCCAGATGATCGCGATGGCCCACAGCATCAGCCGCTGATAGCGGGCGCCCTGCCACCAGAAGTCGATCAGGATGACCCGGATGCCGTTGAGCGCGTGGTAGAGCACGGCGGCCACCAGCCCCAGCTCCATCAGGCCCACGATCGGGGTCTTGTAGGTCTCGATGACCGCGTTGTAGGTCTGCGGAGCGACCCGGACCAGCGCGGTGTCCAGCACGTGCACAAACAGGAAAAAGAAGATGGTGGCGCCGGTGATGCGGTGCAGCACCCACGACCACATACCCGGATCGCCGCGATACAGAGTTCGGCGCCGCGGCCGAGCCCGCGATCCTGGCACTGTCGAGGATGTCGCCGTCGTCATCACCGCCTCCGGAATCTCGTGTTGACCCGCCGCGGCCCGGCTTCGCCGCGCTTGAGACGGCCACCAGTGAATTGATGGGCCGTCGGGTGGACTCTAAACCCATTTATAGGCCGGATAAACCACTCCGCGGCCGCCGACGCTGTGGACGGCGGTGGATCTAGGCTGGCGTTGTGAGTTGACCAACAGTGATCGGAGCCCGCCCCGTGTATTGCATCCACGTTCGTTGCCGCGACGATGACCGACACTGTTGACTGGGAATCGCTGCGCGACAAGGCGATCCAGGCAGCGCAGGATGCTTACGCACCGTATTCGGGGCTGCGGGTGGGAGCAGCGGCGTTGGTCGACGATCGGCGCGTGATCACCGGCTGCAATGTGGAGAATGTCTCATATGGCCTAGGTCTCTGTGCCGAGTGTGCTGTGGTGTGTGCCCTGCATACTGGCGGCGGCGGCCGGCTGCTCGCGCTGTCCTGCCTCGAGGCGGGTGGCTCCCTCTTGATGCCATGCGGGCGCTGCCGGCAGGTGCTGTTGGAGCACGGCGGACCGCAGCTGCTGATCGATCACCCCGACGGCCCGCGCCGGCTGGGTGACTTGTTGCCCGAGGCTTTCGGTCCGGGCGACCTCCCGTGAGCTTCGACGCGCCAACGGTCATCAAGACCAAACGCGATGGGAATCGGTTGTCGGATGCCGCGATCGACTGGGTCATCGACGCCTACACCGACGGACGTGTCGCCGAGGAACAGATGGCGGCGTTGCTGATGGCGATTCTTTTGCAGGGCATGGACGGCGACGAAACCGCCCGCTGGACGGCGGCGATGATCGCCTCCGGTGAGCGGATGGACTTCGGTGATCTGCGCCGCGACGGCGCGCCGCTGCCCACGGTGGACAAGCACTCCACCGGTGGGGTCGGTGACAAGATCACGCTGCCGTTGGTCGCCGTCGTCGCAGCCTGCGGTGCCGCGGTGCCCCAGGCGTCGGGGCGCGGACTCGGCCACACCGGCGGGACGCTGGATAAGCTGGAATCGATCGCCGGCTTCACCGCGGACCTTCCGAAACAGCAAGTCCGCCAACAACTCCGCGACATCGGCGCCGCCATCTTCGCGGCTGGCCGATTGGCGCCGGCCGACGCGAAACTCTATGCGTTGCGTGACGTCACCGGCACGGTGGAGTCGCTGCCACTGATCGCCAGCTCGGTGATGAGCAAGAAGCTGGCCGAAGGAGCCGGCGCGCTGGTGCTCGACGTCAAGGTCGGTTCGGGAGCGTTCATGACGTCGCGGCCGCAGGCCGAGGAGCTGGCACGTGCGATGGTGCGGCTGGGCGACGCCCACGGCGTACCCGCCTGCGCCATGCTCACCGACATGAACGCTCCGCTCGGCCGCACCGCAGGCAACGCGCTGGAGGTGGCCGAAGCCCTCGAGGTGCTGGCCGGCGGCGGGCCGCCCGACGTGGTGGAGCTGACGCTGCGGCTGGCCGCCGAGATGCTGCAGATCGCCGGGGTCGACGGTCGCGATCCGGCCCAGACGTTGCGCGACGGCACCGCGATGGACCGCTTTCGGGCATTAGTGGCCGCGCAGCAGGGTGACTTGTCGGTACCGTTGCCAATCGGTAGGTGTTCCGAGACCGTCACAGCAACACGGGGCGGCACAATGGGCGACATCGAGGCAATGGCAGTAGGGCTGGCGGGATGGCGGCTCGGTGCGGGCAGGTCCCGGCCGGGCGAGCGGGTGCAGCCCGGGGCCGGCATCCGAATCCACCGCCGCCCCGGTGAACCGGTGGCCGCCGGTGAGCCGCTGTTCACCCTCTACACCGACACCCCCGAACGTTTCGGCGCGGCAATGGCCGAGCTGGATGCCGCGTGGAGCATCGGTGACACCCCGCCGGCCCGGCGGCCGCTGATCATCGATCGGATTGGGTCATGACCACACCGCTGAGCCTGGAGATGATCCGGCAGGCGCCGAAGGCGTTGTTGCATGATCACCTCGACGGCGGGCTGCGCCCGGCGACCGTGCTCGACATCGCCGGTCAGACCAGATACGACGACCTGCCGGCCACCGATGTCGAGGAGCTGGCCACGTGGTTTCGCACTGCGTCGCACAGCGGCTCGCTGGAGCGCTACCTGGAACCGTTCTCGCACACTGTCGCGGTCATGCAAACTCCCGAGGCGCTGCATCGGGTGGCCTGCGAATGCGTGGAAGACCTGGCCGCTGACTCGGTGGTGTACGCCGAAGTTCGATTTGCTCCCGAGCTGCACATCAACCGTGGGCTGTCCTTCGACGAAGTCACCGATGCCGTGCTGGCAGGTTTCGCCGACGGCGAGAAAGCGGCCGCAGCCGAGGGGCGCGCTATCACGGTGCGCTGCCTGGTCACCGCCATGCGGCACGCCGCGCTGTCCCGCGAGATCGCCGAGCTGGCGATCCGATTCCGGGATAAGGGTGTCGTCGGATTCGACATCGCCGGCGCGGAGGCCGGCTACCCGCCCACCCGGCATCTCGACGCGTTCGAATACATGCGAAACCACAACGCCCGCTTCACCATTCATGCCGGCGAGGCGTTCGGTTTGCCGTCCATCCACGAAGCGATCGCGTTTTGCGGCGCCGACCGGCTGGGTCACGGCGTGCGGATCGTCGACGACATCGACGTCGAGCCCGATGGCCGGGTTCGGTTGGGTCGGCTGGCATCGATCCTGCGGGACAAGCGGATCCCCTTCGAGATGTGTCCCAGCTCCAACGTGCAGACCGGCGCGGTCGACAGCATCGCCAACCACCCGTTTGACCTGTTGGCGCGGGCCAGATTCCGGGTGACGATCAACACCGACAACCGGCTGATGAGCGACACCTTCATGAGCCGCGAAATGCAGCGGCTGGTAGAGGCTTTCGGCTACGGCTGGACTGACCTCGAGCGGTTCACCATTAATGCGATGAAGTCGGCCTTCATTCCATTCGACGAGCGGTTGGCGATCATTGACGACGTCATCAAACCGCGGTACGCGGTGCTGGTCGGCTAGCACAGTGGCCGCTACCGACTCGGTGTTCGACTTCGCCGACGTCGTGGTCGAACGTGACACTGTGCGTGCGCTGGACGGGTTCACCGCCGAGATCCCGAAGCAGGGGGTAACGGTGGTGTTCGGCCCGTCGGGATCGGGCAAGTCGACGTTGCTGCGATTGTGTAATCGGCTGGAGGTACCGACGAGCGGGCGAGTGTTGTTTTACGGCAATGATGTTGAAAACGCCGATCCGCTGTGGTTACGCCGCCAGGCTGGCATGTGTTTTCAGCGCCCGACACCGTTTCCCGGCACCGTCAGTGACAACCTGCGGACCGCCGACCCGCAGGCATCGCATGCGCAGATGCGCGACATGCTGGCTCGGGTGGCGTTGACCGGGTCATGGCTGGATCGTGACGCGACGGCGCTGTCCGGCGGCGAGGCACAGCGGATGTGCTTGGCCCGCACGCTGATTGCGCAGCCGCAGGTGTTGCTGCTGGACGAACCGACGTCGGCCGTCGACAACACCGCGGCGCGCGCAATTGAACAGGCGGTGCGCGCCCTGGCCGACGAGGACGGAATTCCCGCGCTGTGGGTCACCCACGACTCGGCGCAGGTTGAGCGCATTGCCGATTGGGTGGTGCAGATCGAACAGGGCCGCTGCACCGCAGCCGGCCCGGCAGCGGGGAGGTGACGCGATGAACGGCGAGGTCGGATGGGTAGGGCTGGCGATATCGCTGGCGTTGGTCGGGTTCGCGGCGGCGATCTCGCTATGGCAGCGGCTGGATTTGGAACGCCAGGTGGTGTGGTCGGCGGTGCGTGCGCTGGTGCAGCTGCTGCTGGTGGGCGGGGTATTGGTCTTGCTTTTCGAGCCGGGCCGGTCGATGTGGTGGTCGTGGGCGTGGACCGCGGGCATGGTCGCGTATGCCGGCGATGTCGCCCGCAAACGCGCGCCGGAGGTCCCCCGACTGGGGCCGTTGGCGATCGCCGCCTTTGCCACCGCGGCGATCGCCACGCTCGGCGTGATATTCGGGTTGCGGGTGTTTCCCCTGGAGCCCCGAACCCTGGTCCCGATCGCGGGCATGATGATCGGCAACTCGATGACGGCCACCGTGCTGGTGGCCCGCCGCCTGGTCGACGAGTTGCGCGACAAACGCGACGAGGTCGAAGCCCGACTGGCTCTTGCTCAGCCCTACCGGCAAGCTGCCGCCCCGTACCTGCGAACGGCGTTGCGGTCGGCGCTGACTCCGCAAATCGAAACCACCAAGGCCACCGGCCTGGTTTTCTTGCCGGGCGCGATGACCGGGCTCATCCTGGCGGGGGTTTCCCCGGTAGAGGCGGTACTGGTGCAGGCGGTCGTGATGTTTCTGATCCTGGGATCGGTCGCGGTCACCACCGTGGTGGTGGCGCTCGGGCTGGTGCGTCGGATATTCACCCGCGACCACCGATTGCTGCCGCTCGGCCGTCGCCAGGAAAGCCGCTAGACCCGTTGGGCTCAGCGGGCCGCGCCGATGTACTTGGTTTCCAGGAATTCGGCAATGCCGAGGAAGCCGCCTTCGCGTCCCAGCCCGGACTGCTTGACCCCGCCGAACGGGCCGGACGGTGTGGACACCACACCCTGGTTCAGGCCGACCATCCCGGTGTCGAGCGCCTCGGCCACGCGCCAGCCGCGCCGGGTGTCGTTGGTGTAGAGGTAAGCGACCAAGCCGTATTCGGTGTCGTTGGCCCGTGCGACGACCTCATCCTCGGTGTCGAAGGCGCTGACTGCGGCCACCGGTCCGAAGATCTCGGTGCACGCCATGTCGGCATCGTCCGGAACATCGGTGAGAACCGTTGGGGGATAGAAGTACCCGGGCATGTCGAGGCGCTGACCGCCGAGCCTTAAGGTGGCCCCACGGGCGCGGGCGTCGGCCACCAATGCCGACACCTTGGCCACCGCGTCGGCGTCGATCAGCGGCCCGAGGTCCACCCCGGTCTCGGTGCCGCGCCCGACTTTCAGCGCGCCCATCCGGCCGACGAGCGCGGCGGTGAACGACTCGGCGATGGAGCGCTGGACGTAGATGCGGTTGGCGGCGGTGCAGGCCTGGCCGATGTTGCGCATCTTGGCGGCCAGCGCTCCGCCGACAGCCTCGTCGATGTCGGCGTCGTCGAACACGATGAAGGGCGCGTTGCCGCCGAGTTCCATCGAAGTGCGCTTGACGGTCTGGGCGCACTGCGCCAGCAGCACCCGACCGACGGCGGTGGAACCGGTGAACGACAGCTTGCGGGCCCGCGGGTCGGCCAGCAACGGCGCCATCGCCGCTGCCGGGTCGGTGGTCGTCACCACGGTGACCACGCCGTCGGGAACACCGGCCTCGCGCAGGATGCCCAGCAGCGCAAGCATCGACAGCGGGGTCTGCTCGGCCGGCTTGACCACACAGGTGCAGCCCGCTGCCAGTGCCGGGCCGATCTTGCGGGTGCCCATCGCCAGCGGAAAGTTCCACGGTGTGACGAGAAGCGACGGCCCGACCGGCTGGTGGGTGACCAGCAGACGGGACCGGCCGTCGGGTGAGGTCATCAGCCCGCCGTCGATCCGCAGCGCCTCACCGGCAAACCAGCGGAAGAACTCGGCCGCATAACGCACCTCACCTGCCGCCTCCGGCAGGGGTTTGCCCATCTCGAGCGTCATCAGCAGGGCCAACTCGTCGGTGCGCTCGATCATCAACTGGTAGGCGCGAGTCAAGACGTCGGCTCGTTGCGTGGGGGTGGTCGCCGCCCAGCAGGGCTGCGCCGAGACCGCGGCGTCCAGGCAGGCCGTGGCCGGGTCGGGACCCATGTCCAGCACCGCGGCGATCGGCTGCTCGGTCGAGGGATCGACGACGTCGAATCGGGTGCCATCGGCCGGTTGCTGTCCCATGGCCCGGGCCACCACCATGCGTTCGGTATCCGTTGGCACGCCACTATGCTAGTGAATTGTCAACAATCGACAAAGGTAGGGGGCCGACGTGGCGCGCTTTATCTCGATCACGCTGACTAAGCGCAACGTGTCCTGCCGGGCGCGGTTGCTCGACGACCACGCGCCGCGCACCTGCGCGGCCGTCTGGGAAGCGCTGCCGGTGGCCGGCCAGGCCTATCACGGTAAGTACGCCCGCAACGAGGTGTACACATTGCTACCGCCGCTGGGTGTGCCGGGGCGCGAAAACTGCACGGTGACACCGATTCCCGGCGACGTGTGCTTCTTCGGCTTCGAGGCGTCCGAGATCGGGAATCCGGCCTACGGCTATGACCAAGGCTCCGAGGCACATTCCCCGCAAGGCGCCACCGATCTGGCAATCTTCTACGGCCGCAACAACTTACTTATCAATGGGGACATTGGCTGGGTGCCCGGCAATGTCTTCGCCACGATCGAAGAGGGGCTCGACGACATCGCGGCGGCCTGCACCGACCTGTGGATGGGTGGCGCGATCGGCGAGCAACTGGCCTTCGCCCGCGCCTAGGCATTTCTGCGCGAGCGTGCGTGTCCCCGGCCGACACGCCGGGCGGGACACCGCTTTTGCGCACGCTCGGGGCAGAACGGGCTAACCCCGGTTAACCCAGCACCTGCTCGGCGAACCGGCCCACCGCCAGTACCAGGTCGTCGCTGTGTCGGGGACCGACAATCTGCAGGCCAATGGGCAGCCCGTCGCGCGTCACCCCGATCGGGATACTCAGCGCGGGCTGCTGAGTCATGTTGAACGGGTAGGTGAATGGTGTCCACTGCGCCCACCAGCGCATCCCGGACCCGACCGGCACGTCATGGCCGGCAGTGAACGCCGGGATCGGCGTCGTCGGGGTGATCAGCAGGTTGTGCGTTTCATGGAACTGCCCCATCGCCAAGCCCAGGTCGACACAGACCTGCCGCGCGTCGAGATAGTCGACGCCGGATACGGTCAACCCCTGTTCCCACATCTCCGCCAGACCGGGGTCGACGAGGTCGCGGCCCTGGTCGCCGTAGGCCCGCAGGCTGCCGGCAACGCCAGTGGCCCAGACGGTTTCGAAGGCGTCAATCGGGTCGGCGAAGCCGGGATCCGCCTCGACGACGTTCAGCCCTGCATCGGCCAGCGCCCGCACGGCCGTCGCCACCGCCGATCCGATCTCGGGATCGACCTCGACGTAGCCCAGCGTGGCCGAATAGGCGACACCCAATCCCACGACGTCACGGTGGAGTTCGCCGCGATAGGTGGCCAGCGTCGGCGGCAGCGAGGTCGGGTCACGATGGTCCGGCAACGCGATGATGTCCATCAACATCGCGGCGTCCTCGACGGTCCGGGTGATCGGCCCGCCGTGGGCCAGTGGGCCGAACGGGCTGATCGGGTACATCGGCACCCGCCCATGGGTGGGTTTGAAGCCGACCACTCCGCAAAAGCTGGCCGGAATTCGGATGCTGCCGCCGCCGTCGGTACCGATCGACAATGGCGCCATGCCGGCGGCCACCGCCGCGGCGCTGCCGCCCGACGAACCGCCCGCCGTGCGAGTGGAATCGACCGGGTTGTGGGTCACACCGTGCAGCGCGCTGTCAGTGACGCCTTTCCAGGCCAACTCCGGGGTGGTGGTCTTGCCCAGCATCACCATGCCGTCGTTGCGGATCTTGCCCACCGCCGGGCTGTCATCGGGCCAGGGTCCGGCGGCGTCGGTGAGCCGCGAGCCGCGCAGGGTAGGCCAACCGGCGGTTCGGAACACGTCCTTGATGGCGACCGGCACACCGTCGAGCAGTCCCTTGGTGTAGTGGCCTTGCCAACGGGCCTCGGACTTGCGGGCCTGCGCCAGCGCCGCCTCCTCGTCGACCAGACAGAAGGCGTTGATCTCGCTGTCGCGCTCGGCGATGACCGAGAGCGCGGCCGCGGTCGCCTCGACGGGTGAGAGTTCACCAGATGTGTAGGCAGCGACCAGCTGCAGCGCAGTCAGGTCGGTGGGCTGGGTCATGATGCGCCGCTCCTCTTCATCGCTTCGCTCTGCATCGTCGCTGGCGGTGTCATGCGCGCTACTCCTTAGCCGGCCCCGCTCGGCGCGTAGCCGCGGTGCTTGTCGACGACATTGTGTAATGGTTGGCCGGCGCGATAGCGGTGGAAGTTGGCGATGAACTGCTGCTGCAGTTCGACGGTCCATCCGTGCACGTCGCCGCTATTGTGCGGAGTCAGAACAATATTGGGCGTAGTCCAGAGCGGATGGCCCGGCGGCAACGGTTCTGGATCGACGACGTCGAGTGCCGCACCGGCAAGGCGCCCGCCCTGCAGCGCCGCCACCAGCGCGTCGGTGACCACCAACTCACCGCGGCCGATGTTGATCAACCGCGCCCGCGGCGACATGGCGGCCAGCGCTTCGGCGTCGACGATTCCGCGGGTCTGCGGCGTCAGCGGAGCGGCGAGCACCACATAGTCGGCGTCGGCCACCGCGGCATGCAGGTCAGCGCTGATCTCACCGAAGTCTGTATCGGCGCGCGGTGTGCGTCCGACACCGCGCACGCTCATGCCGACGGCCCGCAGCAACCGGGCGATGGCCCGGCCGACCGGGCCGGTGCCGACGACGACGACCGATGCGCCGGCAATCGGCTCCGATTCGAAGTGGCACCATTGTTGAGTCTCCTGCGCACGCATGGACCGTCGAAAATCCTTGGCGAACGCCAGGATCTGGCCCAGAACGTATTCAGCGATCGGACGTTCGAAGATGCCACGCGAATTGGTGAGCACCACCGTGCTGTCGATCAGATCGTCGAACAGCACCGCATCCACCCCGACGGCCGCCACCTGCACCCAGCGCAGCGAATCAGCAGCCGACCAGGCCGACCGCAACGCCGGCGAGGAGAAGTCGTAGACGAAGAGCACATCGGCACCCGGCAGCGCGTCGGCGAGCCGCGACGACGGCACCAGCCGCAGTTCGGCGTCCGCGTCGAGCGAGGAAAGTTGGCCGGGGACCGACTCGCCGTGTTGGACCGTGACGACAGAGCGCGCGCCCACATTGACACGGTAGAAACACATCGTATGATTGTCAACAATCCAGGGCCGGCCTGGAGTGGTACGTCAGTTGGGACCACCCATGGATCTGTCGAGCTTGCCAGAGTTCGACGGTCCAGCTGAGCAACGAGGCATCGGCATTATCGCGCCCTTCGATCTGGCCTTAGAACGCGAGTTGTGGCGCTGGATCCCGGCCGACGTGTCCCTGCATCTGGCCCGCACCCACTATGAACCCGTTCCGGTGAGCCGGCTGATGGCCGAACTGGTTTCGAACACAAGCCATCTGGAGGCGGCGACTCGTGACGTGCTGCACGTCGAGCCGGAGGTGGTCGCTTACCTATGTACTTCGGGTAGTTTCGTCCATGGCGTGGAGTATGAAAAGACCTTGGTCGCCGCCATCGAAGCGGCCGGCGCCAAGGCGGCTGTCACAACATCAGGCGCGTTGGCCGAAGCCGTTACAGCGCTGAAGGTTTCACGGATATCCGTGATCACGCCCTATGACGAAGAGTTGACCGAACTTTTGCACATCTTCCTCAACCAGCTGGGCGTAACGGTGCTGCAATCCGATTATCTCGGCCTGGGCGGCGGCATTTGGAAGGTGAACTACCGCACGGTGGCTGAACGGATCGTCGCTGCCGACCACCCCGACGCGCAGGCCATTTTTGTCAGCTGCACGAACCTGCGCACCTACGACATCATCGCTCCGCTGGAGAAAATGCTCGGTAAGCCGATCCTGACGGCCAACCAGCTGACCATGTGGGCGTGCCTGGGCCGGATGGAGCTACCGATGATGGGACCGGGCCGCTGGTTGCGAGACGTCTTCGCGGAGGCACAGCGATGAACGACACCGTCGGCTTCATCTACCCCGACCACGCCGCGGAATCCGACTACCCGCGGGCCGCTGAGCGGCTCGGCGTGAACTTGGCCGTGGTGCACGTATACGGAACAGACCTGCACGCCGTCGACGAGCTGCGTGACCTGGGAAGCCCGGCCAAACTGGCCGAGGGGGCGGCGTTGTTGGAGCCACATCGGCCGGATGCGGTGATGTTCGCCTGCACCTCAGGGGGATTCGTGTACGGGCCGGATGGCGCGGTCGAGCAGGCCGACGGACTGGCCAAGGCTGCCGGAGTGCCGGCGTCGAGCACCTCCTTCGCGTTCGTCCATGCGCTGGCCGCGCTGGGCTGCTCGCGGGTTGCCGTAGCGGCCAGCTATCCGCGAGACATCGCCGACCTGTTCGTCAGTTTCCTTGCCGCACATAACATCAGCGTCGAATCGATGGGTAACGCCGGTATTGACACTGCCGCCGAAGTGGGGCGGCTGGACCCGGAACAGGTGCAGAAGCTGGCCCAACGTAACGACGATCCGAATGCCGACGCGCTGCTGATTCCGGACACCGCCATGCACACCGTGGCGCAGGTCGAGGCGCTCGAGCAGCTGCTCGACAAGCCGGTGCTGACCGCCAACGCGGTCACCGTGTGGGAGGGCTTGCGTATTGCCGGGATAACGCGACATGCAACGGGTCTGGGGTCGCTGTTCGAGGAGCGACGATGACGGTTTCAGACCCGGCAGCCTTCCAGCCGTTGAGCAGACAGTCGACGGCCGAGCTGATCGCCGAGCGGCTGCGTGAGGCAATCACCCGCGGCCAGCTGGCACCCGGTCAACAGCTGGGGGAAGCCGGCCTTGCTGCCCAGTTCGCGGTATCGCGCGGCCCGTTGCGCGAGGCGATGCAGCGTCTGGTGGCCGAGGGGCTGTTGCGCAGCGAACGCCACCGCGGCATCTTCGTGGTCGAACTCACCGAGGCCGACGTGGCTGATGTGTACCGGGTCCGTAAAGCCATCGAGCGGGCAGCCATCGAGGAGATTCTGCGCGACGGCCCCGCGGCTGCCCGGGCCTGTTTGGGGGAGCCCGTCGACGCGATGATCGCGGCGGCCGCCCGCCTTGATGGCGCGGCAGTGGCGGACGCGGACCAGCAGTTCCATGAGGTGCTGGTCGCCTGCGCCGGCAGCCCCCGGCTGCATCGGGCGATGCGGACGCTGCTGTTGGAAACTCGAATGCTGCTCGGCGAACTCCAAGACGCCTACCCGGACCTGGCCGAGCAGGTCGCCGAGCATGTCACGCTGCGCGACGCCATCGGCTCCGGTGACAAGACAGCGGCGCTGCGACTCATCGACGAGCACATGGACGACGCGGTCCGACGGCTGCTGGCGCTGCGCGCTATTCGCGCCTGAGCCGCGGCGCTATTCGCGCCTCAGCCGCGACTCCACGAACCGGTCCAGCGACTCCCACTCCCGCACCACTTCGGCAAACGGGGCGGCGGGCTTGCCTGCCGAACCCGGCTCCAAGACGTAAGCCACGAACTTGCCCAGCGGGCGTTCGTTCGCCAGCGCCTTGTCGACGGTGTTGTCCTCGGCGTAGTCGCCGACATCGCGCAGCAATTCCACGGCCAGGTCGAGCTGCTCCCGGTCCACCGCATCCGGCCCGTCGGCAAGATCGTCACCCAGGCCAGTCAGCACGTAGACGTTGTCGTCGGTGACCTCGACCTGCAGCGAGCCGTCCGTGGCGGCGGTGCGGATGTCGTCGTAGGTGCTCAGGTCCGACAAGTCATGGTCGTGCTCGTCGGCGAGATAACGCGCCAGGGCCCGCTCCGAGCTGAACACACTGATCCGCCCGTTGCGGCCCAAAAAGATCGGACGATCGTCGAAATAGCACCGCAGTGTGTAGAACGTGCCGGCCCCGGTCAGGAGCTGGATCGGGTCGATACCCACCTGGCCCCAGAAGTCCTCGTCGCCGCCCAGCACCGCAGTGTCACCTGCCGCCCGGGTTTCCTCTTCTTCGGCGGCCTCGTCGGCGGGCTCGACCTCGTCCGTCGCTGCCTCTGCGACGTCGTCTTCCTCGGGCTCTTCGAGCGGTTCCGCCAGTTCGTCGGCGGCCTTCGACGCCGCCGCGGCGTCGACCTCAGGAGTGCTGATGACGCGGTCGACGGCGGCCAGCACGTCGTCCCAGCTGCGGCCGATCACCTCGGCGATCCCGTGCCAGCGCCGCAGGCCCGCTTTCCCGGTGAAGTGATCAAAACCGCCGGCGACAGTGCCCAGGCTGGGGTTGCCGTTGAAGAACTTCATCACCGCCGGCAGCTCGCAGACCGAGCCGATGGAGGACACCACGGCCAGCGTGCCGGCCAGCGCCGTCACCGACTCCTCGGTCGGCTTCTCGGCGACCATCTCCTCGACCGCGATCAGGTCGAACTGCTGACCCTCGGCGGGGTCCAGCTTGTGCGCGTTGGCCTCGGTCAGCCGCTGCCAGCCCGGATGGTCGACCAGGTCGTTGTCGGTGTTGGTACGCACGAAGGCGACCAGGTCAGCGGCCGTGTCGAAGCCATACAAGTCTTCATCCTGGCCGAGGAACGCCTCCCACTCGTCACCGGCGTCGCGCCAGCGGGGCGCCCAGATGGTGTAGCGGTCACCAGCGGTCAGGCTCAGGCGGATCGGCACGAGGTCAGCAGCCATGCGGCACAGAATAACGACGGGTGCGGTGCCGGTGGCCCAGCGGGTTAGCCGACCCAGATATCGGTGATGGCCGGCGCCCGCGCCGCCAATCCGAGCTTGGGCAGCCCGTACATCTGCTCCAGGGTGGACAGCAGGTTGTAGTGGCTCATCGGCTGACTGTAGGTGCCGGGCCTGACGTTGGCCCCGTAGAAGATCGTCGGGATCCGGTTGTTTTCGGAGTTGTCGTCCTCGTCCCAGGTCAGGATCAGCAAGCTGTTGTTGGCTTTTGCCCACTCGGCATAGGCCGCCAAGTTCTGCTGCAGCCAGGTGTCGCCGCGGGCGATCGAGCCGTCGTGCATGTCGTTGTCGACGTCGGGGATGACGAATGAGACGGTTGGCAGGCTGGCGTAGTTCTGCGGCGGCGGAAATGCGGAGAACGGCAGCGAGTACGACGGCGGAATGTTGCTGAAGTTGACCCACGGTGCGTGCTTGCGGGCGTACTTCGCGGTGCTGCAGACCTGCGAGCCTGCGGCCGGCAGCCCTTCGGCGAACCCGATGAAGGTGCGCCCCGAGGCCAGCAACTGTGCGCCCAGGTTCGGGGTGTTGGCGCCGTTGACCGGGCAGGTGTTCTCCTTGACCCCAAGTGTGCTTCCGGCGAACAGCGCGAAGTAATTCGGTTGGCTCGGATGTACTTCGGCGAACGATTGCGTCATCGACGCGCCGCCGGCAGCCAGTGCGTTGATATAGGGGGCCGCCGCGTTACCGATGATGTTCGAGTAGGAGCGGTTCTCCTCCACCACGACGACGACGTGGGCCGGCGACGGGACGGCGGCGGCGGCGAAGCTCACCGGAGCTTTCGGCACCGCGAAATGCGTTGTCGGCCAGGACATCACGACGACCAGTAGCAGCAATGTGCCAAACAGGCTGACTGTTCGGTATCGGTTGCCGTAGCGCCCGCGACGGCGTCGCATGCCGGGAGTATAGGAGCCGTTGTCCGGCAAGCCCGCCATGAACGCACGCGTGTCCAGCAGCAAAATACTAGGGTCGATTGCCGTGGAGGTATGCGTCGTCGACCACCCGCTGGCCGCGGCCAGACTCACCACGCTGCGCGACGAACAGACCGGCAGCGCTGCGTTTCGCGCCGCGCTGCGCGATCTGACGTTGATGCTGGTTTACGAGGCCACCCGGGACGCGCCCTGTGAGACGGTCACGGTGCGCACACCGTTGGCCGACACGAGCGGTACGCGGCTGGCCAGGCCGCCGCTGCTGGTGCCGGTGCTGCGGGCCGGTCTGGGCATGGTTGATCAGGCGCATGCGTTGCTGCCGGAAGCCGGTGTCGGGTTCGTCGGGGTCACCCGCGATGAGGAAACCTTCCTTCCGGTCCCATATCTGGAGTCGCTGCCCGAAGACCTGAGCGAGCAGGCGGTGATGGTGCTTGACCCGATGCTGGCCACCGGCGGGTCGATGGCGCACACCATCGCATTACTGTGTCGCCGCGGCGCGGTCGACATCACCGCGCTGTGCGTGGTGGCGGCACCGGAAGGCATTGCGGCGCTGCAGGAGTTGGCCCCAACAGTGCGACTGTTCACCGCTGCGATCGACGAGCGACTCAACGAGAACGGCTACATTGTCCCAGGCCTCGGCGACGCCGGCGATCGACAATTCGGTCCACGCTGACCTACCACCTTTGGATCACGGTGACCAGTTCGTCGCGCAGCGCGGCTGCGTGATGCCGGGCATGATCCAGGTCGCCGACCGGTGCGCAGCGAACTTCCAGATAGCACTTGAGCTTTGGTTCGGTTCCCGACGGGCGGACGACCACCCGGACTGACGTGTCGGCGGCGGCGCCGGTGAACACCAGTGCATCGGTGCGCGGCGCGAGGTCGGTGGTGCTGATCTCGACTCCGGCCAACCGCGTCGGATGGGTTGACCGCAACCGGCGCATGAACTCGGTGGCCTCGCCGGTGTCGGCAACCGGGCGCGTGACGGCGGCCCCGAGGTGCACCCCGTAGCGGCGCGCGAGATCGTCAAGCACGTCGAGTACCGAGCGAGCCTGTTGCCGCAATGACGCCGCCAGATCACATGCCAGCACCGCGGCGCTGATGCCGTCCTTGTCGCGCACCGCGACCGGGTCTACACAGTGCCCGATCGCCTCCTCGTAGGCGTAGATCAGGGTGCTCTCGGGCTGCTCCGCGTCGGCGCGGGCCAGCCATTTGAAACCGGTGAGCGTCTCGACGTGCCGGGCGCCATAATGCTCGGCGATCGCGGCCAGCATCCGCGACGACACGACCGTACTGGCCACCACGCTCGTCGCGCGGGCACCGGCATGGGAGAGGAGGTAATCGCCGAGCAACCAGCCGGTTTCGTCGCCGGACAGCATGCGCCACCCCGACGGGCTGGGTATTCCGATTGCGCAGCGGTCGGCGTCGGGATCGAGCGCGATCGCGATGTCGGCGTCGACGTCGACGGCCAGGGCCAACAGCGCGTCGGTGACGCCGGGCTCTTCGGGATTGGGGAACGTCACGGTGGGGAAGTCGGGGTCGGGCGCGAATTGGGCGGACACGGTGTGCACGTCGTCGAACCCGGCGCGACGCAAAGTTTCGATGGCCACCGCACCGCCCACCCCGTGCAGCGGCGTCAGCGCTACTCGAACCGGCCCCGTCTTCGAACGCCGCACGCTGGCGGCCCGCTCGATGTAGCGATCGATCAGCGCGCTATCCGCGGGTTCGACGGGCGAGCGCGCAATGCGGTCGGCGAAAGGGGCTGTCGCCATTTGGGTCTCGATGTCGCGGTCGGCGGGGGAGATGATTTGAATGCCACCGTCGAAATACACCTTGTAGCCGTTGTCGACCGGCGGATTGTGTGATGCGGTGATCTGGATGCCGGCCGCCGCGCCGATATGCCGCACCGCGAACGCCACTACCGGTGTAGGTACCGGCTGCGGCAGCGACAGCACCGAAAAACCCTCGGCCGCAAACACTTCAGCGGTTGCCACGGCGAACGCATCCGAGCCGTGCCGGGCGTCGCGCCCGACGATCACCGTCGAACCGGCCGAACCGCGGCGTTTGAGCACTTGGGCCACCGCCCAGCTGGCGCGCAACACCACCGCGAGGTTTATCGCATCCGGACCGCCCCGCACTGGGCCGCGCAACCCGGCGGTGCCGAACATCAACGGCCGCGAGAACCGCGCGGACAGTTCAGCGGGGTCGCAGCGGGCGAGTTCGGCAGCTGTCAGCGGATCTGGATCGTGCGCGATCCACTCCTGGGGCCTCACAACCGCGCAACGACATCGGCCAGTAGCGAACCCATCCGGGTGGCCGAGGCGGCGCCGGCGGCCAGCACCTCGACGTGGCTGAGCGGCTCGCCGGTGATCCCGGCCGCCAGGTTCGTCACCAGCGACACACCCAGCACCTCGGCGCCCGCGGCCCGCGCGGCGATCGTCTCGTGCACGGTCGACATTCCCACCAGGTCGGCTCCCAGCACACGCAGCATCCGGATTTCGGCCGGCGTCTCGAAATGCGGTCCGGGCAATCCCGCGTACACACCGTCGGCCAGCTCGGGGTCGACCTGCCGGGCCAGCTCCCGCAGCCGTGGCGCGTACGCATCGACCAGGTCCACGAACTGCGGCCCGACCAGCGGAGACCGGGCGGTCAGATTCAGATGATCGCTGATCAGCACCGATTGACCGACCGCGAAGTCCGTGCGAAGACCACCTGCCGCGTTGGTGAGGATGACGACCCGGGCACCGGCCGCGCAGGCCGCCCGCACCGGATGCACGACGTGCAGCAGGTCGTGTCCTTCGTAGGCGTGGATGCGACCGGCCATTACCAATACCCGGTGCTCAGCGACGCCTACCGACAACACCTGACCGATGTGCCCGACCGCGGTGGGGGGCGTGAACCCGGGCAATTCGGCCATCGGTAGTACTGCGGTTGCCGTGCCCAGCGCCGTGACGGCCGGTGCCCACCCCGACCCGAGAACAATCGCGACGTCGTGCTCGGCGACACCGGTGCCCTCGGCGATGAGTTTCGCCGCCCGTTGCGCCAGCGCGTCGGCGTCGGGCGGACCAGTCACAAAGCGCGAGCCTACTCGGTGAGATACTGCGAGAATGCCCACTGCCACCGCGTTGAATGCCGTCGACGATGCGGCGCGGCGCCGGGGCACCGGCCTGGTCGAGCTGCTCGAGCCAATCCATCCTCAACCGGAATTGACGTTCGCGCGCCTCGTGTTTCGTCCGGCGGCGACATGAGCCTCGTCGACAGCGCCGAATCCTGGCTGGCCGCCCACTACGACGACCTGATCGACTGGCGGCGTCACATCCACCGCTACCCGGAATTGGGCCGGCAGGAGTACGCCACCACTCAATTTGTCGCCGAGCGGCTGGCCGACGTCGGCCTCAACCCCAAGGTGCTCCCCGGTGGCACTGGGCTGACCTGCGATTTCGGCCCGGAGAACGAACCGCGGATCGCGCTGCGCGCCGACATGGACGCGTTGCCGATGGCCGAGCGGACCGGCGCTCCCTACGAGTCGACGATGCCCAACGTCGCGCACGCCTGTGGACACGACGGGCACACCGCGATCCTGCTCGGCACCGCCCAGGCCTTGGCTTCGGTGCCCGAACTGCCGGTCGGGGTGCGGCTGATCTTTCAGGCCGCCGAAGAGCTGATGCCCGGCGGGGCGATCGACGCGATCGCGGCGGGGGCGCTGTCCGGAGTCACCCGGATCTTCGCGTTGCACTGTGATCCCCGGCTCGCGGTCGGCCGGGTCGCGGTGAAACCCGGCCCGATCACCTCGGCGGCTGACCGGCTCGAGATCTCGTTGTACTCACCCGGCGGGCACACGTCGCGTCCGCACCTGACCGCCGACCTGGTCTACGGGATCGGCACCCTGATCACCGGAGTGCCCGGTGTGCTGTCGCGCCGCATCGACCCGCGCAAAAGCACGGTGCTGGTGTGGGGCGCAGTCAACGCCGGGGTGGCCGCCAACGCGATCCCGCAGACCGGCGTGCTGGCCGGGACGGTCCGCACCGCCAGCCGGGAGACCTGGCAGAGCCTGGAGGGCATCATCCGCGAGACTGTCTCCGCGCTATTGGGACCGCTGGGAATCGAGCACACGCTGCAATACCACCGCGGCGTGCCGCCGGTGGTCAACGAGGAGGTTTCCACGCGGATCCTGGCGCACGCCATCGAGGCCGTGGGCCCCGATGTGCTGTCCGATACCCGGCAGTCCGGCGGTGGCGAGGATTTCTCCTGGTATTTGGAGGAAATCCCCGGCGCGATGGCGCGACTCGGGGTGTGGTCGGGCCAGGGGCCGCAGTTGGATCTGCACCAGCCGACCTTCGATCTCGACGAGCGCGCCCTGGCGATCGGTGTGCGGGTGTTGGTCAACATCGTCGAGCAGGCCGCCGCCTTCTGACTTTCGGCGCGAGCGTGCGCAAAATACGGATTAATCCCGGCGTGTCGGCCGGGGACACGCACGCTCGGCGCAGAAGGGCCCGAAAAAGTTACGTGCCCGGGCCGATGTTCCGGGCCGGGCGGGTGCGTATCTTGTGGACGTATTCCTCTGGCGCACCGGCTATTTCAGCCGCATCAGCCATCACGCCGAGGTAGCGCGCCGACGGCAGACCGCCCTCCCAGGCGTCCACCACGTACAGCCACGCGAGCACCGGATCGGTTGTGGTGTCCGACGACAACCGCTCCACCCGGCATCGGATCTTCTTGTGGATCCCCAGCTCGGATCCTTCCCAGCGGTCCAGGTTCATCTCGTCCGACGATGTCACGTCGTAGAGCACCACGAACACCTTCGAGTCCGGCTCCTCGACGACGGTGGCCAGCGCGCCTTCCCAGCCGATGTCCTCGCCGCCAAATGTCAGCCGCCAACCATGCAGCCAGCCGGTTCCGGCCATCGGCGAGTGGGGTGCCCGCTGCAGCATCTGCTCAGGATGCATATTCGACCCGTAGGCGGCGTAGAGCGGCACGTGGACAAAGCTTAGACGCCACCCGCTCACTCGGCGGTCATCCGACAACTTGGTTAGGTTAGGGGCTGTGGCGAACCGCATCGTGATCATCGGCGGTGGGCCGGCCGGCTACGAGGCGGCGCTGGTGGCCGCTGCACGCGATGCCGAGGTCACTGTCGTCGACTCCGACGGCATCGGCGGCGCAGCCGTGCTGGCCGACGTGGTGCCGTCCAAGACGTTGATCGCTTCCACCGGCGTGCGCACCGAATTGCGTCGCGCCCCCCACCTCGGCTTCGACATCGACATCGACGACGCCAAGATCTCGCTCGCCGAAATTCACCAGCGGGTCAAGACCCTGGCCGCTGCCCAGTCCGCCGACATCACCGCCCAGCTGCTCAGCGCGGGCGTCGAGGTGATCGCCGGGCACGGAGAGCTGGTCGACACCGCCCCCGGCCTGGCCCGGCACTGCGTCAAGGTGGCCGCTCACGACGGCGGCACCAGCGAACTCACCGCCGACTTCGTGCTGATCGCCACCGGTGCCAGCCCGCGCATCTTGCCGTCGGCGCAGCCCGACGGCCAGCGGATCCTCACCTGGCGTCAGCTCTATGACCTGGAGTCGCTGCCTGACCACCTCATCGTCGTGGGCTCCGGGGTCACCGGTGCCGAGTTCGTCCACGCCTACACCGAATTGGGCGTCGAGATGACCGTGGTGGCCAGCCGGGATCGGGTGCTGCCCTACGAGGACGCCGACGCCGCGCGGGTGCTCGAGGAGTCGTTCGCCGAACGCGGCGTCCAGCTGGTCAAGAACGCGCGCGCCGACTCGGTGACCCGCACCGACGACGGGGTCGTGGTGAAGCTGACCGACGGCCGCACCGTCGAGGGCAGCCACGCCCTGATGACGATCGGGTCGACACCCAACACCGCCGGCCTGGGCCTGGACCGGGTCGGCATCGAGCTGGGCCGCGGCAACTATCTCACCGTCGACCGGGTCTCGCGGACCTCAGTCCCCGGCATCTATGCCGCCGGGGACTGCACCGGTTTACTGCCACTGGCGTCGGTGGCCGCGATGCAGGGCCGGATCGCCATGTGGCACGCGCTGGGGGAGGCGGTCAGCCCGATCCGGTTGCGCACGGTCGCGGCGGCGGTGTTCACCCGGCCCGAGATCGCGGCGGTCGGTGTCCCGCAATCGGCCATCGACGACGGGTCCGTGCTGGCCCGCACCATCATGTTGCCGTTGAAGACCAACGCGCGGGCCAAGATGTCCGGACTGCGCCACGGGTTCGTCAAACTGTTCTGCCGCCAGGCCACCGGCGTGGTGATCGGCGGTGTGGTTGTCGCACCGATTGCCTCGGAGCTGATCCTGCCGATCGCGGTGGCGGTGCAGAACCGCATAACGGTCAATCAGTTGGCCCGGACGCTGGTGGTCTATCCGTCGCTGTCGGGCTCGATCACCGAGGCTGCGCGGCGGCTGATGGCTCACGATGATCTGGATTGACTCCCGGTAGCCTTAGGCCAGCGTCTACCGACGAGTAACCGACAGGAGTTCTGTGTCGTGAGCGACCCGATCCGCGGACCGGGCAACGGGCAGTTCTGGCCGGCCTCCGCCTTGGGACCCGAACAACGTGCGGCTGCCTGGGAGCGGCTGGGTGCCGAGCAATTCGACGTGGTGGTGATCGGCGGCGGCGTGGTCGGCGCGGGATGCGCGCTGGATGCCGCCACCCGCGGACTGAAAGTGGCGATGGTCGAGGCGCGTGACTTTGCGGCCGGCACCTCCAGTCGGTCGTCGAAGATGTTCCACGGTGGTCTGCGCTACCTCGAGCAACTGGAATTCGGGCTGGTCCGCGAGGCGCTCTATGAGCGGGAACTGTCCTTGACCACGCTGGCTCCGCATCTGGTCAAGCCGTTGCCATTCCTGTTCCCACTGACCAAGCGGTGGTGGGAACGCCCGTATGTGGCCGCCGGCATCTTCCTCTACGACCAACTCGGCGGTGCGAAATCCGTTCCGGCGCAGAAGCATTTGACCCGGGCGGGTGCGCTTCGACTGTGCCCGGGGCTGAAGCGCAGTTCGCTGATCGGCGGGATCCGTTACTACGACACCGTCGTCGACGACGCCCGGCACACCATGACCGTGGCACGCACCGCCGCGCATTACGGCGCGGTGGTGCGGTCCTCGAGCCAGGTCGTGTCGTTGCTGCGGGAAGGCGACCGGGTGACCGGGGTGCAGGTCCGCGACTCCGAGGATGGCGCGGTCACCGACGTACACGGTCATGTCGTGGTCAACGCGACCGGGGTGTGGACTGACGAGATTCAAGCATTGTCCAAGCAGCGCGGCCGGTTTCAGGTGCGTGCCTCCAAGGGCGTGCACATCGTGGTGCCGCGTGACCGCGTCGTCAGCGACGTCGCGATCATTCTGCGCACCGCGAAGTCGGTGATGTTCGTCATCCCGTGGGGCAGCCACTGGATCATCGGCACCACCGACACCGACTGGAACCTCGACCTGGCCCACCCGGCGGCCACCAAGGCCGATATCGACTACATCCTCGGCACCGTCAACACCGTGCTGGCGACCCCGCTGACCCATACCGACATCGACGGGGTGTACGCAGGATTGCGGCCATTGCTGGCCGGCGAGAGCGACGACACCTCCAAGCTGTCCCGCGAGCACGCGGTGGCGGTTCCCGCCCCCGGCCTGGTCGCCATCGCAGGCGGCAAATACACCACCTACCGGGTGATGGCGGCCGACGCGATTGACGCGGCGGCGCAATATATCCCGGCCCGCGTCGCGCCGTCGATCACCGAGAAGGTGCGGCTGTTGGGCGCCGACGGATACTTTGCGTTGATCAACCAGACCGAACACGTCGGTGCGCTGCGCGGGCTCCACCCGTATCGGGTGCGTCATCTGCTGGACCGCTACGGGTCGCTGATCGGCGAGGTGCTGGCGATGGCCGATGACCGTCCCGACCTGCTGGACCCGATCGCGCAGGCACCGGTCTACCTGAAGGTGGAAGCGGCCTACGCCGCTGCCGCCGAGGGCGCGCTGCATCTGGAGGACATCTTGGCCCGCCGGATGCGGATTTCGATCGAGTACCCGCACCGCGGGGTCGATTGCGCGCGCGAGGTGGCCGAGGTCGTCGCGCCGATACTGGGCTGGAGCGCCGCGGACATCGACCGCGAGGTGCAGACTTACATCGCGCGGGTGGAAGCCGAAATACTGTCACAGACGCAGCCCGACGACGAGTCCGCGGATGCGTTGCGCGCCAGCGCTCCCGAGGCTCGCGCCGAAATTCTCGAGCCGGTGCCGTTAACGTGAGACCGGCGCCGTTGCCGGTCCGCGACGGATTGGGGCCGGCGCGGGTGCGGCTGCGCGGGGGACCGGTGCTGGCCGAGCTGAACGCCCGGTTCGGCGTGCGGGCCCGCGAAGTCGTCGACGCCGACGGGAATCCGGTTGACGACACGACCGTGCTGCCGACAGGTGCCAGCGTCTACCTCTACCGCGAGTTGCCGGTGGAGGTTGCCGTGCCCTTTGAGATCCCGGTGATCTATCGGGATGACGACATCGTCGTCGTCGACAAGCCGCACTTTCTGGCCACCATGCCGCGCGGCCGCCACGTCGCGCAGACCGCACTGGTGCGGTTGCGCCGCGAACTGGGTCTGCCGGAGCTGAGCCCGGCGCACCGCTTGGACCGGTTGACCGCCGGCGTGTTGTTGTTCACTACCCGCCGTGAAGTGCGCGGCATCTACCAGACGATGTTCGCTCGCGGAGCGGTCCGCAAGACGTATCTGGCGCGCGCCGACGTAGACCCAGATGTCCCGTTGCCTCGGGTGATCTGCAGCCGAATCATCAAGCGGCGAGGCTGTTTACAAGCCGTCGAGGAGCCCGGCGAACCCAACGCCGAGACGCTGGTCGAGTTGCTAGCCCCACACGGGTTGTACCGGCTCACACCGCGGACCGGACGAACCCATCAGCTGCGCGTGCACATGGCGTCGGTCGGCTTGCCTATCCACGGGGACCCGTTGTACCCCAACATCGTTGACGTCGCTGCTGATGATTTCAGTGCGCCATTGCGGTTGTTGGCGCACACCCTGGAGTTCGACGACCCGATCAGCGGGATCCACCAAACATTCGTCACCGGACGGCACTTTGGCTAGCGCTGACACGACGGGCACCAGAACGCGACCCGGTCGCCGGTGTCGTCCGATGCGATCGCGGTGCCGCAGCGGCGGCACGGCTGGCCGGCGCGTCCGTAAACCCACAGCTGACGGCCGCGGCGGGTGTCACCGGTCGTGCAGCGCGACCAACGGGAGCGGTTGGCCCACAACATGTCCCGAGCTCGCGCGACCAGCCGCTGTGGATCGGCGAGTGCGGTGACCGGCGCCGTCGGCGCAAGGCCGCTGACGAAGCACAGTTCATTGCAGTAGACGTTGCCGATCCCGGCCATCACCCGCTGGTCGAGCAGCGCCTCGGCCAGGGGCCGCTGCGGATCGGCCGTCAGGTTGGCGGTCGCGAGCCGCGGGTCCCAGTCTTCACCCAGCAGGTCCGGTCCCAGATGTGTCACCGCGTCCTGGTCGTGCGCCCGGTCGAGGATCTCCAGCAGGCCGAGGTCGATTCCCGCTACCCGAACATCGCCGGCTTCCAAAATAATCCGCACCCGGTGGTCGGGGGAACGATTGGTGACCCGCCAGCTGCCGTCCATCTTCAGGTGCGAATGGATACTGGCGGACCCGGCCCGGATGAACAAGTGCTTGCCCCGGCTGAGCACCTCGTCGACGGTGTGCCCGGTCAGGTCGACGGTGGCGAACCGCGGCACTCGGATGTCGCAACGAGTCAAGGTCTTTCCGGCCAACGCCTGGCGCAGCGTGGCGGCCGTGTGCCAAACGGTGTCACCTTCAGGCATGGTGGCTCACGTCCGCAGCCGTAGCCCGCGTGGGGTGCGGGTGAACCCGGCATCGGTAAGAGCCGCGTGCACCGGCGAATCGCGCAGCTCCAGCACCGGCACGCCATTGACCCGCTCAATCAGGAGCGAGTCGACACGCCGCATGCCGACCACATCAGCAACGGCGGTGGCTGCCGCGCGGCCGGCCTCGGGGTCGTCGGTGAAACTGAGCAGTGACCGGCCGCCGCGCTCCAAAAACCAGGCCAGCGCGCCGTCCACCAGTACGACGAGCGCACCCGCTTTGCGGCCGGGCCGGGCCGTGCCGTCGCTCGGCGGCCACGGCAGCGCGGCGCCGTACGGGTTGGCCGGGTCGGCGGCGGCCAATACCACCGCCCGGTACTCGGGGCGTTCCGGGTCGACGCCGTCGAGGTAGCTGCGCAGCCGGTCGACCGTGGACGCGACGGCGAACTGGGCGCCGCCCAGCGATTCGACGAAATAGCCGCGCTGGCAGCGGCCGGCGTCTTCGAACGCCGTCAGCACCTTGTAGAGCGTGGCGAACCCACCGGGAACGGCCTCTGCGACCACTGCGCCGCGGGTCAGCACACCGTGGCGGTTTAACAGCAGCTCGGCCTGATAGTGGGCCCGCAGAGTCGAGTCCGGCTCCGGCGCCGGCAGCGCCGACCACCGACCGGCCACCGTCGCGTCGGTGGCGCGCGTCTGAGCGTGCGCGACACTGTAGCGGCTCAGCCGCGGTGGGCGGCGGTTGCGGTGCGCCGGCGCGGAACGTTTGCGGGCGCCCGGGCCGCCGCCGAGCATTGCGCGTACCGGCGCGAAGGTGTCGCCGGTGACCCAGCCGGCCCAAATCAGTTCCCACAGCGCGGCTTTGAGTTCGCCGTCGGTGATCCCGTCACAGAGCTGCCGGAAGAAGAATGCGCCGCCGCGGGCCAGCGTTTCCAGCACTGCGCGGTGGGCGTCGGTGAACTCGATGTCTGTGCCGGCGGGCAGCGTCAACGGCGCTGCGTCGGCGGCGTGGAAGATGATCCAGCCGTCGGAACCAGAGATCGACCCCGCACCCGACCAGATGACTTCTCCCGACGCCAGCAGCTCGTCGAGCATGGCGGGCGAATAGTCGCGCACCCGCGGCGCCAGCACCAGCGGCTCGATTGCCGAGGCCGGCAGCGGGACGCCGGCGAGCTGATCGATGACCGACGCCAGGCCATCCGCGCCCGCGTTAGTCGAAGACCCCACCTGATGCCAGCCCGGCAGGAAGCGGGCATAGGCGGTGGTGCTGACCGGTTCGACTTGCGCGCGCAGCGCTGCCAACGACCGTCGACGCAGAATCCGCAGCACCTCGACGTCACACCACTGGTCGCTGGAGGTATCGGTCGTGAACTCGCCGCGCACCAACCGGCCGTCGACGGCTAACCGGCCCAAAACGTCGCCCGCCACCCGCAGGCCCAGGCCAAACCGCGCGGCGGTCTCGGCAGTGGTGAACGGGCCGTGGGTGCGGGCATAGCGCCCCAATAGTTCACCCAGCGGGTCGGCGACGGTTTCGGTGAAACTGGCCGGCACTCCGACGGGCACCGCCACCCCGACCCCGTCGCGCAGCCGGCCGATGTCCTCGATGGCCACCCACCAATCGCACCCGGCAAACGACACCGGCAGTGCCCGTTTAGCGGTGCGCAGACCTTCCAGCCAGCCGCCCACGTCGGCGCCGCCGGCGCGCGCGCTGACTTCGTCTTCGGTCAGCGGGCCCAGCAGCCGCAGCAGGTCGGCGACCGCCTCGGCGTCGCGGGCGGCCTGGTCATCCGCCAGGTGCTGCAACTGCCGGCCGGTGGCGGCGACGACGTTCGGATCGAGCAGCTCGCGTAGCTCGACACGGCCAAGCAGCTCGGCCAGCAGGGTGGCATCCAAGGACAGTGCGGCGGCGCGGCGTTCCGCCAGCGGGCTGTCACCCTCGTACATGAACGCCCCGACATAGCCGAACAGCAGCGACGCCGCGAACGGCGAAGGTGTTGCGGTCTCGGCCTCCAACACCCGCACCCGACGCTGGGCGATCTGGGCCATCAATGCGGTCAGCGTGGGGACGTCATAGACGTCCTGCAGGCATTCGCGCACCGTCTCCAACACGATCGGGAAGTCCGGGTATTTGCGGGCCACGTCGAGTAGTTGAGCCGCGCGCTGGCGCTGGTGCCACAGCGGAGAGCGGCGACCGGGATGGCGGCGGGGCAGCAGCAGGGCGCGGGCCGCGCACTCCCGAAAGCGCGACGCGAACAACGCCGATCCGCCCACCTCGGCGGTGACGACGGGGTCGATCTCGTCGGCGTCGAAGACGAACAGCTCGGCGCCCGGTGGGTTGTCCGCGGCATCTGCGTCCGGCAGCCGTACCACGATCCCGTCGTCAGAGGCAGTGGGCTTCTCGTCGATGCCGTAGCGTTCGCGCAGCCGGCGGCTCACCGCCAGCGCCAGCGGACCGTGCACCCGCAGCCCGTAGGGGGAGTGCAGAATCACCCGCCAGTCACCGAGTTCGTCGCGGAATCGCTCAACCAACAACGTGGCATCGGTGGGCACCACCGCCGTGGCGGCACGCTGGTCTTCGAGTAGCCGTCGCAGGTTGTCGGTTGCGTAGTCGTTGAAGCCCAAGTCCGCGCAACGCTTCTCGAACGCACCGGCATCCAGGCCGGCCAGCTCACCGGTGAACGCACCGACTGCAGCGCCCAGCTCGGCCGGACGCCCGACATTGTCGCCGCGCCAGAACGGTAGCCGGGCCGGCTGCCCCGGCGCCGGAATCACCAGCACCCGATCGTGGGTGATCTCGGTGATCCGCCAGCTGGTCGCACCAAGAGCGACGACATCTCCGGGCCGGGACTCGTAGACCATCTCTTCGTCGAGTTCTCCTACCCGGGAAGGCGTTTCGGTGGCCAGGTACACCGCGAACAGTCCACGATCGGGAATGGACCCGCCTGAGGTGACCGCCAGTCGCTGGGCGCCCGGGCGGGAGGTCAACATTCCGTTGTCCCGGTCGTAGACCAGCCGTGGCCGCAGCTCGGCGAATTCAGTGGACGGATACTTGCCGGACAGCAGGTCCAGCGTGGCCTCGAAAGCGCTGCGCGGCAGCGTCGCGAACGGCGCGCTGCGCCGGACCGTGTCGAACCAGCGATCGGCGTCAACCGGCTCCAGCGCGGCGGCGGCCACCGTGTGCTGGGCGAGGATGTCCAGCGGGTTGGCGGGCACCCGCATCGCCTCGATCTGCCCGCTGAGCATGCGCTGCACCGTCACCGCGCAGCCGATCAGGTCGGTGCGGTGTTTGGGAAACAGCACCCCCCGAGAGGTCTCGCCGACCTGGTGTCCGGCCCGGCCGATGCGTTGCAGGCCGCTGGCCACCGACGGCGGCGCCTCGACCTGAATCACCAGGTCCACCGCGCCCATGTCGATGCCCAGCTCCAGGCTGGAGGTCGCGACCACCGCCTTGAGCCGTCCGCTTTTGAGGTCTTCTTCGACGACGGCGCGCTGCTCTTTGCTCACCGACCCGTGATGGGCGCGGGCCAGCACCAGCTCGGCGCCGTAGGTCTGGCCGCTGCCCAGCAGCTGGGCCGGTGCACCGCCCGCCACCTGCGGGTTGGCCTCCGCCGGCAGGTCAACGCCCGAGCGCTCGGCGTGAATCTCGTTGAGCCGTGCGGTGAGTCGTTCAGCCAACCGCCGCGAATTGGCGAACACGATCGTCGAGGTGTGCGCTTCGATCAAGTCCACCAACCGGGCCTCGACATCGGGCCAGATGGAGTTGTTCGCCAAGTCGGCCATGTCGGGGACGGGTACCTGCACCGTCAGGTCAAACGTCTTGGCCGCGGCCGGCGCCACAATTGTCGTGGGGGCTGCCCCCGACAAAAACCGCGCGACCTCTTCGGGGGGGCGAACGGTGGCCGACAGCCCGATTCGCTGGGCCGGCCGGGGCAACAGCTCATCGAGGCGCTCCAGTGACAACGCCAGATGCGCACCGCGTTTTGTGCCGGCGATGGCGTGCACCTCGTCGACGATCACGGTCTGCACCCCGGTCAGGGTCTGACGGGCCGCTGAGGTCAGCATCAAGAACAGCGACTCCGGCGTGGTGATCAGCACCTCGGGCGGTGTGCTGACGAGTTGGCGACGGCGTGCGGGCGGGGTATCACCCGACCGCACCCCCACCCCGATCTCCGGGGTGGGCAGACCGCGTCGCTCGGCGACCCGGGCCATTCCGGTGAGCGGCGTGCGCAGGTTGCGCTCGACGTCGACGGCCAGGGCCTTCAGCGGCGACACGTACAGGACCCGGGTGCCGGCCGGCCGCTCGGCCAAGGCGGCCAAGCTGTCGATCGCCCACAGGAATGCCGCCAGCGTCTTGCCGGACCCGGTCGGGGCGATGACCAGTGTGTTATGTCCGTCGGCGATCGCCGCCCAGGCATCGGCCTGGGCGGGTGTCGGCGCAGCGAAGGTACCGGCGAACCAGTCCCGGGTGACCGCGCTGAACCGCGCAAGTGGATCGGCCGGTGTGGTGCTCACTCAGCCATAGTGCCAAGGGACTACGACAACGCGGCGGTCATGAGCGTTTGTCCGGGCCCACCGCTTCGACCAGCTCGGGTGGGATGCCGGGAACCCGGGCAACCGCGTCAAGCAGCGTGTGCGCGCACGCGTCGGCGAGTCGACTCGCTTCGATCGAGGGGTTCATGATCCGCTGTCTGCCCAGCTCGAAGGTGAACGCTATCCAGCCGTGCACGATCACGTGCACGTCCTTCTCGACATCGGGCTCGAGCTGGCTTCCGGGTCCCTCGATATCGCAGATGCGCGACATGATGTGCATCATCAGGCGATTCTTGGTCTCGTCGTCGATGCCCAGCAGCACGGGATCGGTGCGGCCCAGGCCGACATACGCCGCCCAGGAGGAGTGCGGATGCTGTTCGTGGTAGTACATGTACGCGAGCACGCCTGCCCGAACCTCGTCGAACAGCGTCAAGCCCAAGTCGGGAAGGTTGTGGGTGGCGTCGAACAGCCGATCGGCCTCGTCTTTGACCACTGCGGCGAAAAACGCTCGCTTATCCGGGAAATAGTGGTACATCAGCGCTCGCGAAACACCGGCCCGCTCCGCGATCTCGTCGATGCGGACGTCGTCGTAGGGTCGCTGGCCGAAGACCTGCGCTCCGAGGGCTAGCAACTCAGCGCGCCGACTCTCGGGAGATAACCGCCGTCTGGTTGCTGGCATACCGCGATGCTACTTGCACATCCCGTTGCGTCGTTTGCTGCCATCATATTCAGCCGAAACGTCCAATAAACCGGATGCGGGCAAATTTTCCACCACCTGTGCCGGTCGGCACCGGCGAATGGTAAAAGTTAGCCAATGGCACGCCGCGATAAGGGATTGCAGAAGGCCGCCGGTCCATTGATCAGCTACGGGGCACGCGACATTCGGCGTGAGCGGCTGATCATGCGAGTTTTCCAGAGCCCGATAGTCGGTCGGGTGGTTCAGCGCATCGCCGGCCCGCAGCAGATCGTGGAGACCGGGATGGCGTTCTGGTCCTCCCGGCTCGTCCTGACCGCCGTCGAATGCGGTGTTTTCACCGAATTGGCCGAGGGGCCACGGTCGGAAGGGGAGCTGATCGAAGCCTTCGGCTGGCACCCCCGGGCCGCCGGCGACGCGTTGGATGCGCTGGTTGCCCTCGGGCTGCTGCGCCGCGACCGATCGGGGCGGTATTCCAACGCCGCGCGCAGCGCCATATTCTTGGATAGAACCAAGCCGAGCTATGCCGCCGGACTGATGGAGCTGTCCAGCAGACGCCTCTACGCGCTGTGGTGCGGCCTTCCGGATCTGCTGCGGACGGGGCGTCCCGCCGCCGAGGAAGGGCAGGGCGAAGACAAGTTCTTTTCCACGCTCTATCGGGATCCTGCGGCGATGCGGGAATTCCTGACCGGAATGACCGGCGTCTCGACCGTCGAGGCCACCCTGCTGGCTGTCCGATTCCCCTGGAAGCGTTTTCGGACGTTCGTCGACGTCGGCTCGGCCCAGGGGGCACTTCCGGTACGGGTCGCGCTCACGCACCGGCACCTACGCGGCACCGGTTTCGACTTCGCCGCCGTGCAGCCCGTCTTCGAGGAGTACGTCGCGTCGTTCGGGCTCGAGGACCGGATCCGCTTCATCGCCGGCGATTGCCTCGTGGAACCCCTACCACCCGCCGATGTCGTTTCCTTCGGCCATGTGTTCCACGGTTACAACCAGGCCACCCGGCGGGAACTGATCGATAAGGCATATGCCGCGATTCCGCCCGGCGGCGCCGTGATCGTCTATGACGCGATGGTCGATCCCGGCCACCGGCACAACTACGCCAGCCTGCTGTCGAGCCTCAATGTCATGCTCGAGACCCGCGAGGGCTACGAATCCTCGGTTGCAGAGTGTGTCGAAATGTTTCGGGCCCATGGCTTAGTCGACGTCAAGGCGCGCCATCTGATCGGGCCGACCTCGGCGGTGTTCGGATACAAGCCGGGCCAGTTGCCGCGGGCAAACTGACGCCGAGGCGGCGCGCGCCTGTCGGGCGTTTGTCGAAATCGGGTATGGGTACCCAGCCTGCGAATTCCTATCCCGGAGGGACGCGATGGCAGACAAAGACGATGCAAAACAACAGCAGCTAGACCAGTACCGACTCGACCGCAGTACCGGGTACTTGACCACGCAGCAAGGTGTTCGGGTCGACCACACCGACGATGCGCTCAGTGCCGGTGCGCGCGGTCCGACGCTTCTGGAGGACTTTCACGCCCGGGAGAAGATCACTCACTTCGACCACGAGCGCATCCCCGAGCGCGTCGTCCATGCCCGCGGCAGCGGCGCCTACGGCCATTTCGAGCCCTACGACGACTCACTTGCCGAATACACCGCCGCAAAGTTTCTGACCACACCGGGCAAGCAGACGCCGGTGTTCGTACGGTTCTCCACGGTCGCCGGCTTCCGCGGCTCCGCCGACACCGTGCGCGACGTGCGCGGGTTCGCCACCAAGTTCTACACCGACCAGGGCAACTACGATCTGGTCGGCAACAACTTCCCGGTGTTCTTCATTCAGGACGGGATCAAATTCCCTGACTTCGTCCATGCCGTCAAACCCGAACCGCACAACGAGATTCCGCAGGCCCAATCCGCCCACGACACGCTCTGGGACTTCGTGTCGCTGCAGCCCGAGACGCTGCACACCATCATGTGGCTGATGTCGGATCGGTCGTTGCCGCGCAGTTACCGGATGATGCAGGGCTTCGGCGTGCACACTTTCCGGTTCGTCAACGCCAAGGGCGAGGGCACATTCGTGAAGTTCCACTGGAAGCCGAAGCTCGGCGTGCATTCGCTGGTATGGGACGAATGCCAAAAGGTCGCCGGCAAGGACCCCGACTTCAACCGGCGCGACCTGTGGGACGCCATCGAGGCCGGTCAGTATCCCGAGTACGAACTCGGTGTGCAGCTGGTCCCGGAAAGCGACGAGTTCAACTTCGAGTTCGATCTGCTCGACGCGACGAAAATCATTCCCGAGGAACAAGTTCCGGTTCGGCCGGTGGGCAAGATGGTGCTCAATCGCAACCCGGACAACTTCTTCGCAGAAACCGAGCAGGTCGCGTTCTGCACCGCCAACGTGGTGCCCGGCATCGACTTCACCAACGACCCGCTGCTGCAGTTCCGCAACTTCTCCTACCTGGACACCCAGCTGATCCGGTTGGGTGGACCCAACTTCGCGCAGTTGCCGGTTAACCGGCCGGTGGCTGACGTCCGCAACAACCAACACGACGGCTACAGCCAAACCGCCATCCCGAAAGGCAAATCGAGTTACTACAAGAATTCACTGGGTGGTGGTTGCCCCGCGATGGCCGACGAGGGCGTGTTCCGGCACTACACCGAAAAAGTCGACGGTCACAAGATCCGTCAACGGGCCGAGAGTTTCCAGGACCACTACAGTCAGGCGCGGATGTTCTGGAAGAGCATGTCGGCGCCGGAAGCCAAACACATCGTCGCCGCATACGCTTTCGAACTCGGCCATTGCGAAACCATCGAAATCCGATCGCGGGTCGTCGATCAGCTGAACCTGGTCGACCACGACCTGGCCGCCCAGGTGGCCGGCCAGTTGGGTCTGCCCGTGCCAGACGAGCAACCCGTCGACGACAAGATGCCGGCCTCGCCGGCGCTGTCCCAGCTGAACACCGTCACCGACACCATCGAAAGCCGCAAGATCGCCATCCTGGCCGCCGATGGTGTCGACGTGCAAGGCACCGAAGCGTTCATCGAGGCGATGCGGCAGCGCGGCGCGATCGCCGAGGTGCTGGCGCCGATCGGGGGCGGGACGCTGTCCGGTGGCTCCGGCGGCGAACTCGCGGTAGACCGCGCCATCAATAGCGTGGCGTCGGTGCTGTACGACGCGGTGGTGGTGCCGTGCGGACCCGACGCCATCGAAACGCTCTCCGGCGACGGGTATGCGCTGCACTTCGTGACCGAGGCCTACAAGCACCTCAAGCCGGTGGCGGCGTTCGGGGCGGGCGTGAAGTTGCTGCCGAAAGCCGGCATATCCGAGCAGACCGCTGAGAGTACGGATGTGGTCGACGCCCAAGGCGTGCTGACGACAACAGCGGCCGCAGGCGACCTGGCCGACGATTTCTTCGACGCCTTTGCGGCCGCGCTGGCCAAGCACCGGGTCTGGGATCGAGAGACGGATTCGGTGTCCGCTTGAGCTCCTCACCATGAACGTCTCCGACGTTGCTGCAACTCCGTTCCGGTGGGTATCCGCACTGCGCGGTCGTCGCGTCTTCCATCCGGCCGGAGTGTTGGCCACCGGTCGGCTCGAGCGGTCGGCGCCGCGGGACCGCGGGCTGCCGGTCGCGTCGTGTGATGTGGTCGCGCGGGTGTCCAAGGGCGCCGGTACTCCCGGCGCGGTGCCTGATGTCGTCGGCTTGGCCTGGAAGATGCCGCGGTCGCAGTTTCCGCCGACCGGCTGGGATGTCTTGTTGGCGTCGACCGGGGCGCGGGTGCTGCCCCGGATCGGGTTGCGGCCGGTGACGTCGTGGCGCGACGTCGTGCTGTCGAGCCTGATGCCATTGCGGTATCAGCAGCAGTACTGGTGGATCCGTGCCCGGTTGATCACCGAAATCGACGATCGCGGTGTGTCACTGGACAGCATCAGCGATCGCATCGACGACGGCGGTGTGGTATTCGACATCGAGCAAGCCTGTGGCACTGAGGCGTTCGAGTCGCTGGCGCAACTGACGCTGGATCGGTTGAGGCCCGCCGACCAGGTTCACGACGTGGTGTTCGACCCGACGATCCACGCCCCGCAGCAGATCAGACTGGCCCCCGGCTGGCTGACCGATCTCCGTCGCGGCGCCTACGAGCGCAGCCGCGAAGGCCGCGACGCCCGGTGAGCGGGTCTCAGCCGAAGTGCACACCCTGTGCCAGCGGCAGTTGGTCGGAGTAGTTGACGGTGTTGGTGGCCCGGCGCATGTAGGCCTTCCATGCGTCCGACCCGGATTCACGTCCGCCGCCGGTGCGCTTCTCGCCGCCGAACGCCCCGCCGATCTCGGCACCGGACGTGCCGATGTTGACGTTGGTGATGCCGCAGTCCGACCCGTCGATGAAGCGCTCCGCTTCCCGCATGTCGGTGGTGAAAATCGATGACGAAAGCCCTTGTGGGACAGCATTGTTCAACGCGATGGCTTCGTCGAGATCGTCATAGGTCAGCGTGTAGAGAATCGGCGCGAACGTCTCGGTCGCCACGATGGCCGTCGGCGAGGGCATCCGCACTACGGCTGGCGCAACGTAATACGCACCGGGCGGTCCGACATCGTGGCGCTCACCGCCGATCACTTCGCCGCCGTCGGCCCGCGCCTGGTCCAGCGCGCCCACCATGTCGCGGTAGGCGGTTTCGTGGATCAGCGGCCCGACCAAGGTGGCGCTGTCGGACGGATCGCCGATCGACAGCTGACCGTAGGCCGAGACGACACGCTCAAGAACCTCGTCGGCGATCGAGCGGTGCACGATCAGCCGGCGCAGGCTGGTGCAGCGTTGCCCGGCGGTGCCGGCAGCGGCGAAGACGATGGCGCGCACCGCCAGGTCCAGGTCGGCTGACGGCGTCACGATCGCGGCGTTGTTGCCGCCCAACTCCAACAGCACCCGGCCGAACCGCTGCGCGACCCGCGGCCCGACCCGCTGACCCATCCGCACCGAACCGGTCGCCGACAGCAGCGCGATCCGCTCGTCGTCGACCAATTGCTCGCCGACCTCAGGACCACCCATGGCCAGGCGGCTGGCTTCGGGTGGCGCACCGACATCGCCGGCCGCGCGTTCAATCAGCGCCTGGCAGGCCAGCGCGGTCAACGGGGTCAGTTCCGACGGCTTCCACACCACGGTGTCGCCGCACACCAACGCCGCCGCGATGTTCCAGGCCCACACCGCAACCGGGAAGTTGAACGCGGTGATCACACCCA
Source organism: Mycobacterium sp. NGS48 (assembly GCF_059812585.1). Taxonomy (NCBI): domain Bacteria; kingdom Bacillati; phylum Actinomycetota; class Actinomycetes; order Mycobacteriales; family Mycobacteriaceae; genus Mycobacterium; species Mycobacterium sp. NGS48. The sequence goes on from NZ_JCALCY010000021.1 coordinate 37,244, forward strand.
CCACGCCGAGCGGATGCCAGGTCTCCATCAGCCGATGGCCCGGCCGTTCAGAAGCGATGGTGCGGCCGTACAGCTGACGCGACAACCCGACGGCGAACTGGCAGACGTCGATCATCTCCTGCACCTCGCCCAGCGCCTCGGCGGTGATTTTGCCGGTCTCGACGGTCACCAGGGTGGCGAGTGCTTCCTTGTGCGCGGTGAGCAACTCGCCGAGGCGCCCCACCAACGCACCACGCACCGGCGGCGGGGTGGCACGCCACGCCGGAAAGGCCCGGGCGGCAGTCGCGACCACGCTTTCGACATCGTCGGTCTGGGCGACCGTGAACAGTACCTCGCCGGTGATGGGAGTGCTGGCCGGCATGCCGGAGCCGCCGGGCTCGCCAAGCGTCGGCGAGGCGCCGATAGCGGCCAATGCCCGGTGCACCCGGATGCGCAATTCATCGGCGGTGGGCAGTGTCATCGGGCGGTCTCCTATGCGGTTGCGTCGTAGCGCGCGGCGCCGGTCGGCAAGGACGTTTACCCCCTCCGACCACTGGGTATAACCGCTCCCGCGCGTGAGCGCGGCGGAGCCGGGATGGCTGACTACGACCGGATGTAACTGATGCGACCGATCGGACGATGGATCTAGAGCAGCCGAACGCAGGATCGAGGTTCAGGATGCAGATATCGCGCCAACGGTCACGTGGCGACCATATCGAGCAGCATGACGGCGACATTGGGTCAGCCGTCCGATTCGCGGTGTTGGCGGGAGCGGCCGCGGTGGCTTTTTTCATCGTGGCCGCCTTGTGGGTCAGCACCTGTACCGGTCCGCTGGCTGTCGACACCGCGGCGTGCGGCGCGCCGCAGCGCACATTGTTGGCGTTCGGGGCACCGGCGATACTGCTGGCCGGCGGGTTTTGGGCATTCCTGCGCACCTACCGCGTGTGGCGTGATCGTCGAACCTGGTGGGCTTGGCAGGGCGCCGGATGGTTCCTATTGGTGCTGATGGTTCTGACGCTGACGATGGGCGTCCCGCCGATCGTCGGCCCCGCCTTGGCCGGCTGAGGGCGTCGACTTAGGTCGCGGGCTGGTGCGGTCGGCCGTCGCGGTTCGCAACCTGCCACTGCTCGTCGATGCGGACCACGCGGCGACGCTCCACGACGAACCACAGCGCCCCGGTTGTCGTGCCGAGCACGGCGACGAGCACTGTCGTGCCGAGCCACTCGTAATGCTGGTAAGCGGCGGCTGCCGCGGTGCTGATCATCCCGGCTACCGCGACGGCTAAGAGGATAAATCCGGGCCAGAACAGGTTGTCCTTCATGGAGATACCAGCGTGGGGCTGGGTGGTACGGAAGTGATCGCTCGGATCGTGATGCCTGTCTCCCATCATCGCGCCTTCCGTCGTAGGACGAGACAAACACAATGCTACTCACGCGACACTGGACGGACCTGGCGAAATGCGGGTCGTCGGCGCTGACCGGAGGCGCAGCCTCGATGGGGTCAGCGCGAGCCGACCTCGTCGCGGGCGAACAGTTCGGGCACCATGATCGCCCCCACCGTTGTCACGAGCCACACCACGACCGTTGTGGCAACCCAGGATGGCGTGTCGGGGATGTCGAGCCCGCGTGTCACAGCCGCGGCAACGATCAACGCGACCACGGTCAGTGCCAGGCCGGTGGCCCCCAGCAGCAGCGACGCATAGGCGCGTGGCAACCTCAAAATCCACCAGGACAGGATTGCCTGCGCTACCGAGAACACCACTATGGCGACGACGAACCCCGACACCGACACTGAAACACCCGGCACCACCCACGCAGCCACCAACAGTCCAATCGCCCACGCTCCCAGCAGCACGACAGCTCGCAGCAGAACTCGCCGGATAGTGACGCTCATGGCAATAAGCCTAAGTCCCGCGGCGCAGCCGGTGGAGGCTTACTGCCGGTACTCGTCGCGGTCGTCATCGTCGCCGCCGACGATTTCCTGATGCTGCTCTTGCCAGTCGGAGGTATTGGCCTCTACCGGCGGGATTTCGCCCTCCAGCACGCTCGGCACGGGTGTGGTTTCCTGGTCCTGCTCGACGGCATCGGCGACGGGAACTTCGTCGGACCTGTCGTCGCGGTCGTCCATCACATTCTCCTGGGTTTTGATCGCCGCAGCGAAGGGGTATCAAGTCTGCACAATGATCACTTCGACGGCATCCAGCAACGATGCGAAAACTCGGCTACGCCAGCATCGGGGACAGGATCACAAACGCGATCACGTAGATTCCCACTGCGACCAGAATCAAGACGACCAGCGTGATAACGGCGATCAGCGCAGTGCGCCGAAGTCGGCGCGTGCGGGGAGTTTCCGTTGTCTCAGCCTCGTCCATGGCGGCTGGAATACCCGGCGGTGGCCATGACTAACCGGCTCCAACGCGGGGGTAGTCTCAGTCGAACCATGCCGGGAGGGCAGATGACCACTACCGATGTGCCGGGCAACACCCAGCAACGGAGTGACCGCGCCATTGAGCTTCGGGTCGCCGCACGCTTGGAGAACCTTGCCGTGCTGCGCACCCTGGTCGGCGCGGTCGGCACTTTTGAGGACCTCGACTTCGACGCAGTCGCCGACCTTCGGCTGGCGGTGGATGAGGTGTGCACCCGGTTGATCCGGTCTGCCGCCGACAACGCGTCGTTGATGCTGGTGGTCGATCCGCGCGACGACGAGTTGGTGGTGCAGGCGTCGGCAGCCTGCCAGACCGCGGAGGTGGTGACCCCGGGGAGCTTCAGCTGGCATGTGCTGACCTCGCTGGCCGATGATGTGCAGACATTCCACGACGGGCGAGCCCAAGACGGATCCGGCGGGGTGTTCGGCATCACGCTGACTACGCGACGGGCGGGCTCCGCCAGGTGACACCGCGAGCTGTCGGCGGTTCGAGCTCGAGGCCCAACGAATACGCCGACGTTCCCGACATGTTCCGTGAACTGGTCAGTTTGACGGCCGATTCCGCGGAATCCCAGCGTCAGCGGGACAAGATCGTCGAACGGTGCCTGCCGCTGGCCGATCACATCGCCCGGCGGTTCGAGGGCCGGGGCGAACCACGCGACGACCTGGTCCAGGTTGCGCGGGTCGGGCTGGTCAATGCCGTCGTCCGCTTTGACGTCGAAGCGGGGTCGGACTTCGTCTCGTTCGCGGTGCCGACCATCATGGGCGAAGTTCGGCGCCATTTCCGGGACAACAGTTGGTCGGTCAAGGTGCCCCGACGGCTCAAGGAGCTCCATCTACGGCTGGGCACCGCTACCGCCGACCTTTCACAGCGGCTGGGCCGCGCACCCACCGCGACGGAGTTGGCCGAAGAACTGGACATGGACCGCACCGAGGTCATCGAAGGCCTGGTGGCCGGCAGCTCGTACAACACGCTGTCCATCGACAGCGGCGGCGGCAGCGGTGATGAGGACGCCCGTGCCATCGCCGACACGCTCGGCGATGTCGACACCGGCCTGGAGCGAATCGAGAACCGTGAATCGTTGCGCCCGTTGCTGGATGCGCTGCCCGAACGTGAGCGAACGGTGTTGGTGCTCAGGTTCTTCGACTCGATGACGCAGACGCAGATCGCCGAGCGCGTCGGCATCTCACAGATGCACGTGTCTCGGCTGCTCGCGAAATCGCTAGCGCGCCTGCGGGATCAGCTGGAGTGACCGCTGCGGCTCATCGTCGGTGGCCAGGTCGGCCGCCGCCGAATCCGTGGTCGGCAGTGTTTTGTCCGGATCGCAGATCCGCAGCAACCGGGAAACCGCTGGGCCGGGCACGACGGCCCATTCCACATCGGCACCCGCACACCTGACGTTGATTGTGTGCAGGGCTGAAAAACCTGCTGTGCCAAAGAATTCCAGGCCGGTCAAGTCCACGATCACTCGCTTGGAATGAGCGGAGCAGCGCTGGACATAATTGGCGAGCTGATTGGCGTTGGACGCGTCGAGTTCACCGTACGCACCGATTACGGCGACCGACGACACCCACTGAGCAGTGAATCGGACGGTGTGGTTTTCCCACGGTTGAGACGGAAATACGCCGTCTGGCGCAGCGGTGCTGCGCTCAACGCGTCTGTTGTTGGCGGAAGACATGGTGACTCCATCAGTCGACGAGTGTTCGTGCTGTGGATCACGTCAGGCGGTTGTGATGCCCCTCGCGGCGGGCGGCCGCGCCTCCCGCACGTCTTTGACGCTTTTCCGGGCGGCTGTTAACTCAACCTGGTGATGAACATTACTCCCGCCGTGCCGGGTCGACAACGACCTGAGAGCGATTCTCAGAAACCCTGGTCACTGGGGTTTCGCCGGCAGTGTCATGGCGAAGCGCCGCACCGACGCGCTGCCCGCGGCCGCCGCCTGGTCGTGGGCTGCGCGGGTTCGGGTGCTGATCTCACCGGTCGCCGGGTCGAGCCTGATTTCGACCAGCATCTCGCCCGTCGTCGGTTCGCATACCGCCCACGTGTAGCAGCTGTCCGATGTCCAGTGGACGGCACTGCGCTCGATGTAGTCGGGGTCGGTGACGCCGAGCTCGGCCAGCACCGGTCGGTCGTCGATCCGGTCGTCCGCGCGGAGTGCTCGCAGATACCATGTGCCGGCATTGATTTCGACTGGGTCCATCTGGCCGCCTGCCGAGCTACTTGATCTCGGCGAGCACCGTGCCCTGGGTGATCGCGGCACCGGCCTCGACGGCCAGCCCGGTGATCGTGCCGTCCTTGTGCGCGGTGACCGGGTTCTCCATCTTCATCGCTTCCAGCACCACGACCAGGTCACCGGCAGTCACTTCCTGGCCCTCTTCGACGGCGACCTTGACCACTGTGCCCTGCATCGGCGCGGTCACCGCGTCACCGGAGGCGGCGGCGCCGGAAAGAGCGCCACGCTTGCGCGGCTTGGGCTTCTTGCGAATGACGCCCGCCGTGTCGCCACCACCGTTGGACAACGCCAGATCGGCCGGCAGCGACACCTCGAGGCGGCGGCCGCCGACCTCGACGACCACCTTCTGGCGCGGACGGGCATCCTCGTCGTCGAGCGGCTCGCCGCCGGTGAACGGTTCGATCGTGTTGTTCCATTCGGTCTCGATCCAGCGGGTGTGCACCGAGAAGCCGTTGTCGTCGCCGATGAAGGCGGGGTCGGCGACCACCGCGCGGTGGAACGGGATGACGGTGGCCAGCCCCTCGACGTGGAATTCGTCCAGCGCGCGGCGGGCTCGTGCCAGCGCCTCCTCACGGCTGGCTCCGTAGACGATCAGCTTGGACAACATCGAGTCGAACTGACCGCCGATCACCGAACCGGCTTCGACGCCGGAGTCCAGCCGGACACCGGGCCCGGTGGGGATGTCGTACCGGTTGACCGGGCCGGGCGCCGGCAGGAAGCCGCGGCCGGCGTCCTCGCCGTTGATCCGGAACTCGATGGCATGCCCGCGCGGGGTCGGGTCTTCGGTGATGTCCAGCTTTTCGCCGTTGGCGATCTTGAACTGCTGTAACACCAGGTCGATGCCGGCGGTCTCCTCGGTAACGGGGTGTTCGACCTGCAGCCGGGTGTTCACCTCGAGGAACGAGATCAGCCCGTCCTGGCCGACCAGGTATTCGACGGTTCCGGCACCGTAGTAGTGGGCTTCCTTGCAGATCCGCTTGGCCGACTCGTGGATCTCCTTGCGCTGCGCGTCGGTCAGAAACGGCGCCGGCGCCTCCTCGACCAGCTTCTGGAAGCGCCGCTGCAGCGAGCAGTCCCGGGTGCCGGCGACGACGACGTTGCCGTGCTGGTCAGCGATCACCTGCGCCTCGACGTGGCGGGGCTTGTCCAGGTAGCGCTCCACGAAGCATTCGCCGCGGCCGAACGCTGCGACGGCCTCGCGGGTGGCCGACTCGAACAGTTCGGGAATCTCCTCGATGGTGCGGGCGACCTTCATGCCCTTGCCGCCGCCGCCGAAGGCGGCCTTGATCGCGACCGGCACGCCGTACTCCTGGGCGAAGGCCACCACCTCGTCGGCGTCCTTCACCGGATCGGGAGTGCCGGGCACCAGCGGGGCCTGGGCGCGGGCGGCGATGTGGCGGGCGGTGACCTTGTCGCCGAGATCGCGGATGGACTCCGGGCTCGGACCGATCCAGATCAGGTTGGCGTCGATGACCGCCTGGGCGAAATCGGCGTTCTCCGAAAGGAATCCGTAGCCGGGATGAATGGCGTTGGCGCCGGACTTCGCGGCGGCCTCCAGGATCTTGTCGAACACCAGGTAGGACTCCGCCGAGGTCTGCCCCCCGAGCGCGAACGCCTCGTCGGCCAGCCGCACGTGCGGCGCGTCGGCGTCGGGTTCGGCATACACCGCGACGCTGGGCAGGCCGGCGTCTTTGGCCGCCCGGATCACCCGGACCGCGATCTCCCCGCGATTGGCGACGAGAACCTTGGCGATCTTCGAGCTGGCATGACTAGGCACTGCGCCTCCTGTATGGCTGGACGTCTGTCGCTCTTTAAGAGATTTTCTTACAAGTATGTCGGGGAAAGTCTAAGGCTCGCGCAGCCGCCGCTTGATCCGGGCCAGGATCGCCGACATGCCGCGCAACCGCAGCGGGCTGATCAGGGCCGCCAGCCCCAGATCGGCGTAGAAATCATCGGGCACCGCCAGGATGTCGGCCACGGGCTGCTCGTCGAGCCCGGCGGCCAGGATCGAGGCGAATCCGCGAGTCGTGGGGGACTCGGCGGGCGCACTGAAATGCAGTCGGACCCGGTCGGGGTCATGAGCGTCGACGTGCAGGAACAGCGGGGTTTGGCACTCGGGCACCGGTTCCATGGCCGCCTCTTGCAGATCGGCCGGCAATGCCGGCAGGTCATTGGCGAATTCCAGTAACAACTGCAGCTTGTCCTGGCCCTGGACTTCGGCGAAGTCGGACACCACTTCGGCCAGCGGTGCGGGCATGCTCATCGGACCGGTACGGCTCCTGGCTTTTCGCCGGCGACGATCGGCACCCGCACGGTGTTGCCCCATTCGGTCCAGGAGCCGTCGTAGTTACGCACACCAGGGATGCCGAGCAAATGCGTCAGCACGAACCAGGTGTGGCTGGACCGTTCACCGATGCGGCAATACACGATCGTCTTGTCATCTGGCTCGATGAACCCGTAAAGCTGCTCGAGCTCCTCGCGGCTGCGGAACCGGCCGCTGTCATCGGCGGCTTTAGCCCACGGAATCGACACCGCGCTGGGAATGTGGCCGGCCCGCAGCGCGCCCTCCTCGGGATAGTCGGGCATGTGGGTGCGCTCGCCGGTGTACTCCTGTGGCGAGCGGACGTCGATCAGCGGGCCAGAACCCAACGCTGCTAAGACGTCGTCTTTGTAAGCGCGGATCGGTGCGTCATTGCGTTGCACGACGGGATAGCCGGTCGACGTCTTGGTCGGGACATCCAGCGTGGTCTCCCGGCCGTCGGACAGCCACAGGTCGCGCCCGCCGTTCAGCAGCCGGACGTCCGGGTGGCCGAACAACGTGAAGACCCACAGCGCGTACGCGGCCCACCAGTTGCTCTTGTCCCCATAGATCACCACGGTGTCGTCGCGCGAAATACCCTTGCGGTTCATCAAGTCGGCGAACTGCTCGCCGGTGATGTAGTCGCGCACCCGGGGGTCGTTGAGGTCGGTGTGCCAGTCGATCTTGACTGCGCCGGGGATATGACCGACGTCGTAGAGCAGTACATCCTCGTCGGATTCGACGATCACCAGGCCGGGTTTGCCCATGTTGCCGGCCAGCCAGTCGGCGGTGACCAACCGTTCCGGGTGGGCATAGGCGCTCAGGGTGGGGCTGGGATCTGCTGGTAGCGGCACGGCATTGAGCCTACCGTCGTGGATTTCACGGCGTAGCAGGCACCAAGACCTCGACGCGTCGCCGGAGTCAGACGCTCAGCGCCACCTCGTAGGCCACCGCGAAGCGGCGGGCGTCCGGCCTCGGCCGGAACAGCGCGCCGCCATTGGGGCACCAGCTGACCACTCGCAGAAGTCGCTTGCCCGGCGACAACTGATCTCGCACAACGTTGGTCAGTGCGGCTCGGAGTTGTTCGGTGTCGTAGCGGTCGATATCCCGCGACACGGGCACGTTCCACATGGTCTCTTCCACCGGCATGGGTCCAGTGTCGCCGCCAATACGCCGAAGCTAAGCAACCATTTCCGGTGTGTCTCGGCTCGGAGCGGTCGCGGTTGTATCTCGGTCAGGTCTCGATCAGCGGCTCGACCACAGGGCGCTGACCGATAACCCGACGCGCTGCAACAACCGGCGGGTCAACGGCAGGCTGATACCGATGACGTTCGACGGATCGCCCTCGATCCGGTCGACGAACCAGCCACCGAGCCCGTCGATCGTGAAGCCGCCGGCGACACGCAGCGGCTCGCCGCTATCGACGTACGCTTGCAGGTCGTCTTGGTCAGGCATAGCGAAATGCACTGTGGTGCACAGTGGTTCGACTTCGCATGCGGTGATGGCGCCGTCGTGCAGGCGGGCCAGGCAGTGACCAGTGTGCAGCCGGCCGGACCGGCCGCCCATCGAGTGCCATTGGGCTTGTGCAGCATCGGCCGAGCCGGGTTTGCCAACCAGCCGGCCATCGACTTCCAGCATCGAATCACAGCCGACGACAACACAATCCGCGGCGATGGAAGCCTCCAGGTCATTGACCACCTGCTCGGCCTTGGCTCGCGCCAGCGCGCAGACCACCTCAGCGGGCGAGGCATCCGATGGCAGCCCGGCCACGACGGCGTCCTCGTCGACGCCGGAGACCACGACCAGCGGCTCGATACCGGCCTGGCGCAGCACGGTGAGCCGGCCGGGCGAGGCGGACCCGAGCACCAGACGGGTCATCGGCGCATGTGCGTCCGCTCCAGCAGCGTGACCCGCTGCCAGCTGTACACCGGGTAGCGCAGCTTGTCGATCGGCAAGCCCCACCGGCTGCGCTGAGGCTGCACCGCCTCGGCCGCGCCGCCGCCGGCGCTGCCCAATACCGCGATCAGCGCGGCCAATTCCTCGTCGGTCGGGTTGCCCTTGAGCACCGCGATGTGCGGCTCGTGTGCATGCTCCTGGTCGCTCATCTCGTTCCCGTCGGTCACAGCGGAATGTTCCCGTGCTTCTTGGGCGGCGTCTGGGCGATCTTGCGTTCCAGCAACCGCAGCGCGGTCGCCACGTAGCCGCGGGTGTGCGACGGCGGAATCACCGCGTCGACATAGCCTCGCTCGGCGGCGACGTAGGGGTTGACCAGAGTGTCCTCGTACTCCTGCTGCAGCTGTAAACGCAGCGCATCGACATCCCGGCCGTCCTCGCCCGCTTCCTTCAGCTGCTGGCGGTAGACGAACCCGACCGCACCTGAGGCGCCCATCACCGCAATCTGCGCCGTCGGCCAGGCCACGCAGACGTCGGCGCCCATATCCTTGGAGCCCATCACGCAGTAGGCACCGCCGTAGGCCTTGCGGGTGATGACGGTGATCTTGGCGACGGTGGCCTCACCGTAGGCGTAGAGCAGCTTGGCGCCGCGGCGGATGATGCCGTTGAACTCCTGGCCGGTGCCCGGCAGAAAGCCCGGCACGTCGACCAGCATGACGATCGGGATGTTGAAGCAGTCGCAGGTCCGCACGAAGCGGGCCGCCTTCTCCGAGGCGTTGATGTCCAGGCAGCCGGCGAACTGGGTGGGCTGGTTGGCCACGATTCCGACCGGTCGCCCGTCGACGCGGCCGAACCCGATCACGATGTTCTGCGCGTAACCGGCCTGCACCTCGCAGAACTCGTCGTCGTCGAGGATTCGGGTGATCACCTCGTGCATGTCGTACGGCTGGTTCGGCGAGTCCGGAATCAGCGTGTCCAGCTCGATGTCCTCAACGGTGAGGTTGTCCTCGATGGCGCCGTCGGGAACCGGCACCGGGTAGCGCGGCGGGTCGGTGAAGTTGTTGGGCGGCAGGTAGCTCAGCAGCTCGCGGACGTAGTCGAAGGCGTCTTGCTCGCCGGAGGCCACATAGTGCGCCAGGCCGGACTTGGCCATGTGGGTGTGCGCGCCGCCCAACTCCTCCATCGTGACGTCCTCACCGGTGACCGTCTTGATCACGTCCGGGCCGGTGATGAACATCTGGCTGGTCTGGTCGACCATCACGACGAAGTCGGTCAGCGCAGGGGAGTAGACGTGCCCGCCGGCGGCGGCGCCCATGATCAGCGAGATCTGCGGGATCACACCCGAGGCTTGGATGTTGCGGTGAAAGATCCGGCTGTAGAGCCCCAGCGAGACGACACCCTCTTGGATGCGCGCGCCGGCGCCGTCGTTGATGCCGATCAGCGGGCGGCCGGTCTTGATCGCCAGCTCTTGTACCTTGACGATCTTCTCCCCGTACACCTCGCCGAGGCTGCCGCCGAACACCGTGACGTCCTGGCTGAAGACACACACGTCCCGGCCGTCGATCGTGCCGTAGCCGGTGACGACGCCGTCGCCGACCGGCCGCTTCTCGCCCAGCCCGAAGTTGGTGCTGCGGTGCTTGGCCAGTGCGTCGAGTTCGACGAACGAGTCCTCGTCGAGCAGCGCGGTGATGCGCTCGCGGGCGGTCAGCTTGCCCTTGGCGTGCACCTTCTCGACTGCGGCCTCACCGACCGGATGCAGCGTCTCGCTGGCCCGCTTGCGCAGTTCGGCCAGCTTGCCCGCGGTGGTGTGGATGTCGATCTCGTGCTCAGCGGCCGCTTCGACATGGCTCTCGGAAACGCTCGTCATGGGTGACGAGCTTAGCCGCGCTGGATCGGTGGGCCGAATCCGACACCGACGGCATCGAGTGTGCGCTGACGGCGTCGAGTGTGTATCCAGGGCGGCAATTTTGCGGGCGGCTTCAAGGGATC
>NZ_JCALCY010000022.1:0-38045 GCF_059812585.1 Mycobacterium sp. NGS48
AGCCAATCACCGGTTGTGCGCACGCTCGCGGGGGGTGGCGATTACTTCGGGGCGGTCAACTCCAAGGCGATGTTGTCCGGGTCGCGAAACTCCAGGATGTAGGACGGTCCGATGTCCTTGACCGGCTCGTGGTCGATACCCAAATCGTCGAGATGCTCAGCCGCAGAATCTAATTCGTCCTTGCTGGCGGCCCGGAAAGCGAGATGGTCCAAGCCGACGCGGTCCTCATCAAAACGGTCGTCCGCAACCGGGCGTAAACCGATCAGCGCGCCGCCCAAATCGTAGATGACACCACCGAATAGGAACCCGAGTTGGTTGCGGGTCGCGGCCCCGGCGTTGTCGGGCACCTCAAGCAAAACCGGCCAACCGAACACACTCTCGTAGAACTGGCGGGATCGCTCGATATCGGTCACGGTGAGCCGAAGGTGCGCAATAGAGGTGGTGGTGATGCCCACCCGAGACATGCTGCCAGAATCACGGTCGTGCAGATAGCAATGACGATGCCGGTGATGGAGCCGGATTTGGATGCGGGTGTGCTAGCGGCCTGGGCGCGTGCGATCGACGAGGGCCCGTTCTCGTCACTGTGCTGGGGCGAGCGGATCGCGTTCGAAAACCCCGACACCGTGACCTTGCTGGGTGCGCTCGCTGCATGGACCGATCGAGCTCGGTTGGTGACGACGGTCATCGTGCCGCAACTGCATGACCCGGTGATGCTGGCCAAGGCGCTGGCGACCGGGGACATGCTGTGCGGCGGCCGCCTGGTCGTCGGTATCGGGATAGGCGGGCGCCACGAGGACTACCAGGCGGTGGGCGCAGACGTGACGGCGCAAACGATGCGCGGCATGGCCGAGCGGGTAGCGATCATGAAGCGCGTGTGGGCGGGCGAGAAAATCACCCAGTCGGTGCTGCCGGTGGGGCCGTCACCGGTGCAGCCAGGCGGGCCGCCGCTGCTGGTCGGCAGCATCGGGCCTAAGACCATCCGCAGCGCTTCCGCCTGGGCCGACGGGCTGGCCGGTACCACGTTGGACCTCGACGCCACAAAGCAGAACGAGCTGTTCGACGTCGCACGGGCCGCCTGGGCCGAGGCCGGCAAAGCCCCACCCCACCTGGCGACCTCATTCTGGTTTGCGCTCGGGTCCCGCGACGATGCCCGGGAACAGATGCACCGGCACCTGCGCCGCTATATGAACTGGATACCGGCGGAGTACGTCGACGCGATGGCCCCCACGACGGGATTTGCCGCTAGTGAAGAAGAACTGGTCGCGGTGCTGCGCAGCTTCAAAGCGATCGGCACCGACGAAATCCAGCTCATCCCAACCAGTTCCGATCTGGACCAACTTCGGCGGGCCGCCGACGTCGCAGCTGAGCTTTAGGCGGAGATTCCCCGGCTCCCTGTCGCAATCGCTCAGCAAACCGCGATTGTGCGGCAAGCTGGACAGATGTGGGGTAAGAGCGCGGCCACCATCGTGCACGAGCGCTGCCCGTTCAACGCTGAAGCTGCGGCCGCGGAGTTGGCCAGAAGTGAAATCACCCCGCTGAATACGTTCTATTGCCGCAACCACGGTCCGATTCCCGACATCCCTGTCCATACCTGGCGCCTGCGTGTCGATGGACTCGTCGCCAAACCGCTGAGTTTGAGCTTTGAGGAGCTGACCAGTGCGTTCACCGTCCACACCGTTGTCGCCACTTTGCAGTGTGCGGGCAACCGGCGCGCCGGGTTCAACGAGATCCGCCACATTGTCGGTGAGGATCCGTGGGGCTCGGGGGCGACCTCGACGGCGGTATGGCGCGGCGTCGCACTGGCAGACGTGCTCGACGCCGCCGCTGCCAGCCGTGACCACGGTTTGCACGTCGCGTTCGCGGCTCAGGACAGGTCTCCGATGGCTTCCCCGGCTCAGGTTTTCGGTGGTTCGATTCCGTTGGAGAAGGCGATGTCGGACGAAGTTCTGCTGGCCTGGGAGATGAATGATCAGCCGCTGCCACGGATCCACGGCGGCCCGGTGCGGGTAGTCGTGCCGGGATACATCGGCGCCCGCAGCGTGAAGTGGATCGACGCCGTCACGGTGCAAGAGGCACCGTCGCAGAACTATTTTCAGGCGGTCGCGTATCGGTTACTGCCGGCCGACCGCAACCCCGACACCGTCGCTCCGGGTGAAGGCATCTCTTTGTCGTCGGTGCCGCTGAATTGCGACATTCTGGCTCCCACTGACGGTGGCCGAGTTCCCAGTGGATCGCTGACCATCCACGGCTATGCCTTCGACGACGGCAATCACGGCATTGCGCGGGTTGACGTGTCGCTCGATGAGGGTCGCAGCTGGCGCCAAGCCGAACTCCACCCGCCGGTGAGCCGATGGGCGTGGCAGCACTGGTCGCTGACCGTGACGACTCAGCCTGGACCGTTGACGGTGATGGCCCGCGCATGGGACGCGACGGGTGCCACTCACCCCGAATCGGCTGCGTCGCTCTGGAACCCGAAGGGTTACGCCAACAATTCCTGGCCTCGCGTCCACGTCGACATCACGTAACCGACACGGCGACGTGTTGGGACCAAACGGCAGTGCCCTTGTCGTGTCCTGCTCTACGGTCGGGCTTATGAAAAAGGATGAGCAGACCGATCAGGACGGTGCAGAACACCAAAGTTTCAGCCAGATTCGTGACACTGAACTCGATCCTGAGGCAGTGACCAGCCGCGAGCTCCGTGACGCCCTGGCCAAGCTGGGCGTGCAAGCCGGCCGCAACCCGCTCAAGCTACTCGTCGTCATGTTGGTCGCGATTCGTCACACCAGCACCGCGATCTTCGAACTGGAAAAGCAGATCATTGCGTTACGCAGAGAAATTCGCGGACGACAAGAAAAGCCCCAGACCGACTCTGCCGCGCGGTGACCGTCCTGCAAAAGGCGCCGGGCAGGCATGCGCCCCGCGATCACCGCCAAAACCATCTCTGAGCTGCGACGACGGAAGTGCCCCCGGCAGGATTCGAACCTGATAGGAACCTCGGCGTTGCTGTTTTCTCTACGTGTGGTTTCTGTGCTCTAAGCTGCTGTTTCAGCACTTTCACCTAACGGCAGTATATAGCATTGTCGTGACATATCCGGCACGGATGTTGTGCAAATCTTGTGCGAGAATGGGCACTGTGGCACGCAAAAGACGCGGCTTCGGTCGGATTCGCCAGGAGCGCTCCGGGCGCTACAGCGCCGCATACGTAGGCCCTGACGGCAGGCTGCACCATGCTCCGAGAACGTACGCAGTCGAGTCGGATGCCGAAGGATGGCTAGCGCAAGAGCGCCGGAAAATCGACTTGGGCACCTGGGGGGCGGTCGAACGTTCGGATGGGGTGACCCTACGCGCCTACGCAGACAAATGGATCGAACAGCGCAACCTGCGGCCTCGCACGAGGGCACACTACGAGAGCATGTTGGAGCGGCTGATACTTCCGGAGTTGGGCGTCGCGAAGATCGTCACGCTAACGCCGGCCAAGGTCCGCGCCTGGCATGCCGGCCTAGGCACCGAGCATCCGACTCGTAGCGCTCACGCCTATGCGCTGCTGCATGCGATCTGCGCGACGGCAGTCCAGGATGAAGTGCTCGACGCCAACCCGTGCCGTATCCGCGCGGCGATGCAGACGAAGCGCCGCCGCGAGGTCGACATCTTGACGCCTGCCGAGGTTAAGGAGCTGGCGTCGAAAATGCCGCCGAGATTGCGCGCCAGCGTGTTGTTGGCCGCATGGTGTGGGTTGCGTTGGGGTGAAACGTCAGAGCTGCGACGCCAGGACGTCAGCGACGACTGCGCTACCCTGCGCGTTCGCCGAGCGGTCACCTACCGCTGCGGCAAGTTCTACGTGGGGGAACCTAAGACAGCGGCCGGGATTCGGGACGTGGCGGTACCTCCGCATATCCGTCCGGTTGTCAAGGCGCACTTGAAGAGCCATGTCGACCCTGGCGGGGAGTCGCTACTGTTCCCCACCGACGACGGTCGACATATGCACAGTGACAACTATCGCACTCATTGGGAGAAGGCGCGGGCGGCAATCGGCAAACCGAACTTGCGAGTGCACGACTTGCGGCATGTCGGCGCGGTGCTCGCCGCCCAATCCGGCGCCACCACAGCGGAACTGATGCACCGATTGGGGCATACCACCCCGCAGATGGCGCTGCGATACCAACACGTCGCGGAGGGCCGCGACGCTGAGATAGCGGAGCGGTTGTCGAGGCTGGCAGTGGGACGGGCCAAGGGCTAAGCCGACCGCGGAGGTTCGCCCGTTTCGCCGATGGCGAACAACGCAGGTATTGCGCGCACACAACGGCGCATGTCTGACGCTGGGTCGCAATATCTGCATGTCAGACACCATCACGTATGCGGCGATGCCTACGCTGAAACCCGTTCTCCGCGTTGCGTTCACGCAACAAAATTGGTTCTTCTAGCGCCGGGGTTTTCGGCGAATCCGGCGATACGATCAGATGCATGACGATAACGACAGATCACGACTTAACGAACCTTGTCAGCATCCGCCAGGCTGCCGACACCCTAGACTGCGACCCGCGCACAATTCGCCGGTACATCTCCACCGGTTTGCTGACCGCCGTGCGCATCGGCCCTCGCATGCTGCGCGTGCATCGGGATTCGCTTGTTGCGCTTGCGCGGCCGGTTGGGAATGTGTTGTGAGTCACGAACTGAGCACCTACGCAACCATGATTGACAGGCCACCGCGCAGGCTGGTCGTGAGGGTATTCGATGACGGCAATATCGAGGTTCGCACATTCATGCACCGCGAAGACGGCAACTTTCCGCTTGAGCCGAACGACACCATGTCATTGCACAAGACGGACGTCGATGCGCTCATAGATGCGCTCCGTCAGGCCGTGCGACTGGCTGGTGAAGATCGGCGATAGCGCTCGCCTATGCCGCGATCTGCGCGGTGTCGAAAATTCGGCCGCCGTGAATTTACCGTAATAAAGTAATCCGATACGATAGACTTAAAGTAGGAAACAATGGTCGCAGGACGGCCGCAGATTTGGACCCCGTTTGCGCGAATATCGTGGGCGCGGGATTACCAGTACACCGACGATGGGCGGATTCGCGACCAGTATCGGAATGTGCTGATCGATCACGATTATAACGTCACCTTACGGCTGTATGGCACTAGCCGCAAAATCACGTTCCCGCGCCGCGACATTCTCGCGCTCGAATACTTCGGCATGCCGCCGCGGTATCGGTGCGTAATTTGTGACAAAAGCTTACGATATTCGGTTGCTCACCTTAACGGGAACCGACGCGACTTTTCCCGCGACAACTTGAAACAGGTGCTCAGCTTCGAGGCTCGCGAACACGAACTTGCGCATATTCGTTGGGCCATGGTGCACAACGAGGTTCCGCGCTACGGCCGGACCACGCGCAAGCGCTCGCTAAGAGACCCATTCCTCCTCGGCCTTGATCTTGAGTGGCCGGCGCCGGCGGTGCTAAGGCGGCATATCGGAGATTCCGACGATTGGGGATCGACAATTGAAGAAATTCCGCCGCTTGGTCTCAATGACCGTCCGCGCGGCAGCCCGTTCAAGCTCCGGTCGGACGGAAACGATGGTAGCTAGATCATCTAACTTTCGCGGAACTTTTTGTTTTTGGCCATCCAAGCATCACGTTCCCGATGTCCGCAAGGACGTCCATAGGATTTCCAAAGGCTGTCCAAGGAGAGACAAAGGATAGGCAAGGACAGGATAGGCAAGGACAGGCCAGTGCAAGGACAGGCCAGTTGCCAGGATCTAGGACAGGCAAGGCGCGGCTAGTGCCGCGCCAGGCAAGGCGCGGCTAGTGCAAGGCTCGGCTAGAAGCGCAGGGGACATCTTCAAAGACACAAGGAATGCATCAGGAATGATCAAAGGCGCCGCATTGGATACGCGGCTACAACACGGTTTACTGCTGGACCCGAAATTGCAGCGGCGGCTCTCGGGTGAGGAGTTCCGCTCGTTTATCAACCTCCTGGTTTGGGTCGTCTCGCTGGTCACGGACGGTTGGTTCAATCCAGACGATGCGGAGATGATCATTGGGGATCGTCAGCATATTGACGCGCTCGCCGAGGTGGGCTTGGTGGAACGCTGCGAAGACTCCGGGTTGTATCGCATCCACCCCGACTATTGGGCTTGGCAGACTTCCAGAGCGCAACTGGAGGGCCTGGCCGCAAGGCGTGAGGCCGACAAGCTGCGCAAGCGAAAAGAGCGCGGTGATGGGCATGTGCTACAGGCGCAAGCGCCGTTCAGCTAAAGGGGAAACCGGGGATGATTCGGACAATCAGGAATAGCGACATTATCGTTGCGAGTCGCCCGAATGGCGGCTTCGCCATTGAGGCCGGCGTTGGCCGGCACCGCCGGCATATTTTGTTGACGTCCGCCGAGGCTGCCGAGTTGGCCGCTGAACTGACAGAATTGACCGCGCCGCGTATTCAGCGTTTCATCGGCGGGGTTGAGCAGTTTTGAAAGTAGGAATTTGTGAGCAATGTCGAGTATGCCGACATCATGTTTGACGGTGATGGCTGTGTTGGGTTGCGTTTCGATGATGGGCAGATTTTCTCGATGCCTGCGCCGGTGGCCGCGCGCCTGGGCCGCAACCTCTTGGATTGCGCCTACGAGGCCAGCGCGTGACCGGCAAGGTTTTCAACTTCGAAGGAACGCGCAACCGGATGAATCGAACCGTGGACCTCGCGGCGGTGTTGAAAACCATTTCCCAAGCGGAGTTGCTGTTCTACGAGCGCTGGGCCGCTACTTTTGCGCAAGTGCGGTACAAAGGGGCTGCCGGTGTCGGTAAAGCATTGGCACTGCTGGTTGACGCTGAATTGGCCCGCCGCGAATGGGACGACGCCCAGACACGCGCCCGTTTCGACGCGATGATGTGCGAGCTCCCCCGACCATCGCTCACCGACGCCCTCACGGATACCACCGATTAGGATTTCGATGCTGAGGCGAATTTCAGCCTATCTCGTCGTGCGTCTGTTTCTCGCGGCAGCCCGCGGAATGGCTTGCCGATGCCGCGGGTATTCGACCGTGATCGTAACGTGTGAGCGCCCCTGTGGCGGGCGAATTACCCGCCGGGCTTACCCGAATACCTGCGAAGGACGAAAGCGGCTCAGGGGGCCGTTTAGGTCCCGTAAACGCACCTCCTAGACCACCGCCGGGTGGTCCGTCTTCGGGTTGGACGGACCCCGGCGGCCTTAAATGGCGTCTTTTGATTCCGGCACGGATGACGACGCCACCAAACAGCCCAGCAGCCACAACACGCAACCCCACGCCGGCACGGCGTATTGGTTCGAATCCTTCCGGCACGGAAGTTCGGCATCGGGCACAGATGCGCAGAAAGTAATCGAACTACCATCCCATAAGGACAACATTTTCAATGGAACAAAAACTGGCAAGATTGCAGGCGCTCCGCGCCGAAGCAGTCCGCAATCGTAAATCAATTTTGGACCGCGTCGAGTCCGAGAAACGCGAGACGCTTACCGAGGCCGAGGAGGTCAAGTTTCGGGCGGCGTGCGCAATCATTAAAGACCTTGACGAACAGATCGCAGATACCCGCGGCGAGATCGAGCGCAGCGGCCGGGGTGACCTGACTGCCCTGAGCGTCGCTAACGCCATGGCCACCGCCAACGGCGGCCGCGGCTGGGCGGATCGTGCTGCCGAGGCGATCTGGAAAGCGAACGGCGAGAAGCGGGCTATCACCGCGTCGTCTATCGACATTCCGACCCTGGTACAGCCGAACGTGGTCGCAATGGATCGACCCGGCCGGCTAATTGACCTGCTGGTGAATCGGCAGCAGGTGCAGTCCAACGCCTACGAGTTCTACCGGCAGACAACCCGCACGAACAACGCCGATGTTGTGGCCGACGCCGCCACTAAGCCCACGTCGGTGTTCACCGTGACGCCGGTTGAGGATCGCTGCCGCGTGGTCGCGCATCTGTCCGAGCCCGTGCCTAACCGCCTGTTCTTTGACCACGGGGAGCTTCGCGCTTGGCTGGACGCCGAACTACGTGAGGGTCTGCTAGATGCGCTGGAGTCGCAGGCCGTCTCGGGCAGCGGTACCGGCGAGAACATGACCGGCATCATCAACACCGACGACGTGACCAGTGTTGCGTTCGACACCGATGTTCCGACGACCCTGCGGGGTGCATTAGCCACGGCGCAGGTGGGCGGTGTGACGCCGAACGCGTTTGTGCTGCATCCCAACGATGTTGCCGCGCTGGACTTGCTGCTGGAAACGTCGGCCAACGGCTACCTGCTGGACGGGTACGTGAATGGCACGGCCCGGTCGGCGAACGTGTTCGGCGATTCCAGCATTCAGCGGGTCGTGTCGCCGTCGGTCACCGAAGGTCAAGCCCTGCTTGCCGATTGGTCCAAGGCGAGGCTTTACATCCGTGAAGATGTCCGAATCGACCTGGACCCGTTCACCGAGTTCAAAACCAACCGGACGATTTTGCGCGCGGAGATGCGTGTCGGCTTCGCGGTGCTGCGCCCGGAGTCCTTCTACGTCATCGACTTAACGTCATCGTGACGTATGAGTATGACCCCGAGCGTCACGGCGACTTCCTGCCTTTGTGGGAGGCCGCGAAGCGGATGAACCTCACCGAAACTCAAGTACTCAACTTGGTGGAGCGGCACGCCTTGCGCGCGCTGCCGATGGGTTTCGATGAGGTTTGGGTCCAGCCGGCGATTACTAACATCGCACCGTAAGCCGGTCGGCGGTCAACCTCCGCCGCCGACCACAACCGCCGCCGCGGCATGGGGCCGGTTGTTTTTTCACCTCCTTTCCCCGGCTCCGGCTCGCTAGTGCCAGCGCGTCCCGCAGCGCCTTTCGGCGCGCGAACGCGTTAGCGAGCCACCGCGGCGGCTTCTAACCATCACGACAGGAAACCCGCTATGCAGTTTGGTTGGCGTTTTTGGCGGATCGGTCAGGGACCGGGCGGCCCGAGGTTGGTCGCGCCGTTTGTCACCGCGGGCCGGTGGCGCCTAGACAACCCCGACGTGGTGCGCCCGCCAGCCGTGCTCGGGGATGATGGAGTGCTCGCCGCCTTTTGCCCGTACGGCCACGCCGCACCTCCTCACGAGGGCTGCACGTGCGGCGTGCACTATTGCGACACCCCGCAATCACTGCAGGCCTTGGCGCCGAAAAATCTTTTCGTCGATTTGCGCGACGCTCAAAATTTCGTCGTCACCTACGGCGAGATCACCGGTAAGGTGCTGGCCGACCCATGGCTTCTGCCCGAGACGGTGGGCGTCCGCCTGAGCCCGCACGCGGGCAGCTACCGCTGTGGCAGCTACATAGTGCGCGCCATCATTGGGCGCGCCGCGGGCGGGTTTCGGCGCTACGGGGTGCCACTGTGCGAACGGGTGCCGACCGTGCCAACCATGCGCGCTGTCGAACAACGTCTGCGCAGCGGTGCCTAGCATCCCGGCCGCGGTAGTAGACGTGGACGACACACTGATGGACGCCGCGGGCCGCATCATCCCCCAGGGCATCGCGTTCTGTCAGCGCCAGTACCGCGCCGGCCGCGCAATCGTGGTGGTCACCGCGCGTGAGGAACGGTGGCGCGCTGACACAGCACGTTGGTTGGCGTTGAATTTGCCGGTGCCATTCGTCGGACCGTTTCATAGGCGCAACGGCGATGCACGGCCGTTCGCCGTGGTGAAGCGCGAGATTTGGCGAGACTTGCAGCGCCGCGGCTTCGGCATTCGGGCTGCCATCGATGACAACCCCGACATTCTGGCACTGTGGCGACGGCTGGGCATCCGCGAGGTTGAGACCGTGCCGCAACGGATTGCGCCGTGACCGTGTACGGCTGGCGGCTGTGGGCAATAGGGCACGTGCCGGAAGGCACGGCAAAGCTGCTCTCGCCGTTCGCCTCGGCCAGCATCGCCGGATCGGATCGCGTCCCCGCAGAGCATGTGACGCTGGGCGCTGACTGCACGTTGCGGGGCTGGTGTCGGTATGGCGACCACCACGACGAGGAAGTTCCTGCGCCAGACTGTGACTGCGGTGTTTGCGTGGTGCCGACCGTGACGGCAATGAACTACTGGCTCACGCGTCAAAGCGTGTTCCGTTCACCGGCCTACGCGACGACGTTCGGCACGGTCACCGGCCCAGTACTGCCCGACCCCTTCGAAGGCAATTCGCCCATTCCGAGTAGCCGACGCGCCCACAGCTATCAAGCGTTGGCAATCCTGACCCGCGCGCACCCTCACAGGCTGCGGCACTACGGGCTACCGATCTACCACGACGTGACAATGCCGACCATGATGCACGTCGCAAAGAGCTACAAGGCAACATGATTGAAAGACCTTGCGCGACAATGCGGTTCAGTGAGATACGATCGTTCAAACGTGTTGCGTGCCAATGTGATTCAGTACGACGGTACCCGGGGGCCGTCGCAAAGTGTATCCGCACGTTACGCCGGTCACTCTTTGTCACCGATATATTCTGGGTTCCGATGCGGGCACCCCAAAAAAGGCATTTCCACAGGTCAGGGGTAGTTTCGAGCGATACCGAACGACTGCGATTCCTTTGCGCCACAACACCATTCAACCACCGAAACATGCTGCATGGCAAGCGATTTCGTGAAATGAGAGACCATGACCCAATCCAAACCGCCCCGCGCGCCGAACGGCCTAAAAGCGCGCGGAAAGGCGTTTTTTCGGGAAGTTATGGCGATTTATGCCCTAGATCCGGGCGAAACGATCCTGCTCACCGAAGCCTGCAGGACATTGGACAAGATCGACGCCATTGAGGCAGAGCTGGCACGCGACGGTCTGACAATCACCGGCAATCGTGGGCAGCTACCGCGAGCTCACCCGTTGCTCTACGTCCTGACCGAGAAACAAAAAATCGTGAGCCGGCTGATTGCCGAGCTTGCTTTGCCGCTGCCCGGTGAGCAGGTGGGACGCCGCCGCAGCCCACAACAAAAGGCCGCAGCGCATTCGAGATGGACTCGCGAGGCGCGGTTGCAGGACGTGAGTCATGGCTGAGCGACGCATGAAAGGGCCGGCGTTCCCGCCTGAGTTGCGGGCGCCGTTCAGCAGCCGCTACACCTGGCACGAATCACGCGCCCGGTGGCTGAGGGCAAGCGGGCTGAAGGGCGCGCTTGTCGAGGTTCGCGCCATGACCAATGCCGACCTCAGCCGGCGGCTGCAAGCCGACCCCGACTACCGGGGCGCGTGATGGCGCGACTGCGCGACGACGATGCTGGCTGGGATTGGTGGGGCGAGATGGACTATCCGCCCGGCCCGCTGCGCGAGTTCAACCCCGACGACTGGGATGCGCCGACCGACCGCGAGAGGCAGCGGCAGTTCAACGAGGCCCGCCGATGGGCGGCACCGCGACACTGGGCCGTCGCCCGCCTGCGCCGGCAGCGCTGGGAGCGCCAGCGCTGCTTCCGGCCTGACCTCCCACCGCCGGAACCTTGGCCCCGCCGGTTCCCTGTCTAGTCGGGGGGCTTAGCGCCACGGTCGCGTTTCCGCGGCATCCGGTCGCCGCCGATGAGCCACATACCAATAGCGCCAAGCAGGATGATGATCATTGCAACAGCCGGGGGCGCCGACCAGGCCAATATAAATACCAACATGAATGTGAACATGCCAACGCGGGCGGCGGTCGGGTGACGATTCATCCACGAACGGCAGCGAGCGTGAATATTGCCTGTCATCAGTAAACCTCGTTGGGGAGGGTCGGCTCTAACTGCTGCTGGGCGATAAGGTCGCGCCAATCAGAATCGCACTGTTCCTGGTCGCCATATGGGCCGCACGCCCAGTTATTTTCCGGCTGGTCAAGGCAGGTTGAATAGTCGTATCGCGGGCCGGTGGGGTCGCAATACGGGCCGACCGGCGTCGGGTCAGCATGGGCCGGTGGCGCAAGCGCGGCGACCGCAATCCCGATGACCAGCGCCGGAATTGCGGCGAGTGGGCGCGTCATCGTTTCGCCCATTTCAGCCATGCGGCGTTGCCGACCCCGAGCGCGACGAGCACGATCAGCGCAATGAGCGGTCGGCTCATCGCCAGTATGCCGATCGATATGAATGCGTACAGCCCCGCGGCGGTCACGATGTCCCGGTGGCGACTAAACCACTTTCTCATCGATCAACCTCCCTACTTCTGACGTTGACGATACGAGCGCTCACCGACAGGTATCGCGGTTTTCGGAGAGGCCCGTAGCGGGTCCGCACCGTGCCCTGAGCTGTCACCACCAAGGCACGACGCGCACCCCCTACGCCAGTGCTTCGTATAGGTCGGCGACCGTACAGCCCAATCGGGCCGCGATGTCCTCATCGGTGTAGCCGCGCCGACGCATCTCGGCGTGAAGCTCAGCGAAGGTGAACAGCCCGGGCGGGCTGCTGTTGGTGTTCATGGGTGTCTCTCCAATCTGTTAGGAGCTACACCGAAGTTGTGCGAATCTTGCGCGGAGTTGTGTTTGCGCTGGTCAAACAGTGCCCCCGGCAGGATTCGAACCTGCGGCCTTCTGCTCCGGAGGCAGACGCTCTATCCCCTGAGCTACGGGGGCGCACGCGTGACATGCTGCGCCGTGGGGCTCCGACAGACTAACTCATCACAGCGGCTGTCCGACGACCGGAGCGATTCGGGGCGCAAGCACCCCAGCCAATAGGATGGACCCTCGTGACCCCCGCCGACCTGGCCGAGTTGCTCAAGGCCACCGCGACCGCGGTGCTGAATGAGCACGGGCTCGATGCTGCCGCGTTGCCGGACGCGGTGACGGTTGAGCGGCCGCGTAACCCCGAGCACGGCGACTACGCCAGCAACCTGGCGCTGCAACTCGCCAAGAAGGTCGGCGCCAACCCTCGCGCGCTCGCCGGGTGGCTTGCCGAGGCACTGGTCCGGGCCGACGGCATCGCCTCGGCCGAGGTGGCCGGACCGGGCTTCATCAATCTGCGCCTGGACGCCTCGGCGCAGGGAGTCATCGTCAAGGACGTCATCGACGCCGGCCACACCTACGGGCACTCCGACACCCAGGCAACCCACACGGTCAACCTGGAGTTCGTCTCGGCTAACCCAACCGGACCGATCCACATCGGTGGCACCCGCTGGGCCGCCGTCGGCGACGCGTTGGGCCGGTTGCTAACAACCCAGGGCGCCCACGTCACCCGTGAGTACTACTTCAACGACCACGGCGCACAGATCGACCGGTTCACCAACTCGCTGATCGCCGCCGCCAAGGGGGAGCCGACCCCCGAGGACGGCTACGCGGGCAGCTACATCGGCGACATCGCCGCCCAGGTGCTTGAAAAAGCTCCTGAGGCGTTCAGCCAACCAGAAGCCCAACAACACGAAACGTTCCGGGCAATCGGCGTCGACTTGATGTTCACCCACATCAAGGAGTCGCTGCACGACTTCGGCACCGACTTCGACGTCTACACCCACGAAGAGTCGATGCACACTAGCGGCCGCGTCGAGCACGCCATCGCCCGGCTACGGGAAAACGGCAACATCTACGAGAAGGACGGCGCAACATGGTTGCGCACCAGCGCATTCGGTGACGACAAGGACCGTGTCGTCATCAAGAGCGACGGTCGACCCGCCTACATCGCCGGTGATCTCGCCTACTACTTGGACAAGCGCCAACGCGGTTTCGACTTGTGCATCTACATGCTCGGCGCCGACCACCACGGCTACATCTCCCGGCTGAAGGCCGCTGCGGCCGCGTTCGGCGACGACCCGGCCACCGTCGAGGTGCTCATCGGCCAGATGGTCAACCTGGTCCGCGACGGCCAGCCGGTAAAGATGAGCAAGCGGGCCGGCACCGTGATCACCCTCGACGACCTCGTGGAGGCCATCGGCGTCGACGCCGCCCGCTACAGCCTGATCCGGTCCTCGGTGGATACCCCGATCGACATCGACCTGGCGTTGTGGTCGTCGGCATCCAACGAAAACCCGGTCTACTACGTGCAGTACGCACACGCGCGGCTCTCCGCATTGGCCCGCAACGCCGCCGAACTCGGCCTGATCCCCGACGCTGGGCACTTGGAATTGCTCACCCACGCCAAGGAGGGCACGCTCATCCGCGGGCTCGGCGAGTTCCCGCGAGTACTGAAAACCGCGGCGTCGCTTCGGGAACCGCACCGGGTGTGCCGCTACCTGGAGGACCTCGCCGGGGACTACCACCGCTTCTACGACTCGTGCCGGGTGTTGCCGCAGGGCGACGAGGAACCCAACCAACTGCACGCCGCCCGCCTGTCGCTCTGCCAGGCCACCCGCCAGGTCATCGCCAACGGTTTGGCGATCCTGGGTGTCAGCGCTCCGGAGCGAATGTGAACGCGCATCCCGCCGGCCCGAGGCATGCCGAAGAGAGTCATCACGCCAGCGCTCCACCGCGGCCACAGACCACGCAGGAGATGCTGCAGCTGGCGCCGAATGTGTGGCCGCGCAACGTGGCTCGCGGCGACGACGGCGTAGTCAGTCTCGCTGGGACGAAAGTGACTGAGCTGGCTGGCGAGTACGGCACGCCGCTGTTCATCATCGACGAAGATGACTTCCGTTCGCGCTGCCGAGAGATCGCGGCAGCATTCGGCGGCGGGGCAAACGTGCACTACGCCGCCAAGGCGTTCCTGTGCACCGAGATCGCGCGGTGGATCAACGAAGAGGGGCTGTCGCTCGACGTGTGCACCGGCGGGGAATTGGCCGTCGCATTACACGCCGACTTCCCCGCTGAGCGGATCGCCCTGCACGGCAACAACAAATCAGTGGCCGAGTTGACCGCGGCGGTCAAGGCCGGAATTGGTCATGTCGTGCTGGACTCGATGACCGAGATCGAACGTCTCGACGCGATCGCAGGCGAGGCCGGCGTCGTTCAGGACGTTCTGGTCCGGGTCACCGTCGGCGTGGAGGCGCACACCCACGAATTCATCTCCACGGCACACGAGGACCAGAAGTTCGGGCTCTCGCTGGCCAACGGTGCGGCGATGGCCGCGGTGCGCCGGGTGTTTGCCGCCGATCACCTCAGGCTGGTCGGCCTGCACAGTCACATCGGCTCGCAGATCTTCGATGTCGGCGGGTTCGAGTTGGCCGCGCACCGCGTCATCGGGCTGCTGCGCGACGTGGTGGCTGAGTTCGGCGTCGAGAAGACCGCGCAGATGTCCATCGTCGATCTTGGTGGCGGACTGGGTATCTCGTATCTCCCACCCGACGATCCGCCGCCAATACAAGATCTGGCCGCAAAGCTCAGCACGATTGTGCACAACGAATCGGCGGCGGTGGGCTTGCCCGCACCGCGGCTGATCGTCGAACCCGGACGTGCCATCGCCGGGCCGGGGACCATCACCCTCTACGAGGTCGGCACCGTCAAAGACGTCGATGTGAGTGCGATTGCACACCGCTGTTACGTCAGCGTCGATGGCGGCATGAGCGACAACATTCGCACTTCGCTCTACGGGGCGGAGTACGACGTTCGGCTGGTCTCCCGCGCCAGCGACGCCCCGCCGACGCTGGCTCGTATCGTCGGAAAACATTGTGAGAGTGGCGATATTGTCGTCCGCGACACCTGGGTACCGGCCGACTTGCGACCGGGTGACCTGATGGCCGTCGCAGCGACCGGCGCGTACTGCTATTCGCTGTCGAGTCGCTACAACCTGATTGGCCGTCCCGCGGTCGTAGCGGTGCGTGACGGGCAGGCTCGGCTAATCCTGCGCCGGGAGACGGTCGACGATCTACTGTGTCTGGAGGTGAGTCGTGAGCGGAGTTGAAACGCCCGTCGGGGTAGCGGTACTGGGACTGGGCAACGTCGGCAGCGAAGTCGTCCGGATCATCGAAGACAGTGCTGATGACCTCGCGGCCCGGATCGGCGCGCCGCTGGCGCTGCGCGGTATCGGTGTGCGACGGGTCGCCGCCGACCGGGGTGTTCCGGTCGAGCTGCTCACCGACAACGTCGAAGAACTGGTCTCGCGTGAAGATGTCGACATCGTCATCGAACTGATGGGACCGGTCGAACCCGCCCGTAAGGCGATCCTGTCGGCGCTCGAACGCGGTAAATCCGTGGTCACCGCCAACAAGGCTCTGCTCTCGACCTCCACCGGGGAGCTGGCGCAGGCAGCCGAAAGCGCCAACGTGGACCTCTATTTCGAGGCGGCTGTGGCCGGTGCGATCCCCGTCATCCGCCCGCTGACCCAGTCGCTGGCCGGGGACACGGTGCAACGGGTGGCCGGCATCGTCAACGGCACCACCAACTACATCCTCTCCGAGATGGATTCGACCGGTGCCGACTACGCGAGTGCACTGGCCGACGCGAGCGCGCTGGGATATGCCGAGGCCGATCCCACCGCCGACGTCGAAGGCTACGACGCCGCCGCCAAAGCCGCGATCTTGGCGTCGATCGCGTTCCACACCCGGGTTACCGCCGATGACGTCTACTGCGAAGGCATCACCAAGGTCACCCCCGACGACTTCGCGGCCGCACGGGCCCTGGGCTGCACCATCAAGCTGTTGTCGATCTGTGAACGCATTACTCGCGCCGGCGAAAAGCAACGGGTTTCAGCACGGGTGTATCCCGCGCTGGTGCCGTTCGAGCATCCGCTGGCCACCGTCAACGGCGCATTCAACGCCGTGGTCGTCGAGGCCGAAGCCGCCGGCAGGCTGATGTTCTACGGTCAGGGCGCCGGCGGAACGCCCACCGCGTCGGCGGTGACCGGCGACTTGGTGATGGCCGCCCGCAACCGGGTCATGCGCAGCCGCGGCCCGCGCGAGTCCCGCTATGCCCAACTGCCGATCGCCCCGATGGGCCTCATCTCGACTCGCTATTACGTCAGGATGAACGTCACCGACGAGCCGGGCGTACTGTCTTCGGTTGCAGCTGAGTTCGCCAAACGCGAAGTCAGTATCGCCGAGGTCCGCCAGGAAGGGGTCGTCGACGACGACGGCCAGCGGGTCGGAGCACGCGTCGTGGTCGTCACCCACTGGGCCAACGACAGCGCTTTGTCGGAAACTGTCGCCGCGCTGGCCGGTTTGGATGCGGTCCAGGCTGTGGCCAGCGTGCTGCGACTGGAAGGAACCAGCGCATGAGTCCCACCAGCGCCGCCAAGACCGGCACGCACCGGCCCTGGCCGGGCGTGATCGCGGCCTACCGCGACCGGTTGCCGGTCGGCGATGACTGGACGCCGGTCACGTTGCTCGAGGGCGGCACCCCGTTGATTTACGCAACTACGCTGTCCGAGCAGACTGGCTGCACAGTGCATTTGAAGGTCGAGGGTCTCAACCCGACCGGCTCGTTCAAAGACCGCGGTATGACGATGGCGGTCACCGATGCGGTGGCCCGCGGCAAGCAGGCCGTGCTGTGCGCGTCGACCGGCAACACTTCGGCGTCGGCGGCCGCATACGCTGCGCGCGCGGGCATCACCTGTGCGGTGTTGATACCGCAGGGCAAGATCGCGATGGGCAAGCTGGCTCAGGCAGTTATGCACGGCGCCAAGATCATTCAAATCGACGGCAACTTCGACGACTGTCTGGAACTTGCCCGCAAGATGGCGGCCGACTTCCCGACGATCTCCTTGGTCAACTCTGTCAACCCGGTACGCATCGAAGGACAGAAGACCGCCGCCTTTGAAATCGTCGATGCGTTGGGTAGCGCGCCGGACGTACACGCGCTCCCAGTCGGCAATGCCGGCAACATCACCGCATATTGGAAGGGCTACAACGAATACCACCGGCAGGGGATCACCGATAGACTGCCGCGAATGTTGGGCACCCAGGCGGCCGGTGCGGCGCCGCTGGTGTTGGGGGAACCGGTGAAGCACCCGGACACCATCGCGACGGCGATCCGGATCGGCTCGCCTGCGTCGTGGTCGTCGGCCGTCGAGGCGCAACAACAATCCAATGGACGCTTCTTGGCCGCCACCGACGACGAGATTCTCGCTGCCTATCACTTGGTGGCGCGCGCTGAAGGTGTGTTCGTCGAACCCGCATCTGCTGCCAGCGTCGCCGGTCTGCTCAAATCGATCGAGGACGGCTGGGTGCCGCGTGGATCGACGGTGGTATGCACGGTGACGGGCAATGGCCTCAAAGATCCGGACACCGCGCTGAAGGACATGCCGAGCGTCTCGGCCGTGCCGGTGGATCCGGTAGCCGTCGTCGCAAAGTTGGGGCTGGCATGACTCAAATGCTGCCTGCCGGGCTGCTGGCGAGCGCCTCCGTTGCGGCGTCGAGCGCCAATCTTGGCCCGGGCTTCGACAGCATGGGCTTGGCGTTGAGTGTCTATGACGAAATCATCGTAGAGACAACAGATTCCGGCGTGCAGGTTGAGGTCGAAGGTCAGGATGCCGATCAGCTTCCCCGGGACGCACGTCACCTGGTGGTTCGAGCCATCCGATGCGGACTGCGGGCGGCGGGCGTCAGTGCGCCCGGCTTGGTGGTGCGATGCCGCAATGTCATTCCACACTCTCGCGGCCTCGGCTCATCTGCGGCGGCCGTGGTCGGCGGCTTGGCGTCGGTTAATGGCCTTCTGGCGCAAGCGGATTCGACGCCCCTGAGTGAGGCCCAACTCATCCAGCTTTCGTCGGAATTCGAAGGCCACCCCGATAACGCCGCGGCCTCCGTCCTGGGTGGCGCAGTGGTGTCGTGGATCGACCGCAGCTGCAATCCGCCGGGATACGCGGCGGTACGGTTGCGACTTCATCCCGACATCCACTTGTTTCCCGCGATTCCCGAAGATCGCTCCTCCACCGCCGAGACACGGATGCTGCTTCCCACCCAGGTCAGCCACGATGACGCCCGCTTCAACATCAGCCGCGCAGCACTGTTGGTGGTCGCGCTCACCGAGCGCCCCGATCTGCTGATGATGGCTACTGAGGATGTGCTGCACCAGCCGCAGCGTGCCCCCGCGATGTCGACATCTGCGGAATACCTTCGGTTGTTGCGGCGTTGTGGTATTCCAGCTGTGCTTTCCGGTGCCGGACCTGCGGTGATCGCGTTGAGTACGGAGCCGGAGTTGCCCGCTGAGGCCGTTGAGTACGGCCTCGTTAATGGGTTCGCTGTCAACGAGATGACCGTCGGCGACGGAGTTCGCTGGAGCGCCGGCGTTGCCGCCTCCAATTGACCCCAACAGGCCAGGGCGGGGGTTTCTTGCTTCCGACCACAAAGCGGGTTATCCTCGGAGCCGTCCAGCCAATCGCAGCATCTGCATCTGCATCAATACTGGATTGCGGCTAGGACGACCACCAATTCTTCTCATGGACGATGGTTCGCCATATATACCGCCGATCGTGGTGATCACCGTTGCAGAGTCGATGGTTGGCAGCACTCGGCGATTTGGCTGAATGCTACGTACCCCTCACTTGATCTGATCAGTGAGGGAAAGAAAGGAAATCCGTGACTGATACGGACCTCATCACGGCTGGCGACAGCACTGACGACCAGAAGCTGTCGAATCCCGTGACCACAAACACTCCCGCCGCCTCAGACGAAGCGGCGTCGGCGGTGGATGCCAATAAGGAGTCGGACGGTTCGCTGTCGACGATGGTGCTGCCCGAACTGCGCGCGCTGGCCAATCGGGTAGGCGTTAAAGGCACATCCGGGATGCGCAAAAACGAACTGATTGCCGCGATCCGCGAAACCCGCGGGCGTACCAATGGTGCGTCGGACAGCGCGGGTGAAAGTGGCAAATCCGGCGACGACAACTCGGCCGACCAAACCGCAGCCTCCTCCGAGTCCGAGACACCGCGCCGGGAACGCCGCGGCGCCTCACGCCAAGCGGGTTCACCCGCCAACGATGCGCCCGAGCAGGACAAGCAGGGTGACAAAGCCGAGCAGGACGACGCGGACAAGCGCGGACGTGGTCAACAGGACGCGAAGACCGACGAGCGCGATTCGGACAAAGTCGGCGACCAGGGCCAACGAGACGGCGGCGGCCAACAGAACCGCGGTAACGACGACGACGGCGACGGCCGCCAGGGCCGACGAGGCCGCCGGTTCCGCGAACGGAGGCGCCGCGGCGAACGGTCGGGCGACGGCGGCGAAGCCGAACTGCGCGAGGACGACGTCGTCCAGCCGGTGGCCGGCATCCTGGACGTGCTCGATAACTACGCGTTCGTGCGCACGTCCGGCTATCTCGCCGGTCCGCACGACGTCTATGTCTCGATGAACATGGTGCGCAAGAACGGTTTACGGCGCGGCGATGCGGTGACCGGCGCTGTGCGGTTACCGAAGGACGGTGAACAGCCCAATCAGCGGCAGAAGTTCAACCCGTTGGTCCGATTGGACACCGTCAACGGCGGACCGGTCGAGGACGCCAAAAAGCGTCCCGATTTCACCAAGCTGACTCCGTTGTATCCCAATCAGCGGCTTCGGCTGGAAACCACCCCCGACCGGCTCACCACCCGGGTCATCGACCTGATCATGCCGATCGGTAAGGGTCAGCGTGCGCTGATCGTGTCGCCGCCCAAGGCCGGTAAGACCACGATCCTGCAGGACATCGCCAACGCGATCACCAAGAACAACCCGGAATGCCATCTCATGGTCGTGCTCGTCGACGAGCGACCTGAGGAGGTCACCGACATGCAGCGTTCGGTCAAGGGCGAGGTCATCTCCTCGACGTTCGACCGCCCGCCGTCGGATCACACCCAGGCCGCAGAGCTTGCCATCGAACGTGCCAAGCGGCTTGTCGAACAGGGCAAAGACGTTGTGGTGTTGCTGGACTCGATCACCCGCCTGGGACGCGCCTACAACAACGCGTCGCCGGCCTCGGGCCGCATCCTGTCCGGTGGTGTGGATTCCACGGCCCTCTACCCGCCCAAGCGCTTCCTCGGCGCCGCCCGCAACATCGAAGAAGGCGGCTCGCTGACCATCATCGCCACTGCGATGGTGGAGACCGGATCCACCGGTGACACAGTCATTTTCGAGGAGTTCAAGGGTACGGGCAATGCCGAGCTCAAGCTAGACCGTAAGATCTCCGAACGGCGGGTGTTCCCGGCAGTCGACGTGAACCCATCGGGTACGCGCAAAGACGAACTGCTGCTGTCGCCCGACGAATTCGGAATTGTGCACAAGCTACGCCGCGTGCTGTCGGGGCTGGATTCCCACCAAGCCATCGACTTGCTGATGTCGCAGCTACGGAAAACCAAGACCAACTACGAGTTTTTGGTGCAGGTGTCCAAGACGACGCCGGGCGGCTCAGACAACGACTGACCGGACGTAGCACATCGACGGTGACGAGGCGCACGGCCGTGCCGGCAAGCAAACGACGTCGCGTCGGTAATGTGGGAGGTCGTGGCGGACACTCTTCAGCAACTGCTGCGCGAACGGGTTGCCGACGACGCTCCAGCGGTGAAATACGGCGACCGGGTGTGGACCTGGCGTGAACATCTGGCGGATGCCTCGGCGACCGCTGCCGCGCTGATCGGCATCGCCGATCCGGACCGACCGATGCATGTCGGCGCGTTGTTGGGCAACACCCCCGAGATGCTCACCGCCATGGCGGCCGCCGCCCTCGGCGGTTATGTGCTGTGCGGCGTCAACGACACCCGCCGCGGCGACTCCCTGGCCCGAGACATTCTGCGCGCCGATTGCCAGATACTTCTCACCGATTCCGCACACCGCGCGCTGCTCGACGGCCTGGACCTGCCCGGAGTGCAGGTGCTGGACACCTCGAGCAGCGACTGGTCGGCGGTGCGGGATGCGGCCGGCTCGCTGACCCCGTACCGGGAGGTCGCTGCGACCGACACGTTCATGATGATCTTCACCTCAGGTACCAGCGGCGAACCCAAGGCGGTACAGGTCATGCATCTGACCGTGCTATTCGCCGGCGCGTCGCTCATCGAGCGTTTCGGGGTCGACGCCTCCGGTGTCTGCTATTTGTCGATGCCGCTGTTTCACTCCAACGGTTTACTGGCGGGGTGGAGCGTGGCCGCCGGCTCGGGTGCGGCGATGGTGCCCGCAACCTTCTCGGCGTCCGGTTTGCTGCCCGACCTTCGCCGCTACGGCGTGACCTACATGAACTACGTCGGTAAGCCGCTGGCCTATGTGTTGGCCACGCCTGAGCAACCCGACGATCACGACAACCCGCTGCGCGTCGCATTCGGCAACGAGGCCAGCGATCGCGACATCGCCGAGTTCGGCCGGCGCTTCGGCTGCACGGTGTGGGACGGCTTCGGCTCCAGCGAGGGCGCCATCATCATCACCCGCGAGGACGGATGCCCGCCCGGTTCGCTGGGCCGCGGCTTTCCCGGCGTGGCCATCTACAACCCCGACACGCACAGCGAATGCCCGGTGGCCGCCTTCGACGACGACGGCGCATTGTCCAACGCCGAGGAAGCCATCGGCGAGTTGGTCAACACGTCCGGCGCCGGGATGTTCGCAGGCTATTACAACGACCCGGATGCCACCGGCGCGCGGTTGCGGGACGGCATGTTCTGGTCGGGCGACCTGGCCTACCGCGACGCGGAGGGCTGGATCTACTTCGCCGGTCGCAGCGGGGAGTGGCTGCGTGTCGACGGCGAGAACATGACGACCGCGCCGATCGAGCGGATCCTGCAACGGGTGCCGGCCATCAGCCAAGTCGCCGTCTACGCCGTGCCCGACGAGCAGGTCGGCGACCAGGTGATGGCCGCCGTCGTGCTGGCGGATGACGCCGAGCTGACGCCCGAGGCGTTCGGCGAATTCCTGGGCAGGCAACCCGACTTGTCGCCCAAGGCGTGGCCGCGTCGTGTCTGGATCACCGATAGCCTGCCCAGCACGGCAACCAACAAGATCCTCAAACGGGAATTGCGGGCGCGCGGCGCCGCCCCCGAGGGCGGGCAGCTGTGGACTCGGATCGGACGCGGCCACGCCTATGCCATCGCGGATCGAGACGACTACCGAGCCGGCGCCGGTTGAGCGAACCGGTGCCCGGGAATGTCCGGGACCATCCCTGCGTTTGGGATGAGGGCGGCTGACCTGGCATAATCAACCGCCGACACCTCAGGTTCCGGTTCACGTCCCATCGCCGATGTGATGCGGGCGACCCGGCGGCCGACGATTGCAGAGGAAATCATGAAATCTGACATTCATCCCGCATACGGCGAGACCACCGTGGTCTGCGGTTGCGGCAATACGTTCCAGACCCGCAGCACCAAGGAAAGCGGCCGCATTGTGGTCGAGGTCTGCTCGCAGTGCCACCCGTTCTACACCGGCAAGCAGAAGATCCTGGACAGCGGCGGCCGGGTGGCCCGCTTCGAGAAGCGCTACGGCAAGCGCAAGGCCGGCGCCGAGAAGGAAGCCAAGACCGAGCAGGCTGAAGCCGACAAGTAGCACCGACGCCCGAACCTGTCGCGGAACCCGCACAGGTCGGGCGTCGTTTTGTGTTCGGGTCGGTGGCACTGCGGAAAGGGGCCAGCATGACGCAAAGCGTCCAAGCCATCGATGCGCTGCTGGCCGAACACGCCGAACTCGAGCGCCGCTTGGCCGACCCCGCGCTGCACAGCAATCCCGCCGATGCCCGCAAGGTCGGTCGGCGGTTTGCCCAGCTGGCGCCGATCGTGGCGACTCACCGCAAGCTGGCGACGGTGCGTGGCGACCTGGAGGCCGCGCGGGAGCTGGCCGCTTCCGACGAGTCGTTCGCCGCTGAAGCCACCGACCTCGAAGCGCGGGCAGCCGAGCTGGAAACCCAATTCACCGACATGCTGGCGCCTCGTGACCCGCACGACGCCGACGACATCGTGCTCGAGGTGAAATCGGGGGAGGGCGGCGAAGAATCCGCGCTGTTCGCCGCCGACCTGGCGCGAATGTACATCCGCTATGCCGAGCGGCACCGCTGGACGGTTACCGTGCTCGACGAGACCACGTCCGACCTCGGCGGATACAAGGACGCCACCTTAACCATTGCCAGCAAGGGCGACTCCGCCGACGGCGTGTGGTCGCGGATGAAGTTCGAGGGCGGAGTGCACCGGGTCCAGCGGGTTCCGGTGACCGAATCCCAAGGGCGCGTCCACACTTCTGCAGCCGGCGTGTTGGTGTATCCGGAACCCGAAGAAGTCGGCGAAGTGCAGATCGATGAGTCGGACCTGCGAATCGACGTCTACCGCTCGTCGGGCAAGGGCGGCCAAGGCGTTAATACCACCGACTCCGCGGTGCGAATTACCCACTTGCCTAGCGGCATCGTGGTCACCTGCCAAAACGAGCGGTCCCAGCTGCAGAACAAGGCCCGCGCCCTGCAGGTCCTCGCGGCCCGGCTCCAGGCGATGCGCGAGGAGCAGGCGCTGGCTGACGCATCGGCCGACCGGGCCAGTCAGATCCGCACTGTCGACCGCAGCGAACGGATCCGCACCTATAACTTCCCGGAGAACCGGGTCACCGACCACCGAATCGGGTTCAAGGCACACAATCTCGACCAAGTTCTCGACGGCGACCTCGACGCGCTGTTCGACGCACTGAGTGCTGCTGACCGGCAGACCCGGTTGCAACAGCCATGACAACTCGACTGCGGCGTGCGATCGACTCCGCTGTAGTTGTGTTAGCACATGCCGGAATCGATTCTGCCCGTTACGATGCCGAACAGTTAGCTGCGCATCTGGTGGGTAGCGAACGTGGACGGCTGGCGCTGCTCGACGCACCCGATGACGATTTCTTCGCCCGTTATGACGCGGTCATCACCGAGCGTTCGCGCCGGGTGCCGCTGCAGCACCTCACCGGCAGCGTGGACTTCGGGCCGGTAACCCTTCGCGTCGGCCCTGGCGTGTTCATTCCGCGGCCTGAAACCGAAGCCCTATTGGAATGGGCTATCGCGCAACGTCTTCCCGCCAATCCGATCATCGTCGATGTCTGTACCGGATCGGGGGCATTGGCCGTCGCCCTGTCACGGTACTGGCCGGCGGCGCGGGTGCTGGGAATCGACGACACCGATACGGCACTGGCTTACGCGCGTGGGAATGCGACGGACACCGCGGTCGAACTCGTACGCGCCGACGTCACCGTCCCGGGCCTGCTCCCAGAGCTCGACGGCCAGGTCGACCTCGTCGTCGCCAACCCGCCCTATGTTCCCGACGGCACGCCGGTGGAACCCGAGGTTTCCCAATATGATCCGGAGCATGCGGTCTTCGGTGGTCCGGATGGCATGACGGTGATCACCGGGGTCGTCGGTCTTGCCGCACGGTGGCTGCGGCCGGGCGGTTTGATCGCGGTCGAGCACGACGACACAACATCGCAGCACACTGCCCAACTGATCACCGACACAATGCTTTTCGATGATGTCGTCGCACGAGAAGATTTAGCCGGCCGCCCGAGGTTCGTGACTGCGCGCAGAAGGAACGGCGCATGAGTGAGCGCTTCGACTGCGCCGATCCGGGCCAGCGTTCCCGCGGGATCGCGGCGGCCGCCGGGGCGGTCAAGAACGGCCGGCTGGTGGTGTTGCCGACCGACACCGTCTACGGCATCGGCGCTGACGCATTCGACGGTGCAGCGGTGGCGGCGCTGCTTTCGGCCAAGCGCCGTGGCCGCGATATGCCGGTGCCGGTACTGGTCGGTTCCTGGAACACCATCGACGGCCTGGCCCTGACCGTTCCGCAGGAAGTTCGCAAACTGATCCGCGCGTTCTGGCCCGGCGCGCTGAGCCTGGTCATCCAGCAGGCCCCGTCGCTGCAGTGGGACCTCGGCGACGCCCGGGGCACCGTGATGCTGCGGATGCCCTTGCATCCGGTGGCGATCGAGTTGCTGCGCGAAGTCGGGCCGATGGCGGTGTCCAGCGCCAACGTCTCCGGCAGTCCGCCCGCCGTCGACGCCGATGACGCCCGTCGGCAACTCGGAGATCTCGTCGAGATCTATCTCGACGCTGGCACATCCGCGCAGCAGGCGGCCTCGACGATTCTGGACCTGACGGCGCCTACGCCGCGCATCGTGCGTCCGGGGCCGGTCACTGCCGAGGCTATCGCCGCGGTACTCGACGCGGATCCGGGCAGTTTGACGGGCTAACCTGCTCGGCAACTGCGTGGAGTACGGTCTTGCGAATGTCTAGCGACGTGGACAGCCTTGCCGGCGGTCTGCTCGCCCTGTCTGATCGCGGCGCCGGTGTCCCGCTGCGCGAGCTGGTTCTGGTGGGTCTGACGGCCGCGATCATCACCTACTTCGCGACCGGACCAGTGCGCCTGCTGGCCACCCGGTTCGGCGCGGTCGCCTACCCGCGCGAACGCGACGTGCATGTGACGCCGACACCGCGGATGGGCGGGTTGGCGATGTACCTGGGCGTCTTGGCCGCCGTCTTCCTCGCGTCGCAGCTTCCCGCACTCACCCGCGGCTTCGTGTACTCCTCGGGCATGCCGGCGGTGCTGGTGGCCGGCGCGGTGATCGTGGGTATCGGCCTGATCGACGATCGGTGGGGTCTGGACGCGCTGACCAAGTTCGCAGGACAGATCACCGCGGCCAGTGTGCTGGTCACGATGGGGGTGGCCTGGAGCGTCCTGTACATCCCGCTCGGCGGGGTCGGCACCATCGTGCTGGACCAGGTCTCCTCGATCCTGCTCACGCTGGCATTGACCGTGTCGATCATCAACGCGATGAACTTCGTCGACGGCCTGGACGGACTGGCCGCCGGATTGGGACTGATCACCGCGTTGGCATTCTGTATGTTCTCGGTCGGAATGCTGCGCGACCATGGCGGCGACGTGCTGTTCTATCCGCCGGCGGTGATCTCGGTGGTCCTCGCCGGGGCCTGTCTAGGTTTTCTGCCGCACAACTTCTACCGGGCCCGGATCTTCATGGGGGATTCTGGCTCGATGCTGATCGGCCTGATGTTGGCCGCCGCGTCGACAACGGCGGCGGGGCCGATCTCGCAGAACGCTTATGGCGCGCGCGACGTGTTTGCTCTGTTGTCGCCGTTCCTGTTGGTGGTGGCGGTGATGTTCGTGCCGGCGCTGGACATGCTGTTGGCGATCATCCGGCGTACCCGGGCCGGACTCAGCCCGTTCAGCCCCGACAAGATGCATTTGCACCATCGGCTGCTGCAGATCGGCCATTCGCACCGCCGCGTGGTCCTACTGATTTACCTGTGGGTGGGCATCGTCGCGTTCGGCGCTGCGAGCACGATCTTTTTCGATCCGCGTGACACCGGCGCGGTGATGCTGGGCGCGCTTGCGGTCGCGATCATCGCCACGCTGATCCCGTTGCTACGCGGCCGCGGCGACCTCTACGACGAGGAGTAGTAGAGTCGTCGCCGATGTGGTACCGTGCAGCTAGAACCCGAAGAAACCTCGCGGGTTGCCGGCCACCCGGCCGTCGGACTCACGTCTGATTCGGCCGTTGTACGACCGACATGGGGAGCTATTCCTTGGGTGACGCGAGCGTGCTGATAGCCCTCCGATACGCTCAACGGGCCACGCAACATTCAACCAGGCAACTCTCCCTCGTGGTGATCGCAACCGGTCGCCACCGACAACCTAGCGAGGACTGAGGTGCAGCAGTGACAACGCCAGCGCAGGATGCGCCGTTGGTGTTTCCGTCCGTTGCATTCCGGCCGATTCGGCTGCTCGTCATCTGCGTTGCGCTGACCGCCGTGGCGATCGCCGTCGGCGCGTCACTTGGCCATCTGATGGTCGGCGTGTTCTTTGGGATCGGCCTTCTCGTGGGTTTGCTCAACGCACTCGGCGTGCGGCGTTCGGTCACGGCGATCACCGCGGACGCGAACCCACTCAAGTCGAAGATGGCAGTCAATTCGGCGGGCCGACTGCTGGTGATCTCCGTGATCGGGCTGATAATCGCCTTCATCTTCAAGCCCGAGGGACTCGGTGTGGTGTTCGGACTTGCACTTTTCCAGGTGCTACTAGTACTGAGCACCGCTCTGCCGGTTTGGAAAAAGCTACGCGCGGGAACCGCCGACCTGGGGCTGGACGGTGCTGGCACTGAGGGGAGGCGAGACGGCGATGACTAAGGCGCTCCTGGCCGATGCTGCAATCGAAGTGGGTGAGCATCACAAGGCCGATTGGTTCGGACTGACCGTCAACACGGACACGATCCTGTCGAGTGCCATCGCCGCGGTGATCGTGATCGCATTGGCATTCTTCCTGCGGGCCAAAGTCACCTCAAGCGGGGTGCCGGGCGGAGTTCAACTGTT
The DNA here is from genome assembly GCF_059812585.1 of Mycobacterium sp. NGS48. NCBI lineage: Bacteria > Bacillati > Actinomycetota > Actinomycetes > Mycobacteriales > Mycobacteriaceae > Mycobacterium > Mycobacterium sp. NGS48. The sequence goes on from NZ_JCALCY010000022.1 coordinate 28,039, forward strand.
TTTCGAAGCGATCACCATCGGCATGCGCAACCAGATCGAAGCCGCAATCGGCATGCGGATCGCACCGTTCGTGTTGCCGCTGGCGGTGACGATCTTCATCTACATCCTGATCTCGAACTGGCTGTCAGTGCTTCCCTTGCAGTACAAGGACGAGCACGGGAAAGCCAGCGAGCTGCTCTCTTCAGCGGCCGCGGACATCAACTACGTTCTGGCGCTGGCGTTGTTCGTCTTCATCTGTTACCACGCAGCCGGCTTCTGGCGCCGCGGCATCCTGGGGCACCCGTTCAGAGTGCTGAAGGGCCACGTCGCTTTCATGGCCCCGTTCAACCTGGTGGAAGAGATCGCCAAGCCGGTCTCGTTGTCGCTCCGGCTTTTCGGCAACATCTTCGCCGGTGGGATTCTGGTGGCGCTGATCGCGCTGTTCCCGCCCTATGTCTTGTGGGCGCCCAACGCGGTGTGGAAGGCATTCGACTTGTTCGTCGGGTTGATCCAGGCCTTCATCTTCGCGCTGCTGACTATCTTGTACTTCGCCCAGGCGATGGAGTTGGAAGAACACGACTAAACAGGGCCGGCTCGCCGAGCGCAGGACCACGACAGAAAACTGGTAGACCGCTACCAGCCAGCAAGGAGGGTATGGAATGGCAGGAGTAGATCCGCAAATCGCGATGGGTGCGCTCATCGGCGGCGGACTGATCTTGGGCGGCGGTGCCGTTGGCGCCGCCATCGGTGATGGCATCGCCGGTAACGCGCTGATCTCCGGCGTTGCCCGGCAGCCCGAGGCGCAGGGCCGGTTGTTCACGCCGTTCTTCATCACCGTCGGTCTGGTGGAGGCCATGTACTTCATCAACCTGGCGTTCATGGCGCTGTTCGTCTTCGCCAACCCACTCGCCTGATCAATAGAAAATGGGTGACATGAGCGCTTTTGCCCTGGCCACCAACCAGGCAGCCGAGGGAGGCAACAACTTCCTCATTCCCAACGGCACCTTCTTTGTCGAGCTGATCATCTTCTTGATCGTGCTCGGCGTGATCGGCACTTTCGTTGTGCCGCCGATCATGCGGGTGCTGCATGAGCGCGAGAACATGGTCACCAAGACGCTGGCAGACAACAAGAAGTCGGCCGAGCAGTTCGCCGCTGCCCAGGAGGACTACGAGAAAGCGATGTCCGAAGCCCGGGTCGAGGCCTCGGCCGCCCGAGACGACGCCCGGGCTGACGGCCGCAAGGTCGTCGAGGATATGCGCGCTCGCGCCGAAGAGCAGGTGTCCTCGACGTTGCAGGACGCCGGTGAGCAACTCAAGCAAGAGGGCGACGCTGTGGCAGCGGAGCTGCGCTCTCAAGTCGAGAGCATGTCTACGACGTTGGCCAGCCGTATCCTCGGCGTCGAGGTCACCGCCACGACCACCGTCACCGGGGCGGGGCGGTAACCGAAATGTTGACGTTTTTCGGACAGCTGGCCGGGTTCATTGTCATCGTGTTGTTGGTGTGGCGCTTTGTCGTGCCGCCGGTGCGCAGGCTGATGGTGGACCGCCAAGAAACGGTGCGGAAAGAGTTGGAGGATTCGGCGACCGCCGCTGAACAGCTGGCGAAAGCCAGCGACGCGCACAACAAAGCGTTGGAAGATGCGAAGGCGGAGGCGCACCGGGTCACCGAAGAGGCCCACGCGGACGCCGAACGTATCGCCGAACAACTGCGGGCCCAGGCCGACGTCGAGGTCGAGCGCATCAAAGTGCAGGGCGCCAAGCAGGTCGAGCTGCTGCGCGCGCAGCTGGTTCGCCAGCTGCGTCAGGACTTCGGCGCCGAATCCGTGCGGCGGGCCGGGGACCTGGTGCGTGACTACGTCGCCGACTCGGCGCAGCAGTCCGACACCGTCGACCGCTTTCTCGACGACCTCGACGCGATGGCGCCATCTGAGGCTGCCGTCGAATATCCGGTGCTGGCCAAGATGCGGTCAGCCAGCCGTCGAGCGCTGAAGGAGCTGGCGGACCGGTTCGGTGAAGCCGCCGACGACCTCGACGACAGGAAGCTGACAACGCTCGCCGACGAACTCGCATCGGTCGCCACCATGCTGAACCGTGAAGTCGTCGTCACCCGGTATCTGACCGTGCCGTCCGAGGACGCCGCCGCCCGGGTCCGCTTGCTCGAGCGACTGGTGTCCGGCAAAGTCGGCGAATCCACGCTCGACGTACTCCGTACCGCCGTATCGGTGCGCTGGTCCACCAACTCCGACCTCGTCGACGCCATCGAACACGTTGCGCGGCAAGCATTGTTGTTGCGCGCCGAACGGGCGGATCAGGTTGACGTGGTGGAAGATCAGATCTTCCGGTTCAGCCGCATCCTCGATGCCGAGCCCAGGTTGGCAGTCCTGCTGGGCGATTACAGCGCATCCGCCGAAGGCCGGGTCCAGTTGCTGCGCAACGTACTCGAGACCGCGACCGGCCGTGTCAACCCGATCGCGGCCGCGTTGCTGGCCCAGACGATTGAGTTGCTGCGAGGCGAGACGGCCGAAGACGCGGTCAATGGCCTGGCCGCAGTCGCGGTGGCTCGCCGCGGCGAGGTCATCGCACACGTCCGCGCTGCGGCCGAACTCAGTGATCAACAACGCAGCCGCGTCACCGAGGTGCTCAGCCGGATCTACGGTCACCCGGTGACGGTGCAGATGCAGATCGACCCCAAACTGCTGGGCGGACTTTCCATCTCGGTCGGCGACGAGGTAATCGACGGTACGCTTTCGTCGCGTCTCGCCGCAGCCGAGAACCAGCTGCCGGACTAAAGCACTCACCAGACTGAACCACACGCCAGATACCACAATCGACAAGCAGGAAGACGAAAAGCCATGGCAGAGTTGACAATCTCCGCTGAAGATATTCAGGGCGCGATCGAGGAATACGTTAGCTCCTTCACCTCCGACACTGCCCGCGAGGAGGTCGGCACCGTCGTCGACGCAGGCGACGGTATTGCGCACGTCGAGGGCCTGCCGTCGGTGATGACCCAGGAACTCCTCGAGTTCCCCGGCGGGGTACTGGGCGTCGCGCTCAACCTCGACGAACACAACGTCGGCGCAGTGATCCTGGGTGACTTCGAAAACCTCGAAGAAGGCCAACAAGTCAAGCGGACCGGCGAAGTGCTCTCCGTGCCGGTCGGCGACGGTTTCCTCGGGCGCGTAGTCGACCCGCTCGGCCACCCGATCGACGGGCGCGGCGATATCGAATCCGACACTCGCAGGGCGCTGGAGATCCAAGCGCCGTCAGTGGTGCAACGACAGGGCGTCAAAGAGCCGCTGCAAACTGGTATCAAGGCAGTCGACTCGATGACCCCCATCGGACGCGGTCAGCGGCAGCTGATCATCGGCGACCGCAAGACCGGCAAGACGGCGGTATGCGTCGACACCATCCTGAACCAGCGGCAAAACTGGGAATCCGGGGATGCCGAAAAGCAGGTGCGGTGCGTGTATGTCGCCATCGGCCAGAAGGGCACCACCATCGCCGCCGTGCACCGCACTCTGGAAGACGGCGGCGCGATGGACTACACCACGATCGTCGCCGCGCCCGCGTCGGATTCCGCCGGCTTCAAATGGCTTGCGCCGTACACCGGCTCGGCGATTGCGCAGCACTGGATGTACGACGGTAAGCACGTACTGATCGTGTTCGACGACCTGAGCAAGCAGGCCGAGGCCTACCGGGCGATCTCGCTGCTGCTGCGCCGCCCGCCGGGCCGCGAAGCCTATCCCGGCGACGTGTTCTATCTGCATTCGCGGCTGCTGGAACGGTGCGCGAAACTGTCCGATGAGTTGGGGGGCGGCTCGCTGACCGGTCTGCCGATCATCGAGACCAAGGCCAACGACATCTCGGCTTACATCCCGACCAACGTCATCTCGATCACCGACGGGCAGTGCTTCCTGGAGTCCGACCTTTTCAACCAGGGTGTACGCCCGGCCATCAACGTCGGTGTCTCGGTGTCACGGGTGGGTGGCGCGGCGCAGATCAAAGCTATGAAAGAAGTAGCAGGAAGTCTCCGCTTGGATCTCTCGCAGTACCGCGAACTGGAGTCGTTCGCGGCGTTCGCCTCCGATCTGGACGCCACCTCCAAAGCACAGTTGGAGCGCGGTGCGCGACTGGTCGAACTGCTCAAACAACCGCAAGCTCGACCGATGCCCGTGGAGGAGCAGGTAATTTCGATCTTCCTGGGCACATCCGGTCACCTGGATTCGGTCCCGGTCGAAGACATCAGCCGGTTCGAGGCCGAGTTCCTCGACCACGTTCGCGCCTCCGAAGAGCAGATTCTTTCCGAGATCCGGGAATCTCAGAAGCTCAGCGAAGAGTCCGCCGACAAGCTGACCGAGGCGGTCAATAACTTCAAGAAGGGCTTCGCGGCCACCGGTGGTGGATCGGTCGTTCCCGACGAGCACGTCGAAGCCCTCGACGAAGAGGACCTGGGTAAAGAAGCGGTCAAGGTCCACAAGCCCGCCCCGAAGAAGAAGAAGTAATCGAGGATGGCTGCCACCCTTCGCGAATTGCGGGGCCGGATCCGCTCCGCGGGGTCGATCAAGAAGATCACCAAAGCCCAAGAGCTGATTGCGACGTCGCGTATCGGCAGGGCCCAGGCCCGCCTCGAGTCGGCCCGCCCGTATGTCACGGGGATCACCGGGATGCTGACCACGCTGGCCAGCGAAGCGGCTCTGGATCATCCGCTGCTCGTCGAGCGTCCCGATCGCACACGGGCCGGCGTTCTGGTGGTGTCATCCGACCGCGGCCTCTGTGGCGCCTACAATTCGAGTGTATTTCGGCGTGCCGAGGAGCTGTTCTCCTTATTGCGGGATGAGGGCAAGACGCCGGTACTCTACGTCGTCGGCCGGAAAGCGCTGAATTACTACACATTCCGGAATTGGGACATCGTCGAGTCGTGGACCGGGTTCTCCGAGCAGCCGCAGTACGAGAATGCTGTCGAGATCGCCGACGCACTCGTGGATGCTTTCATGGCCGGGGCCGGCGACAACGGTGACGAGCGTAGATCCGACGAGATCGCCGGGGTCGACGAGTTGCACATCGTCTCCACCGAGTTCAAGTCGATGATGTCGCAATCGGCTGAGGCACACCGGATCGCCCCGATGGTGGTCGAGTACGTCGGGGAGGACACCGGGCTGCACACGCTGTACTCGTTCGAGCCGGACGCCACCACACTGTTCGAGTCGCTGCTCCCGCGCTACCTGACCACGCGCGTGTATGCGGCGCTGCTCGAAGCCGCGGCGTCAGAGCTGGCGTCACGTCAGCGGGCGATGAAGTCGGCTACCGACAACGCCGACGACCTCATCAAGGAACTCACGCTGGCGGCCAACCGCGAGCGGCAGGGTCAGATCACTCAGGAAATCAGCGAAATCGTCGGCGGCGCAAACGCGCTCGCCGAGGCCGCTAGCTAAGACCCCATCAGGAAGCGAAGAAGATATGGCTGCTACCACTCAAAAGTCGGCGAAGAAAGAGAAGACCGACACCAACGGCCGCGTAGTGCGAGTTACCGGGCCGGTGGTCGACGTCGAGTTCCCTCGGGGCTCCGTGCCGGAGCTGTTCAACGCACTGCACGCCGAGGTTACTTTTAAAGAGCTCGCGAAAACGTTGACGCTGGAAGTGTCGTTGCACCTAGGCGACAATCTGGTTCGCACGATCTCGATGCAGCCCACTGACGGGCTGGTGCGCGGCGTCGAGGTGATCGATACCGGAAACTCGATCTCGGTGCCGGTCGGCGAGGGCGTCAAGGGCCACGTCTTCAACGCGCTCGGCGACTGCCTGGACGATAAGGATTACGGCAAGGACTTCGATCACTGGCCGATTCACCGTAAGCCGCCGGCATTCGACGAGCTGGAGCCGCGCACCGAGATGCTCGAGACCGGCCTCAAAGTCGTCGATCTGCTCACGCCCTATGTACGTGGCGGCAAGATCGCACTGTTCGGCGGCGCGGGCGTGGGCAAGACGGTGCTGATTCAGGAGATGATCAACCGTATCGCCCGAAACTTCGGTGGCACTTCGGTGTTCGCCGGTGTCGGCGAGCGCACCCGCGAGGGCAACGACCTGTGGGTTGAGCTCGGCGAAGCCGACGTGCTCAAGGACACCGCGCTGGTGTTCGGTCAGATGGACGAGCCGCCCGGCACCCGTATGCGGGTCGCGCTGTCCGCGCTGACGATGGCGGAGTACTTCCGCGACGAGGAGGGGCAGGACGTCCTGCTGTTCATCGACAACATCTTCCGGTTCACCCAGGCCGGATCGGAGGTGTCGACGCTGCTCGGCCGGATGCCCTCGGCGGTGGGATACCAGCCGACGTTGGCCGACGAGATGGGTGAGTTGCAGGAACGCATCACCTCGACGCGGGGCAAGTCGATTACCTCGATGCAGGCGGTCTACGTCCCGGCGGACGACTACACCGACCCCGCACCGGCGACGACGTTCGCTCACCTCGACGCCACCACCGAGCTGAGCCGGGCGGTGTTCTCCAAGGGCATCTTCCCCGCGGTCGACCCGTTGGCGTCGAGCTCCACCATCCTCGATCCGGGTGTGGTGGGCGACGAGCATTACCGCGTCGCGCAAGAGGTCATTCGGATCCTGCAGCGCTACAAGGACCTTCAGGACATCATCGCGATTCTCGGAATCGACGAGCTGTCCGAGGAGGACAAGCAACAGGTGCAGCGCGCGCGGCGGATCGAGCGGTTCCTCTCGCAGAACATGATGGCCGCGGAACAGTTCACCGGCCAGCCCGGTTCGACCGTGCCGCTCAAGGAGACCATCGAGGCTTTCGACAAGCTGACTAAGGGCGAGTTCGACCATGTTCCCGAGCAGGCCTTCTTCTTGATCGGTGGCCTGGACGACTTGGCCAAGAAGGCTGAGAGTTTCGGCGCAAAGCTGGACGGCGGGGGATCGAAGAATGGCGGCGAGAAAAAGGACAGCGCCAAAAAAGACAACGCCGCCGACGAGGAATCCAAAAAGAGCGAATAGGCCGCGATGATCGGCTGGGCACCACTGATGACGTCCGGCCAACGGCGAAGGGTCAGCGGCAACAGGTTCAGCAGGGAAGGGCGAGTGTGAGATGGCCGAGTTGGACGTCGAGATCGTCGCCGTCGACCGGAAGATCTGGTCTGGCAAGGGGACGTTCATCTTCACTCGCACCACCGTCGGCGAGATCGGCATCATGCCCAGGCATATCCCGTTGGTCGCCCAGCTGGTCGATGACGCCATGGTGCGTGTCGAACGCGAGGGCGAAGACGATCTGCGCATCGCGGTGGACGGCGGCTTTCTCTCGGTAACCGAGGAAGGCGTCAGCATTCTGGCGGAGTCCGCCGAATTCGAATCAGAGATCGACGAGGCCGCCGCTAAACAGGACTCCGAGTCCGACGACCCACGTACCGCAGCCAGGGGCCGAGCCAGATTGCGCGCCGTCGGCGCGCTTGATTAGCGGCAGCGGCCGATGAGCGCGCCCACGATCGCCATGGTCGTGCTCATCGCCGTGCTGGGAGTTGCTGTCGTTGCGCTGAGTTATCGGCTGTGGAAATTGCGCCAAGGCGGAACGGCGGCCATCATGCGCGACATCCCGGCCACCGGTGGACATGGTTGGCGGCACGGGGTAATCCGTTACCGCGGCGGTGAGGCCGCGTTCTATCGGCTGTCCAGTGTTCGGTTGTGGCCTGATCGCCGGCTGAGCCGACGTGGTATCGAGATCATCTCGCGACGCTCACCACGCGGCGACGAGTTCGACATCATGACCGAAGAGATCGTCGTGCTGGAACTACGCGACACTACCCAGGACCGTAGGTGGGGATATGAAATCGCTCTTGACCGAGGCGCATTGACCGCGTTTCTGTCGTGGCTGGAGTCTCGTCCCTCGCCGCGGGCGCGGCGCCGCAGCACCTGACGCTCTTAGTTGGCGGGCGGCTCGGGTTCCCCGCCGCCCGGTCGCCAAAGCACGTCGCCGCCGGGGTTGGCCAGCCGGGACAAGATGAACAGCAAGTCGGACAAGCGATTCAAGTATTTCGCGGGCAGCGTGCTGACGTCCGACGGATGCTCGTCGACGGCTGCCCACGCCGCGCGCTCGGCGCGGCGCACGACAGTCCTGGCGACGTGCAGTAACGCCGAAAGTGGTGAGCCACCGGGCAATATAAAGGAATTCAGCGCTGGCAGGTTTTCGTTGAACTCGTCACACCACGCTTCCAGCCGGTCGATGTAGGGCTGGCCGACCCGCAGCGGGGGGTATTTCGGATTCTCGACGACCGGGGTGGACAGATCAGCGCCGGCATCGAAGAGGTCGTTTTGGATCTGCCGCAGTACGTCGGTTATTCGCTGCTCGGGATTACCCAGCGCGATTGCGGTGCCAATCGCCGCGTTCGCCTCGTCGCAGTCGGCGTAGGCGACCAGCCGCGCATCAGTCTTGGGCACCCGCGAGAAATCGCTCAACCCGGTGGTCCCGTCGTCGCCGGTGCGGGTGTAGATGCGGGTCAGGTGTACGGCCATGGGTCAAAACGGTACCGGCCCGACTGACACGCGCGGTACCGCTCATTAAACTAACTTGCGTGGCTGAGCGTTTCGTGGTGACCGGCGGCAACCGGTTGTCCGGCGAAGTTGCTGTTGGGGGCGCCAAGAACAGTGTGCTGAAGTTGATGGCCGCGACGCTGCTGGCCGAGGGCACCAGCACGATCACCAACTGCCCGGACATCCTCGATGTCCCACTGATGGCGGAAGTGCTGCGCGGCCTGGGCGCCACCGTCGAACTGTCCGGGTCAACCGTGCGCATCACCTCCCCGGACGAGCCGAAGTACGACGCGGACTTTGCCGCGGTCCGTCAGTTCCGCGCCTCGGTCTGTGTGCTGGGGCCCCTGGTCGGACGGTGCAAACGGGCCAAGGTTGCGCTGCCCGGAGGTGATGCCATCGGATCACGTCCGCTGGATATGCACCAGGCCGGCCTTCGGCAGTTGGGCGCGCACTGCAACATCGAGCACGGCTGCGTCGTCGCCCATGCAGATACGTTGCGCGGTGCAGAGATTCAGTTGGAGTTCCCCTCGGTGGGGGCGACCGAGAACATTTTGATGGCCGCGGTCGTCGCCGAGGGTGTCACCACGATCCACAATGCGGCGCGCGAACCCGATGTCGTTGACCTGTGCACGATGCTGAACCAGATGGGCGCCCAGGTCGAAGGTGCGGGTTCGCCGACGATGACGATCACCGGCGTGCCGCGGCTGTATCCCACCGAGCACCGGGTGATAGGGGACCGGATCGTTGCCGCGACCTGGGGCATCGCGGCAGCAATGACCCGTGGCGACATCTCGGTGACTGGCATCGATCCAGCGCATCTGCAGGTCGTGCTGCACAAACTGCACGACGCAGGCGCCACCGTTACCCAGACCAATGACAGCTTTCGGGTAGCGCAGTACGAGCGCCCCAAAGCGGTGAACGTCGCAACGTTGCCCTTCCCCGGGTTTCCCACGGATCTGCAGCCGATGGCAATCGGTCTGGCATCGATCGCCGACGGCACGTCGATGATCACCGAGAACGTGTTCGAGGCGCGGTTCCGGTTCGTCGAGGAAATGATCCGACTCGGTGCCGATGCCCGCACCGACGGACACCACGCAGTCGTTCGCGGCATCCCGCAACTGTCCAGCGCGCCGGTGTGGTCATCGGACATCCGGGCGGGAGCGGGTCTGGTGCTCGCAGGGTTGGTGGCCGACGGCGACACAGAAGTGCACGATGTCTTCCACATCGATCGCGGCTATCCGTTGTTTGTGGAAAACCTGGTCAGTCTCGGGGCGGAGATCGAGCGGGTAGAATAAGCAGGACTTTAAACGACTCTCGTCGATCCACTTAGCGGAACGACCTCGAGTTGACCGCGCCTGTGCTGCGGAGTATAGTAGCAGGGTTGCCTGTTCACGGGTGTTGTTTGAGAACTCAATAGTGTGTTTGGTGGTTTTTGTTTGTTGTTGTTTTTTTGCCATGCCCTTTGGCCGCCCCGTGGTTGGGGGTGTGGTGTTTTTTGATGCCAG
>NZ_JCALCY010000023.1:0-36164 GCF_059812585.1 Mycobacterium sp. NGS48
CTACGCAATGCGCCTGCGTCGTGATCCGCGTTGCTCTCAATTGCCTGTCGGTCAATGTAACTGAAGCCCATACTTCCGCCGCCAGACCGATCGGGCCAACCCGCTAGCGGCATCGAAATTGCGTTGAACCTCTCACCGACAGCCTGCGCCATTTCACTGGATCGCGTAAATCGGAGACTCGGACGCGTCTATCGGATAGACGCCGAAGGCCGTAGCGAGACAGACTTTTACCTGTCGACAGTCGGCCGTTAGGCCGTCTTCGCCTTCCAAGGAACACCTCTCCGCTATTCGCGGAAGCGACGATATGGACCGTCTTATATGGCCGGCAAGTCATTGCAGCAGTTCGATGCGGAACTCGAAGTCGCGAACCTACGCGGCCAATGGATCTATGACGAGATGCTAGAAAATGTCGTCGGCGGTCCTGCGCCGGCGGGAGTTCCCTTCATGTGGAGATGGAACGATGTCTACAACAAACTGCTCCAATCCTTTGATGTCGTCGCTGAAAGTTTGACCGCTCGACGCCATCTGTCGTTCATCAACCCTGGCACTCGGGGGACCACACATACCATGAACATGGGCATGCAAATGCTCAAGCCCGGCGAGATTGCGTGGTCCCACCGGCATACCATGTCTGCCTTGCGGTTTGTCGTCGAAGGCGGCCCCGGCCTCGTCACGGTCGTCGATGGCGAGGCGTGCCCGATGGATAACTATGATCTGGTACTTACCCCGAGCTGGACTTGGCACGACCACGAGAATGCGACGGGACGCAACGTCGTCTGGCTTGACGCGCTCGATATCGGCCTGGTGCTTGCTTTGAATGTTCCATTCTACGAATCGTTCGGGGACAAACGCCAGCCGCAAAGGACGAGTGCGGGCGAGTACCTTTCGGCTAGGGCCGGGATGTTGCGTCCGGTGTGGGAACGCACCAAAGAAGTCAACCTTCCCTACCGGTATCCATGGCGACAAGTCGAAGCTGAGCTTCGTTTGATGGCCGACCAGAAAGGCAGCCCCCACGACGGGGTAGTGCTCAGGTACGCCAACCCCGTGACCGGCGGACCCACTCTGCCCACCATGGATTGTTGGGTCCAGCTGCTACGCGCCGGAGAGGAGACCGAACCCCACCGGCACACTTCCAGCGCAATGTATTTCGTCATTCGTGGCGAAGGGATCACGGTTGTTGACGATCTCGAAATGCAGTGGGGTCCGCACGACAGTTTCGTTGTGCCCAACTGGAGCACACATCATTTCATCAACAGATCACGTGAAGACGCTGTGCTCTTCTCCGTCAACGATATTCCGGCAATGCGTGCGCTCAACCTGTATTACGAGGAACCAGGCTTATCGGTTGGGTCGCAGCCATACCCTGCTGTCCCGGGAAATGCGACACGGCCGAACGGTGTCGACAACAGCTGAGCAGCTGGAGAACCAGATTGTGATCGAACGCGGAAATCGATGGTAGCCGCGTGCGGCACCACGGCTAGGGAAGAGAAAAGCTAAGTGACCAATCCGAAACTGACAAAAGACGACATCACTGGCGTCGTCGGCATCATTCCAACGCCGTCGACTCCCCTGGCTGACCGATGGGACGCGGAGAATACCGTGGACCTCGACGCCACAGCCGAGCTGGCCGAAGCCATGGTGCGTGGCGGCGTCGACGTCCTGATGACGACTGGAACGTTCGGTGAATGCGCGACATTGACCTGGACGGAGACACAGGCTTTCGTCAGCACCGTGGTAGAGACGGTCGCCGGCCGAATCCCGGTGTTTGCGGGCGTCACCACCCTGAACACGCGAGAGACCATCGCAAGAGCGCGACGGCTCGCGCAACTTGGAGCTGACGGTTTGTTCGCCGGGCGCCCGATGTGGCTTCCCTTGGACGACAAGGGGATCGTCGCCTTCTATCGCTCCCTGTGCGAGGCGCTGCCGGAGCTGCCGCTGGTGATCTATGACAATCCGGGCGCCTTCAAGGGCAAGATCGGTACAGAAGCCTACGGCGCGCTGAGCCGAATACCTCAGATAGTCGCTGCCAAGCACCTCGGAATCGCAATCGGTGGGGGAGCCTTCATCGACGACGTTCAGGCGGTCGCGGGACGCATGCGGTTGCTGCCGCTTGAAACCGATTGGTATTACTGCGCGCGTCTTTTCCCAGACGACATCAAGGCGTGCTGGTCTGGCAACGTTGCGTGCGGCCCGGCTCCAGCGATCCATTTACGCGAACTGATTCACGCGAAGAACTGGGACGAGTGCCTGAGCGTAACCGCCGAACTGAACGCTGCACTCGCACCGCTCTACCCGAACGGCAACTTCCCAGAATTCCTGAAGTACAGCATTCAACTCGACAACGCCCAGTTCCAGGCCGCGGGATTCATGCGGACCGGACCGACGCGCCCGCCGTATACCGAAGCGCCGGAGTCATATCTGGAAGGAGCCAGAGATGCCGGCCGTCGCTGGGCGGCGTTGCATGAGCACTATCGACATAAAACCGAGGAAGCGATGAGCGCCGGTTCTGGCATGTAAATACCAATCTGAGATTTGAGCGGCACACGGACTCTGCGCAGATCAGCGGGAAGGTCCGGATCCGCTAAAGCGGGACAGGATACCCTCACTCGGCGTTAGGAGATTCTCAATGAGACCAAGCCGATGCACGTTGCAGTGAACCCGCCCGGCTATGGCTAGGCATCGCCGCAGGCCTGTGGCTGGCGCAGGTCGAGTTTTTGCTGAACTTTTACTCGCTGGGCGGGGGCTGGCCGTCTTGACCTTGGCGGCCGCCTGTCCGTTAGTCCGGCCAAGGCGCCGATGGGCGTAGGCCCGTACGACCTCGATGTGCTTATCAGTTCAGAACACCGATTTAATTGCATTCCTCCTCAATCTCGCTCAGCAAAATTCGTGCGAATGACGTCTCGGTCGGACACGGCTTTGACTGACGTACCGCAAGTCAGCCCCAACCATGACCGCGCGGCCATGGATGGGCACGGAGGCCTTGAATCATGTCCCGAGAAGACGAAAAGTGACCGTACGACAGGAAAATCATGATCGGCATACCAGATCCTCCGGCCGTCTATATGGCAATCGAGACCTATCTGACAACGCTCCAACAACACCCGACCGCTGACGAGATGATGGACCAGATTCTCACCGAAGACTTCGAAACCGGACTCCGCGGCGGTGATATGTGGCATGGGATCGACGGTCTGCGTGCATACCTCTCGGAAAGGGCCGAATTTTTCGACGAGCGCAACCAGTTGAAGGCGATTCTGTCACTGAGTCCGTCGCTGACCGGCGATGTCGAAGTCAGCACCAGGCTCGACTTCTTCATGCGCCGCTGGAAGCCGCCGTCGCCCACAAGCGAAGAGTTTACCGGTACGGCCTTTCATACCTGGACAATTCGATCCCTGGACGGCAAGCTGCGAATCGCAAATCTAATCATCGATGGGTTCGCAAATCTCAATGAACACGCGCGACGCCTCATCGCTAGTCCCGTGCTAGGGGAGGATGTCGAAGAATAAGGTATGCACCGACCACGGCGACGACTCCGTCCTCCTTTTAAGCCAGCTCGGGCGCCCCTCTCGTGGCGACCGGCCGCAAGACAGTCTCAAGCCACGGAAGCGGAGATATGCACGAAGCGAGCCAGTCGACATTCACTGAGTGGCCTTGGGATACGCGCGGGTTGGGCACCGCACGACGATGGTTCGGCGCGAACGCTGGCCGCTCTGGTGACAGGTGTCACGCGGAGATACGGTGGTGAATATCGTTGTGGCCCATAGCTATATGCTGATCCAGTGCGCCCACCTCGCCGTCGGCCTGCTGGCTTTCCGATCGCGTTTGGTTGTGATGGTTAGTGGCCGGTGATCAGCACCAGCCTGACAACTCTCGGGTGAGCGCGACCCTGACCAGAGCACGCCTACACAACGTGCAGCTATCTACATGCTAGAGAGTTGCTCCACCAACTAGATGATGCTCCGGCGGGGTGTGGTCAGAACCGTCCGCGTCAGTCGACGTCCGGTCGGGGAGCTCACCGCCACTGCAAGTGCGCTAATTGGAGACTCGTCCGCGTCTATCGGATAGACGCAAGACACGCCGGCTAGGGACGCTAGATCCGCTGAACCTGGTAGGTCGGCTCAATCAAGCAGGGCAACAAGGTATGTCGCTACTCGACGGATATGGCGAAGGGGGCACCTCAATGACGCTGTCCAGCTGCCGCGGTGTTGAGTGCGATGCGCTGATCGACGACCGAGTCACCCCGAATGCCGCACGGGATAAGGAGGCGACGGGGTTCAGCCGAGCCTTTCAGGCGATCCGCGCTATCCGAGGCGGCGCTGTCTCCCCCTGTGGAACAAAGGAATTTGACGCCGAGGGTGGCGTCGGCGCCGGGCAAGCTCACTATGAACCTGGCGTGGCGGGGAAGCCGGAATCGCTTCGGGGTCTGTCCGCCTTGGACACCCATACTGATCACCTCATTACCCGGACGCGCAATCATCGCAGCGGCGCGGCGTCGTCAAGGCGAGGCGGTACATCGATTGCCGGTCAGCTTGATCCTGGTAACCGCCAGCGGGCCGGCAAAGCAGCCCCTGCGATTGCAGGACCTGTGCCGAGGCGGTGCGGCGCAGCCCATCGGGATCAGGGACGCGTTCAGCCGCGCTTGCGCGGCAGCTCAACGCGCATCGAAACCGCAGAGCCTATGGGGGGTAAGTCAAGTTGACCTCGGCCCATCCGGTCACCAAACCGGTGCGTGCCTTGGGCGGTTTCTTTGCGATGTCACTAGACACCTTGTTGATGGTGTTTCGGCCTCCGTTCGCCTGGCGTGAATACGTACTGCAGACCTGGTTCATCGCACGCGTATCGACCGTCCCTGCGCTGGTGTTGGTGATCCCGTATGCGGTGCTCCTGACGTTCAGCCTCAACGTCGTCTTGACGGAAATCGGTGCCGTGGATTACTCGGGGACGGGCGCCTCGATCGCCGACGTGAGCCAGATCGGCCCGGTTGGCACGGTGCTGGTGATTTCCGGCGCGGCGGCCACCGCCATCTGCGCTGATCTGGGCGCACGAACCATCCGGGAAGAACTCGACGCGCTCCGGGTAATGGGAATCGACCCCATCCGGGCGCTAGTACTTCCTCGCGTGCTCGCGGCCACCACTGTGGCTTTTGCGTTGGGCGCGTCGGTGATCATCGTGGCTCTCACCGACACCTACGTTTTCTCTGTGTATGTCCAGCACGTTTCTCCGGGCGCTTTTGTGGACCACCTAACCTTGCTCACCGGCGTCGGCGACGTCGTTGTCTCACTTGTGAAGGCGACGTTGTTCGGGCTGACGGCAGGCCTTATCGGCTGCTACAAGGGCATCACGGTCAGCGGTGGTCCCGCCGGTGTCGGCAATTCTGTCAACGAGACCGTGGTGTTCTCCTTCATAGCCTTGTTCTCGATCAACACGATCGTGACCGCCGTCGGTATCCAGTGGACTGTGTCGTGAGGTGAACCCGTGACGCAAACACTCTCGAGTACCCGGCCGAGCAAACGGTCTCCGCTGCTGCAGCGGACGTTAGGAAACCTGATTGGTAAGTGGAATCAGATCGGATCACAAACGTATTTTTATGCCAAGACGGTGAGTTTGATCCCCACTGCTGCCAATCGCTACCGGCCTGAACTACTGCGTGTGATTGCGCAGCAGGGCATGGGGTCCGGAGCGCTCGCGGTTGTCGGCGGATCTGTCGGGGTCTTTGCGATGCTCCTACTGGCCACCGGATCCCTTGTGGGAGTGCAGGGATACAACCAATTCGCGTCCATTGGGGTGGAAGCGCTGACCGGGTTAGCCGGAGGCTTGATCAACATCCGGTTCCTTGTGCCCGGAACTGCTGCCGTCGCCCTCTCGGCGACCATCGGCGCGGGCGCCACCGCCCAGCTCGGGGCAATGCGGATCAACGAGGAGATCGACGCGCTAGAGGTGATCGGTGTACGCAGCATCGCCTACCTGGCGTCAACCCGGGTTATCGCCGGGGTGTTTGTGGTGATCCCGCTCTACTGCGTAGCCACTCTTACGGGCTTTCTGGCCGCCCGCATCACAACCACAGCCATCTACGGCCAGGAGCCCGGCGTGTACGACCACTACTTCAATACGTTCCTAAACCCGGTTGACGTGATTTGGTCATTCTGCGAGTCGCTAGTGCTCACGATTTTGATCATGTTGATGCACACCTACAACGGGTTTAACGCTAGCGGCGGTCCCGCGGGGGTTGGCGAGGCGGTGGGCCGGGCCGTGCGTAGCTCACTGGTGATCTCGGGGACGATGCTCACACTGCTCACCCTCGCCGTCTACGGCCAATCCGGCAACATCCACTTCACTAGTTAGCGGCGTGATGAAGCACAGGCCAAGAGAACATCATCTCCACCCGGCGTGGTGGACGCTGATGCTGTTCACAGCGATCGGCCTGTTTCTGTTCGTGACCATGGCGGCATTCAGTGGGGCGTACCGGGCCGTCGTGCCGGTGACGCTGACGTCGGATCGAGCAGGCCTCGAGTTGGAGACCAACGCCAAGGTCCTGCTGCGTGGCGTCCAGGTAGGCCAAGTCAAACAGATAGGCGGTGGCACGAACGGGGCCAGCTTGAGGCTTGAGATCGATCCCGATCAGGTCCGCTACATCCCGGCCAACGTGCAGGCAGAGATCAAGGCCACCACGGCATTCGGCGCCAAGTTCGTTGACCTCGTGTATCCGCAGAACCCCAGTGCCGCGCGGCTGGCCTCCGGCGCAGTGCTGCATTCGAAGAATGTCAGCACAGAGGTCAACACGGTCTTTGAAAACGTCGTCGATCTGCTCAAGGTGATCGATCCACTCAAACTCAACGCGGTGCTGACCGCACTGGCCGACGGTGTGCGCGGACAAGGCGAACGAATCGGGGCGGCCACCACCGACCTTAACCAGGTTTTGCTAGCCCTCAACTCGCGCAACGACGTCATCCGCCAGGACTTGCGCTCGTTGAAAGACCTCACCGACGGCTATGACCCGGCCGCCCAGGACATTCTGACGATCCTGAACACCGCCAGCACCACCAGCGCTACCATCGTGGATCATTCGACCGCGCTGGACAGCTTGCTGCTCGAGGCTATCGGGTTTGCAAGAGCCGGGACCAACCTGTTGGCCACAAGCAAAGACAATTTGGTCACGTCGGTCAACGTTCTTGAGCCGACGACCAACCTGCTGCTCAAATACAACCCTGAGTACACCTGCTTTATGCGGGGCGCCCAGTGGTACGTCGACCATGGGGGCCGCGGGGCGTGGGGCGGGGCCGACGGCCGGTCGCTCCAACTCGACTTCGGGCTGTCACTAGGCAACGACCCCTACATCTACCCGGACAACCTTCCCACTGTCGCGGCCAAGGGAGGACCCGGCGGCAAGCCGGGGTGTGGGTCGCTACCGGATGTCACGAAGAACTTCCCGGTGCGCCAGCTCGTCACCGACACCGGGTGGGGGACCGGTCTGGATATCCGGCCCAACCCTGGTATCGGGCATCCCTGCTGGGCGGACTGGTTCCCCGTCACCCGAGGTCTGTCGGGGCCGCCGAGCATCCGCCAATGCCTTCCCGGGCCGGCGCCCGGGCCGAGTCTGTATCCGGGGGCGCCTCCCTACGGCGCACCCCTGTACGGACCCGGCGGGGTGCCATTGTGGCCGGGAGTGCCGCCCGCCCCCACGTCTGCTGCCGCGGCGACGGAGCCCGGTCAGTCACCGGCTGAGTCCGTCCCGCCTCCATCGCCGTGATCGCGGCCGAATTACCGAACTGGAGAAAGACGAATCATGGGGAACAACGTGAGACACGCCGCCTGGCGCGTGGCGATTTTCCTAACGATCACTTTGCTGGCCACGTTCGTTTTGCTGACGGTCTACGGGCAGTTCCGGTTCGACAAAGGCACGGCCTACAACGCCGAGTTCACCAACGTGTCTGGTCTCAAGAAGGGCGACATGGTTCGGATCGCGGGGGTGGAGGTAGGCAAGATCCAAGACATCTCGGTCAACGCCGACGCGACAGTGCGCGTTGAGTTCACCGCCGATGATTCGGTAACCATCACCGAAGGAACCCGGGCAGTGATTCGCTACGACAACCCTTTCGGCGGTCGCTACCTAGCCCTGCAGGAAGGGGTTGGCGGATTTAAGAAAGTTAATCCTGGTCAGACCATTCCACTGGCCCGCACCAAACCCGCACTGGATCTGGATGCGCTGATCGGCGGGTTCAAGCCGCTGTTTCGCGCCCTGAATCCGGAGCAGGTCAATGCGTTGAGTTCGCAGCTGATACAGGCGTTTCAGGGACAGGGGCCGACAATCGGCTCATTTCTCGACCAGGCCGCGGCGGTGACCACCACTTTAGCCGAGCGTGACCTGCTGATTGGACAGGTCATCGACAACCTCAATGTGGTGCTGGGATCACTCGGCGGCCAGAGCGACCAGCTCGATAAGGCCGTGACGTCGCTGTCGGAGCTCATTCACCGACTGGCTACCCGCAAAAGCGACATTGTCAACGCGGTGGCCTACACCAACGCCGCCGCTGGCTCGATCGCTGACTTGCTCTCGCAAACCCGGGCGCCGTTCCAGAAGGCGGTCCAAGAGACCGACCGGGCCGCGAGCATCGCGGTGGCCGACCGCGACTACCTCGACAATCTGCTCAACACGCTGCCGGACAAGTACCGGGTGATGGACCGTCAGGGGATCTACGGCGACTACTTCAGCTTCTACCTTTGCGAAATCGTGCTCAAGCTCAACGGAAAAGGGGGCCAGCCGGTGTATGTCAAGTTAGCCGGTCAGAGCACCGGACGGTGTACGCCGAAATGAAATCGTTCTCTGAACGCAGCCCGCTCCTCATCGGCGCCGTGGGAGCTGCAGCGGTCGCCGCCATTACGCTCGGCGCGCTGGAATACCAGAATCTGCCCTTCTTCAACCAGGGCACGAACTACTCGGCCTATTTCGCCGACGCAGGCGGGCTGCACACAGGCGCTGTCGTCGAGGTCTCCGGTTACCCGGCGGGAAAAGTATCAAGCATCGAGCTTGACGGAACCGGCGTGCTGGTCACATTCAAGCTAGATAAGCACATCCGTGTGGGGGACCGCACCGAGGCGGCAATTAAGGCGAGAAGCCTTCTGGGCACCAAAGTCCTCGACGTCACGCCGCGCGGTGAAGGACCGCTGAAGGGCGCTATTCCGATGGACCGGACGGTGTCGCCGTACCAACTGCCCGACGCCCTCGGTGACCTGGCTACCACGATCAGCGGGCTGAATACCGACCAGTTGTCGGACTCGCTGGCTACCCTGGCGCAAACCTTTTCCACGACCCCACCAGATCTGCGGAACGCCATGCAGGGGCTGGCGCGGTTTGCGCAAACACTCAACGCCCGCGACGCTCATCTTCGCAACCTGCTTGACAACGCGGCCAAAGCGACGGGAGTGCTGGCCAAGCGTAGTGACCAGGTGGTCAGCCTAGTGACGGATACCAACGCGTTGCTGGTGCAACTGCGGACGCAAAGCGCGGCCTTGGACCAGATCTGGGCCAATGTTTCGGCGGTATCGCGCCAACTGAAGGGATTCATCGCCGACAACCGACGGCAGCTACAGCCGGCGCTGAACAAGCTCGACGAGGTCCTATCGATCGTCGACAAACGAAAGGAGCGCTTGCAGCAAGCGATTCCAGGCCTTAACCGCTACGTCATGCAGCTGAGTGAAACAATCTCGCAGGGGCCATTTTTCAACGTATACGTATCGAATCTGCTGCCGGGTCAGTTTGTCCAACCTTTCGTCAATGCCGCATTCTCCGACCTAGGACTAGATCCGGCCACGTTGCTGCCATCCGAGCTGACCGACCCGCCGACTGGTCAGCCGGGGACCCCACCGCTGCCGATGCCGTACCCGCGGACCGGCCAGGGCGGCGGACCACGGTTGAACCTGCCCGACGCGATCACCGGCAACCCCGACCCCAACCTGCCCGGACAATCTCCGGGCCGCTACCCGTATCGGCCTGAGTCGCCGGCCCCGCCGCCAGGCGGTCCGCCCCCCGGGCCGCCCGCGCTGCCGCCGCCCGGGTTGCAGTCCACCCCCGAACCGACACCGTCCCCGGTTTACGGGCCAGCCCCGGTTTACGGGCCAGCCCCGGGTCAGGCGCCGTCCGCGAGTCAGCCGGGAGGCCTACGGTGATATCGCTGCTAAGGATCCACCCCCGCGGGATCCACCCACGCGTCATCGTGGCGACGATGCTCGTCCTAGTGCTCGCTGCAGGACTGGTGGTCGTGACGCGCGCTACCGATCGGATCGGCCGAACAACGGTGGTCGGCTACTTCGAGAACAGCACCGGCCTTTTTCCCGGTGACGATGTGCTCATCAGGGGGGTACGGGTGGGCAGGATCGACAAGATTGAACCGCAGCCCCAGCGGAGCAAGATCACGTTCTGGTTCGATAGCAAGTACAAAGTCCCCGCTGATGCGATGGCCGCAATCCTGTCGCCGCAACTGGTGACGGGTCGAGCGATCCAGCTGACGCCGCCCTACACGGCCGGGCCCAAGATGGGCAACGGCGCGGTCATTCCGCGGGATCGAACTGCCGTGCCAATCGAGTGGGACGACCTGCGGGTACAGCTGGAACGGCTGACCCAATTACTGCAGCCCAGCCAGCCGGGCGGCGTGAGCACGCTGGGCGCGCTCGTCAACACCGCCGCCGACAACCTGCGCGGGCAAGGCGGCACCATCCGCGACACCATCATCAAGTTGTCGCAGACGGTGTCCGCGCTTGGCGATCACAGCAAAGACATTTTCGCCACACTGCGCAACCTGTCGACACTGGTGTCGGCGCTGCACGACAGCGCCGACGTGCTCAAGCAGCTCAACCGCAACCTCGCCGCGGTGTCAGCACTGATGGCCGACGACCCGAACAAGGTCGGTCAGGCGGTCGAGGACCTCAACGCGGTGGTCGCTGACGTTCAAAGCTTCGTCGCCGATAACCGCGAGCCGCTTGGCACCGCGTCGGACAGACTGGCGTCGATAACCAAGGCGCTGGTCGGCAGCCTCGACGACATCAAACAGACGCTGCACATCACGCCGACAGGGTTGTCGGATTTCGTTAACATCTTCAAGCCAGCCAACGGCGGATTGAGCGGCGCACTGGCCGCTAACAACTTCGCCAATCCGATCGCCTTCCTCTGCGGAGCGGTGCAGGCGGCTTCCCGATTGGGCGGTGAGCAGGCGGCGAAGCTGTGCGTGCAATACCTGGCGCCCATTATTAAGAACCGCCAGTACAACTTCCCCCCGTTAGGGCTGAATCTCTTCGTCGGAGCACAGGCCAGGCCCAATGAGGTCACCTACAGCGAGGACTGGATGCGGCCCGACTACGTTCCTCCAGTTACTGATTCACCCCCGGGCGCCGAAGCACGTACCCCTGAACCACCGCCTGCGGCAGCACCCTCAGAACCGCCGGCAACCGCCAGGGCTGCCACCGATCCCGCTGCTGGCCTGCCGGGCATGATGGTGCCCCCTGGAGGCGGCTCATGAGACTAAACAGCCGAGGACTGGCGGGACTGAGCCTGCTGATGATCATTGCTGGGGCCGGGTTAACCGGCTGCGGCTGGCGTGGGCTCAATTCGCTACCGCTACCCGGAACACAGGGCCGCGGCCCAGGTTCTTTCGTGATCCAGGTGCAGATGCCCGATGTCGATAACCTTCAACCAAACTCGCGGGTGCGGGTTGCCGACGTAACGGTCGGCACCGTAACGAAGATCGCGCGGCAGGGCTGGCATGCGTTGCTGACCATGAGTCTCAACGGTGACGTTCACCTACCCGCCAATACAACTGCCAAGCTCGGGCAAACCAGCCTGCTGGGTTCATTGCACATCGAGCTGGCGCCACCGACCGACGCCCCACCGCGTGGCCAGTTGCGCGAAGGCTCACTTATTCCGTTGTCGAGCGCTGGTACCTACCCGAGCACTGAGCAGACATTGGCGGCGCTATCACTGGTGCTAAACGGTGGCGCGGTGGGGCGTGTGCAGGACATCACCGAGGCCTTCAGCACGGCGTTTCGCGGCCGCGAGCAAGACCTGCGAAGCCTGATCGGGCAGTTAGATAAATTCACGGCCAACCTCAATGACCAGACAGGCGACATCATCGCGACCGCCGACAGCCTGAACCACCTAGTCGGAAAGTTCGCTGCGCAGCAACCCGTCCTGGATCGGGCCATCACGACCATTCCCGACGCGCTCGCGGTGCTCAACGACCAGCGGGATAACCTCGTCGACGCGGCTAGCCAGCTGAGTAAATTCAGCGCATTGACCGTCGACACCGTCAATCACACCAAAGAGAACCTCGTCAAGGAACTCCGGGAAGTCGCGCCGGTGTTGGAGTCGCTCGCTAACGCTGGCCCCAGCATGACTCGTTGGCTGAGCTTGATGACCACCTTCCCATACGTGAACGAAACGCTCGAAAATGCCCAGCGCGGTGACGACGCGAACCTGACGATGATCATCGACCTCACCCTCAGTCGCATCGACAGTGGGATCTTCACCGGCACCCGGTGGCAGTGCAATCTGACCGAACTGGAGCTGCAGTGGGGTCGCACAATTGGCCAGTTTCCGAGTCCGTGCACAGCTGGGGGACCGTCCAACCCGGGAAATCCGCTGACGATTCCCTACCACTGGAACCAGGGGCCATAAATGCTGCAGAAACGGACCAGAATCCAGCTGGCCATCCTCACCGTAGTCACGCTTGTCACGGCGGGATATACCTTTCTGCACTTCATGAAACTGCCGACCTTATTGTTCGGCGTCGGCCGCTACAGCGTGAACTTGGAACTATCGCGAACCGGCGGGCTTTACACCAGGGCCAACGTCACCTACCGCGGCACCGAAGTGGGCCAGGTGCAATCCGTGCACTTAACCGACACCGGCGTGGAGGCCGTCCTATCGCTGAAATCCGGCATTAACATTCCCTCGGACCTTAAAGCCGAGGTGCACAGCCAAACCGCGATCGGTGAACAATACGTCGAGTTGTTGCCGCGTAACGGAACCTCACCGCCGCTGAAGGATGGCGATGTGATTCGGCGGGCTGACACCTCTGTGCCGCCTGACATCAACGCCTTGCTGAACGCGGTCAACACTGGTCTACAGGCAGTGCCGCGCGACAACCTGAAAACCGTCATTGATGAGTCCTACGTCGCCGTGGGCGGACTCGGTCCGGAACTCTCCCGCCTGGTCAAGAACTCTTCCGATCTGGCGATCGAGGCGCGCGAGAACCTCGACCCGCTGATTAAGCTGATCGACCAATCGCAGCCCGTCCTCGACTCTCAATCTCAGACATCAGCAGCGGTTCAGGGGTGGGCGTCGCACATGGCCACTGTGACCACTGAGTTGCGGGCCCACGACGAGGCCGTCGCCGGCGTCGTGGACCACGGCGGCGCAGCGCTCGGAGAGGCCCGTCAACTGGTCGAGCGGCTGCAGCCAACGCTGCCGATAGTGCTGGCGAACCTGGTCAGCGTCGGCCAGGTCGCTCTTACCTACCAGAACGACATCGAACAAATCCTTGTGCTGGTGCCCCAACTGGTCGCGAACCACCAGGCCGCCATCGTGGCCAACACGAACACCAAGCAGGCCTTCGAGGGCTTTTACATCAACCTCAACCTCAACCTCAATCTGCCAGCGCCGTGCACCACCGGGTATCTGCCGAGCCAGCAGAAACGCAACCCCACCTTCGAAGATGCTCCGGACCTGCCGGCTGGAAGCCTGTACTGCAGGGTTCCTCAGGATTCGAAGATCGACGTCCGCGGCGTCCGCAATATCCCGTGCGAAACGCAGCCAGGCAAGCGCGCAGCCACCGTGAAGATGTGTGAAAGCGACGAGCAGTACGTGCCGCTTAACGACGGCTACAACTGGAAAGGCGATCCCAATGCCACCTTATCTGGCCAGGGCATCCCGGAGCTGCCGCCAGGGCCGCCAACGTCGGCAGCGAGTTCGCCCGGACCGGCGTCACCGCCGATAGCCGCCGCCCAATACGACCAGGCCACCGGTACCTATATCGGACCCGACGGGCATCAATATACGCAATCCGATCTGGCACAAACTGCGCCGAAGGAGAAGACATGGCAATCGATGTTGGTGCCGCCGGGGAGCTGACAACAAATGCCGACATCCTCACAACACGACGAACGGAGGATCGAATGCGAATAGCTACCGATTCCGAATCAATCCCGCATGAAGATGACAAAGTCCGCGTCGACATTGAGGGTGTCGAGGGCCCCGCCGACGAGTCTGATGTAGACGAGTCTGATGTAGACGAGTCTGATGTGGACGATGACGCGGAGGCCGCTGCGGACGATGCACGAGATGTCCCCGCCCCGCGGTCCAGAAAGCCCCTGTCGGCGCCATGGCGCGCGATGTCGTTTGGCCTGGCTGCCGTCGTCATGTTGGCAGCGCTGGTCGGATGGCTGGGATTTCGTGCACACCAGTCGCACCAGGCGCATGTCCAGCGAAGTCAGTTCCTGCAGGCGGCTAGGCAGGGCGCGCTAAACCTGACGACGATCGACTGGCAGCATGCCGATACCGATGTGCAGCGCATTCTTGATGGCGCGACGGGACAGTTCTACGACGACTTCGCCAAGCGGTCACAGCCATTCGTCGACGCAGTCAGGCACGTCAAGGCGAGCACAGTCGGCACGGTTACCGAGGCCGGGCTGGATACGGAGACGGGCGGCATAGCCCAGGTACTGGTGGCCCTGGCCGTCAAGACATCGAGTGCCGATGCGCCCGACCAGCCTCCGCGGGCATGGCGGATGCGCATCTTCGTGCAGAAGGTCGGCAATCAGGTCAAAGTCTCTAACGTGGAGTTTGTGCCATGAGGTGGTTAAAGTCCCGCAGTGCCAACGGCCCAATCGATTCCGACTCGGTGGACGACTCGCCTGCCGAGCCGGGGCAAACCGCGACTACTGAGGACACGACCAAGCCAGCCGAAGCGCGCACCGAGGTCGACAGGTCAGGCCACGATGACCAGGCGACGAGCGCGAGGCGTCGCATCCGCTGGTCGCGGGCGATCGCCTACGGGATCCTGCCCGCGTTGGCGTTCCTGCTGGCTCCAGTCGCGGGCTATCTGAAGTGGCAGGACGCCGTGGCCCGCGGCGCTCATGTGGCTGGCGCGGAATCCGTGCAGGCCGCCACCGACGGCACCGTCGCGCTGTTGTCCTACCGGCCCGACACCGTAGAAAAGGATCTAGAAGCCGCGCGGGGCCGGCTGACCGGTAACTTCCTGAACGCCTACACGTCGCTGACCCACGACGTGGTGATCCCAGGGGCAAAGCAGAAGCAGATCTCTGCAGTTGCCACCGTCCCTGCCGCCGCTTCGATTAAGGTGACCGACACCCACGCGGTCGTTCTTCTATTCGTGAACCAGACGGTCATCATCGGCCAGGGCGCGCCGACCAGCACCGCCTCCAGCGTTCGTGTCAGCCTCGACAAGCTCGACGGCCGGTGGCTCATCTCCCAGTTTGAACCGGTATGACACGCCCGATGAGCCTGCGATCTTTGGCCCGCGAGTCCGCGCCGGCCACGATCGCGTCCGCCGCAGCGGCGCTAGTCATGGCGTTTGGCGGCGCACCGCACGCGTCTGCCGCCCCGGCCCCCGACCTGGAGTACCTATATAACGTTATGGTTCGGCGGCATTACAACTTTCCGAACTCTACCGAAGCTCTCAACTATGGCTACGGGATCTGCGACAAGATCAGCCGCGGCGAGAGTTACGGCCAACTGATGGGCGATCTGAGAAGTGACTTGGCCACCAGCGACGAGGGTGAAGCTTCTTACCTGATGTCGTATTCGGTCAACTTACTTTGCCCGCAGTCGATCTGGCAGCTGAGAAACTCGGCAGCGCAGTACCGGCCCCCAGCGCCATGACAGAGCAGAAAGACCGATTCATGGTTCAACCGTTGCGTCCCAAAGCATTAGCAGTGCCCACATTGGCCGCGTTTGGGGCCTATGCAGCGCTGGCGATACCCACCGCAAGCGCCGACAACAAGAGGCTCAACGACGGAGTCGTCGCAAACGTCTACACGATTCAGCATCAAGCCGGATGCACCAACGACGTGAAGATCAATCCACAACTGCAATTGGCGGCCCAATGGCAGAGCCGCGATCTGCTGAACAATCGCGCACTCGACGGGGACCTAGGCTCCGACGGGTCGACGCCGGAAAGCCGCGCCGATGCCGCCGGATTCAAAGGCAAAGTAAGTGAAACCGTCGCGATCAACCCCGCCGCCGCGATCAACGGCATCGAAATACTCAACCAGTGGTACCCCAACCCCGCCTACGTCGGCATCATGTCTGACTGCGCCAACACCGATATCGGAGTGTGGTCGGAAAACAGTTTGGATCGCAGCGTGGTGGTTGCTGTCTATGGACAGCCGGTTACAGTACACCCGCCTCCAGAGGGGAAAACCGAGAACGTTCCGATTGACCCAAGCCCGGACTATGACGCCAGCGATGAGATCGAGTTCGGCGTCAACTGGCTCCCTTGGATATTGCGCGGCGTTTACCCCCCGCCCGCCATCCCGCCGAAATAGAATTCTCTTTGACCGAATCGGCTGGATGACGCCAGTCGAGTCCGGTGCCGCGTTCGGAGAGGAGGAGGTCGGAGAACTCGCGGCCGGTATGATGTAGTTGCCGAATCACGTTGCAAAATAGCACTATAATCGGTATTGGTGTAGTTTGCCGGTAACCCCCCCATGGCGCGGACAGACGTGGTGATCGAAAAGCTGGCGATAGCCGCCGGGCCGACAGCTCCTCGGGTAGAGACGTCGAGCATGCCGCGAGGCCTCACATCCGCTAGTAGTCGGATTTCTAAGTGCAGCAATGTAACGTCCATAGTCGCACTTGCCGGGCACCGCAGTGCCAGTTCCCCGGTGGGGGGCCGGCACCTTGTCCGATCTATGCGGCCGGCGCTGATTTATCAGATCAATTACCGCGCGTGAGTCAGCCGGGGAAGCGTCAAGTATTGCCGTGCCAGGCTGCAATTACCGAGCCGGTCTAGTTATAAGCAACAAAGTGCAACTGAAAGCCGTTGCAACACAACGCATATAAGATGCTGGGCTAGATATACCTGACATAAGAGATGTGCGCGGAAATGGGGCACGGCCGGCTTCTGGGGCCTCTTTCGCGTCGTCCGCAAGAGTGTCCTACGCTCATCTCGTCGGCGGTGTTCCATTCGCGTCGAGCTGCACCGCTTCGCGCACACCTCCGTGGGAGTCGAGACGATCCCGACGCGGGATACGGATATCGCCAACATCGGCGCGCACCAGTTCGTCGGCCCGGAGTCCGGCGAGCACAGCCGTCAGGACGATCGTCCCCGCGCTCGGCCCAGTCAGACCGGGCGCATTGAACCGCGGTCGTGTCGAATGCGCCGTCGTAAAAGGTGAGCGGTAGCTCCTGGATGGATTTCCAGAAATTAGCCTCACGCACCGCTGTCGGTCAACCCATTCGAGCCGGACTCCGGCACAGGCGATTTCGCTTACCGCTCCACCGGATCGTGCGAGCGAGCGTCACTCGGCAGTCGAGTAGGCTTATGCCTCTACTCTTGCTATGCGCCAAAGGAGTTGTCGGCGTCGCCTGAAAACTGACCCCGTGTCGACGCCCGAATTTTGACCCCCTTCATCTGAGTCTCGGCTTATGAGCCGAGAGGAGAAGGGAGTTGTTGTCAGTGGAGGATTGGGCTGAGATCCGCAGGCTGCATCGAGCGGAGGGGTTGCCGATCAAGTTGATCGCCAGGACGTTGGGGATCTCGCGGAACACGGTACGGGCGGCGCTGGCTGCTGATGGCCCGCCGAAGTATGAGCGCAAACCGGCGGGGTCGGCGGTGGATGCGTTCGAGGACGCGATTCGAGCCCAGCTGTTGCAGGTCCCGATGATGCCGGCCTCGGTGATCGCTGAGCGGGTCGGCTGGTCGCGTGGGATGACGGTGTTCAACGAGCGGGTCCGGGAGCTGCGGCCGGCGTATCTGCCGCCCGATCCGGCCGGGCGCACCACGTATGACGCCGGTGATATCGCGCAGTGCGACTTGTGGTTCCCGCCGACCACGATCCCGGTCGGCTACGGCCAGACCCGCTCGCCGATGCAGTTGCCGGTGCTGACGATGGTGCTGGGGTATTCGCGGTGGCTCTCAGCGATTCTGCTGCCGTCACGGCGTGCTGAGGACCTGTTCGCCGGGTGGTGGCAGCTCATCAGCGCCCTCGGTGCGGTGCCACGCACCCTGGTCTGGGATGGGGAGGGTGCGGTCGGGCGGTGGCGGTCGGGCCGGAGCGAACTGACCAGAGACTGCCAGGCGTTCCGCGGGGTGTTGGGCACCAAGGTGGTGGTGCTCAAGCCGCGCGAACCCGAACACAAGGGCATCGTCGAACGGGCTCATGACTATTTCGAGCGGTCCTTTCTGCCGGGGCGAACCTTCAGTGGCCCTGGTGATTTCAATCATCAGTTCGACAAGTGGTTGCAGATCGTCAACGCGCGACGGCGCCGGGTGTTGGGATGTGCCCCAACGGATCGGATCGGCGCGGACCGCCAGGCGATGCTGGTGTTGCCGCCGGTGGCTCCGCAGGTGGGCTGGCGTAACTCCACCCGCCTGGCACGGGATCACTACATCCGGTTGGATTCCAATGACTACTCGGTGCACCCGGGGGTGATCGGGCGGCGCATCGAAGTCATCGCGGATCTGGATCGGGTGCAGGTGTTTTGTGACGGCAAGACGGTCGCCGACCACGAACGGGCATGGGCTTGGCACCAAACCATCACTGACCCCGAGCATCGTGAGGCGGCGAACATGCTGCGCCACAACCGCATCGGTGCCCTCCGGCCGGTGCGTGAGCATGAAGAACAAGTGATGGTCGAGCAGCGCCGCCTGGCTGACTACGACGCAGCTTTGGGGATCGACCTCGGCGAAGGCGGGCTGGTGTCATGACCACCAAAACAACACCCAAGCCCACTGCGGTGTCGGCGACCAATCGGGATCTAAGCGCTGAGATCGGGTTCCTCACCCGCGCCCTGAAAGCGCCGACAATGCGTGAGGCGGTGGCCCGACTGGCCGAGCGGGCCCGCGCCGAGTCCTGGACCCATGAAGAATTTCTGGTCGCCTGTCTGCAGCGCGAGGTCTCTGCACGGGAGTCCCATGGCGGGGAGGGACGGATCCGCGCCGCCCGGTTCCCTTCACGAAAGTCGCTGGAGGAGTTCGACTTCGATCACGCCCGCGGTCTCAAACGCGACCTCATCGCGCACCTCGGGACGTTGGACTTCGTGGTCGCCAAAGACAACGTCGTCTTCCTTGGCCCGCCAGGCACCGGCAAGACGCATCTGGCCATCGGTATCGCGATCCGGGCATGTCAGGCTGGCCACCGGGTGCTGTTCGCCACCGCTTCGGAGTGGGTAGCACGGCTGGCCGAGGCCCACCACAGCGGCCGGCTGCAACACGAACTCATCCGACTCGGCCGCTACCCGCTGATCGTGGTCGATGAGGTCGGTTACATCCCCTTCGAACCCGAGGCCGCCAACCTGTTTTTCCAGCTGGTGTCCTCCCGCTACGAACGGGCCAGCCTGATCGTCACCTCGAACAAACCGTTCGGCCGTTGGGGTGAGGTATTCGGCGACGACGTCGTGGCCGCCGCCATGATCGACCGACTGGTCCACCACGCCGAAGTGATCGCCCTCAAGGGCGACTCTTACCGCATCAAAGACCGCGATCTCGGGCGAGTCCCGGGATCGGCCACCGAAGAATGAACACCAAGGGGGTCAATTTTCAACCGTCGAAAGGGGGTCAATTTTCGGCCGTCGTTGACAGACCGTACGCACCCAACAGTTGAGCGCGGCCGAGCACCTCGCTTCGGAAATTTTCACGCCGCACCGTCTCCGGTTCTCTCGGCGCGGCCAGCGATTGAATGCCCAGCTCAGCGCTGCACGAATCGGGGCCGTGACCGTCGGCTATCTCCGGTACGGTGCAGATGTCGAGCTCGTCAATTCGACTGCGCTCGATGATTACCACGTCAACGTCCCCCTCACCAGCTACGCCGATTCGTGGTGCGGCGCAGCCACGGCTCAAGCGACACCCACGCAGGCTGCGGTGTTCCTGCCGGGCCGCCCCGCTGGCATCAAGTGGGCCGCCGACTGTGGCCAGCTGTGCGTGAAGTTCAGCCGGGCGGATCTGGAACTTGAACTCGAGGGCCTGCTCGGACGACCGGTGGTTAGGCGGCTGAGCATCACGCATAGCATGGACCTCACGGCGGGCAGCAGTCGTACCTGGCTTGCGCTGCTATCGGTCCTGTATCGGGAGGTCTCTCGCCCAGAGAGCATCGTGCACCATCCGATGACCGGGCGACATTTCGAACACTTGCTCATGCATGGGTTTCTACTCGCCCAACCTCATTACCAGGCCATGGCGCTCGCCGCCGAGCAACAAGCGGTGCCGCCGCCCAGAGTGCTCAGGACAGCACTCGACCTGATTGAGGAGCATCCCGAAAGGAGTTGGACGACAACCGATCTTGCTCGCGAGGTTGGTATCGGGGTCCGCGCACTGCAAGAGAGTTTCAGACGGCACGTCGGGCTTCCCCCGCTCACGTATCTGCGCGAAGTCCGGCTAATCCGTGCGCACGCCGAATTGGCGGCGTCGTCCGCGGGTGCCGTCACTGTTGCCCACATAGCGATGAAGTGGGGCTTTGGTCATCTGGGCCGCTTCGGCGCGGCCTATCGGCGCAAGTTCGGCGTCACGCCGCAACACACCCTGCGCGCGACCTGAACGTCGCCTTCAGACAGCGCCCCCACAACGACGCGCCATTGGGCCAATCGGGCCATGACTTGCGAATAGACGCGGTGTGTCACGAACACTTATGCGTGAAATCGCCCCACTGTACAGCAACTTCATGCCGCAGACCTCCTCGAGGCGCGCACCGAGATCCCGCCGCGACGACTGTCAACTACGAATCGCGTCAGCAGTTAGGCCAGGAATCGATCGACGGTCTTGATGATCTGGTAGGCGACTCGCAGAGTCGGCACATCGATGGCCAGTTCTTCAGCGGCGGCGAGGTAAGGCGTCAGCATGAAGTCGACCTCGGTCTTACGTCGTTGCAGAACATCCTCGTACATCGAGGGGTGGCCCGAGTTTCCCTGTTTGCGCATTACTCTGCCCTGCTCGATGACGAAGTTGATTGCCTCGGCCGTCGGGAGGGCGTCGAGTTCCTTCAGCCGCGACAGAGGCGCAAAGAAGTTCATCGGCTCGTAACCCTTCGCCCGGTAGACCGCGAGAAGGTCTTTTGCCAGCGCGACGAAGTACATCGCTCCCTCGGGCACCTCCATGCCCTCGAAGAGCGAGGCGCCGGGGATTGCGCCCAGCGCCGTGACCGACCACGCGGCCGCCAGCGCGATTTGGGCGAGCTTTTCCCACTCGACCTGCTCGATGTTGCCCACCGCCAATGCAGGAAGGCCAGCAGTGGTGAAGGCAGCCGTCAAGTCGTCGACGCGCGCACTGGATGATCCGTCAAGTTCGCCGAAGTAAGCGGTCACCTCCGCTGTGAGGTGGTTCCTCACGAGGCCCGGTTCAAGCAGGGTGCCGCCCTCGATGGTGGAGGCTCCGATCACCCGGTCGGGCCCAAGCCACTCGGCGAGCGTCGCGTCTTTCTCGACGGTGTTCTGCACCGACAACGCGCTGCCCACGACATCACGCAACTCGGCGGCGTCCGCCAGGGCTTGCGAGGTATCTTTGCCTTTCACCGCCAAGACCAGGTAATCGAAATGCCCAGTGGCCTTGGCCGTCTGGTCGACCGCCCTCAAGTTATCAGTGATCACCAGGCCGCCGCGACGGCCCGTGATCCGCAGGCCGTCGTGCGTGATGGCCTCGGTGTGCGCCGGCCTGCCGACAAGGGTGACGTCA
This sequence comes from Mycobacterium sp. NGS48, assembly GCF_059812585.1. NCBI lineage: Bacteria > Bacillati > Actinomycetota > Actinomycetes > Mycobacteriales > Mycobacteriaceae > Mycobacterium > Mycobacterium sp. NGS48. The sequence goes on from NZ_JCALCY010000023.1 coordinate 21,894, forward strand.
ACGCCAATGTTCGCCAAATAGCCCCCCAGGACCGAACCGAGCCCGCCGGCGCCCAGGATCAGGACGCGCATCAAATGGCCCCTGCGGCCGTCAGTTGCTGCTGCAGAGCATCCCGCTCCGGACCCGACAGCAGGGCTTTGACGGGCGGCCGCACCGGGCCCGCACGCAGCCCCAACAGTTCGAACCAGGCCTTCAGATAGGGCATGGCCGCGACGTAGGAACCCGTTGCCGCGATGCGGCCGATGAGCACGTCGTCGTACACCTGGCGGATCGCGTCCAGCTTCGCCGACACAGGCAGTGCCCCCGCGAGGTCACCATCAAACGCAAGCTCGGTGTAGTGGTGAAGTTCCGGGCGCAGTTTTCCGTAAAGGATCAGGGAGAGCTCCCCGTAAAGGACCCGACCCCCGAAGAGTGCAGCGTCATGCGCCCAATAACGCTCATTCGGCTCGCTGATCACAAGACGGTCCCCGACGCGGCGGCGTAAGGCGATGCTGTCGGTCCAGCTCAGCGTGCCATTCTTGATCCCGACGACGTTGGAGTGCTCAGCGATCTGAGCGACGGCGTCGTGGCTGTACACGAAACTAGATACCGGCGTGCGGTAGAGAACAAGCGCCAGCCCAGTGGCGGGCGCCACGAAGTCGAAGTACGCGACGACGTCATCGTCGGTCTTGAGCTGCACCGATGGATTCATGATCTCGGCACCGGTGAAGCCGAGCGACGCCACGAAGCGCATTTTTTCGATCGCCTGGTAGGCCGACGGGTCCAGAATGATCGTAAACAGCGGCAGGCGGCCGGCAGTGGCATCGGCGACTACCTCATGGTAGCGCCGCCATTCGGCCAGTGTCATGTTCCATCCCTCGGCGAAGAACCCGCCGACAACGAGGCCGGCGCAGCCCATCTCCACAAACGCGTCGATATTCTGCCGCAGACCTTCGTCGTCCAGCTCGAACTCGTCGGTGAGGGGCGTAACGGGACACATATAGAAGCCTCGGAGATTCTCGGCGGCCCATACCCGAGCATCGGATCCAAGCGGTGTCGTGATGGTCATCTTGTGTGCAATTCCTTAGGTGATCGTTCGGCAGTTGAGGGTTCGAGGTGGGCGGAATTGCCGTCCTCCGCTGAAATTCGAAACTGCGGAGTGCGCTGTCTCTCTGCCAATCTTTGCCGGGCAAGATCATCCGCGTCTATCCAGTAAGCGCTCCGGGGACTCCGATTCGCGCCCAACGTGTCGCACTTCGATCTAGTCAGAGACATCTCCGATCGGTCTAGGTGTTCACATCACGACGACTTTGTGAACACCCCTGTTGACGCATGCGCGACCACGACCAACCGCACGCCTCAACCCGCAGCTAGCGGGCCCCAAAAGCCGGACGGACATTCTCAGTAAACGGCACGCATCGCGAGGCGACCGCTTGTGGATCAGCCGCTCGCACAAGCCAACTGACCACCATCCTTGCAACGACCCCTAAAATCTCGCTGCCAAATGGGTCACAGCATCGTCGGAAAAATAGCTCAGAAGCGGTCCCAATCAGCTGGCAGCCGCGGTCGTCCTCGCTTGCATCCATGAGATCAGGCGCCGTCGACACCGCGTTCAGTTGTTCAACGAAGCGGCGGGGCGGCCTCGACGGTCGGGGCCGCCGCGTCAACTTGCCCATTCGACAGATGCTGCCCCACATCACAGGGATGGCTGCGACCGCGCCCGACGGATCACAGCAGCCGCCCGATGCCGCGGGCGGCGACCTGCAGGGCGCCGAGCAGTCGCTGACGATCGCGCTTCAGCGTTGGTACCACCACGGCGATCGCGGCGACTATGGCGTCGTCGGACTGGCGGATGACCGGCACCGCCAGCGAACATGCACCCAGCGACATCTCCTCGATCGTGGTGGCCACTCCTTCACGACGGATGCGCTGCATCTGCGTGGACAGCACGGTCGGCGCCACGATGGTGTACGGCGTGATGCGTGTTAGGTCGGCGAACACTCGGTCTTGAACGGCCCGCGGCGCATGGGCCAGTAGCACTTTGCCGACGCCGGTGCAGTGCATCGGCAGCCTGCTGCCGACGGTGCTGACGATCGGGACGGACGCCCGGCCCATCATCCTTTCCAGGTACAGCACTTCTTCGCCATCGCGCACAGCTAGGTGCACCGTGGCCAGGGTAGCTGCGTACACGTCGTGCAGGAACGGTTCAGCCACCTGGCGCAATCGCCCTTCCACCGGCGCCAGCAATCCCGCGTTCCAGATCAGCCGGCCCACCACGTACCGCCCGTCGCCGCGGCGCTGCAGTGCCGAGCCGGCGACCAACTCGGCCGCAAGGCGGTGCGCGGTGGCGACCGGCAGTCCGGCCCGCCGGGCCAACTCGGACAGGGTCAGGCTGCAATGCCGCTCGTCGAAGGCGCCGAGCATGTCCAGCAAACGCGACGCGACCGTGGTTCCCGGCGTCGAAGTGTTACCTGCCAACTGTGGGCGCCCTTTCCGCTCAGTGGAATTGTATCGTTCGTCAGCCCCGAAATAGTCGGTACCGTGAACGCCGTGACAGCAATGATCGACAGCAATCCCGACGGCACCATGGCGAGCCAGCAGGCGATCAGCGCGGAGATCGGTGCGATCGAATCCGCGTACCAGCGTGCTGGGATCGAGGAGACGCAGCCGCGCCTAAGGTTTCCGCCGTACCGGAGCAGCCTGCACCGGCATCCGACCAAAGATCTGTACCACGCGGACCCGGAAGGGGTCGAGCTGTGGACGCCGTGCTTCTCCGAACGCGACGTGCACCCACTGGAGGCCGACCTCACCATCCAGCACTCGGGAGAACCCATCGGCGAACGAATGGTGGTGACCGGCCGGGTCGTCGATGGCGAAGGACGGCCCGTGCGGCGCCAGCTCGTCGAGATCTGGCAGGCCAACGCCGGCGGACGTTACATCGACAAGCGGGATCAGCACCCGGCACCTATCGACCCAAACTTCACCGGCGTCGGCCGCTGTTTGACCGACGACGCCGGCGTCTACCGGTTCACCACCATCAAGCCGGGGCCGTATCCGTGGAAGAACCACCGCAACGCATGGCGGCCCGCGCACATCCACTTCTCGCTGTTCGGAACGGAATTCACGCAGCGGATGGTCACCCAGATGTACTTCCCGGGCGACCCGCTGTTCGGCCTCGATCCGATCTACCAGGCGATCCCGGATCAGAAGGCACGCGATCGCCTGGTTGCCAGCTACGACCACGACCTGAGCACCCACGAGTGGGCCACCGGCTACCGATGGGACATCGTGTTGACCGGAGCGTCGCGCATTCCGACCGAAAACCCCGACCACGGAAGCCAATACTGATGAGCACGTTGCTGACCGCTACCCCCGGCCAGACCGTCGGGCCCTTCTTCGGTTACGCACTTCCGTTCGACAGGTGCAACGAGTTGGTTCCGCCGGGCACGCCGAACGCCGTTCAGTTGCACGGCGTCGTCGCCGACGCCGACGGCCGAGGAGTGCCCGATGCGCTGCTGGAGATCTGGCAGGCGGACGCCGACGGCAGGATCCCGAAGGCCGCCGGATCCCTGCACCGGGACGGCTGGACGTTCACCGGATGGGGCCGTGCCAGTACCGATGACGCGGGGCGGTACACCTTCACCACCATCGTCCCCGGTGTCGTCGAAGCCGTTGCGGCGCCGTTCATTCTGATCACCGTGTTCGCCAGGGGGCTACTGAACCGGTTGTTCACCCGCGCCTACGTTCCCGGCGAGCAACTGGTGAACGATCCGTTGCTGAGCACGCTTGCGCCCGAGCGTCGTGACACGCTCATCGCCACCCGCGACCAAACGGGTCTACGCTTCGACATTCAATTGCAGGACGCGAAGGACAAGCCCGAGACGGTATTCCTGCGTTACCCGGGCCACCAGCGATGACCGACCTGTTCTGGCCGGGGGACGATCTCGCGGGCGACCTGATGAGCGACGGCGCGTTCCTGTCGGCCATGGTCGCGGTGGAACGCGCGTGGCTGGACGGACTCGTCGCCGCGGGCATCGCGCCCCGGGAGGCGCGGGCGGACCTGACCGACCTGCTCGCCGACGGTGACGCCGAGACGATCGCCCGGGGCGCCGACGCCGACGGCAACCCCGTCTCCGCCCTGGTGACGCTGTTGCGGGAACGTTCGGCAGAACCGACAGCACGGTGGCTGCATCGCGGGCTGACGAGTCAGGACGTCGTCGACACCGCACTGATGCTCTGCACCCGCGACGTCCTGATCCGGATCGGCGACGAGTTTGCCACCCAGGTACGGGCGCTGTCCGGGCTGGCCGAAATACACCGCGACACATCGGCACTCGCCCGCACGCTGACCCAGGCTGCACTGCCGAGCACACTCGGCGCCAAGTTCGCCCGCTGGCTGACCGGTGTGCTGGATGCCGCCGAGCCGATCGCCGGGCTGACGGCGTCGTTGCCGGTGCAGGTTGGTGGCGCAGCGGGAACGCTCGCGGCTGCGACCGAATTGACCGGAACCGTCGACGGTGCCATCGCCCTCAGTGACGGCCTGGCCGCCACGCTGCGGCTGGCGCCCACCCCACCTTGGCAGACAACCCGGTGGGAGGTGACCCGGATCGGCGACGCGCTGGTGACTTGTTGCGACGCATGGGGTCACATCGCCGCGGACGTCGCGACTGGCAGCAGGCCCGAGATCGGCGAGCTGGCCGAGGGGCACGGTGGCGGCTCTTCGACCATGCCGCACAAGAACAACCCGGTCCGCTCGGTGCTGATTCGCCGCGCCGCGCTCACCGCCGGACCCCTTGGCGGCATCCTGCATACCGCCGCAGGCGCGACCGTCGACGAACGCTCCGACGGCGCCTGGCACGCGGAATGGGCCACCTTGCGGACACTGGCCCGCCACACAGTCGCCGCCGCCGCGCACACATCCGGCCTCGTGTCGGGCCTACGGGTCGACTCGGCGCGCGCCTCGGCCAACCTGGCCGCCGCTGGGGGCCTGCTTTCCGAACAACGCGCGATGACCGAGTTGACCGGTCGTGCAGCGCTTCCCGGCTACACCGGCGCCACGGATCGGCTGATCGACTCGACCCTCGGCCGGGCCCGCCGCTTCGTCAAGGACACGACGTGAGCATTCCGCGTCTCACCGCCATCCACCTCGGCGGGCCCGCGGACGGGCCCCTGCTCCTGCTCGGCCCGTCGCTGGGTACGTCAGCGGTGTCTCTGTGGAACGGCGTGGCCCAACGGCTCAATGCACGCCTCCGCGTAGTCGGATGGGACCTGCCCGGTCACGGTCGCGGCGGCCCCGCCCAACCGTTCACCATCGCCGACCTCGCGGCCGCCGTGCTGGTGATCGCCGACGATCTGGGTGCCGAGACATTTCACTACGCCGGTGATTCGGTGGGTGGTTGTGTCGGTCTGCGGCTGCTGCTGGATGCGCCGCAACGGGTCGGTTCTGCGACCCTGCTGTGCACCGGCGCCGTCATCGGCACCGCGGATGACTGGCGCGCGCGCGCCGTCATCGTTCGCGACGGAGGCGTCGACACGATGCTGACCGGCGCAGCCCAGCGCTGGTTCGCGCCGGGGTTTGTCGACCGGCAGCCGGGGACCGCGTCGGCGTTGTTGGACGCCCTGAGTCACACCGATGCGGAGTCCTATGCGCAGGTCTGCGAAGCGCTGGCGGCGTTCGACGTCACCGACCGGCTATCCGAGATCGTCACTCCCGTCCTAGCCGTTGCGGGCAGCGTCGACGGCCCCACACCTCCGGAATCGTTGCGGCGCATCGCCTCCAACGTAAAGGACGGGGACCTCGTGGTGCTTGACGGCGTCGGGCACCTGGCCCCCGCCGAAGCTCCGGACCGGGTGGCCGGCCTCATCGCAGAGCATGTCGGTGTACCGCTGCCGCCGAGCAAGACCCTCGAGGACGTGCACCGCGCGGGAATGGCAGTACGGCGCGAGGTGCTCGGCGAGGCGCACGTCGACAGGGCGGTCGCCGGTACCACTGACCTGACCGCTGACTTCCAGCACATGATCACCCAGTACGCCTGGGGCACCATCTGGACCCGCCCAGGTCTTGACCTTCGCAGCCGCTCGATGATCACGCTGACCGCGCTGGTCGCGCGGGGTCACCTCGAGGAATTGGCGATGCACCTGCGGGCGGCCCGCCGTAACGGTCTGAGCAACGACGAGATCAAAGAGCTACTGATGCAAACCGCCATCTACTGTGGGGTCCCCGACGCCAACTCCGCCTTCCGCATCGCCGCCGAGGTCCTGCCCGAGTTCGACGAGCACCACGGGGCGCCATCATGAGCTGCACCGCAATCTGCGTCACCGCCCAGGAGGCGGTTGACGGAATCAACGACGGCGCAACGATTCTCGTCGGTGGATTCGGCATGGCGGGCATGCCCACCACGCTCATCAATGCGTTGATCGAACAGGGTTCCGCCGAGCTCACCATCGTCAGCAACAACGCAGGCAACGGCGACACCGGCCTGGCCGCGCTGCTGGCAGCGGGTCGGGTCGCCAAGGTCATCTGCTCCTTTCCCCGACAAGCCGACTCGTACGTGTTCGACGCGCTCTACCGGGCGGGCAAGGTCGACCTCGAGGTGGTCCCGCAGGGCAATCTGGCCGAGCGGATCAGGGCGGCGGGCGCGGGCATCGGCGCGTTCTTCTGCCCGACGGGGGTCGGTACGCCACTGGCCGAGGGTAAGGAGATCCGCACCATCGACGGTCGCGACTACGTGCTGGAGTACCCGATCCGCGGAGATGTCGCGCTCATCGGGGCGCATGTCGCCGATCGGGCCGGAAACCTGTTGTACCGCAAGACCGCACGCAACTTCGGACCGGTGATGGCGACCGCGGCATCGCTGACCGTCGTCGAGGCTGCCCGCGTCGTCAACACCGGGCAGATCGACCCCGAGACGGTCGTCACGCCCAGTATCTACGTCGACCGCGTCCTCGACCTGTCCGCGATTCCCCAAACGACCACGGAGGCGGCCTCGTGACCGGAGCACTCGACGGATCGACCCGTGCCGGTGTCGAGCACCTCGATCGCGGACCGTTGGACCGCCGCGAGATCGCAGCGATGGTCGCCGGCGACATCCCCGCAGGCTCGTACGTCAACCTCGGCATCGGGCAGCCCACCATGGTCGCTGACTTCCTGGACCCCGCCGCGGGTGTGGTTTTGCACACCGAGAACGGGATGCTCGGTATGGGTGGGGAGGCGATCGGCGACGCAATCGATCCCGATCTGACAAACGCCGGTAAGATCCCGGTCACCGAAACCCCAGGGGCGTCCTACTTCCACCACGCCGACTCCTTCGCCATGATGCGGGGAGGGCATCTCGACGTTTGCGTGCTCGGAGCGTTTCAAGTCAGTCAGCGCGGGGATCTCGCCAACTGGCACACCGGAGCGCCTGACGCCATACCCGCCGTCGGCGGCGCGATGGATCTCGCCATCGGCGCGAAGAGCGTGTTCGTCATGATGACGCTGTTCGCGAAGGACGGGACCGCCAAACTGGTTCCTTCGTGCAGTTATCCACTGACCGGACTTCGGTGCGTTAGCCGGGTGTACACCGAGCATGCCGTGTTTGACATTGACAACACCGGTGGCGGCCAGCTGCGCGTCCTGCAGACGTTCGGCCTCAGCATTGCCGCGCTCGAGAAGCGCATGCGCATAGCACTCTCCTGTGATGGGCGTGTCGGTGATCTTCGCCGATGCTGACCTTGGCGTGCACTGTCGGCATCGCTGGCGGCCTCGGTGATCACCGCCGGACAGATGTTTTATGGCATGCCGGCGAATCCTCGCGTACGTCGCCAGATTCCATGGGCGATGGAACACCGCATGACCGGTACCCAGGTTGGACCGCTGATTTCCCACGTGCGAGGTCAGGATGATCGTGGTGGGAAATCCCCGCAAAGCCGCTCTGCTGACTCAGCGAAGGAATTTTCGGAGGAGCCTGATCGATGACCCTATCTCGTGACGAGTTAGACGAATTCTCCAAGAGTATGGCGCGAGCAGGAGGCCGCGACAGCCAGCACGTGGGTGAGGAGCACCTCGTCGTTAGCTCCGCCGAGGCGCACTGGATCCAGACCGGAAGCCCATCTCAAATTGGGTTGCTCCTACGAATACCCGCCCGCTCCATTGAGTTTTTTCTTCAGAAGATCCCCGCGGGCGAGGCCAGTGACCTTCATCGACACGTACATGAGTCGGTTCACTTCGTGCAACATGGCTCGGGTTGGTCGGAGATCGGCGATCAACGCGTGCGGTGGAGCGCGGGCAACTTCGTGTATACGCCGCCGTGGATCTGGCATCGCCACTATGCCGACGACGCGCGTGACGTGGAGATGATCGTCATCGAGAACTCCCGCCTACTGGCTGCGGTGGACGCCAGCCAGAGGGAGAGCATGGGCAACACTAGCTTCGCCGACGCCTTCGGCGTCGCCGACACTTGCACCCCTGAGCGCTAACCGGTTACGCACCGTGCCGAGCCATGTCGTCTATAAAGCACGCGATTTCACAGGTCCCTACGTGGCTCTACGCGGAGAAGCTCTTGCCAGCGGTGGTACCCGACGACGTGATTAGAAGGTTAGCCAGCGTGCGTTCCGTGAGCGAGCTGAGCCGGGACTCCGCCCGGTGTTGTATGCGAGCCGCGCCAACAACGACTGCATGGGGCACTTCGGCGTTGACCAGTGTGGTGGCGCATTTTTTGCGGTGGGTGAGGTGGTTGACCCCGGCGACGGTGGTGGCGCGGTCCAGTTCTGCTCGGATCGCTTCTGGGACAGGCGATGTTCCTTCGGTGGACAGGAACTGGGTGGTCGGCGGCGATCGTGTTCGCGCTGGCGGATCACCGCATGGACAACCGGGCGCGCCACGCGAGCAGTACTTCGAGGGCATGACGCAGCTACACACCGTGACCGACGAAGAGCGTCGGGAATGGTTCATCAAGAACGACAATTTCATCATCGACTAGCACTCGGCGCCAAGCGCTTTGCCAGATAGGGTGCCGTGCGGCTGCGCTTCGCGCGTGCCACCTTCTGCGGCGGGCCTGCCGCGACGACTCGTCCGCCGTCATTACCCGCGCCCGGTCCCAGGTCGATCACCCAGTCCGCACCCGCGACCATCCGCATGTCGTGTTCGGCGACCAGGTGAGTAGCCACCCTGCCGCCCGGCAAGCATAGTGTTTGCTGCTCGGACACGGCCCAGGTCGCTCAATCATTCCCATATTCCGCTGCGCGCGGACGGCCAACCGGTACCGGTTCGCCTTCGGCCCACCGAAACGTTGACCGGACGACTTGTTCTCCAGTGGAGATGCGAACCCGTAATCCCTTGCGCTAGGCTCCTGTCCGATCAGTGAGGAGCTTTGGGTGCGGGCTAACGCAGCGCCCGACACCCAGGATTTGCGGGGCTGGCAGCGTCGGCATTGGTACGGTATCTCGGCGCCAAGCCACGCGATTTCCTTGCAGTCGCCACCCCGGGCGCAGGTAAGACGGCGTTTGCCCTGCGCGTCGCAGGAGAGCTGTTGGCCGACGCCACCCTCGAACGGCTCACCGTCGTCGTGCCGGCCGAACACCTGAAAACGCCATGGGCGCTGGCCGCCGCGAGGGTCGGCATCGCGCTCCATCCGAAGTTCAGCAACTCTACTGCGCAGACGTCGTCGGAGTATCACGTCGTCGTCACTTGCGCAAAGGTGGCCAGCTGCCCCACCCAACACCGGGTGCGCACCGAGAACTACCGAACGCTTGTCGGGTTCGACGAGATCCACCACGGCGGCGACGCGAAGAGTTGGGGCGACGCCATCCGCGAGGCCTTCAACGACGCGACCCGCCGACTCTCGTTGACGGGTACACCGTTGGCAGCGACGACAGCCCGATCCCGTTCGTCACCTATGAGCCCGACGGCGAAGGTCTGATGCGCTCGCAGGCCGACCACACCTACGGTTATGCCCGAGGCGCTGGCCAACGGCGTTGTGCGGCCGGTGGTTTCCTGGCTTACTCGGGTGAGGCGCGATGGCGCGACAGCGCTGGCGAAGAGCATGCGGCGCGCTTGGTGAGCCACTCAACGCCGAGCAGACCGCGCGGGCCTGGGGGCACGGCGCTGAACCCGGCCGGGGAATGGATGCCCGCGGTCATCGCGGCCGCTGACATCCGGCTACAGCAGAAGCGCCAGCACGTCCCCGACGCCGCCGGCATGATCATCGCGAACGCGGACCCGCGGCGCGTGTCCCCTTCCATCGGTGTTCGCCTCCGAAGAGCACGCGTGCACTGACGTTGACGCTTGCCCATGAGATGGTCGAAGTGCGCAATTGTTACTCGTCGAAACCTTCATCTGGAATAGCAAACGCCACCCTTGCATTGTCGTTGAGATTTGCAAATCCATCGATAATCACACGTGCCACGCGCAATTTACTGTCGGTGATTCGGATCAGCCACGTGTGAAAGGCCGCGCCGTTGAATTCTTCGCTGACCGGCGATGGCGCTCTCCAGCGACGGAAGAAGAACTCAATTCGTGTCGTCAGCTCGACGACATCCTCCTTGGCGGGGACGTAGGAAAGTACTTGGCGTAGTTCGAGGCGTTCATCAAAGATCCCGTTCCGTTGGTCCAGATACATCTGCAGACCGTCAAGGCCTTTCCATTGGTGGCCGCCACGAAAACCGATTTGAAAGTCGTCCGTCAGGACGGTAGCGAACATTTGTTCGGCTGGCGTATGACACTGTTCCAAGCGTAGATACTCATCGATTGTCGCTACGAAGGCAGGGAGGTCCGGTGCGGAAGGCATCTCAATCTCGTCTTTCTCGTCTGTCCAGATGTAATCAGGCCAGCTTCGTAGCGAGCTCGCGGGCGGCTTCTGTCAACGTGCCGCCGACTTTGCGGATGTGGGACGGCCGTAATCGATAGCTCGGCGCTGATGCATTGAGTGCCAGCCTCATCTCGGGACCTCTTGTGGGAATGGGCACAGCGACGGATGCGACACCTTCTTCGCTTTCCTCCCGACTGGTCGAGAACCCGTTCTTTCTGACTTCTGCCAACTGAGTGCACAGTTCAGTGAGGGTGGACACGGAATGCTGGGTGAGTTGCTCCAAATTTGGGTCGGGGTACAGATTGTGAAGCTCTTCGTCAGATAAGCCGGCGAGCATGGCTTTACCTGTGGATGTGCAGTGTGCAGGCATTGTCTTACCCAGGCGCGATACCACCCGTACGGCGGAAGGGCTCTCGAGTGCCGCGATGAAGCGGACCATTCTGCCGTCCAGCGTTCCTATGTGCACCGTCTCTTGCAGCGTGTCGCTGAGCTGGCGCAGAATCGGAGCGGCGGTGCGCGGTATATCCATCCTGGCGTAAACAGCGAACGCCACCCCGGTCAAGGCCGATCCGGGCTGGTAAGCCTTGCTGCTCGGATCTTGCCGGACAAACCCGCGATACTGAAGCATCGATAACAGGCGATGCGCAGTTGATGATGCCACCTGCAGATACTCGCTTGCGTCGGTGAGGCGGACCTCGGATTGCTCTCCCAGGAGCAGGATTAGGCGGAGCGCGTTGTCGACAGACTCAATCGGATATTGTGGCGGTTTAGCGGCGCCTACTTGGTCCATTTGTCGCTGCCGTGCGGGTCTCTGCATGGCAGAAAGGATACCGCTCCTGAGGAACGAGTAAAGCTGGAAGTCACCGTCTTCCTCATCGAAGGGGGCCGAGGTGTCGTCGATAATGATTGGCCGCTGCACCTCTGGGGATAGTTGGGCGTCCTGACAATCTCAGGTATCACTCGTCACAAGGGGCGCAGGTGTTCGATCGCGACGCAGTGCTGCTCGCTCAGCCGCTGGGCTATCAACGAGCGGTGGCAGGCCTCAGGGTTGCGCTCGACACAGAGCAGCGGAGCGCCCCCCGCTCGACAGCGCCGATACGATCGGGGTGAGGTCGGCGGATCTCAGTGGTGTAGCGGCGGGCGTACTCGGCAGCGAGTTCGCGTCGCGAGCGCTTGCCGACCCCCCGTAGGTGCGCTGCCAGCGTCCGACCGTGCAATTAACCACGGAAAGGCCGACACGGGAACGATTGAGGCGTCGGACCCGGTGGTCGAGCAGCAGCCATCGTGCTTGCGGGGCGGCAGCACGGGTATTCCTTCGAGCACGATGACAGAGTCCTCCAGAGGCACGGACGACATCGACCCTTGTGTGCGCGTTTACGGGACGCGGGTCCACAATCTACGGGGTGTCGATGTCGTAGCGCCGCGTGACGCGCTGGTCGCGTTCACCGGGATCTCCGGGTCCGGCAAATCGTCGTTGGCCTTCGGGACGATCTATGCCGAGGCCCAGCGCCGCTATTTTGAATCGGTCGCTCCGTACGCCCGTCGCCTGCTATTGCCAACCGGCGCGCCAAAGGTAGATGACATCACCGGACTACCGCCTGCCGTCGCATTGCAGCAGCGTCGGGGTTCGGCGACGTCGCGGTCGACGGTCGGCACCGTCACCACCCTGTCGAATTTGCTGAGGATGCTGTCCTCCCGCGCCGGAACCTACCCGCGCGGGGCCACGGAACGTCTGGACTCCGATGCGTTCTCCCCGAACACCGCGGTTGGGGCGTGCCCAGAATGTCACGGGCTGGGACGGATCCACCGGGTGACCGAAGAGACACTGGTGCCAGACCCGTCGCTAACCATCCGCGAAGGCGCCGTCGCCGCATGGCCGGGCGCCTGGCAGGGGCAGAACCTGCGCGACATCCTGATCACGCTGGGCTACGACATCGACAAGCCATGGCGAAAACTTCCTAAGCGCCAACGCAATTGGATTCTGTTCACCGACGAGCAACCAACAGTCGAAATCGATCCGGGCCAACACCCCGTGCAGGCCGACTATTACTACAACGGCACATTCTCCAGCGCCGAACGCCACGTCCGCCACACGCTGGCCAACTCCCATAGCGCGATGATGCGTCGCCGCGTGCTGCAATTCGTCGACAGCGTCGAGTGCCCATTATGCGACGGTTCCGGGCTGCGTGCGGAAGCGCTGAAGGTGACATTCGCCGGGCGCACCATCGCCGACTACGCGGCGATGCCGTTGGCCGACCTTGCTGACACGTTGCGCCCGACGGCTTCGCGGACCGATGCCGCCGCCGCTTATGAGTCCACGAAGTCCGGTGAGCTGACGGAAGTGGCGACTATGATCGCCGCCGACCTCGTCGCACGCCTGCAGATACTCATCGATCTCGGCCTGGGCTATCTCACGCTGAGTCGCCGGACTCCGACGGTGTCACCCGGCGAACTGCAGCGGTTGCGGCTGGCCACTCAACTGCGCGCCGGCTTGTTCGGCGTGCTCTATGTGCTCGACGAGCCGTCAGCTGGACTGCACCCCGCCGACGCCGAACCGCTACTCGACGTGCTCGATCGCCTTCGGCGCGCGGGCAATTCGTTATTCGTGGTCGAGCACGACATGGACGTGGTACGCCGTGCCGACTGGATCGTCGACGTTGGACCCGGGGCGGGGGAGCTTGGCGGGGACGTGCTCTACAGCGGCCCGGTGCCGGGTCTCGCCGACGTCGAGGGGTCGGTCACTCGTAGGTACCTTTTCGAGGGGGCCAGGCTGCCGTCTCGTCAACCCCGCACGCAGTCCGGGCGGCTGGGGTTGCGCGGGATTTGCTTCCACAATTTGAGAGACCTCGATGTGGACCTGCCCCTGGGTGTGTACACCGCCGTCACCGGAGTGTCCGGTTCAGGCAAGTCGACCCTCGTCGTCAAGGTCCTCGGCGATGTCGTGAACAGCCATCTCGGCGCGGGACGCGCTGCCGAGCCGGCCGACTCCGACGACGGAACCGACACCGGGATCGTCGATCTCGATCGCGACGCGAGCGTCGGTGTGACGGCTGCGGGAGTGGAGGAGATCAACCGGCTGGTATCTGTCGACCAGCGCCCGATCGGACGCACACCGCGCTCGACGCTGGCGACCTACACCGGCTTGTTCGACGCCGTGCGCCGCGAATTCGCTGCGACCTCCAAGGCGCGTCGCCGCGGTTGGACAGCGGGCCGGTTTTCGTTCAACGTGGCCGAAGGTCGCTGCCCCACCTGTCAGGGGGAGGGGTTCGTGTCGGTCGAATTGTTGTTCCTGCCGGGCACATACGCCACATGCCCGACGTGTCAAGGAGCGCGGTACTCCGAGGAGACACTCGAGGTGCGCTATCGCGACCGCACGATCGCCGACGTGCTCGCGATGACCGTCGATGAGGCCTCGGAGTTTCTTACCGATATCGCCAACGCAGCGCGGAGCCTGACCACACTGCGAGAGGTCGGACTGGGATACCTCCGTCTCGGACAGCCCGCG
>NZ_JCALCY010000024.1:0-31108 GCF_059812585.1 Mycobacterium sp. NGS48
ACTAGACGCGCGCTAGTTACGTGTCCAAATGGACACCGGGCAGTGACCGTTGGGCGGGTTATGACTCTGGAAGGCTGCGCGAAGGGGTAGTTAGGCCAACGGCAACCGACACGGCTTACTTGACATAGTGTCGCTTATCGGTAATTCAGATCGACCCTGGCAGTGGCGTCCACCGGGAAGATCGTTGCCATCTTCGCCGCACGCGCAGCGGAGTCACTCGGAGCGTCCAGTGCCCAATCATCATCCGTCGCGCTTATGGCGCGGTTGCGCACCCGTCGCGGCCCGTCGCCGACTCGGATACACCCGTCGCTATTCGCGTCGGTCAGTCGGACGTCCCTCCCCGCTGCACGACTGCAATACGTCACTGTGACGATTTGCCGATATGCGGCCGCATGTTGCTGGGCCGGGTTTTGCGGTCATCGGCGAGTCGTAGACGACTGCAGCGCGATGCGGAGGCCGCACTCGACACGCTAACCAGTAACGTCGCCTGCAACGAACCTGCGGAGGAAGTAGCTATGGAGTTCACCACGATCCGACACGACGTCGACGATGGGATCCTCACCGTCGTCCTCGATCGCCCAGACAACCTCAACGCCTTCACTGTCGAGATGGCCGAAGAGCTGGAACGCACCTTCGTCGCCGTCAACGACGACGACTCCGTGCGGGCGGTGATCGTCACCGGCGAGGGTCGCGCCTTCTGCGCCGGGATGGATCTTTCTAGCCAGGGCAACGTATTCGGACTCGACGGAACAAAGTCTCCGACGCTGACCGACATGGCTGACCTCGACGACGTTGAGTTACGCCGGGTCCGTGACACGGGTGGCCGG
Source organism: Mycobacterium sp. NGS48 (assembly GCF_059812585.1). Lineage (NCBI taxonomy): Bacteria > Bacillati > Actinomycetota > Actinomycetes > Mycobacteriales > Mycobacteriaceae > Mycobacterium > Mycobacterium sp. NGS48. The sequence continues at coordinate 828 of NZ_JCALCY010000024.1, forward strand.
GTGACGCTCGCAATCTACGCCTGCCGCAAGCCGGTGATCGCCGCGATCAACGGGGCCGCCGTCGGCATCGGCGCAACAATGACGCTGGCCATGGACGCACGCTTGCTGTCGGCCAGGGCACGGTTCGGCCTGGTCTTCGGCAAACTCGGTATCGTCCCAGAGGCGTGTTCGACCTGGTTTCTGCCCCGAATCGTTGGCATGCCAACAGCTTTGGACCTGCTGTATCGTGCCGACATCCTGGACGCCGAGACTGCCCGCAAGTTGGGTTTGGCACAGGCCGTTTACGAACCCGATGCACTGCTCGCGGAGGCGCGGGCACTCGCGGACGCGTGGACGCGCGCCCGCTCACCGGTGTCTGTCGCCCTGATGCGACAGATGCTCTACCGCAATTCGGCCCAACCGCATCCCGTCGAAGCGCACCGGATCGACTCGCTGGCGATGTTCTATACAAGCATTGGCGACGGCGACGACGGCGTGCGCGCCTTTCTCGAAAAGCGCCAACCGCGCTTCTCCGGCAAAGCATCCGAGATGCCACAGTTCTACCAGGAGTGGATTCGAGGCGAGTAGCGAGCGGACTTATGCGTCGCCGGCTTCGAGCCGCGCCCGCACCGCTGTCATGCGATCGGCCAGTGCCGCTTCGTCGATGATGTTTCTTGTGATCAGGGAATGCGCCAGCGCGACGAGCTAATTTTCCGGAAATGGCAACGCCGCGTACATCTCTTGGCTGAGGCGGTCCTCATCGAAGCGACGTGTCAAGAGCGGCAACACGGTCCCTTCTCGATCGAGCGCGTCGCACATCCCGTCCAGACTTGACTTCCAGGGCGGCAGTGGATTGCTGACGCCGTACTTCTTTGCCGCCCAGTCCTGGAGCCGGTGAATCGCTACGCGCAGTTGACTGTGGAAGTCGCCCATCACCGAGTTAGCCATCGGCTATCACCCTCCGCATGGATGGATAGCACCCCGACCGAATTACACGGTAACACCGAGCCGGCTCTCCATCACGCCTATCGCGCACCGGCAATACGTCACGGTGACAGAGCGATCGCGACGGGCTAGATGAATGGGCGATGGCCAGGCTCGCGAATCTTGCGCCGGCAGCACCATTTCGGCGACAACGGCCTCATACCTGTCACCGTGTCGACGGTCGGCGGTTGGCACCTGCACGGTGGTCCGGGCTAGGTCTTGGTGCGATTGCGAGCGACGAGCCGGGCCCAGATCCACGTCAAGGGAACGTCGCGACCGGTCGCAAGGTACTCCACCGTCGTCGGATAGTGGCAGATCTCGCGCACCTGGGACAGCCCCTCGGGCTTGCCGACGAGGAGCACCTGGTCGCCCAGGGCGAGACCTGTCTCCGACGACGGCATGAAGCTGGGCTCACCGTCGCGCACTAGGACCAGGGCGGCCACCGGCAGCGTCGCATCCCGGTCGTCGGGGCGGCGCATGAGATCCCCCAGTGTCAAGGTTTCCCCGCGTCGCAACCAGTCTGTGATGGCCGGAGCCTGCTCGGGTGACAACGTGATGACATCGCGCTGCGGGGTGCGTCGGCCGCAGCGCTCCTGCAGGTGGTCACGCACGCCGGTGGCCCACTCGTCATCGCGTCTGAAGGCATGCTCGACGAAGCTCCAAAACACCGGCGTGAGGATTCTGGCCAGGATCTCTCGGGCGGTGAGCTCGGTCGCGATGTACACCGAGTCGATCTCCAGGGCGTCGAGCAGAGCTTTCTTGGCGTTCGTGTGCTGCTGCACCACGAGGTATACGTCGGGGTTGGACAACCGGGCCCGCTCGGCCAGCGCGATATTGGTGGTGTCGTTGCCGGTCCCCGCAATGAAGCCGACGGCACCCGAGACATCGGGGTCACCCTCGGCCGGATCGACGAGGTCAACTGACACGCCGTGGGCAGTGAGATCACTGTCGACATCGTGGCCGAATTCGGGGTCGGCGCACACCACCCATCTGCCGGCCGCAAGACCCCGCCGTAGTGGCGGCAGCTGCTCCTCATCGTTGTCCATCAGCCAACGCAACAGCTGGTGATTGACCGGATGGTGGATCGACAAGGCGAGGTAGTCGCCGAACCGGTCATCGGGGTTGATCACCGCCGCCGGGGCGAAGTGCTCGATACGAGCCTGGATTCGAGGGTCGGTACAGCGGGCGAAGACGGGCACTTCGGGCCGCAGCAGCGATACGGTCATCACCACCGCGAGGTTTGTGTAGTCGTCGTTCGTCAAGGCCAGCACACCCTGACAATCGCGATGCGCAAGCCCGGCCATGCCCAACACCGTCGGTACGGCGCAATCGCCCTCGACCGCAGGAACATCGAAACTCAGTTGCCCGGATATCACCGACTGGACCTTGGATGCCTGCTTGTCGACGACGACGAACCGGCGCCCGTGTTCGTCGAGCTCGGAGCCGACGACCCGGCCGGCTTGGCCGTAGCCCGCGACGATGACGAACGGCTCCACCATCCGGCGGACTTGACGGCGGAACCGCTGGGCCGCAATGGCGTCCTGGAAGGCGGTGTTTTGGAGGAGGGAGAAGAAGGCCCCGATGGCGTAGGCCCAGCTGAGCACCACCAGGTAGATCGACATGGATAGCCACATCCGTTGGGGGTAGCTGAAGGCGTGCGGCACCTCGCTGTAACCGACCGTGGTCAACGTGATGGTCATCTGGTAGAAGGCGTCAAAGACGGTCAGCCGGTAAGGAATTCCCTGCGCATCGGTGCCCGGCATGAGCATGAGCCCGGTGGTACAAAAGCTGAAGGTGGTGATGACGACGATGAACGGCGCCCGCATCCGCCGCATGAGCAGGAAGATGACGTCGGTGGTCGGCACCGTCGTCGGAACGCGGACCGGCTTGGGCCGCAGCCTGGTTGGACGCCGGGTCCAGAACGCAAGCAGGTGCGCCGGGTTGGGCATCGGCTATCGGCGCCGGAACGACGCCGTCTCGACCACGAGTAGCGTGACGGACACGATATTGGCCAGCAACGCCCCGCCCGACAGCGACACCACGCTCGCCGTCGCATGCCGGTCCAGTCCGTGGACCGAGACCTGCGTGGCGAAGACCCACATCGCTGCCGCGGCTACGAGTTGCAGTAACGCGACCAGACTGGTGGAAAGGTGGACAGCACCTAGCTGGGTGCGGTCACCGAACTTCAAGATCGTCGTGATGAATGCGACGATCAGGGCGAGGAACAACTCCCACGGATTGTGAATGGCCGGGTCTCCCACGTCACCGACGAAAAAACCGAAGTTCAAGGTTGCGGCCAACAGCACGAAGAAACCGAAAACCACCTTTTCGAGATTCACACCGGCAGCCTAACTGGCCGCGGTCCAGGTGGTTCGGCAATGCCTGTTTACGTCTTACCCATTCGAAGGCGTGGCCGCCTCCCCACCATATGGCGAATCGGCGCAGTTACTGTAACGTTTACAGTTGGCTGTCCGGTGGCCGCTGAGGAGGATTCGCGTAATGAACGACGTCGCCATCATCGGGGTGGGCCTGCACCCGTTCGGTCGCTTCGAAGGCAAGTCGGCGATGGAGATGGGTGTAGACGCCATCTTCGCCGCAGTCGAAGACGCCGGCGTCGACTGGAAAGACGTGCAGGCCGCTACCGGCGGCAGTTGGAGCGTCGCGAACCCGGACGCCATCGTTGGCATGGTGGGCCTATCGGGCATCCCGTTCACCAACGTCTTCAACGCGTGCGCCACCGCCGCCAGCGCAGCTAAGGCGTGCGCCGACGGCATCCGGTTAGGTGACTACGACATCGGGCTCGCCGTCGGCCTGGACAAGCATCCCCGCGGCGCTTTCACCGAAGATCCCGCGTTGGTCGGCATGCCGAGTTGGTACGCCGAGAACGGGCAGTACCTGACCACGCAGTTCTTCGGTATGAAGGCCAACCGCTACCTGCACGACCACGGCATCTCACAGCGAACACTGGCCAGGGTTGCTGCCAAGAACTTTCGTAACGGTGCGCTGAACCCCAATGCGTTTCGGCGCAAAGCGATCACCGAGGACGAGATCCTCAACTCGACGATGCTGAACTACCCGCTGACCCAGTACATGTTCTGTGCACCCGACGAGGGCGCCGCAGCCGTGGTGATGTGTCGCGCCGACATCGCGCATCGCTACACCGACAAACCGGTGTACCTGCGGGCGGTCGAGGTCCGGACCCGCCGCTACGGCGCCCACGAGGTCAACACCACGTTCGCGCCCGTTGAGCAGGACGTCGCGCCCACCGTCTACGCCGCGCGCGGCGCATTCGAAAAAGCCGGTGTGGCACCCGAAGACGTCGATGTCGTCCAACTCCAGGACACCGATGCCGGCGCGGAGATCATTCACATGGCCGAGTGCGGATTCTGCGCTGACGGCGAGCAGGAGAAGCTGCTGGCCGACGGCGCCACGGAAATTCACGGCCGGCTACCGATCAACACCGACGGTGGCCTGATCGCCAACGGCGAGCCGATTGGGGCGTCGGGCCTGCGGCAGATCCATGAGGTCGTCCGGCAACTGCGCGGCGAGGCGGGTGAGCGTCAAGTTCCCGGCGAACCGAAGGTCGGCTTCACCCAGCTCTACGGCGCACCCGGCACCGCCGCGGCGACAGTCCTGACGACCTGAAGGCACGCCTAAGGCAGTCGCCGGCCATCGGCGCCGAAGAAATGCAAATGGTCGGATCGAGGGCGCAGACGTACCCGGCTGCCACGTTGCGGCGGGTTACGACCGTCCGCGCGGGCGATCACCGGGTGGTCAGTCGCGGCGCCAGCCGTCGAGATCCTGCCGTACAGGTAGGCGTCGGCGCCGAGCTCCTCGACAACATCGACCTCCATCTCGACACCCAGACCACCGACCTCGAAGTCTTCGGGCCGGATGCCGACAGTGATCTCAGCAGCCACATCGCCGATCTCACGGGGCAAGGGAATCAGCCAGTCCCCCAACGTCACTGACCGGTCGGCGATCGGCAAGGTGAACACATTCATCGCCGGGGAGCCGATGAACTCCGCGACGAAGACATTGACCGGGCTGCGGTAGAGCTCTCGCGGCGGTGCGTATTGCTGCAACACGCCGTCCCGCAGGACCGCAACCCGATCGCCCATGGTCATCGCCTCGACCTGATCATGGGTGACGTACACGGTGGTAGTGCCCAGCCGTCGCTGCAATCCGGCGATCTGGTTACGCGTTTGCACCCGCAACTTCGCGTCCAGGTTGGACAGCGGTTCGTCCATCAAGAAGACCTGCGGGCGGCGCACGATCGCGCGGCCCATCGCCACCCGCTGGCGCTGCCCACCGGAGAGCGCTTCGGGTTTGCGATCGAGGTAGGGCTCTAAATCGAGCAAGCGCGCCGCATCCAAGATCCGGTCGCGGATCTCAGCTTTGCGAATCTTGGCGATCTTCAACGCAAAGCCCATGTTCTGCGCCACCGTCATGTGCGGATACAGCGCGTAGTTCTGGAACACCATGGCGACATCGCGATCTTTGGGATCGTCGTCGGTGACATCGCGGTCACCGATGCGGATGCGCCCGGTGTCCACCGGTTCCAAACCTGCGATCATCCGCAGCGACGTCGTCTTGCCGCATCCGGAAGGGCCGACCAGCACGACGAATTCGCCGTCGTCGACGGCCAGATCCAGCTTGTCCAGCGCCGGGCGCTGCGCTCCGGCATAGCGCCGTGTCGCCTGCTCGAAGCTCACTGATGCCATCGGTCAGCCGCCGAATCCGGACATCGCGATACCGCGGACGAAGGCCCGTTGCGCCACCGCATAGACGATGACCAACGGCAGCAGGATGAGCATGGACGCAGCCATCAGCACCGGCCACCGCGACACATATTCGCCTTGCATCCGAACCAGCCCGAGCGTGAGTGTGGCGATGCTTTTGCGTTGCAACATCAACAACGGCCACAGGAAGTCATTCCACACGTTGACCCAAGTGAGCACCGCGAGCACCATGACCGCAGGCTTGGCGTGCGGCAACAGGATCCGCCAATAGACCTGCCACGGCGAGCAGCCGTCGAGGATGGCGGCCTCCTCGAGTTCGTCCGGCAGCGTACGGAAGAACTGCCGCATCAGATAGGTGCCGAACGCCGTACCGAACAAGCCCGGCACGATCATCCCCCACGGCGTGTCAGTCCAGCCGGCGACGCGCATCAGAATGAATTGCGGGATGACGGTCACCGTCAGCGGCACCATCAGTGTGCCCAGGTACACGACGAAGACGACCTCCCGGCCCCGGAACGGCAGCCTGGCAAAGGCGTATCCGGCCAGCGAGCAGAAGAACACCTGACCGGCTGTGATACATCCGGCGTAGAGCACCGTGTTGAAGAACATCCGCCAAAACGGCATCAACACAAACACTTCGGCATAGTTCGACCACTGCGGATGCGAAGGAAACAGCGTCGGCTGGCTCACCTCGCCTTCGCTTTTCAACGAGCCCGACACCGCCCACAGAATCGGGAACAGGGCACACCACGCGACGCCCATCAGCGCGACATAGAGCGTCAGGCCGCGCGCGATGCTGTGCTTGGTCAGGTGGCCCATGGTCAGCCTTCCCAAGCGCGTCGACGCGCCAACCGTAGCTGTAGCACCGTCAACACCAGCAGAATGGCAAACATCACCCAGGCCAGTGCGGATGCGTACCCGAACTCCAGGAAGGCGAATGCGTGCTGAAAAAGCATGATGCCCAACACATACGTTCCAGTCTCCGGACCACCGTTGCGGCCGGTGAGCACATAGACGAGGTCAAATGCCTGGAACGCGTGAATGATCGAGATGACCACCACGAATGACAGTGCCCCGCGGATCAACGGGACGGTGATGGAGACGAACTGGCGTATCTCGCCGGCGCCGTCGATTCGGGCGGCTTCATAGACCGTTTCGGGGACGCCCTGCATCGAAGCCAGCAGGATGACGGTGGCAAACGGCACGCTCTTCCATACGCTGACCAAACACAGCGACACCATGGCCCAGTTGGGATCGACCAACCATGGGACCGGGCCGATCCCGATCCAGCCGAGCATGATGTTGAGCAAGCCATTGTCAGTGTTGAACACGAACTGCCACACCACCGCCATCACGACGGAGGACATCGCCAACGGCAGAAAGACAACGGTCCGAAAGATGCCGATGCCCTTGAGTTTCCGGTTCAAAAGGCCCGCCACGGCCAGGCTGATCAGGACGGTCGGCACGATGGTTCCAACGGTGAAGATCACCGTATTGCGCATCGCGATGAGGAACAGCGGGTCGGCGCTGAACAGCTGACGAAAGTTCGCCAGTCCGACGGGCTTGGCGGGCCTGAACAGATCCCACTCCTGCACACTCATGTACAGCGAAAACCCGAGCGGAAACACCATGAACACCGCCACCGCCGCCAGGTTTGGTGCGACGAAAAGGCGTCCGGCCCAGGCCCGCCGTTGGGAAATTCTGCGTCGCCCGACTCGCTGATCGATCGATGTCATGGGTTGTGTAGCACCTCGTCGACCTCCTGCGTCAGCGCGCCTGCCAGCGATGTCGCCGGCCGGGTGCCACGCAGAACCGGCCCGAAATTGCGGTCCATCAACGCGTTGATCTTTTCCCACGCCGGCGTGATCGGCAAACCCTCGGAGTGCGCGGGGCCGCCGGTCAGCACCGCGAGATTGCCGACTCTGCGATGAGCTTGGGCGAACCCTTTGGAATTGATCGCAGACTTCAGTACCGGTACGAATAGCCCCGTTTCGCCGATCAGGGCTTGCCCGACGGGTCCGGTGGCGAATTTCACGAACTCCCATGCTTGGTGCTTGCGGCGGCTGTCGGCCGCGATCGCCAGGCCCGTCGTACCGATATTTGAGCGGGCCGCGCGGGATCGTGGACCGGTGGGCAACACGGTGACATCGAAATCTAGGCCGCGGGCGCGGTCGAATGTCTGGTAGCGCCAGTGCCCGCCCAAGGCCATCGCGGCCCTGCCCGAGGTGAATAGATCCATGGTGGACATCGACTGCTGCTCAGACGCCGTCGGTGCGACGTTGTGTCTATTGGCCAGGTCAGCGTAGAACTGCACACCCTCCATGAACGCCTCGTTGCCAAAATTGAGGTGCGACGGGTTCGTTCGCGGATCCGACCACGCGACGCCGTTATTCATGCCGAACAGGCCCGCCGAGTAGGCGGCCACCCACGTGTCGACGAACCCCCATTGAGTCACGCGTCCGGAGCGGACGCGCTTGGTGAGAGCGCTGGCCGCAGCAAGGAACTCGGCGAAGCTCCACGGCCGGTCCCATTGTGTCGGTGGCGCCGGTACGCCGGCCGCGGCGAACAGCTGCTTGTTGTAGAACAGGAAGTTGCCGGACCACTGCTCCGGGAATGCGTACTGGCCCCCGTTGAACGTGAAGGTGTCATACAACACGCCGATGCTGTCGGCCTTCAGATCGGTGGCGAATACTCGGTCTTGGGCCACCATGGTGTTCAGGTCCAGCAGCGCACCCCGGTCGGCCAAGCCGGCATAGCTGAATTCCCACGCCATCAGCACGTCTGGGCATTTGCCGCCTGCGCAAAACGTCGACATCTGCTGCATAGGGTCCGGACCCGACAGCAGCGTCCGCACCTTGATGTCGGGATGCCGATGCTGGAAGGCGTCGACGATCCGCAGCCGCGCGTCCGCCTCTTCGGGGTTGGCCGCGAAGAAAAAGGTGAGTGCGTCGTCGTCGGATGCGCATCCCGATTGCCACCACGTCAGCGACGTCGCGCCGAGCACACCGGCACCGCGCAACAGTGTCCGCCGTCCAATTGGCTTATCGGCCATGGCTGCCCGGATTGTCGCCGGCTGCGGGAAGTGCCAGGGCGACGCCGCTCAGCCGATCGTCATCGCCGATGATGTCGATGGTGTGAATGCGACCATCCTCGATGCCGATGACCAACAGCGCCTGGAGATGGCCGCCCGGGGCGACCGCGATGCCGGGCGCTCCGTTGACGAGGATCACGACGCCGGCCCGGGAACGTTGGGTGAACCGCCGGGTTTCCTCGGCGACCTGCTTGGCGCCGCGGATTTCGGTCGGCACATCGGCGGGCACCAGCAGGCGATCCACTCGGCGCACCACGTCGGGAGCCAACAGATTCATGAGGGCGGCGATATCACCGCCGCGGGATGCCGTCAGAAAGGCATCCACGATCTCGACGTGTTCGCCGGTGCGGCGGGTCGCCCCGGACGGTGCGGCGGAAAGCTGCACCCGGGCACGGCTGGCCAGCTTCTTGGCCGCGTCCGGCGAGCGGCCCAACAACTCGCCGATCGTCTCGAATGGCACCGCGAACACGTCGTGCAGCACGAACGCGACGCGCTGTGGCGGTGAGAGCCGGTCGATGACCACCAGCAGGGCCCGACTGACGGAGTCGGCGAGCAGAGTGTCCTCGTCCGCCGGCGGCGCCGTGCCGGCCGGAACGCGGTCCACACTGTCCAGCGGCAGTTCGGCGCGCCGTTTGCGGCTCCGCAATTGGTCGATCGCCTCGCGTGCGGTGATCGTGGTGAACCATCCGGTCGGGTTCTCGATGGCGTCGAAGTCTGCGCGGCTGGCCTTCAGCCAAGCGGACTGCACCGCATCTTCGGCGTCGGCCGCCGAGCCCAGTAGGTGAAAAGCGACTGAGCGCAGGTGTCGTCGGTCAGCGTCAAACCGCCGGGCGAGATCGTCAATCGGGCTCATGGTCACCTTTCCGGTGTGGGAGCCGTCAAGCAGGTGACGAAATCCGCTCGACGTCCTTGTGTGAAGGAGACCAATCTCATGAGCATCGCATATTTTGTCGTCACCGCAGTCACCGTGGCCGTCACCGCGGGAATCGCCGTGGCCGACTACGTCCCCGCCAAATTCGTGCTGGCGAACTCGGCTCAGGTTGGCGTGCCATCGTCTTGGCTCCCCATGCTGGGGACGCTCAAGCTCGCCGGAGCCATCGGGCTGCTCGCCGGTCTGGTTCTGCCTGCCATAGGGATTGCGGCGGCGGCGGGGCTGGTGCTGTTCTTCACCGGTGCGATCATCACGCATGTTCGGGCCGGCGTGTTGTACAACATCGCCTTTCCGGGCGGCTATCTGTTGTTGTCGGCGGCGTCGTTGGCGCTGCTGGCGGCACAGTGACACTGCGCTCGGTCAGTCGGAAAAGTAACGGATTCGGCGGATTTGGTTGCCACGTCGGACCACGTCGGCGAACATGACACCGCGCCGGTGTCCCGACGTGATCGAGGCCGCGACTGTCGGGCCCGCGCCGAGCACCTTCGTCCAGGTGGCGCCGTTGAGTCGCTGGATCAGTTCGGCGACGTCCGCGTCGTCGTCCTCGCCGAAAGTCACTGTGGCAGTGGATGACAGTGTTCGCAGCGCCGCGAACCTCTCCCCGCGGGCAACAGCGTTGAGGAAGGTGTCCACCAGTCGCTTGTGCCGCGAACCGACGCGGCGGAAACCGGCTCCGAAACCCACTGTGCCGCGCAACCTCTGGTTGTGTAACAATCCGCGGGTCAGCTGGACGGTAGCCGGCACGGCCGGCGTGCCGTTGCGCAGGAACTGCACCATCATGTCCGGCAGTTCCCAGTAGGCCTGCAACACCGCGATCTTCCATTCACCGTCGACCTCGCGCAGGTCGTAGCGAAGATAGGCGGGAATCCGCATCGTCACCGACGAACTCATCGCAACCTCGAGCTCGAGATCGCGGACGACGGCCGAGCCGGTGACGATGTCGAGGTCGGGATGGAAGGTGATGTCGCGCGGCCCGATGAAGGTGTCGTAGAAGCGGCCGATCTGCGCGTGGCCCACATGTGGCCAGGAACCGACGGGATCTTCGACCCGGCCGTCAGCGGTGAACAGCCCGACCCAGCCGGTGCGGTCGTGGGCCGCGGCGGCCCGCGGCGACTGCTCCACCGCCGTCAGCAGATCCGACTGCGCGGTGCTCATGACGTGCTCTGCTGCACGGCGACACCGGCGGTACGCAGCGCGTCGATGGCCTCAGCGGTCGACTGCTCCCCTGTGCCCGCGGTCAGATCGAGCAACACGCGAGTCGCAAAGCCGGCCCGGACCGCATCGTGGGCGGTCGCGCGGACGCACTGGTCGGTGGCCAGGCCGACCACGTCGACCTCGTCGACGCCGCGGTCCTGCAGCCAATCCGCCAGGCTGGCGCCCGAATCGTCGGCTCCGTCGAAGCCGCTGTATCCGGCGCTGTAGGCGCCTTTGCGGAACACCGCCTCGATGCGTTCGGTGTCGAGGTCGGGGCAGAAATCCGCCCCGGGGCTACCGGCGAGGCAGTGCGGCGGCCAGGTCGACGAGTAATCGGGACGGTCGGAGAAATGGTCAGCGGGATCGATATGGAAATCCTGGGTGGCCACGACATGCTGGTAGTCGCCGGCACCGGCCAAGTAGTCGGTGACGGCGCGGGCCACGGCGGCGCCGCCGGTCACTTCCAGCGAGCCGCCCTCGCAAAAGTCGTTTTGGACGTCGACGATGATCAACGCTCGCATATCACCCACCGTATCGCCGGTGGTCGCGCGTCGGGCTAGGCCGCGGGGCGGCGCTGGCCGCGGCGGCGCGCACCGGTGTCCAGCGACCACAGATGCGCGCAGGTTGGGCACTGCAGGTGGACCACCGCGGCGCTATTGCTGATCAGATATTGCCAATGCGTGTGGCAATTGCGGCCACCTCGGCATACCTCGCAGGCAGCGCCGTGGTCGCAGTTCGGGCAGGCCAGCCAAGCGCGTCGGCTTCTGTCCGCGTTCGGATCAATCGGCAGCACGATCCACTGCCCGCTCCGGCAACACCCCGGCCGCTACCAGCGCGTCGTAACTGCGACGCCGGACCTCGTCAAAGGTGAGGTCGTAGGCGAATTCCAGCGCGGTTGAGTTGGTTGGCATCAGCCACTCCCAGCATTCGGGTCAGAAATGCAGGTTAGGCTGCCCTAAAACAAACGGGGAGGGCAATGAGCTGTGTCACAGAGCGGTGTTGACATCGGTCACACTTACCGAACGCGCCGGTCGCGCCACGGCCAGAGCCTGCGCGTTGCATCATGTAGCTTGTCAAATTATAGTCCAGACACGTGTCCAGACAGTTCGCTGACTTCCCCGCCGATCCCCCAACCGTGACCTGTGGTCGCGCCGCCATAGCGGGACCGGTGTGAGCATGCGGATTGCTCTGCTGTCCTACCGCAGCAAGACCCATTGCGGAGGACAAGGCGTCTACGTTCGTTACCTTAGCCGCGGCCTCGTCGAGTTGGGACACCACGTCGAGGTGTTTTCCGGGCAGCCGTATCCCGAGGGCCTCGATTCGCGAGTGGTGCTGCGCGAGGTGCCCAGCCTGGACATGTACCGCGAACCCGATCCATTCCGCATTCCGCATCCCCGCGAGATCCGCGACCGGATCGACCTGCTGGAGCTTGCCACCGTGTGGACGGCGGGCTTCCCCGAGCCGCGCACGTTCAGCATGCGGGCAGCGCGGCTGCTGGCCGGACGGCGCAATGACTTCGATGTGGTGCACGACAACCAGAGCCTGGGAGACGGACTGCTCGAAATCGCGGCAACTGGACTGCCCGTCGTGGCGACGGTTCACCACCCCATCACCCGCGACCGGCTACTGGACCTGTCGGCAGCGCAATGGTGGCGTAAGCCGTTGGTACGCCGTTGGTATGGCTTCTTGGGGATGCAGGAGCGGGTCGCGCGCAGCATTCCGGACCTGCTGACGGTCTCGTCATCGTCGGCCACCGATATCACCACCGACTTCGGAGTCGATGCAGAGCAACTGCACGTGGTGCCGCTGGGAGTCGACACCAGTGTGTTCGCCCCGTCGGCGCGACCGCGAATTCCCGGGCGCATCATCGCGATCGCCAGCGCGGACACTCCACTCAAGGGCGTAGCGCATTTATTGCAGGCCGTGGCTATCCTGCGCACGGAACACGATCTGGAGCTGCAACTAGTCGCCAAGCTCGAACCGAACGGTCCCACGGAGAAACTGATCGCTGAGCTCGGCATCTCCGATATCGTTCACACTTCCAGCGGCGTATCCGACGCGGAACTTGCCGGTTTATTTGCTTCTGCTGAAATAGCCTGTATCCCATCACTTTACGAGGGCTTCTCGTTGCCGGCAGTGGAAGCGATGGCCAGCGGCACACCGATTGTGGCCAGCCGCGCCGGCGCCTTACCCGAAGTGCTCGGACCCGACGGCACCTGCGCCCGACTGGTGCAACCCGGCGACACCGCCGAGTTGATCCGGGTCCTGGGTGAGCTGCTGAAGTCTCCCGAACAGCGCCGTCAACTCGGGGCGGCCGGACGCCGCCGCGCACTTGACGTCTATAGCTGGGAATCGGTGGCTGCGCAGACCGTTCGCGTCTACGAACGGGCGATCCAACGCAACACCCAGATCGGCGACGCCACCGAGCCGGTGGGTGAGCCGTGCTGACGGTGGACTTCGACCGGCTCGGCGTCGGGCCCGGAACCAAGCTCATCGATGTGGGATGCGGAGCGGGCCGGCACAGCTTCGAGGCTTACCGCCGCGGTGCCGACGTGGTCGCGTTCGATCAGGATTCCGATGAATTGGCGAACGTCGGCACTATCTTGCGTGCGATGGCGCAGGCCGGTGAAGCACCGGCGTCGGCCACTGCCGAGACGGTCGTCGGCGACGCGCTGCGACTGCCTTATCCCGATTCCACCTTCGACTGCGTCATCGCATCGGAGATCCTGGAGCATGTCCCCGCCGACGACACGGTTATCGCCGAGCTGGTTCGCGTCCTCAAAGTCGGTGGCGCTCTGGCGGTCACCGTGCCCCGGTGGTTGCCCGAGCAGCTGTGTTGGCTCCTGTCCGACGACTACCACAGCAACGACGGCGGTCACATCCGGATCTACCGGGCAAGCCACCTGCGTGACAAACTCGCCGCCGGCGGACTGAACTTCACCCATACTCACCATGCTCATGCTCTGCACGCCCCATTCTGGTGGTTGAAATGTCTCGTCGGAGTTTCTAACTCAGATCACCCTGCTGTTGCCGCATATCATCGAATGCTGGTGTGGGACATGATGCGCCGTCCATGGATCACCCGACTGGCCGAATCGGCGCTCAACCCGCTTGTCGGCAAGAGCGTCGCGTTGTACTTCGAGAAACCGGTGCCTGCTGTTGAATTGGTATGACGCGCCGGGCGTTGCGGACGTGCTGACCCCCGAGCAATGCCGACAGACTGCGGAATCGATCGCTTCGGTTCAGGAGTCGTCAGGCGCGATCCCATGGTCGGAGGACGGCCATACCGATCCGTGGGATCACGTGGAATGTGCGATGGCGCTCACCGCAGCGGGCCTGATCGACCCGGCCCGCCACGCGTTCGACTGGAGTCGGCGCCAACAGCGCGCGGATGGATCCTGGCCCATCCAATTTCGGGCCGGTGTCGTCGAGGACGCCAACAGCGACAGTAACTTCTGCGCCTACATTGCGGTCGGGGTCTGGCACCACGTGCTGGTCACCGGTGACAGCGCTTTCGCCAGCGAGATGTGGCCGACGGTACGTTCGGCCATCGAATTCGTACTCGGACTGCAACTCGAACGCGGCGAAATCTGCTGGGCCCGCAGCCCTTCGGGTCCGGTTACCGAGGCACTGTTGACCGGATGCGCGAGCATATTCCATAGCCTGCGCTGCGCCCTGGCCTTGGCGAATTACCTCGACGAGCCACAACCGGAGTGGGAGATCGCACTCGGCCGATTGGGCCATGCCATCGCCGCACACCCCTCGGTGTTCACCGAGAAGCCGCATCACTCGATGGACTGGTACTACCCCATCCTGGGCGGTGCGCTGCGCGGCCCAGCCGCGACCGCCCGAATCGCCGAGCGGTGGGGCGATTTCGTGGTGGACGGACTCGGGGTTCGCTGTGTGGATGACCGGCCGTGGGTCACCGGCGCCGAAACCTGCGAGCTGGTCTTGGCGCTTGAGGCGATGGGCAGCCGCAACGCGGCGCTAGACCAGTTCGCTGCCATGCAGCATCTGCGCGAAAAGGATGGATCCTATTGGACCGGCTTGGTGTTCAGCGACGGTAAGCGCTGGCCGGTCGAGCGGACCACGTGGACGGGCGCTGCGGTCATCCTGGCGGCCGACGCCCTGTCGTGCACCACACCGGGAAACGGCATCTTCCGGGGCGCCGATCTACCTCGCGGCCTCGAGGGCGATTACGACTGCGAGTGCGCGATCAGTCCGACCGATCGCTAGGCCTGATCGGCGGGCCGTTCCGCCGTCCGCTCCAGCACGCGCAGTGTTCCGGTGACGGATTTCTCGGTGAACTCGCCGCTTTGCACTGCACGGCAATAGATCTGGTACGGCGCTTGGCCGCCGTCGCGCGGATCGGGAAACACGTCGTGAATGATCAAGGCGCCCCCGAGGCTGACCCACCGTGCCCAGCCGTCGTAGTCCTGGTGGGCAGCGGCTTCACTGTGGCCGCCGTCGATGAACAGTAACTGCAGCGGTGTGCGCCAAGCCCGTGCTACGACGGCGGATTTGCCTACGACTGCGACGACATTGTCGTCGAGGTCGGCGTCATCGAGGGTGCGGCGGAAAGCCGGCAGGGTGTCGAAGCGTCCGGCGTCGTTGACCATCGACGTGTCGTGGTACTCCCAGCCTGGCTGGTGCTCTTCGGAGCCGTGGTGGTGATCGATGGTGTACAGCACGCTGTCGGCTGCGGCCGCTGCGGCGCCCAGCAGCACCGTTGATTTGCCACAGTAGGTGCCGATCTCCACGCCCACACCGTGATCGAAGTAACCCAATGCGGCGTCGTGGAGCGCCCGTCCCTCGTCGGCAGGCATGAATCCGGTCACCTGATCGGCGAGGTCAAACAACTGACGAGTGCGCTCGGCGGGGGTTGTCATCACCAGAACCTAACTATCGAATCGGCAACGGCCGATGGTTGCCGCCCATATTACGGTGTAGTAGTGTCCAGACACGTGTCCGACCCGGTAGCTCGGGAGTCGACCAGACGCCGACTGACCGCCAAGCAAGCCGACACAGTTGACCGGCTGGGTCACGCCGCGATCGGGGTCCTGAGCCGAGAAGGCTTCGCCGGGTTGACGATTCGGATGGTTGCCGCTGAGGCCGGAGTCGGCGCGGCCACGGCCTACACATATTTCGCGTCCAAGGAGCATCTCGTCGCCGAGGTTTTCTGGCGGCGGTTGGCCTCCAGTCCGGTTCCGCCCAACGACTCCCCCGACCCCGCTGCGCGCGTCATCGCGGTGCTGCGTCACATCGCGCTGCTGGTTGCCGACGAACCAGAGTTGGCCGGCGCGGTCACCAACGCTTTGCTGGGCAAGGACCCGGAGGTCAAGCATCTGCGGTTGCGTATCGGCCGGGAGATCCACCAGCGTCTGGTCACCGCGTTGGGGCCCGACTGCAACCCGGATGTGGTCGAATCGCTGGAGTTGCTGTATGCGGGCGCGCTGGTGCGCGCCGGCATGGGATACGCGTCGTATGCGCAGATCGCCGACCGGCTGGAGTCCTCGGCGCGTCTACTGATGACATAGCTGCGGTTGCGACCAGATGGCGCTCAGGACTGGAAGCTATTGATCGCTCCAGTCGGGATGCACCGCTTGCTGTTTCGCCGGCATCGGCTGCGACCGCTGGTATCGACGGCCCATCGGTTCGCCTACGCCGGACTGGTGCTGCTGGGCTTGGCCCTGGTCGGCGTCACCGTGGTCATTTTCGGTCCGGTCGCCGGCCACGCCGCCGGCGTCGTCGCGGGCGGCTGTGTGCTGATCGCACTCGGCGGTTTGTGGGTGGCATTGCCGCTGTCGATGCGCACGACGAGCGGTCCGCCGGTTCGCTGAGCGATGATCCGACCGGTTTGCGGACCGGTCAGCCCGGGAACACACCGGCCATGTTGCTTCGTAGAATCGCCCGGCCCCTGTTGTCAGCGGTGTTCATCGGCCAAGGCGTCGAGACCCTGCGCAATCCCAAGACCAGCGTCGATGCTGCCGAACCCACCGTGGCGGCATTGCGGACCCTGCCGGATCCCGTCGGAACAAAGGTTCCGGCCGACCCCGAGACCGCAGCGCGGATCAACGCGGCAGTTCAAATCGGCGGCGGCCTCATGCTTGCCATCGGCAAAATGCCGCGAGTCGCCTCAGTGGCGCTGGCGTGCACTGTAGTCCCCGGTGGCCTTGCCGGACACCTGTTTTGGAATGAATCCGATCCCGAACGCAAGGCGCAGAAACGCCGCGAATTCCTGACCGACCTGAGCCTGCTGGGCGGGCTGATCATCGCCTCGGCCGACACCGAAGGAAAGCCGTCATTGGGATGGCGTGGTCGACGGGCGGCGGGCCGGGTTTCGGCGGCGGTGACCGCAGCGCTGCCGGCCGGAGCCTCCAACGGCGCGCTTCTCGACTCTGAGCTGGGTGAACGAATCGAACATGGCCTACAGGTAAGCGTCGAGCGGGGCCGCGAGTTGGCCAGTACCGCGGCTGAGAAGAGCGGGCCGTTGCTCGAGTCGGCGCGCAAACGCGGAAGCGAACTGGCCAGTACCGCCGAGGAAAAGAGTGCTCCACTGGTCGAAGCCGCCCGCAAGAAGGCACGCAAGCGTCGCGCACAGCTCGTAGCCAGCGCCCGCGAGCATGGCGCCGAACTTGCCGAGGCCGCCCGCGAACGCGGCGCTGAACTCGCCGAAACCGCCCGCGAACGCGGTGCCCAACTGGCAGATGTAGCGCGCGAACGCGGCCCTGAGCTCGCCGAAACTGCCCGCGAACGCGGCGCCAAGCTCGCGGATGTGGCGCGCGAACGCGGCCCTGAGCTCGCGGAATCCGCCCGTGAACGCGGACTTGAGCTCGCCGAGACCGCCCGCGACCGTGGCGGTGATCTGGCTGCCCGTGGGCAGACCAAGATCCGTCGTATGCGCTAACTGGGTGATCGACGCCTGGCGCCAGCGACGTCGCGGTGTCGGGCGCGCCGACGCTCCGACGTCGACGACTTGGGCTGGTGTGCAGCATCAGCCAATGCGTCGCCGGGCAGATCGCGCCACGAAGTTGTCGACGATCTCCTCGGCGGTCTGGCCGACATCAATGACGACACCATCTTCGTTGGAGCCCAGTGGCTCCAACGTGTCGAATTGCGACTGCAGCAGCGCCAGCGGCATGAAATGCCCGCGCCTGCCGGATTGCCGGTGGCCGATCAATTCCGGTGACCCGCTCAGATGCAGGAACTCGATATCGTGGCAGCGGGCGCGCAACTGGTCGCGATATTTGCGTTTGAGCGCCGAGCAGCTCATCACACCGCCGTTGCGGTGGTCGGCCAGCCAGGCCCCGACGGCTTCCAGCCACGGATAGCGGTCGTCGTCATTGAGTGGTTCCCCCGCAGCCATTTTGGCGATGTTGGCGCTCGGGTGGAAGGCGTCGGCGTCGGCGAACGGCACCCGCAGTCGTTGCGCCAGCGCCGCGCCTACCGTTGATTTGCCCGAGCCCGAGACTCCCATGACCACGATCGGCGGAAACTGGTCGGTCACGGGCTTAATTGGTTGCGGTTCCATTCCAGCCAGCCCACCCCGCGCCGGCCGTCGGCGGTGTTCACCGCCGCCCAGACTCGCGGAAATTGACTTACCCGTCCGTCAGGGGCCACCAGGCGCAGCGGTGCATGGCCGCGGACCTCGACTGTTGCGGTGATGCCACCGGGATCAACGGCCAGCGTCGCTTCGGTCGGTAACCCGTTGGCGTCGAACACTTCCCGGGCCGCAACGGTACACACCTCGGTCAACGCGCCGTCGCGGTCCTGAAGGTAGCCCACGCCGATCGCCGGGGCGCCGGGAATCCGGATGTCCACCGCGTGCAGGTGGCTGCCGTCATCGAAATGCAGTGCGCTCCAAACCCAGTCCATGCCCCACCAATCCCGCACCCCCCAGGAGTGATCACGCTGACCGGGCACCGAGTCGACGGTGTATTCGGTGCCGTCGATGGTGACAGTGCCCGAAACGGTGCAGGGGATCTCGTAGCGCGTGGTGAGCCGGTACTGGTACGGCGTGCCATCGGTGGTCCACGCCAAGTCCATGGTTACCTCCACCGGCACGCCGTCTTCACCGCGCAGCAGCGCGGACGGGTCGGCGTAGGACTGGCCGCGGCCATGCAGGACAACGCGATAGCTGCGCAGCGGTTCGGCGACGGAGTGGTTGAATTCGATGGCGTCGGTGCACACCTGCCACGGATCGGCGGGTAGCGGGACGTCGAAGTCGACGACTGCCACAGTGCACAGGTCGGGCCCGCACAGCACAGCGTTCAGCCACGCCGAGTGTTCGTTGGGCATCAGGCCGAGCCGTATCCAGCCGCCGAATTTCTTTGCAGGGTCGGTGAAGTCGGCGTACCAGCTCTCGTTCCACAGCGGTTCGTCGGTCGGGGTGTGCGCCCACTCGTCGTCGCCGGCCGGGACCAGCGGCTCGATCGGCGCCGGTGCCGGCAGCGTCGCGAGCGCATCGGTGTCGAGGACGTGCTCACAATGGCGTTGCAACATCGTCATGAACATTGCGTCGCCGCGTTCGGTGCGCTCGACCAGCATCGACGAGACAATGGCCATCATCACCCCGAAGAAGCTCTGCCGCCGCACACCGTCGCGGACGTCGGCCAGGCTGATCGGCGTGTCAGGCCCGAGCGCCGCGTGGTAGGCGTGCAGCAGCTCGTCATAATTCGCACGCCGATCGGCTACCGACAGCGCACATCCCAGGCAATAGGCCAGGTCCGTCATGGCCGGGCCCCGGGTAACGGTCTGCCAATCGACGACGGTCAGCAGCCGGTCGGCGCCGACCGCGCCGAACAACATGTTGTCCAGTCGATAGTCGCCGTGCACCAGCCCCTGAATGCGGCCGGCTGCCGCCTCTCCGGCCAGGTAAGCGTCGAATCCCGCCACCAGCCGTTCGCACACCGCGCGGTACGGCGGTTCGATCTGGTCGCGGTAACGGTCGACGAAAGCGGCGTAGAGCTGGCTGATCAGCGCTTGGTTGATCGGCGCGTCGCGGTTGAGCCACGGCGCGTCTTCGAGTGCGGTGTCGCCCAGCAACGGGCCTTGCAGCCGGGCCAGTTCGGTGACGGCGAGCCGGGCCTGCGCGACTGTGGCGCCGCGGATTTCGTCGCCGACCACGGCCGGAGTCGCATCGCCGAGCAGCAGGTCGAAAACTCCGGTCGACGCATCGAACGCGGCGTGGTAACACGGTGCAACCGGTCCGGTCAGGTGCGGCGCGACCTCACGGTAGAAGCGCACTTCACGCTCATAAAGGCCCAGGCTCAATCCGGTCTGCCGGCTCACCGGGTCGCTGGCGGCGACCTTGAGCACCACCGAATCCGGGCCCGGCTGAGCACCTTCAGTATCGGCGTAGCTGAGCTGGACGCGGTAGCACTCGCTCATCTGTCCGGTGCCGATGCGCTCGACGGTGAAATCGATGACGGTTCCAGATCCCAGCACCGTGGAGAGCCAGCCGGCGGTGAGGTCGGCCGGTCGTTCGATGACGGTGTCGGTCTGCGGAGGCACTGTTGGGTTCACCGGCTCAGCGTGCCATCGAGAAGCCCTGCCACGCCATCCGCCGCTCGGGGTGGGGATCGAATTCGACGTGCGACTTGCGGTCGAAAACCATCACCGCGCGGTCTGCGTCGGTGTAGGCGGGCCAGTCATCGCCCGGCATGCCGGTGCGACTGAATGCGCGCCAACGCCCCTGTATCTCGTTGCTGACCCGCAGCGCAGAGCGGCGGTCGCCGGCCGCGCTGAGCAGGGCGCCGAACCTGCTGCGATAGACATCGAACACCGCGAGCAGTTCGGTGGCGTGAGTGGCGCCCAGCCCCGACCAGCGCAACGTGCGCGGCGAGTAGTCGTATCGATAGAGATAGGCCGGCGCGTGGCCGCCGTGCGCCTCGGCGATCTCCCACGCGGCCGAGCCGAAGGCGAAATCCCCGCCGAGCCGGATGCACGCCGCCGAATCGGGGTAGTCAGGATAGGCGCTGGTAATCCGTTCCCGCGCAGCCGGTTCCGTTTCCGCCAGCAGCGCTTCGATCATCGGCTCGGTGGTAGGCAGCAGCCGCAGGAATCGGGTGAACAGCCGGCCCTCGTCGGCGTTGGTGCCCACGATCAGCGGCACCCGGTGGGCCTTGCCCTGTCGCATCGCATCGATGGGATCGAGCGGCAGCACATCGTCGCCGCAGGCCGGCCCGAGCGGGAAGGCGCCCAGGATGTCGCGCACTCCTTCGTCGATCAGACGGTCTTGGGCTGCGACCAATTCGGCAGGTGAAGCCTGCATCAACGCATGAGCGGCGTCGTGTTTGCGCATACCGAGTAGCGCGGCGAACCGTGTCGCGAAGTCGGCTGCCATCTCGCTGGAGCGCACCATTCCGGATGCCGGGCTTTCCGAAATCACCTGGGCGAACAAGCCGTCCGCTGCCGGCACCGCCAACATGGTGGCGACCGCATGCGCGCCGGCGCTTTCGCCGAATAGCGTGACGTTGCCGGGGTCGCCGCCGAACTCGGCGATGTTGTCGGAGACCCAACGCAGCGCCATCACCAGGTCACGCAGGAACAGGTTGCTGTCGATGGTGACATCGGCAGTCGAGAGCGACGACAGGTCCAGGCAGCCCAGCGCGCCGAGCCGGTAGTTGACCGATACGTACACGCAACCCCGCCGGGCCAGTGCAGCGCCGTCGTACAGCGGGGTGGCCGAGCTGCCCAGCAGGTATCCGCCGCCGTGGACGAAAACCATCACAGGCAGCGGCTCGACGGGCGCGGCTGCGGGCGCCACGACGTTGAGCGTCAGGCAGTCCTCGCCCCTTGGCTGGTACTTTCCGATCCCCAGCATGGTGTAGCGACGCTGCTGCGGAGCGCAGTTGGTAAACCCGTGGCAATGCCGCACACCCGACCATGGCTGCGCGGGTTGCGGTGCGCGAAACCGCAGCGGCCCGACCGGCGGGCGGGCATAGGGAATGGATCGCCACCGGTGCACACCGTCGCGGGTGAACCCTTCGACTGTGCCGGTGGCGGTGGTTGCGCGGACGGTGTGCTCGTGCATAAGCCGACGTTAGCGAATGTGCCCGTGGCGGGTGGGGCAGGTCCGCAGAATCAAGCGACGACAGTTAACCTGGCACAATGCGGATTGCCGCGCTGGTCGCAGCGTCGTTGCTGGTCGTCGGGTGCTCGCACGGGACCGATAGCCGCGGCACGCAGCCCTCGACCTCTGCATCCACACCTTCGCGGGCAACTTCCACCCCGCCCTCGAACCGCCCGCCGCCGGCCGCGGCCGTCGCGCCGAGTGCTGGCGCACCGATCTCCGATGTCATCGCGTGGGTGGAAGCCGGCGCCCCGGCCGACGGGGGCGCGTATCACCGCGCAACGCGCGACGGGGTGGCCGCCGACCTCGGTACTGACATTGCGTTCACCGTTGCCAAAGTCCGCTGCATGACCGACACCAAACACACCGGCGGCGCGCTGTCCTGTCTGGTCGGCTTGGCCCATCCGCCACCGCGACCGGCGACCGTCTACGGGCAATGGCAGAGCGGTTGGGTCGACTTCGACGGCGCCAGCCTGCAGGTGGGGTCGGCCCATGCCGATCCCGGGCCGTTCGCACGCGGCAACGGGGCCGATCTGCCGGTTGGGAAATCGTTGTCCTTCGGTGACTATCGTTGTCGCGCAGACCAAGTCGGCGTGTATTGCGTGAACTATGCGCACCGGTCGGCGGCTGCGCTGGCCGCCACGGGTATCGAGCCGTTCGGGTGTCTGCAGGCGGTTCCGCCGCCCGACGGCGTCGGGCAGAAGTTCAGCTGCTGAGGCCGCCAACCTCTAGGACGCGGATCTCTCCGGTACTGCCGTCGACCTCGATGAGCGCCCCGGGTGTGAGGCGTCGAGTGGCGCCTTCGACGTCGACCACGCAGGGAAACCCGAACTCGCGCGCCACCACCGCGGCATGCGACATCGGGCCACCGAGCTCGGTCACGACCGCGGCGGCATAGGAGAACGCGGCGGTGTAGCCGACATCGGTGACCTCCGCGACCAGGATCTCACCGGGTTCCAGGTCGTCGATGGTTTCCGGCCGAACGATCCGCACGCGGCCGCGGACCCGTCCACCGCAGACACCGAGGCCATGCAGGGTCTGTCCGGCGGTGAGGACGCTTTTCGGACCGGCGGCCGGCTGCCAGCCGCCGCTGAACACTGCCGGGGGAATGACGTCTGCCAGGTTGCGCTGTTCGGCGCGGCGGCGCGCCACAATGTCCGCCGCGTCGGCGGGCAGCGCGTCGAGCTCATCGACCAACAAATAGAACACGTCGTCGGGAGTGTCGAGGTCTCCGCCGTCGGTGAGCCGACGTCCCTGCTCCCGCAATAGCTTTCGCAAGATCCAAATGGCCCGCACCATCTTGTCGCGACGTACTTCGCGGTCGCGAATTTGATGCACGGCCAATTGCGCGACCGGTCGAGCCTGGACCGGGATCCGCGGATGACGGGGCTGCGCCGGCGCTGGGGCATTCAACGATTTCGCGACCATCCGGAGCAGCAGTTCGGGATCGTCGGCATAGGTGGTCGACAACATCTCGACTTCCGCCGGCCCCCGGTGACCGATCTGCGCCAGCTCGTCGAGGACCGCAGCGTGGAATCGCGGCGCCTTCTCGGCCAGCGCCGCGAGCCGGTTACCCGGACCGGCAAGCACCTCAGCCGCATCCGGATCGTTCTGCGCCGCGGCCACCAGCCGGTGCAGCGCGCCCAGCAAGCGCGCACTGGCCAAGTCCGGCCCGGCCGAGGGCGCGATGTTGCGTCCGCCCAGCCCCCGCAGGATCACACTGAACGCCGCCGAGAGCATAAAAGACCCCGATGCCAGCACCCAACCGTGCACGACGTGATCGCGTGCCAGCAAGATCAAACTGAGCAGGCGATCGTCGTCCAGTTGGGTGGGGTCGTCGCCCACCAGACGCTCCAACCGGTCGATATCGGCGATGTAGTCGCGGGTATCCCGCCCCGAGCCCGCGCTGAGGCCGACCAGATTGACCCCGAACACCCCGATGTTGCGAAGGGTGCGCATTTGTTTTGCGGCGTGGCCAGATTGGCTCGGCAATCGCTGCTCACCGAAGATCGGCAGGCTGC
Source organism: Mycobacterium sp. NGS48 (assembly GCF_059812585.1). NCBI lineage: Bacteria > Bacillati > Actinomycetota > Actinomycetes > Mycobacteriales > Mycobacteriaceae > Mycobacterium > Mycobacterium sp. NGS48. Next base: position 24,844 of record NZ_JCALCY010000024.1, read on the forward strand.
CGGCGCTGGGGCCGAAGAATCCGCTGTTACTGACGACCGTCGCCGGTTTGACGAACGGCACGGTTTCGGCCATGAAATGCGCGGCGGTAATGGCGCCATACAGCCGGTGGGCGAACACCGCGACAGTTCGCATGGCGATTTCGCGTTGGATCAACCCGCCCGGCCGCAGCCGCTCGGCGATACCGACACCGCCGGCTCGCAGGCCGCGCACGGCGACCGACACCGACGACGGCGAAAACGGTCCGGGCAGCGCCTCCGACAGATTCGTGGCCAAAAAGGTCGGGAAGCGCCGGTCGATCGGAGTGTCGAACTCCCCGTTACAGCCGTCCGGGCCGGCCAGGGCGGGAACCGTGCCGTCAGCAGCCGGCGCGTCAACCGCCGGGATGTCCTGGACATTGGTCAACTGCCATGGCAGTGACATCACCCGCGTGCCCAGGCTCACCCGTCCGCGTACCGCCAACGCGAAATCAGCGACGCATTCAGCGGCGCTCCAGGCCGGGGTGAACTTCCAGGTGTCGTGCAGCCGTGCGGTTTCCATCAAGGGAGCAGCCAGCAGGTGCTCGAGCTCGGCGGCCGCACTCATCCGCCGAAGCAGTGCGCCCAGCCGCTTTCCCACCCGCGCCGTCGGGCGTCTGACCGCGGCGGCGATCTCAGCGAACGTCGGTTCCCCCGGCGCAGCAAGGTTGACCGGCCCGCTGTCGATGCCGGTGTCGAGAATCGCTCGAACGAACACCCGATGTGCGTCGTCGGGGTGCACAACCTGCAGCGCACGGTCCCCAGACCCATCAGTCGCTGGAAACAACAATGACGCCCAGAACCGGAGCACCCAGTTGTCGACGTTTCGGCCGAGGATGACCGCGGAGCGGACCGCCACCCATTCCGTGCCGGAGGTCGCCAGCATTTCCTCGGCGCGGGCTTCGGCGGTTACCGGGCTGAGTTGGTGGTCTTCGCTGCGCGGTGGCGCTCCGCGCTCGCGCGCACCGTATGCGTACGCCGAGGACGCGAACACCACCCGCCGGGTGCCGGCCCGCGTGATCGCGTCCAGCACGTTGGCGGTCCCGCCGAGGTTGATGTCGTGCGCGAGCTGTGCATCTGCGCCGGGGTCAGCCACCCAAGCGCAGTGCGCGACGACATCGGCCCCGGTGATGGCGTGTCGGACCGCCGCTGCATCGCGAATGTCGCCGTCGACGAAGGCGGCTGCGCTGGGCCAGCTTTCGGGGCGATGACGTGCCAGCCCGACAACCTCGTGCCCCAGGGAGAGCAATCGGCCCACTACGCCGCGACCGATCACGCCGCTGGCTCCGGTGACGGCGATCCTCACGAAATGACCCGGAATCTCAACTCGCTACTCGTCGTCATCGAGCAGCGCCGCGTTGACCAGATCGTCGAGATCCATGTCGGCGAGGTCTTTCTCTCTGGTCTCCCCGACGCCGTCGCCGTCGACTTCATTGGCCAAACCGAGCAGCAGGTCCAACACCCCGGCCTGCCGCAGGCGCTTGACCGGAATCGACGCGACCACCCGCTGAATCTCCGCTTCCCCGGGCGCGGCCTTTGGCGCAGGCTGATCGGCGGCGCCGAGCAGTTCTTGGTGGAAATACCCAGCCAGCGCAGCCGAGTTCGGGTAGTCGAAGATGAGGGTGGGCGAAAGAGCCAATCCAGTGGCCGCTTTGAGCCGGTTGCGCATCTCGACCGCGGTCAGCGAGTCGAATCCCAGCTCCTGGAAGGCTTTGTCCGGATCGATGGCCTCGGTCGTCGTGTTGCCCAGCACGGTGGCGATGTGGGAACGCACCAGATCCAGCAGCACGGCGTGCTGCTCATCCTCAGGCAGTCCTTCCAAGCGCTGCAGCAGAGCGGTTTTCGACTTGGCGGCGGCCAGCGAGTCGTCCACCTGACGCCGCGCCGGCGCACTGATCAGATCGACGAACATCGGCGGCAGCGTGCCACCGTCGAACTTGGCGCGCAACGCCGTGAGGTCGATGCGGGCCGGCAGCAGGAACGGCTCGTCGACAATCATTGCGGTGTCGAGCAATCCGAGCGCCTCGTCGGCGGACATCGCCACGATGCCGTCGCGGGCGAACCGGGCGAAATCGACTGCCTCGAGTCCTCCGGTCATGTCGCTGGCCTGATCCCACAAACCCCAGCCCAGCGTGGTCGCCGGCAGGCCCTCCGCACGCCGGTGCACTGCCAGCGCATCGAGGAACGAGTTGGCCGCCGCGTAGTTGGCCTGCCCGGACGATCCCACCAGAGCGGCCATCGACGAGAACATCACAAACGCCGACAGACCGAGATCGCGAGTCAATTCGTGCAAATTCCAGGCCGCATCCACTTTGGCCCGCATCACCGTGTCGATGCGCTCAGGCGTCAACGACGTGATCACCGCGTCATCGAGTACCCCTGCGGCGTGAATCACCGCCGACAGCGGATGCTGCGCGGGGACATCGGAAATCACCGCGGACAATGCATCCCGGTTCGCCGCGTCGCAGGCCACCACCCGCACGTCGGCACCGGCTGCCGTGAGTTCGGCAGCCAACTCCCCGGCGCCCGGCGCATCGAGTCCGCGGCGGCTGACCAGGATCAGGTGGTGCACACCGTGTCGGGTCACCACATGCCGGGCCAGGGCGGAGCCCGCCATTCCGGTAGCACCGGTGATCATCACCGTGCCTGCCGTCCACGCGTCAGGCATCGTCATCACAACCTTGCCGACGTGGCGCGCCTGACTCAAGTACCGCAACGCCGCCGGCGCCCGCCGAATGTCGAACGTGGTGACCGGCAGCGGACGTAAAGCCTTGTCCGCGAACATGGCCGCCAAATCGGCGAGGATCCGCCGAATGTGATCTGGCCCGGCCTCGAAAAGGTCGAAGGCACGGTAGCGCACCCCGGGATGGCCGTCGGCGACGACCGCGGGATCGCGCATATCGGTCTTGCCCATTTCCAGGAAGATCCCGCCGGGAGCCACCAGTCGCAGCGAGGCGTCGACGAAGTCACCGGACAGCGAGTCAAGTACGACATCTACCCCGCGGCCGTCGGTGGCCGCCCGGAATTTGTCCTCGAAGTCCAGGCTGCGCGAATCGGCGATGTGGTCCTCGTCAAAGCCCATCGACCGCAGGGTGTCCCACTTGCCGCGACTGGCCGTGGCGAACACCTCCAGGCCCCAGTGCCGCGCCAACTGCACGGCGGCCATCCCGACACCGCCGGCGGCGGCATGGATGAGGATCCGCTGGCCCGGCTTGACTTCGGCCAGCGCCGACAGGGCGTAATACGCGGTCGCGAAGACCACTGGCACCGTGGCGGCCTCGGTATGCGACCACCCTGGCGGGATTTCGATCAGCAGGCGCTGGTCGGTGGTCGCGATCGTGCCGGTGCCTTCCGGGAACAACCCGGTTACCCGGTCGCCGACCGCGAATTGGGTAACTGCGGGCCCGGTCTCGACGACGACGCCGGACGCTTCGACGCCCATCGCCGCTGCGTCGTCGGGGTACAGACCCAGCGTGATCATCACGTCGCGGAAGTTGGCCGCCATGGCGTCCACGGCAATACGGACATGCCCGGACTCAAGCGGCGCGTCGGCGTCGGGCAGCGGCTCCAGCAGCAGGTTCTCGAAAGTTCCTGCGGCCGAAAGCCCGAGCCGCCAAGCGGTTTCGCCGGACGGAGGGACCAACAGCCCGTCTACCGCCCGGCTGCCGTGGACCCGCGCGATATGGAGGACGCCGTCGCGCAGCACCACCTGCGGCTCACCGACCGCCAATATCGCGGCCGCGGTGGAATCGTCAACCGGTGCGTCGACGTCGGCGAGCACCAGCCGGCCGGGATGCTCGGTCTGCGCCGAGCGCACCAGCCCCCACACCGCCGCACCGGCCAAATCCGTGACGGCCTCCCCCGGCAACGCCACCGCACCGCGGGTCGTCACCACCAACATTCCCGAATCGTGTTCGGAAAGCCACGACTGCACTGCACTCAGCGCGGCATGCGTGCGCTGGTGTGCTTCGGTGACGGGATCGCCGGCCACCGGCAGAGATTCGAACACCTCGTGGGAGGCAACGGCATCGGCGTCGACCACCGACGGCTGCGGTGACCAGATCACCTCGAACAGTCGATCAGGGCCCGAGCCCGATACCGCCGCCATCAGTTGCTGCTGGGACACCGGCCGGGCCACCATCGCGGCCACCGACAACACCGGCAGGCCCAACGCGTCCGCCAGCTCGATCGACACTGCGGACGGTCCTGTCGGCGCGATGCGGGCCCGCAGCGCCGACGCGCCGGCGGCATGCAAGCACACTCGCTGCCACGAGAACGGCACCAGCACACCACCATCGGAATCCGTGCCGTTGGTGGCGACGATCACCGCGTGCAGCGCCGCATCCAGGACCGCCGGATGTACACCGAACCCGGCGGGCGACGTACCCGCGTCGGCCGGCAGCGACACCTCGGCGAACACCTCGTCGCCGCGGCGCCACATCGCGGTCAAGCCCTGAAACGCCGGACCATATCCGTATCCGCGTGCGGCCAGCTGGTCGTAAATTCCGGCCACGTCCACTGCGTCGGCGCCGATTGGAGGCCAGGCCGACAAATTCGTGCTCGGCTCGACAGCACCGGCGGCCACCGTTCCCTCGGCGTGCAACACCCAGCCGGAGCCGGCCTCGGCGCGGGAAAACACCGACACGGCACGGGAACCCGTCTCCTCGGCGGCGCCCACCACGACCTGCACGGCGACCGAACCGGAGGCCGGCAGCACCAGCGGCGCGGCCAGCATCAATTCCTCGACGACGCCGCAACCGACTTCGTCGGCGGCCCGGATCACCAATTCGACGAACCCGGCCCCGGGGAACAGGACCACCCCGCCGACCGCGTGGTCGGCCAACCACCGCTGCGACGCCGGCGACAGCCGGCCGGTCAGCACCACCCCGCCGGAGGTGGGCAGTTCGACCACGGCGCCCAGCAGCGGATGTTCACTGGGGGCCAAGCCCAAACCTGCGGCATCGACCGCGGCGCCGTCACCGGAGAGCCAGAACCGGCGGCGCTCGAAGGCATAGGTCGGGAGCTCGACGAATCGGCCGCCGGAAAGCACGGCACGCCAATCGACTGCGGTGCCCGACACAAAACCCTGGGCGATCGCATTTGCCAGGGTGACCGGCTCGGGGCGATCTTTGCGCAGCATGGGTACCGACACCACGTCAGCGTCGGGCAGCGACTCGTCGATCGATGCGGTCAAGCCGCCGCCGGGACCGACTTCCAGGAAGAGGGTGGCGCCGGCGGACTGGGCGAAGCGAATGCTGTCGGCAAATCGCACCGCTGCCCGGACATGCTGAGTCCAGTACTGCGCGGAGGCGAAGTCGTCGCCGGCCAACTGGCCGGTGACGTTCGAGATGATTGGAATGCTGGGCTGCGCAATGGCGAGTCCGGCTGCCACCGTGGCGAATTCGGTGATCATTGGTTCCATCAACGGCGAGTGGAAGGCGTGCGACACAGCGAGCCTGTGCGTTCTGCGGCCCTGGACGCGCAGTTGCTCGGCGATCGCCGTCACCGCGTCCTCGGCCCCGGAGATCACGACCGACGAGGGAGCGTTCACCGCAGCGATGCCGGCGTCGTCGCCGAGCATCGGCCGCACTTCTTCTTCGGTCGCCTGCACCGCGAACATGGCGCCGCCGGCGGGCAGCGCCTGCATGAATCGGCCGCGTGCGGCCACCAGAACGGCGGCGTTCTCCAGCGAGAGGACACCGGCGACGTGCGCGGCGGTCAACTCGCCGACCGAGTGCCCCATCAGGTAATCGGGCCGCATGCCCCACGACTCCAGCAGCCGGAACAGGGCCACTTCCGCGGCGAACAACGCGGGTTGGGCGAATTCGGTTGTGTTCAAGAGTTCTTCGTCATGCCCCCACATCACCTCGCGCAGTGGTCGCAACAGATGCCGGTCCAACTCGGCGACGACAGTGTTGAACGCTTCGGCGAATACCGGGTATGCGGCGTGTAATCCCATGCCCATGCCGAGCCATTGGGAGCCTTGGCCGGGGAAGACGAACACGGTCTTGCCCGCCGGGGTCGCCCGCCCCGACACCACACCGACACCCGGTAGGCCATCGACCAACTCCCCCAGCCCGCCCAACAACTGATCACGATCAGAACCGATGACCACCGCCCGATGCTCAAAGGTCGACCGCCCCGCCAGCGACCACCCCACATCAACGGCATCCAGTTCGGCGTGGTCCGCAACGTAGCCCGCCAGCCTTGCGGCCTGCTTCTCCAGCGCCACAGCACTTTTGGCAGATAA
>NZ_JCALCY010000025.1:0-28093 GCF_059812585.1 Mycobacterium sp. NGS48
ACAATCGCGCGGGCTCCGGACAGAGCCGGTCGCGTCAGATCACATAGTTCAGGTGCTCAACGATGCGCCCGCCGACCTCTTTGTCACCGCCGAGTTCGACGGGTGCCGCGGCCACTCGCCCACCGGCCAACCGAGTGAACAACAAGGCATCCAACCGGATCGTCGCCGTCGGCTCCGCCCCACCGAAGTCGTCGACCACCCGGCCCCGGCCGTCCACAGAAACCCGGATCACCCGCGCCAATGGACCGGTCAGCTCGATGGCGATTCGTGACCCGTCGGGTGCCTTGCCGAGCTTGCTCAACACATACCCCATGACCGCGCCCATCTCGTCGAGCGCCAGCCGCGCCGCCGGACCGTCGAGCTCCGCATCCGAAGCCGCCAACCCCAACCCGTCGCGGATGTCGTGCTCGTGCATCCAGCAGTCGAAGACCCGCACCCGCATGAACCGCCCGTAGCTGTCCGGGCCGGCCGGCGTTTGCGTCACGGCCGCCCAATCGTCGTCGGACATGTCGGTCAACTGCTTGCGTCGGTCGCCTGTCACAGCCAGAAATCGCTGATGCAGGTCGGCGCCGGACTCGGCGCTGAGGTGGCGAACCCAGCACTCGTTCATTGCACCGAAGTCGTTGCGCACGTGCTCAAGTCCGGACACGTCGACGTCGGGCGTGGGCATTCCCATCAGTGCCGATTCGGTGCCGATGATGTGCGCGAGCACCGCGTGCACATTCCAGCCGGGCAGCGGCGTCGGCGTCCGCCACTGCTGCTCGGACAGACCGGACAGCAACCGGTCCAATGCGTCCCAGGACGCGAAGAGCCCCGACAGCACGTCGGACTTGTCAAGGTGAGTCGCCGCATTGCTCATGCGGGTTGATGCTAGCCGCGCGTCAAGTCGCGGTGATCAACCCCACCGCCGCCATCGCCAGCGCCATGCCAGCCGCCTGCCAGCGGGTCACCCGCTCCCGCAACACCACCATCGCCAGCACCACCGTGGCCGCCGGATACAGCGAGATCAGCATGCTGGCCAGCGACAGCAGCCAGGCGTGCAACGCCATCAGCATGGCGACGTTGGCGCAGGTGTCCAGCAGCGCCGCGGCGACCGCCAGTCGCAGCGGGGTCTTCGTCGGAGCCTGAAAATTGCCGGTGGCCGCCGCCAACACGAAGACCAACACGGTGGCTGACGCGCGCGCAAAAAACAACGGCCACAGCCGGCATTCCACCGGAGCCTGATGCAGCAGCACGAAGTCCAGGCCGAACGCCACCCCGGCGCCGATAGTCAGCCAGGCCACTTTGCGGGTGAACCGGTGGGTACGGACGTCCTCGTCGTCCGGCGACTCCCGCCCGACCAGAAACACCGCGATCATCGCCACCACGACACCGACAGTGGCCATCTGACCCGGCCGCTCCCCCAGGGCGATGCCGGCAGCCACCGGCACGGCTGCGTTGAGCACCGCCGCCAGCGGCGAGACCACCGAGATCGGCCCCAGGCCCAGCGCGGTGAAGAACCAAAAAACACCGACCGCCTGGCTGATCCCGTACAGCGACCCCCACACGACGGCGCCGGCGTGAACCGGACCGCCGGTGCTGAGCGCCAGCACACCTAAAAGCACCGCCGCGATCGGGTACGACACCAACATGACGCGCAGCGCGGCCACTCGCCGGGAGGCCACGCCCCCGACGAAGTCGCTGACGCCGTAGCTGACCGCGGACAGCTGGGCGTACGCGGCGCCGATCAGTTCATGCCCCTAGCACGCCGGCCGAGGGCACGGAGTACCTCACGCTGGGCATCGCGGCGGGCCAGATCCTGACGCTTGTCATGGGCCCGTTTACCGCGCGCGAGCGCGAGCTCTACTTTGACGTTTCCGTCGGAGAAGTACAGGGACAACGGCACCAGGGCGAGGTTACCATCTCGAATCTTGCCGATCAGGGTGTCGATTTGGCGCCTGTGGAGCAATAGTTTGCGGGTTCGACGTGGCTCGTGATTGGTCCAGGTCCCGTGGTGATACTCCGGAATGTGCAGGTTGCGAAGCCAAACCTCGCCATCGTCGACGGTGGCGTAGGCGTCCACCAAAGACGCCTTGCCCTCCCGCAGGCTTTTAACTTCAGTGCCGAGCAAAACCATCCCGGCTTCGAACACTTCCAGAATCGAATAGTCGTGCCGAGCCTTGCGGTTGGTGGCTACGACATTTCTACCTGGCTTGGACGCGCCCGGCTTTTTCGCCACCGCTACCGCCGTACGTACACGCGCAAGGTGGCATAAGCCGTCGCCCCGGCCATCGCCGCGCCGACAACCAGCAGAATCGGCGAGATGTAGAGGATGTCGGCGTAGTCGATCCGGGCGATCAGATTGGCTTGATAGAACTGGTTAAGAGCATTCTCCAAGAACAGCGCTCGCACCAGAATCAGCCCGATGACCGCGATGACCACGCCGACGGTGGCGGCCAGCATCGCCTCAACCAGGAATGGCAGCTGGGTGTACCAGCGGGTGGCGCCGACCAAGCGCATGATGCCGACTTCCGTGCGCCGCGTATACGCCGCTACCTGAACCATGTTGGCGATCAACAGAATCGCACCAATGGCCTGCACCAACGCCACGGCGAACGCGGCGTTGCTCAGACCGTCCAGCACGGCGAACAACCGGTCGATCAGCTCCTTCTGGTTGAGCACATTGAGCACGCCGGGCTGGCCCTGCATGGCGGCGTCAAAACCCTTGTGCTGCTCCGGGTTTTCCAGCTTGACGATGAACGACGCCGGAAACGAATCCTTGCCCGCCACGTCTTTGTATTGCGGGAACTTCTGGATCGCATCGTCGTAGGCCTCGTCGCGGTTGAGGAACCGCACCGATTTGACGTCGTCACGTGCCTCGATCTTCTCGCGCAGTGCCTTGCAGGCGGCGCTGTCACAGGTCGGGTCGTTGGCCGAGATGTCCTCGGTCACGAAGACCTGCGTTTCCACCCGGTCCAGGTAGATGCTGCGGGAGTGCTCTGCCAGCCGCACCACCAGCAGCCCGCCCCCGAACAGCCCGATCGAGATGGCGGTGGTCAGGACCATCGCAATGGTCATGGTGACGTTGCGGCGAAGACCGGTCAGGACCTCGTTGAACAGGAAGCCGAATCGCACTTAGCGGTCCATCCCATAGACGCCGCGCTGCTCGTCACGCACCAGCCTGCCCAATGACAGTTCCACCACGCGCTGCCGCATCGAGTCGACGATGTGGTGGTCGTGGGTGGCCATCAGCACGGTGGTCCCGGTGCGGTTGATGCGCTCCAACAAATCCATGATGTCGTTACTGGTCTCCGGGTCGAGGTTGCCGGTGGGCTCGTCGGCCAACAACACCAGCGGCCGATTGACGAATGCGCGTGCAATCGCGACCCGCTGCTGCTCACCGCCGGACAGTTCGTGCGGCAGGCGGTTGGCCTTGCCGGACAGGCCGACCATCTCCAGCACGTCGGGCACCACCCGGACGATCACCTCACGTTTCTTGCCGATGACCTCCAGCGCGAACGCGACATTCTCGAACACCGTCTTCTGCTGCAGCAGCCGGAAGTCCTGGAAAACACAGCCGATCACCTGCCGCAACTTCGGGATGTGCCGTCCCGGCAGCGTGTTGACATGGAACTTCGACACCCGCACATCGCCGGTGCTGGGATTTTCGGCGCCCAGCAGCAGCCGCATGAACGTCGACTTGCCGGAACCCGACGGACCGATCAGAAAGACGAATTCACCCTTGTCGATCTTGACGTTGACGTTGTCCAGCGCTGGACGCGCCGACGATTTGTACTGCTTGCTGACATGGTCGAGGGTGATCATCACGGCACGCCAGTGTAACCGGGAGTCTTGATAAGTCGCGCCAGGCCAGCTGCGGGGTCAGCGCGGCGGCGCCGGTGGCGGCGGGAACGGCACGGGCGGTGGCGGCGGGGGGCCCGGCGCAGGCGGTGGCGGTGTGGGCGACGTGCCCGGACCGAAGGGCGGCGGCAGGACGGGCAATTGGAATGGCGGCGGTGGCGTGGTGGTGGTTGGAGGTGGTGGTGTGGTCGTCGGCGTGGGGGTCACCGTGACGGTGGATGGTGCCTGCTGCAGCCGGGTGCGCGGCACCCAGGTGTAGTTCGGGTCAGGCACGAAACCCGGCGGCACCACCTGTGCAGGCCGCGCGGGGGGTTCCGGCGCGGGTTTGTAGGTGTCATAGGTCCACCACACCGCGCAGAACGCAACGATCAAGACGACGGTGGACGTGCGGACCCGACCGCCGAACAAATAGCCCGGCCAGCCGCGCTCCGCCTCGCCCTTCGTCGGCCTGAGCCTCACCGTGTCCGTAAGCCAGAGCTTTACCGTGTCTTTGAGACCTTCGAACGTGAACTTCAACGTGTCTGCACCGGCCCCTGCGTTTCTTCCTCAGAGCCCCGTGCGGGTGAAGCGATACCCCCGATACTCGGGGCTGTGTCACCCGCGGTGGCGATTCCGGCGCGAAGGAGCGCCCGCAGCACCTGGGCCCGCAGCCGTCGTCCCACTTCGAATTGCTTGCCCGGCAGCGTGCGTGCCACCATCCGCAGGTTGACGGTGTCGACTTCGATGCTCTCCACACCCATCAGGGCCGGCGTATCCAGCAGCAGGTCCCGCAGCGGGGCGTCGGCATCCATCGCGGTCTCGCAAACTTCGTGCAGCACCTCGTTCACCTGGTTGAGGTCGGCGGCCGTCGGCACCGGGATGTCGACGACCGCGCGCGCCCAATCTTTGGACAGGTTCAACGACCTGACGATGTTGCCGTTCGGGATCGTGAAAACCTCACCGTCGGCGGTGCGCAGCTTGGTCACCCGTAGGGTGACCTCTTCGACTGTCCCGAGCGCTTCCGTGGGCGCACCGATCATGCTCAATTGCACCAGGTCACCGAAGCCGTATTGCTTCTCCGTAATGATGAAGAACCCGCTGAGCAGGTCCTGAACCAGTTTCTGTGCACCGAAACCCAGTGCGGCACCCAGCACCGCGGCAGGCGCCACTAACGAACCAACCGGGATGTTGAGGATATTGGTGATCTTGACCGCCACCAGCACACCGAGAAGCACGAGCAAACCCCAAGAGATCACCGACGCCGCCGCCTGGCGATGCTTGGAGCTTTCCGAGCGCACCAGCGCGTCGCCGGCCTGGAAGCCCTCCTCGAGGCGCCCGGTGATTTTTCCCACCGCCCACGTGATGAAGCGGGCCGCGATTAGCGCGCCGAGCACCAGCAGAGTGATCCGCAGACCCTTCGTGATGATCCACTCGCCGATCTCGCCACGCCAGAAGCTGTGCCAGTGGTCGGCCATCGAAAATGCCAGGTACGTATCAGTCGTCATCGCGCCTGTTACGCCACCGGATTCCCGCTTCCAGGAACCCGTCGATGTCACCGTCCAGCACGGCCGTCGGATTGCCCACCTCGTGCTCGGTACGCAGATCCTTGACCATCTGATACGGGTGCAGTACGTACGACCGCATCTGGTTACCCCAGGAGCTGCCGCCGTCCCCCTTCAACGCGTCAAGCTCAGCGCGTTCTTCTAAGCGCTTGCGTTCCAACAACTTTGCCTGAAGCACTCGCATCGCCGCAACTTTGTTCTGTAGTTGCGACTTCTCGTTCTGACACGTGACGACAATCCCGGTCGGGACGTGAGTGAGCCGAACCGCGGAATCAGTGGTGTTCACCGACTGGCCGCCCGGGCCGCTGGACCGATAGACGTCGACACGGACGTCGCCTTCGGGGATGTCGATGTGATCGGTGGTCTCCACCACCGGCAGCACCTCTACCTCCGCGAACGACGTCTGGCGTCGGCTCTGGTTGTCGAAGGGGCTGATCCGGACCAGCCGGTGGGTGCCCTGTTCGACCGACAGCGTGCCGTAGGCGAACGGAGCGTGCACGGCGAAGGTCGCGCTCTTGATGCCGGCCTCTTCGGCGTAGGACGTGTCGAACACCTCGACGGGATACTTGTGCTGTTCGGCCCAGCGGATATACATCCGCATCAGCATTTCGGCCCAATCGGCGGCGTCCACGCCGCCTGCACCCGAGCGGATGGTGAGCAGCGCCTCACGCTCGTCATAGTCGCCGGACAGCAGAGTGCGGACCTCCATGGCCTCGACGTCGGCGCGCAGCGCCTTGAGCTCGGCATCGGCCTCGGCGAGCTCGTCTGCGCTGCCTTCTTCAGCGGCCAGCTCATAGAGCACCGGCAGGTCGTCGAGCCGGCCGCGCAACTCCTCGACACGCCGAAGCTCGCCCTGGGCGTGCGACAACTCGCTCGTCACCCGCTGCGCGCGGGATTGGTCGTCCCACAGGTTCGGGTCGGACGCCTCGTGCTCGAGTTTCTCGATGCGAGAGCGCAGACCTTCGACGTCCAGCACCCGCTCCACCGTGGTCAGGGTGGAGTCAAGGGCGGCGAGGTCGGCCTGGCGGTCGGGTTCCACAGCTGATTACGTTACCGGCGTCGAAGTTGAGGCGAGCTGCGGCGGCTGGGCTGGGCAGACGTTTAGCATCGAGGATTATGCGCCCATACCACGTCGCGATCGTTGGCTCCGGTCCCTCCGGGTTCTTTGCGGCGGCGTCGCTGCTGAAGGCCGCTGACTCCTCGGATGACGTCGACGTGGCCGTCGATATGCTGGAGATGCTGCCCACGCCGTGGGGCCTGGTGCGCTCGGGCGTCGCGCCCGACCATCCCAAGATCAAGTCGATCAGCAAGCAGTTCGAAAAGACCGCCGATGACCCGCGCTTCCGCTTCTTCGGCAACATCGTGATCGGCGAACACGTCGAGGCCGCCGAGCTGGCCGAGCGCTACGACGCGGTGATTTATGCGACCGGCGCGCAATCCGACCGCTCGCTGGGCGTTCCCGGTGAAGAGCTGCCGGGCAGCATCGCCGCCGTCGACTTCGTGGGTTGGTACAACGCCCATCCGCACTTCGAGCAGATGTCGCCCGATCTGTCCGGCGCGCGCGCAGTGGTCATCGGTAACGGCAATGTCGCACTCGACGTTGCGCGCATTCTGGTGAGCGACCCCGACGAGCTGGCCCAGACCGACATCGCCGATCACGCGTTGGATTCGTTGCGCCCGTGCGGTGTCCAGGAAGTGTTGGTCATCGGCCGTCGCGGTCCGCTGCAAACTGCGTTCACGACACTGGAGTTGCGTGAGCTAGGCACGCTCGCGGCACTCCAAGGAGTCGACGTGGTAGTCGATCCCGCGGATCTCGAAGGCATCAGCGACGAGGACGCCGCCGCGGTCGGCAAGACGTGTAAGCAGAACATCACCGTGCTGCGGGATTATGCGAGCCGTGAGCCCCGCCCGGGCAACCGCCGACTCGTCTTCCGGTTTTTTACCTCCCCTATCGAAATCAAGGGCGACGGGAAAGTCGAACAGATCGTGCTCGGGCGCAACGAGTTGGTCAGCGATGAGAGCGGGCGCGTGGTGGCCAAGGACACCGGCGCGCGCGACGAGGTACCTGTGCAGCTGGTGGTGCGCTCGGTGGGCTATCGCGGCGTGCCCACCTCCGGGCTGCCGTTTGACGACAAAAGCGGAATCATCCCGAACAGCGGCGGCCGGGTGGCGGAGAGCCGCAACGAGTACGTCGTCGGCTGGATCAAGCGCGGACCGACCGGGGTGATCGGCACCAACAAGAAGGATTCGCAAGACACCGTCGACGCGCTGCTCGACGATCTGTCGAAAGCCAGCCTCGCCGATTTCGGCACCGACCACACCGACAAACTCGCTGAGTGGCTCGCCTCGCGTCAACCGAAGCTGGTCACCGACGCGCACTGGAAGCTGATCGACGAGTACGAACGCTCGGCCGGCGAGCCGCACGGGCGACCGCGCGTCAAGCTGCCCAGCCTGGCCAAGATGCTGCACATCAGCCACGGCTAACTTCGCGAACGCCAATTCTGCTTTATTACAACGCTTCTAATGTCGTCATCGACACATTAGGAATTGCCCGATCCGGCGGGTGTCAAACGGCCGCGAGACGAACTAGCGTGGCTGATAGGGGTGGGTTCGACGGAAGGAAACGACATGGCAGAGGGCATGTATCACCCCACCACACCCGAAATCTCCGCGCGCCGTAAAGAATTGGCTCCACACGTCCACGACGCCTTCGAGGCTTTCAGCCGGGCCGTGTTCGCCGAGGGCGCCTTGCCGGAGAAGACGAAACAACTCGTTGCCGTCGCCGTCGCACACACCACCCAATGTCCCTACTGCATCCAGGGACACACCAGGCTGGCGCGGCGTAAGGGAGCCAGCGACCAGGAAATCATGGAGGCCATCTGGGTCGCCGCCGAGATGCGCGCCGGCGGCGCCTACGCCCACTCCACGCTCGCTCTTGAACAACTCGGTTAGACCGCGAGCACCGAAAGGAGTCCTACATGTCACATCAGCGTCTCGACGTCCACGGCGTCGACGGCACGGCCTATCAGGCTGTGCTGGCCATGGAGAAGTACGTCCGCAACAGTGGACTGGATCCGCGGCTATACGAACTTGTCAAAATCCGTGCCTCGCAACTCAACGGGTGCGCCTTCTGCCTCGACATGCACAACCGGGATGCCCGCAAAGCCGGTGAGGACCAGCGACGCCTCGACGTCCTCTCCGCCTGGCGTGAAGCACCGGAATTGTTCACTGATACCGAGCGCGCGGCTTTGGCCTTCACCGAAGCAGTCACCCGCATCGGCGATGCGGGCGTGCCCGACGAGGTTTGGAACGACGCCGCCGCGCAGTTCGACGAAGCCGAGATCGTGCACCTGCTGATGGCCATCGCCACGATCAACGTGTGGAACCGGCTTGCGGTCGCGACTCATCAGCGACTTCCCGACATGCCCGTCGGTTCCTGAATTTTCACATGTACAGCCTGTAGAAATGACCAGCAACCTCCCTACCTTTCGCAGCGACCAGTGGTATACCGAGAGGTGCTGGTGTTATCAGCGGAATCGAAGCGGCACCTAACGGTTTGAACGCGCGGGATCTGTTGCTCGACCGGAGGTGTCGCCGGCGTCGATCCCCCCGGATCGGCGTAGTGCGATGCGCGAGAGAGCCGGGGTGAGCGGATTGACGGCAATCGATCCTCGACCGACAGCAAGCGACGAGCACGGTGACGGGAGGCCTCCGCGCGGCGCCCTGGCACCGCTGCTGCCCGGCGGCGAACCCGTCGAGTCGCTCTTGCGCAAGGCGCAGTTCTTCACCGCGGGCACACCCACCGCCGACCACCGGGAAGTGCACCGCCGTGGCGGTCGTGGCGCGGAGGAGTTTTACCGCGAGCGGTGGCGGCACGGCAAGGAGGTTCGCTCGACCCACGGGGTCAACTGCACCGGCTCCTGCTCGTGGAAGGTGTTCGTCAAGGAAGGCATCATCGCCTGGGAGACGCAGGCAACCGACTACCCGTCGGTTGGGCCGGACAGCCCGGAGTATGAGCCGCGCGGTTGTCCGCGGGGCGCGTCGTTTTCCTGGTACACCTACTCGCCGGCGCGGGTGCGCTACCCCTATATCCGCCAACCACTGCTGGAGATCTGGCGCGAAGCTCGCGCACGCCTGGGCGATCCGGTCGAGGCCTGGGCGGAGATCACCGGCGACCCCGAGCGCGCCGCCAGCTACAAGCAGGCCCGCGGCAAGGGCGGGTTTTTGCGTACGACGTGGGATGAGGTCAGTGAGCTGATCGCGGCCGCGCACGTGCACACGATCAAGGCCTACGGCCCGGACCGGGTGGTCGGTTTTTCGCCGATTCCGGCGATGTCGCAGGTGTCCTACGCCGCCGGCACCCGGTTCCTGTCGATGATCGGCGGGACCATCCTGTCGTTCTACGACTGGTACGCCGACATGCCGCTGGCGTCGCCGCAGGTGTACGGCGACCAGACCGACGTGCCGGAGTCCGGTGACTGGTGGAACGCCGCCTACCTGATCATCTGGGGCACCAACCTGCCGATCACCCGGACTCCCGACGCCCACTTCATGGTCGAGGCCCGCTACCGCGGCCAAAAGGTTGTCGTCGTCAGCCCGGACTACTCCGATCACACCAAGTTCGCCGATGACTGGCTGGCCTGCGCGCCCGGCACCGATGGCGCGCTGGCGATGTCGATGGGGCACGTGGTGTTGAGCGAGTTCTTCCGGGATCGGCAGGTGCCCTACTTCCAGCAGTATGTGAAGACCTACACCGATCTGCCGTTTCTGGTCACCTTGCGCGAGCACGACGGCGCGTACGTGCCCGACCGGTTCCTCACCGCCGCCGATCTCGGCCGAGACGACGAGCGTGCCGTGCATCAGACCGTGCTGCTCGACGCGGCGACCGGCCAGCTCGTCGTCCCCAACGGCACTCTTGCCGATCACTTCACCGACGCCGGCAAGGGCAAGTGGAACCTCGACCTCGGTGACGTCGATCCGGTGCTGACACTGCACGGCCGCTGCGACGAGGCCGTTGAAATCGACTTGCCCCGCTTCGACATCGGCGAGACCGAGGGCGGCGCCGCGATCCGCCGCGGCGTTCCGGTACTGCGGATCGGCGATCGTCTGGTGACGACGGTGTTCGACCTGCTGATGGCGCATTACGCGGTGCCGCGCGACGGGCTGCCCGGCGAGTGGCCGACCGGATATGACGACGCCTCCCAGCCCTACACGCCGGCCTGGCAGCAGCCGATCACGTCGGTGCCGGCGGCGGCCGCAGCGCGGGTGGCACGCGAATTTGCCCGTAGCGCAGAGCTTTCCGAGGGCCGCTCGATGATCGCGATGGGCGCGGGCACCAACCACTGGTTTCACTCCGACCAGATCTACCGCACCTTTTTCACGCTGACCATGCTGTGTGGCTGTCAGGGCGTCAACGGCGGCGGCTGGGCGCACTACGTCGGGCAGGAAAAGGTGCGCCCGCTGACAGGATGGCAGCAGGTCGCGTTCGGGCTGGACTGGCAACGCCCGACCCGGCAGATGACCGGCACCTCGTTTTTCTACCTGCACACCGATCAGTGGCGCTATGAGCAGTTCGGCGCCGACGAACTGTCAACTCCCTTGGGCCGCGGCTTGTTCCGCGGCAAGGCCAACGCCGACGCGCTGGCCCAAGCGTCCCGGTTGGGCTGGACACCGACGTTTCCTACTTTCGACCAGAACCCCCTGGACCTGGCCGATGCGGCCGCAGCGGCCGGCAAGAGCGTCGCCGACTACGTGGTCGACGAATTGACCAGCGACCGTTTACATTTCGCGGGCGAGGATCCGGACAACCCGGTGAACTTTCCCCGAGTGCTGACCGTGTGGCGCGCCAACCTGTTGGGGTCGTCCGGCAAGGGCATGGAGTACTTCATGCGCCACCTGCTGGGCACCCACAACGCCGTGCGCGCCGACGAGACACCCGAGCAGTTGCGGCCGGCCGAGGTGCGCTGGCGCGACGAAGCACCGCGCGGCAAGCTCGATCTGGCGGTGACCGTCGACTTCCGGATGACCAGCACTTGCACGTATTCCGACATCGTGTTGCCGGCCGCCACCTGGTATGAGAAGTACGACATCTCCACCACCGACATGCACCCGTTCGTACACTCGTTCAATCCGGCCATCGCGCCGCCCTGGGATGCTCGCACCGACTTCGACACGTTCGCCACGATCGCCCGCGACTTTTCCCGGCTGGCCGCCAAGCATCTGGGCACCCGTACCGACGTGCTCGCCGCGCCGCTGCTGCACGACAGTCCCGACGAGCTGGCCCAGCCCGGCGGCGTGGTGCGCGATTGGCGCTACGGCGAATGCGAGCCGCTGCCCGGCAAGACCATGCCGAAACTGGTGGCCATCGAACGCGACTACACCGCGGTTGCCGCCAAGATGGCAGCGCTGGGCCCGCTGGTCGAAACCGCGGGCACCGAAACCAAAGGTGTGGCGTGGAAACCCACCGGGGCGGTCGACTGGCTGGGCCGGCAGAACGGCATCGTCCACGGTGGTGCCGCCGACGGGCGACCGTCGTTGGCCCGCGATGTCTATATGGCCGAGGCGATCCTGGCGCTGTCGGGCACCACCAACGGCCGGGTCGCGCTGCAGGGTTGGCAGGCGCTGGAAGAACGCACCGGGACGCAGCTGGCCGACTTGGCCGAGGAACGCTCCGGTGAGCGGATCACCTTCCACGACACCCAGGTGCAACCCCGCTCGGTAATCACCTCACCGGAGTGGTCGGGCAGCGAGACGGGCGGGCGCCGCTACTCGCCGTTCGTCGTCAACGTCGAACGAAAAAAGCCGTGGCACACGCTGACCGGGCGGATGCACTTCTTCCTCGACCATGACTGGATGGCCGAATACGGCGAATGGCTGCCGGTGTACCGCCCACCGCTAAACTATGCACGGCATTTCGGCGACGAGACCCTCGGTGAGGAGGGGCGCCCCGAGATCACCGTGCGCTATCTGACCCCGCACTCGAAGTGGTCGATCCACTCTGAATACCAGGACAACCTGCACATGTTGCGGCTGTTCCGCGGCGGGCCGGTGATCTGGATGAGCCCGGCCGACGCGGCGACCATCGGCGTGGCCGACAACGACTGGATCGAGGCCTACAACCGCAACGGGGTGGTGGCCTGCCGCGCCGTGGTCACCCACCGGATGCCCAAGGGCACCGTGTTCATGTACCACGCCATGGACCGCCACCTGATGACACCGAAGTCGGAGGTGTCGGGCTGGCATGGCGGCGGCGACAATTCGCTGACCCGGCTGACCATGAAGGCGACCCACATGATCGGTGGCTACGCCCAATTGTCGTTCGGCTTCAACTATTTCGGCCCCACCGGCAACCAGCGCGACGAGATCACGGTTATCCGCCGCCGTTCGCAGGAGGTGCAGTACTGATGCGGGTGATGGCCCACGTGGCGATGGTGATGAACCTGGACAAGTGCATCGGCTGCCATACCTGCACGGTCACCTGCAAGCAGGTGTGGACCAACCGCCCGGGCACCGAATACGTCTACTTCAACAACGTCGAAACCAAGCCGGGCATCGGCTATCCCAAACGCTACGAGGACCAGGAACAGTGGCACGGCGGTTGGACACTGGACCGCAAAGGACGGCTACAGCTCAAGGCGGGCGGGCGGCTGCGCAAGCTGCTGTCGATCTTCTACAACCCTGACCTGCCCAGCATCGACGACTACGGTGACCCGTGGACCTACGACTACCAGACCGTGATCGACGCGCCGCTGGGCACCGCGAATCCCAGCGCACATTCGATTTCTGCGCTGACCGGTCGCGACGTCACGGTCAAGTGGGGCAGCAACTTCGACGATGACCTGGCCGGGGCGCCGGAACTCGCCGTCGACGATCCCAACCTGGCCGGGCTGGGCGAGAAGGTCAAGATGGAATTCGAGCAGGTGTTCATGTTCTACCTGCCCCGTATCTGCGAGCACTGCCTCAACCCGTCGTGCGTCGCGTCCTGCCCATCCGGGGCGATGTATAAGCGCGCCGACGACGGGATCGTGCTGGTAGACCAGGACCGTTGCCGCGGTTGGCGATTCTGCGTGTCCGGATGTCCTTATAAGAAAGTCTATTTCAACCACCGCACCGGCAAGGCCGAGAAGTGTACGTTCTGCTATCCGCGGACCGAACAGGGGTTGCCGACGATCTGCTCGGAGACCTGTGTCGGCCGGTTGCGCTATCTGGGCCTGTTCCTCTACGACGCCGACAAAGTGCTCGACGCCGCCGCCACACCCGATGCGCAGGATCTTTACCACGCCCAACTCGACGTGTTTTTAGACCCGAACGATCCGACCGTGCAAGCCGAGGCCGCGCGCGCCGGCATCCCGCACGACTGGATTGCGGCCGCGCAGCGCTCCCCGGTCTATGAGCTGGCGGTGCGACACAAGGTTGCGCTGCCGCTGCATCCGGAATACCGCACGCTGCCGATGGTTTGGTATATCCCGCCACTGTCGCCGGTGGCCGACGTCGTCAATGCGGCCGGCTATGACGAGAACAATCCCGACAATGTTTTCGCCACGATCGACGCGCTGCGCATCCCAGTGGAATACCTGGCCAACCTGTTCACCGCCGGCGACGCCGAAGTGGTGCGGACGGTACTGCGCAAGCTGGCCGCCGTGCGGGCAATTCAGCGCGCCGGGCAGCTCGGCCTGGACATCGACGAAGGTCTGCCTGCTTCCGTCGGCGCCACCGCCGACGACCTCGACGACTTGTACCGACTGCTGGCCATCGCGAAATACGAAGAGCGCTATGTGATTCCGCCCGCCCATACCGAGGAGGCCGGGATCTTGATGGGTCAGCACGAACAGCTGTTCTGCAGCCTCGACACCGACGGCGGACCCGGCATGGGCGGGATGGGCCCGCCCGGCCCGCACGGCGTCGGCTCCTATCGCCCAGCGAGTAGTCCTACCGAAACTGCCAGCCCCGCAACCGGCTTCAACTTGCTGAACTGGAACGGCAGGGACCGTGACACGCGGATGTTCCCAGAACCGGGCACCGCATGAACCAGCAGACCATCAAGTTGGCGTCGGTGCTGCTGCAGTATCCGACGGCGGCGCTCTTCGACGGGCTCGACACGCTGGATACGTTCGCGGCCGGCGCCAGTCCCAAACCGGCGCGCGAGGCGTTCGGCCGGTTCCTCGGCTGGCTGCGCACCACACCGCCCAACCAGATCGCGCAACACTACGTGGACACGTTCGACCTGCATCGGCGTTGCACGCTGTATCTGACTTATTACCGGTACGGCGACACCCGCAAACGCGGCATGGCGATGGTCATCTTCAAGACCGCCTATCGCGATGCCGGTTTCATCCCGTCCGACGACGAGTTGCCCGATTACCTGCCGATGGTGCTGGACTTCGCCGCGCTGTGTCCCCGAGGCCAGCGGCTATTGTCTGGTCACCGCCCTGACTTGGAGTTGCTGCGGCGCAACCTATCCAAAGCCGAGTCACCCTACGCCGATCTGGTTGCCGCCGTGATCGCCGACCTGCCCGGCCTGGGCAAGCGCGAACTGGACCAGGTGCGAGCTGCCTGGGAGTCCGGTCCGCCGCGCGAGGACGTCGGATTGGAGCCGTTCGCGCCGCCGGAATATCTGTCCGGCTACGGAGCCCAAAACGGAGGCGATTGATGCTGAGGCAGATAACCACGTGGAACCTGTGGTGGTGGGTCATCCTGCCGTACATCGCGATAGTCGTCTTTGTGGTCGGCCACATCTGGCGGTGGCGTTACGACCAGTTCGGCTGGACCAGTCGCTCGACCCAACTGCAGGAGCGTCGACTGCTCAAATGGGGTTCGCCGCTGTTCCATTACGCCACCTTCGCCGCTATCGGCGGTCATGTCCTGGGCATCTTGGTGCCCAAATCGGTTACCGACTGGCTCGGCATACCTGAAACCTGGTATCAGGACTTTTCCGCCTTCGCCGGATCGGCCGCCGCGATCGGCATTCTTATCGGCACCGCGGTGCTGACCTTCCGCCGCACCGCTGTCCCGCGGGTACGCGCCACCACCAGCGCCGTCGATTACCTGGCGCTGATCCTGCTCGGCATCATCGTGCTCCTCGGTATCTTCCTGACCCTGGGCATCGAGGACACCTCACATTACGAGTACCGCAACACGGTCGGGGTCTGGTTCCGCAGTCTGTTCGCCCTTCACCCCAACGTCAGAGCGATCACCAGCGCGCCGGTGCTCTACCAGGTCCACGCGGTCGCGTCGTGGGCGATCTTCATCGTCTGGCCGTTCAGCCGCCTCGTCCATGCCTGGAGTTACCCGCTGTGGTACCTCTGGCGCCCCTATATTGTCATCCGCAGTCGCGTCGCCAGGCCACCGGAAGAGCCGGGGACCGGCGGGCGGAGGTGGCGGAAGATTGGTGTCCATTACTGAGGCAGATTGGAAGACGGGCGTCCGCGACGCGGTAAGAACCCTCAACCCGGGCTATTTCGCGCTGGTGATGGCCACCGGCATCGTGTCGATCGCGCTGCACAACCATCGTGTTTACGTTCTCTCGGTGGCGTTGCTGTGGCTGGCCGTCGTCGCCTTCGTGGCCTTGGTGGCGGCTACCGCAGTGCGGATCATCTCTTTCCGCTCCGACTTCACAGCAGACTTGCGGGACCCGCGCCGCGCTTTCGGGTCATTCACCTTTGTCGCCGCCGTCGACGTGCTGGGCACCCGATTGGCCATCGACACTCACTATCGGTTCGCGTTCGCGCTGCTGATTGTCGGGTGGCTGGCCTGGCTGGTGCTGGGCTACGTCGTGCCGTGGGCCGCGGTGGTGCGTACCACCCGCCGGCCGGTGTTGCAGCATGCCAACGGCAGCTGGTTCATCTGGGTGGTGGCCAGCGAGTCGGTCGCCGTGCTGGCCGCCGCGTTGGAGCCTGAACTGGAAACGGGCCGACGGGAATTGGCGTTGCTGGCGGTGTTCTCCTGGTCGGTCGGCGTCTTTCTCTACGCCGCCGCCGGCATCTTCGTCGGCGCTCGCATCCTGCTCTATGGACTGAAGCCCGAAGACCTCACCCCGCCGTACTGGGTGTCGATGGGCGCTACCGCCATCACCGTCGTTGCCGGCGCGCGAATCGTGGAGATGGCATCCGCACCGATGGTCGACGCAACCCGCGGCCTGATCGCCGGAACGTCGGTGGTGTTCTGGGCTTTCGGCACCTGGCTGATACCTCCGCTGATTGCCGCCGGCGTGTGGAAGCACGTGGTGCATCGCATTCCACTGCGCTACGAGGGACCGCTGTGGAGCGTGGTGTTCCCGTTGGGCATGTATGGGGTGGCCGGTGACTACCTGGGCAAGACCGATCACCTGCCGATCGTGGAGTACATCGGTGCCGACGAAAGCTGGATCGGCCTGGCCGCCTGGGCAATCACGTTTGTTGCGATGCTGCATCATCTGGTCACCACCGTCTTCGGCACCCGCAGATCCCCGCGGCGAGACAACGACCGGGCTCCCGACGGCTATGTCGACGATGTGTCCTCGACGTAGTTCGTCACTTGCCGCGGCTGTCGATGACCTGCTGAGCGATATCGATGAGTTTGACGTTGGATTCTTGAGATAACTGCCTGAGCATTTCGAATGCGCGCACGTCGTCGACCCCAAACCGTTCCATGACGATGCCTTTGGCTTGGCCAATACGGTCGCGGCTCCATAGCGCGGCCTCAAGCTGCTGACCGTGCTGACTCGCGAGGACCGCCGCGGCCCCATGCGCCGCGAGCACGGCGCCGATGGTTTCGGCCTCTGCGTCCCAGACGGTCGGGGCATAACCGAAGAGGTTGAGCGCGCCGGCCGACTGGTCGGCGGTGTACAGCTTGAACGACAGCCCGCTGAGCACACCGACTTCGACTGCCGCGCGAGAGTATCGGGGCCAGCGCTTTTCTGTCCTGAAATCTTCAGTGCGTACCACGATTTCGTTGAGTGCCGCCTCCATGCAGGGGCCCTCATTGAATCTCATTTGCAGTTCGTCGAGTCTATGCGGCAACTCCGATGTGCCGGCAACAGAATCGAACTTGCCTCCTTTTTTCACTAGTAATATTCCTGCCGTATTGACACCCGGGATGAGTTCGACTGCCGCGGAGGTCACGCTGGAGAGGATGTCGTCGATCGTTCTCGGCATGGCGAGAGTACGGGCTAATTCCGCCATGCGGACGGCAAGATGGTGCTCTGTCGGCTGATTCATGCTGCATCCCTCATCGGAACTGACCATGACCCTTAGGCGGCGGGCGGCTCGGTCGGCGCGAGGCTCCAATTGTCCGGATTCTTCGGCGAGTACACCACCGGCATCAGTTGACCCATCGTCGGCCAGTCATCGACATTGACGGCCATCTGCTGATAGACAGCATGCTCGTTGACGGTCGGCCCGTTGATCACGCCGGCGATGGTGACGAACTGCTCACCGGTGGCGTCGGGTCGTGGACTGACACCGGTGACCAGCAGTGTGCCGTTCACCGCGTCACCGCGTGGTCCGCGCCGGATGAACCGCGGGGCTAAAAACACGGCCAGAATCGCAATCAGCAGTAACAGCACACCGAATTCCCACACGCCGCCCATGGTAGGACTGCACCCATGACCCAGGACGATCTCGCGGTGGCGTTGGCGCTGGCCGACCGTGCGGACGCGGTGACGCTGGCCCGGTTCGGCGCGCTGGACCTGCAGGTCGACACCAAACCTGATCTCACGCCAGTGACCGACGCAGACCGGGCCGTCGAAACCGAATTGCGCGACGCGCTCGGCCGAGACCGGCCCGCCGACCGCATCCTCGGCGAAGAATTCGGCGGATCCACCACTTCGGCGGGGCGGCAATGGATTGTCGACCCGATCGACGGCACCAAGAACTTCGTTCGCGGGGTGCCGGTATGGGCCAGCCTGATCGCGTTGCTCGACGATGGCGTCCCCACCGTCGGCGTCATCACCGCACCGGCGCTGCAGCGGCGGTGGTGGGCCGCCAGCGGAACGGGTGCATTTGCGACGGTCGGCGGCTCGGCACCGCGGCGGCTCACGGTGTCCGCGGTAGCAGAGCTGAGCGCGGCGAGCCTGTCATTCTCCAGCTTATCCGGGTGGGCGCAGCGCGGTCTGCGGGAGCGATTCGTCGCGCTCACCGACGCGGTGTGGCGGGTACGCGCATATGGCGACTTCTGGTCGTACTGCCTGGTGGCCGAGGGCGCCGTCGACGTCGCCGCCGAACCCGAAGTCTCGGTTTGGGACCTGGCCGCGCTGGACATTCTGGTGCGGGAGGCGGGCGGGATGTTCACCAGCTTGGACGGCACCGCCGGCCCCCACGGTGGCAGCGTGGTGGCCACCAACGGCCTACTCCACGACGAAGCCTTGAGGCAACTGCGCAGCTAACAGCGGTGTGAAGTATTTAACAGGTACTTCTATCTTACTCCAGAGTAAGATCGGGTTACGCGTTAGCTCAACGACGGTGCTCAATTAAAGGCTGCTGATATGACCAACACCCTTCCCGCGACCAATGGACGTCCCAAGCGAACCGGCCGTAAGACCGCCGTTGGTGAGCACAAGCACAAGCGATCCGGCATCGACATCGGCATGGCGCTGCTCACGCCGCTGCTCGGCCAAGAGTTCTTGGACAAATACCGCTTGCGGGATCCGCTCAATCGGACGCTGCGCTACGGCGTCAAGACGGTTTTTTCGGCGGCCGGGGCCACCAATCGGCAATTCAAGCGTGTCCAAGGGCTTCGCGGTGGGCCGACACGACTGAAGACAAGCGGCAAAGACTACTTCGATCTGACGCCCGACGATGACCAGAAGCTCATCGTCGAAACCGTCGAGCAGTTCGCCGAGGAGATCCTGCGGCCGGCTGCCCACGACGCCGACGAGGCAGCGGCCTATCCCCCGGATCTGGTCGCCAAGGCGGCAGAGTTGGGGATCACCGCCGTCAACGTCCCCGAGGACTTCGACGGTATCGCCGAACACCGCTCCAGTGTCACCAACGTGCTGGTCGCCGAGGCGCTGGCCTACGGCGACATGGGACTGGCGCTGCCGATCCTCGCCCCTGCCGGGTTCGCCGCCGCGCTCACCCATTGGGGCAGCGCCGATCAGCAGGCCACCTACCTCAAGGAGTTCGCGGGCGACAATGTCCCGCAGGCCTGCGTGGCGATTGCCGAACCACACGCGTTGTTCGACCCGACCAACCTGAAGACCACCGCGACCCGCACCCCCCGTGGCTACCGGCTCGAGGGCGTCAAATCGCTGGTTCCGGCGGCCGCCGATGCCGAATTATTCATCGTGGCAGCACAACTCGACGGCAAGCCGGCGCTGTTCATCGTCGAGTCGTCGACTCAGGGTCTGACCGTCAAGCCCGATCCGAGCATGGGCATCCGAGCCGCCGCCTTGGGCCAGGTCGAGTTGGACAAGGTGTCGGTGCCACTGAGCGCCCGCCTCGGCGGAGAGGACGCCAGCGACGCCGACTATTCGGAAGCGATCGCATTGTCGCGGCTGGGCTGGGCCGCGCTGGCCGTCGGTACCTCCCATGCCGTGCTCGACTACGTCGTCCCCTACGTCAAAGAACGCGAAGCCTTCGGTGAGCCGATCGCCCGCCGGCAGTCGGTTGCGTTCATGTGTGCCAACATCGCCATCGAATTCGACGGCATGCGCCTGATCACCTGGCGCGGCGCGGCCCGCGCCGAGCAAGGTCTGCCGTTCACCCGCGAAGCGGCGCTGGCCAAGCGGCTGGCCACCGACAAGGGCATGCAGATCGGCCTGGACGGCGTGCAGCTGCTCGGCGGCCACGGCTACACGAAGGAACACCCCGTCGAACGCTGGTACCGCGACCTGCGGGCCATCGGCGTCGCCGAGGGTGTTGTCGTCATCTGAGTTTTCTCTCGCAACCGAAAGTCTGATCATGGCAATCAATCTGGAAATCCCGAAAAAGCTGCACCCCGTCATCGACAACGCTCATTCCGCCGGTGCCGAGCTCATGCGGCCGATCGCCCGCAAATACGACCTGAAGGAGCACGCCTACCCGGTCGAGCTGGACACGCTGGCCCACATGTTCGAGGGCGCCGCCGCATCCAATACCCTGGGCATGGCCGGAGCCGACGCGTTTCGTAGCAGTGAAAGCAGCAAAGAGAACCGCAACGGCGCCAACATGGCGGCCGTGCTGCAGACCCTGGAGGCCAGTTGGGGCGACGCGGCGATGATGCTGTCGATCCCCTATCAAGGGCTGGGTAACGCGGCGATCTCCGGGGTGGCCACCGACGAGCAACTGCAACGCCTGGGCAGGGTATGGGCGGCAATGGCCATCACCGAACCGAGCTTCGGCTCCGACTCGGCGGCGGTGTCGACGACCGCCAAGCTCGACGGCGACGAGTACGTGATCAACGGCGAAAAGATCTTCGTCACCGCCGGTTCCCGCGCCACCCACATTGTGGTGTGGGCGACCCTGGACAAGTCGCTGGGCCGCCCGGCGATCAAGTCGTTCATCGTGCCGCGCGAGCACCCGGGTGTCACGGTGGAACGCTTGGAGAACAAGCTGGGCATCAAAGGCTCCGATACGGCGGTGATCCGGTTCGACAACGCCCGCATCCCCACGGACAACTTGCTCGGCAACCCGAAGATCGAAACGGGCAAGGGCTTCGCCGGGGTGATGGAGACCTTCGACAACACGCGGCCGGTCGTCGCCGCGATGGCCGTGGGCGTCGCTCGGGCGGCGCTGGAAGAACTGCGCAAGATCCTGACCGAGGCCGGCGTGGAGATCTCCTATGACAAGCCGTCGCACGCCCAAAGTGCCCCGGCCGCAGAGTTTTTACGAATGGAGGCTGACTGGGAGGCCAGCTACCTGCTGACGGTGCGCTCGGCATGGCAGGCCGACAACAGCATCCCCAACTCCAAAGAAGCATCGATGGCCAAAGCCAAGGCCGGCCGGGTGGGCAGTGACATCACCTGCAAGGCCGTCGAAATGGCCGGCACCACCGGCTATTCCGAGCAGACGCTGCTGGAGAAGTGGGCGCGCGACTCCAAGATCATGGACATCTTCGAGGGCACCCAGCAGATCCAGCAGTTGGTGGTGGCTCGACGGCTACTGGGATTGTCGTCCTCGGAGCTCAAGTAGCCGGCTGAACCTCAGCATGCTCAGCAGCTTCTCTAGTCGCGCCAGCCGAGGATTAATGCCTCCTCCAACTTGATGCCGTATGTGATATCGCCCGCAGAAAGCTGCAGGCCCGCAACGTTATCCACAAGCCAGCAACAAGCGAACAGGCTGTGTCGGCCGCCCGACTTAGCATGCGGTCATGACGAACTGGATAAATACGGTCAGCCGTGACCATGTCGCAGAGGGGGTGCGCGGTCGCTTCACCCAGGCGAACCACGGTAAACCGCACATGCTGCGCAGGATGGCTCGTGGTGACTGGATCATCTTCTACTCACCCAAGACCAGCTACCCCGACGGTGAGCCGCTTCAGGCCTTTACCGCCATCGGCCGAGTCGCCGATGATGAGCCATATCAGACGGACATGGCGCCTGATTTCCACACGTGGCGCCGCAACGTCGACTTCCTCGAATGCACCGAGACGCCGATCCGGCCACTGATCGACCAACTTGACTTCATCGAAGACAAGGCTCGGTGGGGCTACAAGTTCCGGTTCGGGGTGTTCAAGATCGCCGATAATGACCTCGACGTGATCCGCTCAGCGATGACCGGCTCCTGAACTGCGGCGTAGGAGTTGAGTAGTTCAGACCCGCGCATCGATGGCGTCAGGTAGCACCTTCAGCAACTTCGCGTCGGCGGTGACCAATGTGAGCCGCTCTATCGTCGCCTGCGTCACCAGAAATGCGTCGAAAGGATCCTTGTGGGGCAGTGCCGTCAGGTCAGATGCGAGAGTGTGGCGTCGCGTGACGGGCAGGTCGCGTAGGGCGGACCGATTGATCGCGTCGTCGAAATCGTCGGGTAGCCCGACCTTGCCGATAGCCGCCTTGATGGCAAGTTCCCACGTGCTCGCGGCGGAGATGTACACGCCTGCGCTTCCGGTGATGCGATGCCGGGCCTGGGCCCCGAGCCGGGGACTATCGTCGAGCAGCCAGAGCACGACGTGGGTATCGAGCAAGAGGCCACTCATTCGATGCCGAACAACGCGTTGAGATCGTTGTCGGTGTCATCGAAATGATCGGTGTCGTAATGAAGTCGACCCGCCAGGCCGCCGAAGACGATGTCGGCGCGTGCATGCGGGATCAGGTCGGCGACTGGTTTGCCGGCGCGCGCGATAGTGATCGCCTCGCCGTTCTCGACGCGAGCGAGCAGGTGCGACAGGTGGGTCTTCGCATCGTGGATGTTGACGGTCGACATACGATCAGCCTACCGGACTTAGTCTAGTTAGACTAGCCTGCGGGAGCGGACCGAACGCAAGCCGTTTCAGTCGGCGAGCGCGTCCAGCTGCGCGCGGGTGTCGTCGTCGAGCTCGATGTCGGCGACAGCCAGGTTCTCTTCCAAATGTCGCACCGACGACGTGCCCGGAATCAGCAGCACGTTGGGCGCGACGCCGAGCGTCCACGCGAGCGCAATCTGTGCCGGGGTGCAGCCGAGCCGCTCCGCGGTGCGTTGCACCACTTCGTTGCCCAGCACCGGATTCGGTTGGATGAACGCCGATCCCAGCGGGAAGAACGGCACGAAGGGGATGCCGCGCGTCGTGCACTCCTGCAGCACCGGGGCCGACGAACGATCGGCGAGGTTGAATGCGTTTTGCACACAGGCGATCTCGGTGCGCTCCAGAGCGTGCAACAGATGCTCGAGCGTGATTTCACTAAGCCCGATACCGCCGATCAGTCCTTCGTCGCGAGCGGCGATCATGACCGAAAGCTGGTCATCGAAATGTTGATCCGGCCCGCCGCTGTCTACCAGCCGCAGGTTGACAGCGGCCAACCGGTCCACCCCCAGGGTGCGCAGGTTGGCCTCGATGTCGCGGCGTAGGTCGGCCGGGCTCACGACCGGCAGCCAGCCGCCCGCATCGTCGCGGCATGCACCGACCTTGCTCACCAGCGCCACGTTTTCCGGGTACGGATGCAGCGCCTCGCGGATGAGTTCATTGGCGACGTCGGGCCCGTAGAACTGGGCGGTGTCGATGTGATCGACGCCGAGTTCGACCGCGCGGCGCAACACCGCCAGCGCCGCGTCGCGGTCACGCGGCGGTCCGAACACGCCGGGGCCGGGCAGTTGCATTGCGCCGAAGCCGATGCGGGCGATCGAAAAGTGACCGAGTGGGAAGGAATCCATGGCACGAGGCTAGCGTCGACGTATGGAGACGTTTCAGGCGCTGATAGCGCGCCAAGACGGCGACAAGCTCACCGCCACGGTCGAGACCCTGCAGGCAGCCGACCTGCCGCTCGGCGAGGTGACGATCCGGGTGGCCTACTCCAGTGTCAACTTCAAAGACGCGCTGGCGCTCACACCGGGCGGCGGCGTGGTGCGCGACTATCCCGTCGTGCCGGGCATTGATCTGACCGGTGAGGTCGTCGAGTCGCAGTCGCCGGACTTCGCTGCGGGCGACGCGGTGCTGGCCCACGGCTATCAGATCGGCACCGGCCACCATGGCGGCTATGCCGAATACGCCCGACTGCCTGCCGATCAGGTGGTGCCGCTCGGCGCATTGAGTCCGCGCGACGCCGCAGCGATGGGCACCGCCGGCTTCACCGCAGCGATGAGTGTGCAGGCGCTCATCGACTGGGGCGTCGCCACCGACGCCGGGCCGGTGGTGGTGACCGGCGCCAGCGGCGGCGTCGGCTCGGTCAGCGTGGACCTGCTCGCGGGTGCCGGCTACCAGGTGGTGGCGTCGAGCGGCAAGCGTGATGCCGCTGAACGACTGAAAAGCCTTGGCGCCAGTGAAGTTATCGGTCGGCTGCCCGCCGACCCGGACGCCAAGCCGCGCCCGCTGGCCAAGACACGTTGGGCCGCCGGGATCGACTGCGTGGGCGGCGCGACATTGGCCGACCTGCTCACCGCCGTCGACTACGGGGGCGCGGTGGCCTGCAGCGGACTGACCGGCGGACCCGCGCTGCACACCACCGTGCTGCCGTTCATCCTGCGCGGTGTGGCGCTGCTGGGCATGGACTCGGTGCAGATGCCGATCGGGCCACGCCGCGAGCTATGGCGCCGGCTCGGCGACGAGCTGCGTCCGCGTCATCTCGACGCGATCGTCACCGAGGTCGATGTGAAAGACGTCGTCGAGGTGCTGGACCGGGTCCGGGCCGGAGCCTTCAGCGGGCGAGCGGTGGTACGTGTTGCCGGTGGGTTCTCACCATGAGGCGGCCGGGCGCAGGCGCGGGTTCATAAAACCGGGCGCCGACGCCGTCGGGCGCAGCCGGTCGTTCATCGTCGTCGTCCCGATGTGACGTTCGAAGATCCGCCAGACGTTATCGAGCCGACGCAGTCGGTCCGTCACAGCGGAGTAGACCCAGATCGCGGGCAGATCATCGGGTTCCTCGACCACCTCGCCCGTCACCATCCTGGGCGCAGCCGGCTCTGGCGCATAGCGGACGAGAAGGTTGTAGTAGCGAACGATCACTCCGTCGCCGTCGCTATCGACGATCGGGTTGGTGGCGATGCGGCTAACCCCGGGAACGCTGTAGGGGTAGGTCTCTTCGAAGAAGCGCCGCGTTTCCGCCCGGCCCCGCGCCACGCCATGGGTGTGATACGTCACGCCGTCCGGAAGAAAGGCCTCGACCATGGCATCGATGTCGCAGGCGTCGAACAGCAGGTTGACGCGGTTGATGAAGTCGATCGCGTCGGCTCGATCTGCCGGATCGACGGTGCTATCGAGAACTACGGGCGGCAAGCTCGGCATCTGCCACACCTCCCAACGGTCGTGGTCGCAGGGCGATAGCCGCCCACACCCCAGGTTGTTCACGGTTAGTTTACCTTCCGTTCATCTGCTGGCTCATGCGGATACCGCTGTGCGACGGTTGTGAGTTCCCTGTGCGGCCGGAGGGCCGGCGTGCAGGGCTACGATCACCTGGGGTTGGGCCGGTTGGACAGCGTTTTGTTGATGACGGAGGTGGCATGCGCGCAGCACGGGTGACCAGGCTCGATGGTCCGGACGGTATCGAAGTGGCCGACGTCGACGAACCAACGGGCGACGGCGTGATCGTCGAGGTGCACGCGGCTGGCGCGGCATTTCCGGACGCGCTGCTCACCCGCGGCCTCTACCAGTACCGGCCCGATCCGCCATTTGTGTTGGGCGCGGAAATCGCCGGCGTGGTCCGATCGGCGCCCGACAACGCCGCAGTGCGTGCCGGAGATCGGGTGGTTGGCCTGACGATGCTCACCGGCGGGATGGCCGAGGTCGCGGTGCTGGCCCCCGACCGAGCGTTCAAGCTGCCCGACAACGTCAGCTTCGAGGCGGGTGCCGGCCTGTTGTTCAACGACCTGACCATGTACTTCGCGCTGACGGTCCGCGGGCGACTGGAGGCGGGCGAGACGGTGCTGGTACACGGAGCCGCCGGCGGTATCGGCACCTCATCGCTGCGGCTGGCGTCGGTGCTCGGGGCGTCGCGCGTCATCGCGGTGGTCAGCACGCAGGAAAAGGCCGATATTGCGACGGCCGCCGGCGCCACGGATGTGGTGCTGGCCGACGGATTCAAAGACGCGGTCAAAGAACTGACCGACGGCCGTGGCGTCGACATGGTGGTCGATCCCGTCGGCGGCGACCGATTCACCGATTCGCTGCGCTCGCTGGCTCCGGCGGGACGCCTGTTGGTGATCGGCTTCACCGGCGGTGAAATACCAACCGTGAAGGTGAATCGGCTGCTGCTCAACAACATTGACGTGGTCGGGGTCGGCTGGGGTGCGTGGGCCGGGAAACATCCCAACGCGCTGCATGAGCAGTGGGCGGGGCTCGAGCGGCTGCTTACCTCGGGGAAGCTGTCTCCTCCGGAGCCGGTGGTCTACCCGCTGGAGGACGCCGCCGCGGCAGTCGCCTCGCTTGAGAACCGCACCGCCAAAGGCAAAGTCGTCGTGCGCGTCCGGGATTGAACCCGCACGTCGCGCCGGTGCTCAGTCGCGGTGGCTCACGACGTTCACGACGTTGCCGTCCGGTGCGCGCACGAAGAAGCGGCGCACTCCCCACGACTCTGTGGTCAACGGATGCACGATCTCGTAGCCGAGTCTCTGGGCTTCTGCGTACGCGTCGTCGACGTCATCGGTGTGGACGGAGATGACCGAGTCTTCGGGGGCGGACGCATCGCGCGTGACGACCTGGACGTTCGCGCCGCTGTCTGGTGCGGTGTAGCGGGCCACCCATCCCAGGTTGAACTCCTCGGTGCTCAGCCCGAGGTAGTCGGTGTAAAAGGTCTTCGCGGTGTTGATGTCGGCTACCCGAAGGTTCGCGGTGATTCGTTTGGCGCGCATGTCAGGCCGGCATCGGCGCGCCACGGTAATCGCCGAAGGACCACAGGTTGCCCTCTGGGTCGCGGACAGTGAATTCACGGGCACCGTAATCGGTATTGTCAAGGGGCCGAACGATTTCGGCTTTGCGTTGCAGCACGCGCTCGTAGAGCGCATCCGGATCGGCGGTGACGACGTAGCCGCCGGCGGTGCCGGGCTCACGGGACCACTCGCCGTCGGGTCTGTTACTGCCGAGCATGATTCCGCCGCTGCCCTCGGGCCACAGAAGTTGCGCGTGGTCGACGGTCTCGCCCTCGCCATACCGGGCTGCCAGGACAAAGCCGAAAGTGTCTACGTAGTAGTCAATCAGCTTGGGTGCATTGTGTGCGCGCAACGTCAACCACACGGTCGGATTGGAATTAGTCATGCTCGCAGTCTGAGCCGTACGAGTGGCCGCCGTCTTGAATGTTTCGGAACTCCTCGGCCAGCCACCGGCGCGGCGACGTACCGGCGAAGCGGCCAAACTCTCGGGTCAGGTGGGCCTGATCGCTGTATCCGGTGTCGATCGCGACAGCTGCCAGGTCGACCAGCCCGCGCTGCCGCACCGACTCGGCGATCCGCGCGGTCGCGTGCTCGAAGCGCATCAGCATCGCCACCGTCTTGGGCGACCGGCCGACTTCCTTGGTGAACAACGTCGTCAAATGTCGCGCACTGACGCCGACTCGATCGGCGACGGCGCCTACGGAGGCCCGGCCGCAACTGCGCTCCAAGAGGTGCCAGGCATAGGCGACCTCGGGGCGTACCGTCGCGCGGTCGCGGCGCTGCCGCGCACTCACCAGATAGTCGGCAATCACCGCGAAGGCATCTCGCCAATCCCGCGCGTCGGCCGCCCGCTCGCATAGCTCGACGGCGCGGCGGCCCAGCACGGCGGTGGCATCGAAATCGGTCACGCTCAACTCTGCGCTGGGCACCCCGAACAGTCCCCGCGCGGCGAGCGGATGCACGGCCAGCTGCACGCCGGCTTGGCCCCGTCGCTGCCGGATCTGAGCGGCCCGCTCGTGCAACCCGCTCAATAGCAGCGGGGTGGGCCGGGCATCGCGGAGGGCCTCCGAGGTGTCGGCCGCCTCGACCCCCTCATCGAGGCTGACGATGAAGGTCAGTGTCGACGACGGCATGCCCCGATGCACCGCGGGCGCAGCGCCCCAATAGCGATAGCCCACCATCGATGCAACACCGGGACCGCTGCGAGGCGGCGCCGTGACGAATTCCGAGGCGCGCTCGGGCGTGTCGGCACCCACAGTTCCTCAGGCTACCGAGCTGCACCGGGCCGTAGGCGATGAAGACCCATGCCCGTTGTGCGGTTTTATC